>CAYWKD010000031.1:0-45212 GCA_964458705.1 uncultured Saprospiraceae bacterium | reverse complement strand
CAAATACAATAAATGTATTATATTTGTTGACAATGGGAATCAAATAAGATTCAAACATTAAATTCTGCTGAAAAAAATGGATTGAGGGTCTTTTCATCCACAAAACATTAAAGTCTGCTGTAGTGCTTCTTTAAATATCTTAGCTTTGAGGAAAAAAGTGGAATAAGACCCTTCATCCATTAAACATTAAAGTCTGCTGTAGTGCTTCTTCAAGTTATCAAGGTTTTACTTGTCTCTCCAAGTATGATACAAATATAAAGCATTTACCGATAACAACTAAGGACAATTTCTCAATATCTATCACTACTCTTATTACTATCAATAACTAGACTTTTTTTAACTATAAATTTGATTATCAACTACTTAGAACAATTCAATTTGTAGAGATTGCTGAATTTTAGTATCAGATAATCAAAAAATATCTTCTTTTTTCCTAGAAGTAAAATGATTAGCAAGAGGAAAAATCCATCAAATCACTCCCTCTATCTTATGAAAGTAGTAATATTGACGAAAATCACTATTTACGAAAGGCAAATGTCAGAGCAATCCTATAGACTATCAAATAGATTTGAATGAAAGAATATTTTTTCATCCGAAAGATAAGTATTGATCTTTCTTAAAATCATTTGATGCTATGACTATTTCCAATGATAAAACATTAAGAGAAATTCAACTCGATTTTCAAGCACATTTTCCTTTTTTGAAGATAGAATTCTATGATGCTTCCCATACAGCAGGTGAAGGTTCGCCTCCTTTTCAACAAGTCGGAGACTACTCTAAACAATTGGGGGAAGTCAGAAAAACACATCAAAAAGGCAATTTAAATATTGATGGAGATTTGAAAGTAAGTAGTTTAGAGCATGGCTTTTATAAACAATATGGACTCAATGTACAAGTATTCAGAAGATCAGGAACTGCTTGGATTCAAACTATTACGACGGATCACTGGACACTTTCACAACAGAATACAAAAGCGAAACAATATAGCTTAGCATTGAATGCAAAAAATAATTCAATATGAAGATACTCGTCCCAACAGACTTTTCTGCTTGTGCCCATTATGCACTAGATGCCGCCGCTCAACTTGTTCAAAAATTGGGCGGCTCTATTCATCTATACCATGAAATGCCGTTACCAAATAATTGGCAAAAATTGACAGCTAAAGAGCGCAAATTAATAGACGAACAGACGCAGGTCATCAAAAATATAGATGTGCTATTTGAAAGTTTGAAACAAGAATATCCTCGTATATCAATAACAGGAAGTTATTCTAATGGTGATTTGTGGTCAGAAATTGAACAGATCATTAAAGTAGAAGAGATTGATCTTGTCGTGATGGGTTCACATGGGAGCAGTGGAAAGAAAGAATATTTTATCGGCTCTAATACACAAAAAGTAATTCGTTCGGTTCATACCCCCGTACTAGTCATTAAAGATGCAATTACTAATTTCCAATTCAAAGAGGTCATCTTTGCTTCTAGCTTTAGTGAATCAGAGAAAGTTGTATTCCAGTACTTCATTGATTTCTTAAAGCCATTCACTCCCGTTATGCATCTTGCTTACATCAATATAGACACTCTTTGGGGCTTACCCTACGCCTTTGTGAAAGAATCTATGGAACGATTTAAAGCACTTAGCCCTTTTGAAAATCATTTGCATTTCTTGAAAGACTTTTCAGTGGAACGGGGGATAAGACATATTGCTCAGGAAATAAATGCAGACCTAATCGGTATTTCTAATCATCATCGTCGTCCTATTAAAAGAATATTGAGCGGTAGCAATGTCGAGCTATTGATAAACCATGCAGAGGTTCCTGTTTTGAGTATTGACTTTCCTGTTCAAGGCGTTTGAGTGCCTCAGGAGTAGTAACTTTGAAGAAAACCTACTAGACTTTCTTATCAAAATTGCGTTCATTTGCAACAAAAACAACCATGCGCTACACACTTTCAAAGCCCGATTTGCACATCAAAGGAGTAGTTACACTGAATGGGTCTAAAAGTATTGCGAACAGGGCTTTGATTATTCAAGCACTTTGTAAAGGAGGGTTCACCATTCACAAATTATCCAACTCCAAAGATACCATTACGCTCAAAGCCCTGCTAGAGCAACTATCAGATAGTTCGGACGACGTTTTTGATGCAGGTGCTGCTGGCACAACCTACCGTTTTATGACGGCTTTTCTTTCCATGCAAAATGGCACTCAAATTTTGACAGGCACCGACCGTATGAAGCAACGCCCCATTGGCGTACTGGCAGAAGCATTAAAAGAATTAGGTGCAAATATTGAGTATCTGGAGCAGGAAGGTTATCCACCTTTAAAGATTCATGCTCCTAACCGATTAGGTATCAATAATGAATTAAGCATTTCCGCTGGCACGAGTAGTCAGTACATTTCTGCTCTTTTAATGATCGCCCCTACCCTACCGCGTGGTCTAAAATTGACCTTACAAGGAAAAATTGTATCTCGCCCCTATATCGAAATGACACTCGGCTTGATGCAATATTTTGGTATTGAGCATGACTGGACAGACCATACTATAACTATACTTCCGCAGGATTATAAAGCAAAGCCTTTTACCGTAGAGGCAGACTGGTCAGCGGCATCTTATTATTATGCTTTAGCTGCATTTGCAGATGAATTGGATTTGCAGTTAAATGGCTTATTCAAAGATAGCTTTCAAGGAGATGCTGTTCTTGCAGAAATGATGGAGCAGTTCGGCGTAAAAACTACGTTCAACGAAAACGGTATTCATCTTAGCAAATTAGAATCTCCACCTCAACCCAGTTTTGCTTACGACTTTATTCAATGTCCTGATTTGGCACAAACAATTGCCGTGATCTGTGGAGGCTTAGGCATTGAAGCATCCCTCAAAGGTTTAGAAACATTACGCATTAAGGAAACCAACCGAATAGATGCACTAAAGCAAGAGCTCGATAAGGTGAATGTAATGGTACAAGAGCAGAGCAATGACGCCATTCACATTGAAGGCAAAGCCGTTATAGAAAACAATCCCGCTTTCGATACTTATGAAGATCACAGAATGGCAATGGCTTTTGCCCCTTTAGCAATGATGGGAGCAATTGCTATAAATGAACCTATGGTTGTCGTAAAGTCCTATCCTGCTTTTTATGAAGACTTTGGAACATTAGGATTTGTAGTAGAAAAATAGTTGTGAGCAAATAATAATCTGAGTAGGTACACAGGACAGGTTTAACTATTTAGTGGCATAATAACCTCACTAACAATAAATTATATAGATGAATAAGCACTCTAAACCTAGAAACAACTTTGTCCACTTACTCATTTCCCTAAAAGCCAGGCAAACTCTAAGCTGAGCATAATATTATCAATTCCGTCATTTGGCTGTTGTAAACCCGCATTGGAAATATGCCGAATACCAACAAAAATACCTACATTATAGTCTTGGATTTTTCTTCGATAAGAAAGGGCAATATTGTCAGAAAAGATATAACCGCTAGCTTGTTTAGCTGTTTGGACAGTAACATAGTGAGGGCCAGCACCACCTCTAACAGAAATAATATCCCTTACTGATAGTGCATAGTTAAAGTTGAACTGTACATTCACGCCTGCTTCGTGTGCTGTTTTCTCAAATTTAGCAACACCCAAATGTGGCATAATATCTACGCCAATATTGAACTTTCCTTTTGTTTGATAAAAAGGTAAATGGTAAGTAAATCCTACTAAAAGCGGCTGATAAGTTTCGCCTTCGGGAAGTTCATAGTAAGGAATGCCTACCGAAGCAAATGTACCTACGTATCTTTCATTGATAAATGGCATATCGTTTTGAGCAAGCGAAATAAAAGGAAGCAACAACAAATTGAATGTAATGATGCGAAGAAAAAGCATTAAATATTGATTTTAATAATACAATTACGATACATTAAACAACACTACTCTTCTGCTGGCAAAAGGAATTGCTTTTTATAAAAATGCAAACCGGCACCGTACACCCAGCCAATTCTGCCATCATCGGTTTGGACTTTTAGCCAAGGTTCTTCGGTTACAATATCACTCCCCCAGTCAATCGTTTGGCGTTTTTCTGTTAGCTCATTGAGGTAGTAGACCTCTTCGTAAAGTTTTAGCCTTTTTAAAATAGGACTAGCCAGATGTGGTTCTTCTCGCATATTCAGCCCGTCAATTGTAGCATAGAGCACCGTACGATTTCTTTCGATTCTAGCAGGTTCAAGTTGCTGAGGAAGCAAAGCAGCTAATGTATCCATCGAACCATCAACCGCCTCAGTTCCGCTAGTGGCGTCAGTTATACTTTGGTCTGATTCACATTTTGGTATCATAATAAAAATAAAACTCACAAAAAAGATTGCAATAATAATCATCTCAATTCGAGGAAGTAGTCCTTTCTTATTCTTTGATTCTGCCATGATAGCATAAGGTTTTTGTTTATTTTTGTCGGATGTTTTTTAAATTCAACTGAATTATAACACTTTGAACGACTTACTTTACAAAATTGCTATAACAAAGATACCAAAGGTCGGGGCAGTTACAGCAAAAAACTTGATAAGTTACTGTGGTGGTGCAAAAGGCGTTTTTAATACAAGCCGAAAAGCATTACTCCGCATACCTGGCATTGGAGAACAATTAGCTAATGCTATTCTGGCACAAAATGTACTAGAAGAAGCAGAGCAAGAGTTGACTTACATTGAGCAGCACAATGTAAAAGTGCTGTACTATTTGGATGAGAACTACCCTAGCCGTTTAAAACCTTACAGCGACAGTCCTCCCATACTTTACTACAAGGGAACAAGTGATTTGAATACTGCTCGAATTGTAGGCATCGTGGGTACACGCAAGGCTTCTGTGCATGGCAGGGCAATTTGTGAAGAAATTGTGAGTGAACTTCAAGCCTACAATGTTATAGTCGTAAGTGGCTTAGCTTATGGAATAGATGTAACCGCCCATCGCCAATGCGTAAAGTTGAATATGGAAACGCTTGGCATCTTAGGCTCAGGTTTAGGAAGAATCTATCCCGCTCAACATCAGCAAGTAGCCATAGAAATGGTAAAAAATGGAGGTATCCTTACAGAATATACCCACAATGAAGGCCCTGATCGAGAGCATTTTCCTGCTAGGAATCGGATAATTGCTGGATTGTGCGATGCACTTATCGTGGTAGAAACAGATACCAAAGGTGGTTCAATAATAAGTGCCCACAAAGCACTGGATTACAACAAAGAGCTATTTGCTGTACCTGGGCGTGCCAAAGATAAACTATCAAAAGGCTGCAATCTACTCATCAAACACAATAAAGCCATGTTGATAGAGTCGGGCGAGGATGTAGCCGTAGCTATGAATTGGGATAAGACAACAGACACCAAAGCTATTCAAAAGCAGCTATTCATAGAATTAAATGAGCAAGAGCGGCAAATTATGGATTTGATGAAAGCTAAAGAAACGATAAGTGTAGATATCTTGAGCTACCGAGCCAAAGTAAGCACGGGCAAATTGGCTGCTGTATTATTGGAGCTAGAGTTGAAAGGATTAATAAAGAGTTTACCCGGCAAACAATACATTTTGATTTAGCCCTCTTATCTTTGTTCGGGTAAAGTGTTAGTATCTAACTGACGTTACGCAAAACAATAATAAATAGCTATTCGACCTTATTTCTTTTAGTGGAAAAAGGGTTGAAAAAGAAATACAGTCTTGATTTTTTGGTTCTTTTTTCTTGATAAAAAAGAACAAGAACTTACAGCAATCAACACTTGCAATAGTAAATTATCAAATGATGCGTAACATCAGTATCTAATACAAACATTCTTTAATTTCAAAATTCGATTTTCTATGAAAAAAATGCTCATTCTTTTAGCCATAATCACTTTAGCTGCTTGTAAACAGCCACTACCCGTTCAAAATGTGCCTGAACAAGCACCTGTAAAACAGCCTAAAAACATTATCCTAATGATTGGCGATGGTATGGGACTAACGCAGATCACGGCTGGTATGTACAGAAATAATGATTTCCTGCACCTAGAAGAATTCAAATCCATAGGCTTACAAAAAACAGACGCATCGGATGACTTGATTACAGACTCAGCAGCAGGAGCAACGGCTTTTGCTTGCGGTCAAAAAACATACAACGGCGCTATTGCTGTTGATTCAGATACAAGTGCCTTGAAAACAATTTTGGAAGAGGCAGAAGATAGAGGCTTTGCAACTGGATTGGTGGCTACTTCCAGCATTACACATGCTACGCCAGCTTCCTTCATTGCTCACGTTGCTAAAAGAAAGCAGTACGAAGACATTGCGACTTTTTTCTTAAAAACAGAAGTGGATTATTTCGTAGGAGGAGGTAAAAAATTCTTTGACCGCAGAACATCAGACGATCGCAATTTATACGCAGAATTACAGGCAAATGGCTATGAAATAAGCGATTACTTCAAGGAGGACTTTACAAAATTAAAGATTGATCCAAAAAAGAATTTTGGGTATTTCACCGCTGATGAAGAACCGCTGCCTAAAACGCAGGGAAGAGATTATTTAATTCCCGCTGTGCAAGAAGCCGTGAAATTCTTGGATCGGCACGATGAAACTAACACCGGCTTTTTCCTAATGATAGAGAGTTCTCAGATTGACTGGGGCGGTCATGCAAATGATGCAGAGTATGTTATTACAGAGATGATAGAATTTGACGAAGCCATTGGTAAAGTGCTAGATTTTGCCAAAAAAGATGGCGAAACACTCGTAATTGTTACGTCTGACCACGAGACAGGTGGACTGGCTATTAATCCTCTTTCTACAAGAGATACCATTAAAGCAGTTTTCACCTCAACTCAACATACCGCTTCAATGGTACCTGTGTTTGCTTACGGTCCAGGTGCTGAAATATTTAGAGGCATCTACGATAACACAGCTATTTATTATAAGATGAAAATAGCATTAGGATTTGAATAGGGAAATATGAGAAAAATAAGAGGTAGTTTAAGATTTATTGGTTTTATCTTATTGGTGCTGATCTACTTGGCACGCTACACGCTTATTGCTCTGATTAAAGGCAGAGACCTAGAGCGAGGCTTGATACTCCGACATAAATTTGCGATTGTACTCAATAAATTACTGGGCGTAAAAGCAGAAATAAAAGGCAGACCAATCGAAGAACCAGTATTTTATGTAGGCAATCATCGCAATTATTATGATCCTGGTATTGTCTCCTTGCACCTCATCAAAGCAGTGATAGTGGGTAGAGCAGAAATCAAAGATTGGCCGCTGCTCGGTTACGCCGTTGATTTTACGGGTATTATTTTTGTACAAAGAGATAATCAAGATAGCCGCCGTGCCACTCGCAATGCTATGGAAAAAGCAATGAAGGACGGCTATCCTGTCTTAATCTATCCCGAAGGCACAACGGGTGATCGCCCTACTTCGCTTGATTTCAAACCCGGAACTTTTGCCACTGCCATCAAACTCAATACGCCCATCATACCTATTGCTATTGAGTACAAATATCCACAGGATGCTTGGGTCAGTCATGATGAGAGTTTTACTTGGCACTTCATCAATAAAATGTTTTGCAAAAAACGCACGCTAGTTAAAATGCGCTACGGAGCACCCATGTTTGAAACTGATGTGGAGCTATTCAAGAATAAAGTCAAAAATTGGATTGATCAAAACCTACTCGAAATGCAGGCAGAATTCGGTGGAGTGGACTGGCCAGCCACTGTCTAAAATAGAGTTTTGCCCAACACTATTTTTTATTCGCATCAAAATTGCTAAAACGCCTAGCGACGTGCAATCCAGTATATTGCTGACTTTAGGTCTAGCAACTTTAGCGGTACGGCAATTAACACACCCGACAAAAGGCAAATAGCAAATTCTATTAGCCATTCGAGTTGTAAATATTCGTTAATCAAGAAAGCAGTTGTGGTGAGCAACGCTGCAAAAACAAGCAACTGAATCAACCAAGTAACCTTACCAATATTCAGTATATTTTTGACCAGCACCACTTCTCCTATGATAATGAAAAACTGCGTAATGAGAGTAGTAACGGCAGCGCCGAGTGCTTGATATTTTGGGATAAAAATGAGATTCAACACAATGTTTAACACAATGCCCATCAAAAAGAATTGATTCAATAGTTTGGTCTTGCCTTTTGCTAGCAAAGCAGTGCCAAAAACATGGGTACCACTAATGGCTATAAAGCTCAACATCAATACAGCAAGAATATTTCCCCAATAAGGAGTGGCTTCCGTGTAGAGCAATTTCGCTATTTCTGCTTGATAGCAATAAATGCTAACACTGCCCGTAATGGCAGCCACCATAAGCAATCGAAAACTTACATACATTAAAGATTCAATCGACTGTTCTTCCTTCAACATTCGAGCGAACATGGGCAGCAATAAATTAGCAAAAAGCAAACTGAACATTCCCGCAGCATCTAGCAAGCGATAACCAGCGGCATAAATACCTGCTTCCGTTTTGCCGTTCGGCAATAGCTGCTCGATCATAAGAACATCCACCCGATTGTAAAGCATCATCAAAAGAACAATCAGTGCGTAGGGATAGCTCTGCCGCAAAAAGACCAGCAGAAATCTTGGGTTAAATCGAAAATGAAACCTTCGGAAATGTTTAGGCACTAAAAAGAAAGCAACAAAAACAGTACTCCCCGCAGCCAGCAATTCCGCTACAACAAACCATTGAATGGTGAATGTAGCACTAAAAGAAGGCGTCCAAATCAATATGCCCACTATTGCGATCAAAATCAGCCGATGCAGCACAGAGACTATGCTATCCGTTCGATAATGTGCCAAGCCCATCAAATTAGAACGGAAAAAGTCAATAAAACTAATCAAAATACGGCTGCCCGCCATCACCAAAAGCAAGGAACTAAAAGTAGGAAAATACCCCAGCAGCCAGCCAAGCAACAAAACCAGCACAGCGTAAGTAATACTCAACAATAACTTCAAGGAGAGCAGCGACGTGAAGTACTTCTGGAGCAGGTGCGTATTTTGAGCAAAGTACCGACTTGTGAAATTCCGCATTCCAAAGTCGTTGAAGATGTTGAGTATAAGCGTGAGATTGAGTAGGGTAAAGTAAGTCCCATAGGTCGCTGTACCTACCATATTCTGAACGCTCCGATCAATCGCAAACAAGTAGAAAGGCTTGATGAGTAGATTAATACCCACCAAAAAAGATATGTTTACTATAAATTCCCGATTCAAGGCCTATTTTTATGAGAAAAAAATTTTGGGGGCTTCGCCCCATATAAAGAGTAAAAGAGTAACAGAACAGAGGGTTACTAAGCCCTGACAAGCCGAAACCCATCGCTGTTGCTCCGAATGCTTGGATTGAGGCTGACGCGATTGGAAGAGCGACAAAGCCCTGTACTGAGGTACCAAGAACCGCCACGAACCACTCGCCTGCCTTTATCAATAGCTCCACTATCTACCCAAGCCGAGCCATCTTCGGGGGCATTGTTATAATTATCATGCCAATGGTCGGCACACCATTCCCAAACATTGCCACTCATATCGTATATTCCTAGCTCGTTTGGTTTTTTCGTGCCTACTGAATGCACTTTGTGATCTGAGTTACCTTGATACCAAGCCACATCTGCTGCTGTATTGCTACCCGAGTATAAGTAATTGAGGCTACTATTGCCACCTCTTGCTGCAAATTCCCATTCTGCCTCCGTAGGTAAACGATAAGTATTACCCGTTTTCTGACTTATCCACCTGCAGTAAGCCACTGCATTGTACCAAGAAACACCAGTAATCGGCAAATTCCCCGCATTTCTTGAATAGCCGCTCTTCTTATATTCATCATCTGTGCCTGTTTCCACATTAAACTTATTACCCTTTTCTAACCATATTGGATAGTTGCTATTAGTTTCCTCAGCAAAAGCCAAATACTCTTTCACGGTTACTTCATACTTGCCTATGTGGTAACCGCTTAGCGTTACGGAATGCGCTGGCTTTTCACTATCATAACAATCTTCATCTCTTCCAGCTTTACAGCCCATTGTGAAGGTGCCGCCTTCTACGTACACCATAGCAGGCGCTTTGAAGGTGTTTGTCCCACGAGGTGGATCAATCTGAGGTGGATCAATCTCTAACTCTTTTCGAGTTTGTTCATTTTTACTATCTGCTAGCGTAAGAGTGTAAGTGCCAGCGTCTTCTCGATAAGCAGTAGTAATAGCAATAGTGTAGGTGGCTTCCCTCTGGTAAACTCTGCTGTACTTCTCGTTATTGCCTTTCTTTAGTTGTAAAGTATAAGGTGGTTCACCTCCTTTAATTGACGCTTGTATCTCATTTTTCCCAAAGCGATAGCTCAAAACTAATGGAGAAACAGGTGTCTTTACAGGAAGCGTATCTATTTTCGGTATGGAATCCACCTCAGAGGGCTCACTTTCCTCTTGTGCAGGCTTATCTATATCAGCAGGCTCAGTCCCACTTCTGCTAGCCTGCCAAACTGCTAGAACCACTACCAAAAAAGCCAGCATAAACCAAAGTGCTCGTCTGTCTGGGATTGGCGTACTGCTTGCTAATTTGCGAATCGCTCTGTTGGCGGACTTCACAAACTGACCATTGGGGTATTGCTGCAAGTAATTATTATAGCCAGCAATAGTATTCGACTGCTGAGCTTGCTGCCATGCCTTTCGTTCTTTAGCTTCCTGTTCTTTTTGCTGTATGGCTGTTTTGAGCCTTTTCGCTTCTGTGGCATGCTGACCATTAGGATACTTTTGCAGGTAATCTTCATATCCTGCTACCGAACCGATACGTTGGGCTTGTTGCCATGCTTTGCGTTCAATGGCTGCTTTTTCATTTTGCTGAGTACGTTGAATATCCGCTATGGCGTTTCTGGCTTCGGCAGCGTGTATTCCATTTGGATGCTGCTCCAAATAGCGATTGTAAGCATTAATAGAATTGAGCGCAAGCGCATTTTTCCAGGCGTCTTGGTCGTCAAAGTGGCGGCGCAGGTTAGCTTTTTCTCGCTGACGCTTTAATACGGCATTGTTAACATCCCGCACAATAGCGGTGTAAAAACTTTCGCGTTGCTCTGGATTTACGCTACCGAGTGCTTTGCCTTGCACAGGAGCCTGCAACTCCGCCAAGGGCGTAAGCTCCCAAGCGCAATCCCTTGCTATAATGGGAATAACGGTTGCTTCTCCACGCTCATGCCGCTTTAGCGCTGCTGCCATCTCCTTTCCATAAGCATAGTCGGAACTCATAAAACTAGAAGAGAGCAGCATCAAGAAAATATCCGCCCGCTCCAGTTCCTCTTCTATTACCTCATTCCATTTTTGCCCCGCTATGATCTCCCCATCATACCAAATCTTAACCGTCTTTCTGCGCTCCATAATGCGGAAGTGCTTTCTCAGTTCATTGAGATAACTTGCATCTTCTCTAGCATAAGCAATAAAAATGTTGATTGGGTCAGCCACGTATCTTTAAATTTTAAAACGAATATACAGCTATTTTTAAAAGTCTGGCGCTAAACCCTAAGGCGAGCCGACTTTGTGTTTAGCATGATGCTAAGCCTTCGCCTAATCGTCATCCCCCAGCACCTTCGATTCTTCTCGAAAAGTAGTATAAGCCGATTTCAACTGCTCCAGCTCTTTACGCAATTCCTCAAAGCGATCGTAGGCATCCTTACCCGGTCGCTGATCGGCGCGATTAATCATGCTGTTCAGATAGCTTATCTGCGCTAGCAGCATCGGCTGCATGTAGCGACCTTCTGCGGTGTTGAATTGAGCATTGTACGCTTCTAAAGCGACTAGCTCTTCCACTAATTTTTTCTTTTTCTTCGCTTCGGTGGCGGACTGCAACTGCTCCATATCCTGCTCCAAATTGTGCGCTAGTTGCTTCGCTTCGCTTTGTAGGGCGGTTACTTTGAGCGCCAAATCTCGCTGTGCTTCCAAGTCCGCCAAATTCACCCCCGATGCTATTACTCTCGGATCGGCTTTTACCTCGAACGCTACTTCTTGGCTTTCGTTCCCCACTTTCAAGACGGCATAATACTTGCCCGGTGCCACCATTGTGCCTCTTGCCCCTCTTCGACTGATATTCTTATCCCAAGCTCCTTCGTGGCGCATATCCCAACGAAAGCGGTGCAAACCTTTTGACTTCAGTAATCCATCTTTGCCGCCGCCTCGCATAAACTCTGTGGACATATCGCGCTCCATTTTTTCCTTTTCCTCTGGTGTTTCACTACTAAAAGCAGCCACTGTTTTTCTTTGAGCATCCAGAATTATCAGTTGTAGTTCACCTGCTGGCACTTCTGATAAGTGATAGTCAATAATCGCAGCAGGGCTAGGATAATCCACTGCTCCTCTTGAGCGATAGCGCATTCTGTAAGCAGCTTTCGGCTGAAAAAGATGCACTTTTTTAGCGGCAATATCAGAGGAAAGTTGATGAATTGGCGTTAGGTTATCCAATATCCAAAACGCACGCCCCATTGTAGAAAGCACCAAATCCTGCTGATGTACTTTAATATCTGTAATTGGCGTGATGGGTAGGTTTTGCTGGAAAGACTGCCAAGTTTTACCATCGTTCAAGGAAATGAACAAACCATATTCTGTACCTGCATACAAAACACCCGCTCGATCTGGGTCTTCTCTCACCACTCTAGTCGGAAAATCATCCGGTAAGCCATTATTACCTGTCGTGAGCAATTCCCAATTTTCACCGTAGTCGGTTGTTTTGAAAATGTAGGGCTTTGAATCCCCGAGTTGATAGCGCAGAACTGCAATGTAGGCTTTGCCTTCTTGATGTACGGATGTCTCTACGCAGTCCACCCGCCCCCCATTGGGCAAGGACTTCGGCGTTACATTTTTCCAGTTTTTACCTCCGTCTTTGGTTACATGCACTGGTCCATCATTTGCTCCAACCCAAATCAAACCTTCTTCCAATTTTGATTCTCTGATGGCATAAATCGTGCTGTAAACTTCTTCTCCTGTTACATCTCTTGTAATCGGACTTCCAGAAACCATCTGTGTTTCAGGCGTAAATGCCGTCAAATCTGGAGAAATCGTTTCCCAAGTTTTGCCATCGTCCATTGTTTTGTGAACATACTGCGAAGTATGATATACCACATCGGGATTGTGTGGTGAAACATGAATCGGCGACACTCGCTGAAAGCGGTACTTTAAGTCTTTTGTGTGATGCCCATACATATTAGAAGCCCCGACATAATATTGTTTTTCCTGTCCAGTGGTTTTATCAAACACCCCGAAACGCCCTTTGCAGTTAGCGTACACAATGTTGTGATTGTTGGGCTTTGGCACAGCAGGTCCCGTCTCGCAGCCACCTGTTGCCATCCAATAATCCAGTCCACTGCCTGGAAGCGTTGGAGTAGGTAAACTCGGAACAGCAATCGTCGTGTAATTATCTTGCTGCCCAGCGTAGAGCCAGTATGGTATTTGATTATCTACTTCTACTTGGTAAAGCTCTGAAGTAAGCTGATTGTGCTGCGTTGACCATGATTTTCCACCATTATGAGTAATATTGGCGCCGCCGTCGTTGGCTTGAATAAAATTTAATGTATCCTTGGGATTGATCCACATATCGTGATTATCGCCGTGTGGAACGCTCAGCCTCTGCCAGTTTTTGCCCGAATTAGTGGAACGGTAATAGCGCGTTGCCATCACATATACCGTATTTTCATTTTGAGGATTGACTTCGACATTGCAAAAATAAAACGGGCGATCTAGCAAGCCTTCTTCGGTACTCATCAACTTAAAAGTTGCGCCTCGATCATTTGAACGATATAATCCACCCTCTCCTTCTGGTGCTTCAACTAGTGCGTACAACACCTCTGGATTGGCGGGCGAAACGGCTAAGTCTATTTTACCGATAATACCTGTTGGTAAACCACCGCCGAGCTTATTCCAATTGTCGCCTCCGTCCGTTGATTTATAAATGCCTCCTACTTTTCCTCCACTAATTATTGTCCAAGGTTTTCGTTCGCCCCGCCATAGTGAAGCGTAAATCGTATTTGGGTTATCTGGCGCAAACTCCATATCCACTACGCCTACTGTGTCGGAAATAAACAGGACTTTATCCCAGGTTGCTCCACCGTCTTTTGTCCTGTATAGTCCCCGTTCTTCATTGGGTGCAAAAGCATTGCCAATAGCAGCTACATAAGCTATATTAGGATTGGTTGGATGCACTTCCACTGCACCAATTTGTCCAGTTGCTTTTAGTCCGATGTGTTTCCAAGTTTTGCCTGCATCTAATGATTTGTAAACTCCCTTTCCTGCTATTACATTAGATCGCATTCCATCTGATCCAGTCCCTACGTAAATTATTTTTGAGTTAGACGGCGCAACACTAATCGAACCAATGGAAGGAGAGTCAAAATACCCATCTGATATATTTTTCCATGTGATGCCATAATCTTCTGTCTTCCATACGCCACCACCAGTGCTGCCAAAATAATAAGTATTAGGATGGTTGGCATCACCAGCTACGGTTGTAACTCGCCCTCCACGAGTAGGACCGACACAGCGATATTCAAGCGCATTTAATATAGTTCCATCTAAGGTCAAATCCTGAGCGATTCCGATTGATGTCAACAACAATGTTACAGTTGCAGATAGAATAATATTCCAATTTTTCATATTGAGTAAGTTTTTTTTCTAAATACATTACAATTATATAAAATATAGTCTGCCGAAGCGTTAGAATAGCGTAAAATAAGGCTTGCAAAGATGGAGTTCTCACTCATTCTTTAGCTTGACTCGCATTAAATACATATCCGCTGTCATGTAAAGGTATTCTTCCCTAGCATTTAAAGTGCAATTGGCAGTGGCTTGACCAGTCAAAATTTTACCCAGCAATTTGCCATCTTTAGAAAGCACCCAAACGCCGCCAGGTCCCGTGCCAAATACTATTCCATTCGAGTGAACTACCATGCCGTCTGGAACGCCTTTTCTTCCTGCTTTTCCTACATCTGGAGTAGTATCATGAAAAATTCTGGCATTGTTAAGTTGACCATCTGATTGTAAGTCATAAGCCATCCAATAAGCGCGTTCAGGATCAGAAACAGCGACATAAAGTGTCTTTTCATCTGGCGTAAGTTCAACCCCATTTGGACGAGTGAGCGAATCAACAAGCAAATCAATGCTCCCATCTAAGTTTCGGCGATACACACCCTGAAAAGGTATTTCCTTCTGAGGATCATTCATTTGTTGAGGTAATCCATAAGGCGGATCGGTGAAGTATATATTACCTTGACGATCAATGACTAAGTCATTGGGGCTGTTAAATCGCTTTCCTTCGTACTGTTGAGCGAGCGCAACAAATTTAGACTTAGGTGCATTCAAAGGTGCGTCCATATAAGCAACTTGTCGTTCTCCATGCTGACATAGGATTAAGCGACCATTATTATCTAGTATCAAACCATTAGAACCGGGTTCGCTTATTTCCACTTCATCAAGATAGCCCGATGGCTCTAAGTAGAGCTGAAGGCTATCCGCTTCCGACCAACGCCAAATTCGATTCTCTGGGACATCAGAAAAAAGCACACTATTCAAGGAATCTATCCAGACTGGTCCTTCTGACCAAGTGAAGCCTTCTGCCAGTATTTCAATGGCAGCATCGCTGGCAATAATTTCACTAAACGACTCATCCAATGCTTCTATTGAACCTGTGGTAGGATATTGCTTTGCTGTCCTTGCGTCATTCCCATTTGTTGATCTATCAATGTTACTGCATGCTAGAATACAGCAGGATAAAAAAAGGATAATTAAGTTACTTTTCATTTTGTTTTGTTTTGTATTAAGTACGAAAATAATAAAATTAAAATAAGCTAACGAGTCTATGTTTAGTAACATTCCGAAATACATCCTGCCCGTTTCTAAATTATATTCTAATAGTTTCTTAGTATTTTTGGCACAGAAATAGAAACACTCGAAGTGAAAAACACAAAACATACATTAAAGAAGTTGGAGTTGCTGCTTGAGGAATCAGGCTACATAATCCGATACGAAAAAGGTAGCTTTCAAAGTGGTTACGCATTGGTCAAGGATCAAAAAATTATCATTATTAATAGTTTTTTTGATATAGAAGCTCGTATCAATAGCCTCCAAGACATCATTGATAAAGTAGAAATTGTAGAAAATATCTTGAGTGATAAGTCGCAAAAAACATATCAGCAGTTGATCAAAATTCGATCCGAAGATACGGAAACAGAAAACTAACCTCTCTATGAAACTCACATTTTTAGGCACTGGCACCTCAACAGGCGTTCCGATGATTGGCTGTGATTGTGAAGCCTGCACTTCTAGTGATCCAAGAGACCAACGCCTGCGAACTTCGGCACATTTGGAAGTAAATGGAGTGCATTTACAGATAGATGTCGGTTCAGACTTTCGGCAGCAGATGCTAAGCGCAAAAATCAAAAAGATAGATGCCGTGCTGATTACACATGAGCATAACGATCACGTCATTGGATTGGATGAGGTGCGAGCATATAATTTTTTGCAAAAAAAAGATGTACCAGTTTATGCTACTGAGCCTGTTCAAAAAGACCTCAAGCAACGGTTCTACTATATATTTAATGGAAAAGATTACCCTGGCATACCTAAAGTTCGATTAAAGACCATTTCAAAAGAACAACCTTTTGTAATAGAAGGAATAAAAGTCGTACCTATTGAAGTGATGCACGGTAAATTGCCCGTTCTAGGGTTTCGCATAGATGACTTCACCTACATTACTGATATTAAAACGATTAGTGCGGAGGAGCTAGAAAAAGTTAAAGGAACGCAGATATTAGTGCTCAGTTCACTACATCAAGCTGCTCATTTGACCCATCAAAACTTAGAAGAAGCCCTTTCATTGATTGAAGTAATTCAACCCCAACATACTTATCTTACGCACATTAGCCATAGAATGGGAAAATATGTTGATGTTGCTCCTACTTTACCAAAAGATGTTACCATTGCTTATGACGGCTTAAACCTTACAATTTAGTGAAGCGAAACTAAGCGATTCAACCCAATTTCTTATTCATTAAGGAAGTGGAAAGGTCTATATGTTTATTCGTCTAAACCATCTAAACCTGTCAACAAGTTTGTCCAGTTACTCAACTTTTCTCTACTCCACCAAAACTTCCTCAATACTCTGCTTCTCGAATAAATCGCTGTAATAACCTCCATTATTGATGAGTTCTTGATGTAATCCTTCTTCAACAATAGCACCATCCTCAAGCACAATAATCTTATCAAATTCCAGTAGAGAGTAAATGCGATGAGTAATAATTACTACCGTTTTATCCGCTAGCACATTGTTGAAATAATCAAGAATCTGCTTTTCTGTTTTAGTATCAACTGCGGACAAACAATCGTCTAAAACGAGTATGTCGGGCTGCTTAATGAGTGCCCTAGCAATAGAAACTCGCTGTTTCTGTCCACCCGAAAGCGTTACGCCTCGCTCTCCGACCATTGTATCAAAACCGTTCGATAGTCCCATGATATCCTCATAAACAGAGGCATACTTAGCATATTCTATGACTTCTTGGCGACTGGCAGCACGCCTTCCAAAAGCTATATTATTAGCGATGGTATCAGAAAAAAGAAAAACATCTTGTGGCACATAGCCCACTTTTTTGCGGATGTTGGAAAGGCTGTGATTTTTAATTGCTACTCCGTCGATGTAGATGCTACCAGTTGTAGCGTCGTACATTCTTACCAGCAGATCAGCAACAGTCGTCTTACCTGAACCTGTACGACCAATAATGGCTAACTTCTCTCCAGGTTTTAAATCGAAAGAAATATTTTTTAAAGCCTCAATACCTGTGTCGGGATAAGTGAAGGAAACATTATCAAACTTAATATGACCTTTGACTGGATAAAAATCCTCTTTTTCACTTTCAATGGCAGGTGGCACATCCAAAAATTCGTTTATGCGCTTTTGGGAGGCAGCAGCTTGCTGAATAATAGAAGCTATCCAACCAATGGAAGTTACTGGCCAAGTTAGCATGTTAACATAGATCACAAACTCTGCAATATTTCCTGGTGTAATGATGCCTTGCATCACTTTTAGCCCTCCTACAAAGACCGTTATTACCGTGCTTGTCCCAATTAGAAGCAACATTAGCGGGAAAAACAAAGCATCAATTTTGGCTAGCGCCATGGAGTTCTTTTTGTATTCCTCACTCTGAGTTGCAAAGAAACGTTCCATTTGCGTTTCTTCTACATACGATTTGATGACTCGAATACCTGAATAGACTTCTTGAGCGGCACTGTTTAATGATGCTAATTTCTTCTGAATGATCTCACTCTTTTTGTTAATTAAGCTACTGACGTAATAGATTGAAATAGATAAAATTGGAAGCGGTGCAAGTGAGTAAAGCGTTAACTCTACATTGACATTTAGCATGGAAGTAATAACAAAAGCAAATAGCGAAATCAAATTAATTCCATACAGCACCGCAGGACCCAGATACATACGAACTTTCGTAACGTCCTCTGTGATTCTGGACATCAAATCTCCTGTATTATTTTTTCGATAAAAAGCTAAGTGTAGTCTTTCATACTGCTGAAACAATTCTTTTCGTAGATCATATTCTACTAATCGGGACATTACAATAATGGTCTGACGCATGAAGTACATGAACACACCCATCAGAAAGGCAAATAGCAATACTAGCGCTCCAAAAAACAGTAGCGTCTTGCCAATGAATTGCAGCAGTGTTTCTTGCAGTTCAAATTCGTTGAATTGCTTGTAGAGATTAATATTTTCAATAACCAAATCAAATGCTTGGCGAATGACCTGTGGTTGTAATACTCTAAAATAGTTGGAGAATGCAACGAAAACGATGCCCAAAAGGAAAAGACCCTTATAGCGGACAAAAAATTTATTGAGATACTGAAGATGTTTCAAATGTCAAGGATTTGTTGATTGAACGCGAAAACCACATTCCAAATTACTATTGTTCAGAACCCTACAATTTACAGTATTGTTCAAATGTTACTGAAGTTATTAGCTTCAAATTTAGTAGTGCGCTTAATCTCTTCAAAAGCCCATTAGAGTATCTGAAATCTTTTTCTACTTTTGTTGGATAATTAATTTTTTCATGGAGCAAAAGGAAAACTTACTTGGTGTTGTCAAACAACTAGTAAAATACTTAAAATTCATATTAACTGTTTGCACAGTTGTTGGTGTTGGCAGCATCATTGTTTCACTGTTGCTACCTGTTTATTACAAATCCTCGACTGTATTCCTTTCCAAAAATCCAGATTTGCTGACAGAACGAGGTCTTTTTGGAACAACCACTAGAGACCCCCAGCCTTTCGGCAGTAATAATGACAATGATCGGTTGTTGACTATTGCGGCATCGGATGAATTGGCAGAATACCTAATTGATAGATTTAATCTCTATGAACATTATGATATTGATACTTCAAGTGCCAAAGCCTCTTATTATGTAAAAGAGCATTTCAGAGGATTATACGAAGCTACCAAAACCAAGCGTGATGCTATTCAGCTTTCAATAGAAGACAGAGACCCAAGGCTGGCAGCCCAAATGGCTAATGCTGCAAGAATGAAGATTGATACAATCAACCTGCAACTTTTCAAAACTAAAGAAACGATTAATACCATAGAGAATACAGTGAAGGAAAAAGAACATAGCAATCAAATATTGAGCGATAGCATTCAGTGGCTACGCAATAGATACAGTATATACAACACCGAATCTCAAAGCGAATCCTTAGCAAATGCTCTTATTAGTAAAGAATCTAAACTTAGATCAACGGAAGCAAAACTAGCCGCTTTTCAGAAAATGCGTGTCAAGGGGGCAAGAGATTCTGCTGCTTATCTCAGTGCGATGGTAGCAGGACTCAAAAGTGAAATTGCTAATTTAGATACTACTTTACAACGGTTCAATGCGGGTATGCCAATCGTGCAAGCCCTAGAAGAAGAGTACAATCAAGCAATCAAGCAAATTACTTACGATAAAGAACGCTTAAAACAACTGAAAGCAGCTAACAGTGCCAATATTTCCTCCATCATACTCGTAGAAACTGCTGCAATACCAGTTACAAAGTCTCGACCTATTCGCTCTATTTTAGTACTTGGCAGCATTGCAGTAGCATTTATTTTCAGCGCATTAGGGGCTTTCGTTTTTGATACTTATAAAGATATAAATTGGGGGGAGGTCTGGAGAAAAGCATAAATCTAATTCATTCGCACAAAGTAAGGTACTCTTAGAACTCCTTTGACAATTAAGTCGTTTTACAATTTTAGCACGTAAAAAAAAGAACAAAAAATGCTTGAATCAAAGACATTTATGCCATTTATTTCGTTCTTATTTTACGATTTAAAACAGAGTAACTTCTTCCAAATACATGAGGAAAAAAATAGCAATGCTCCCAGGTGATGGTATCGGACCTACGATCATCCATCAGACTAAAAAAGTGTTAGATGCCATAGCCGACACTTACGATCATCAATTTGATTACTGCTACACTTCAATAGGAGCAAGTGCGATCAAGCAATTTGGCGATGCCTTGCCCGATTTCACGCTTGAAACTTGCCAAAATTCAGATGCTACTATTATTGGAGCGGTAGGACATCCAAAATATGATAATGATTGGACGAATAGAAACACCCCTGATGAAGGCTTATTAAGACTCAGAAAAGCACTTGGGCTCTACTGTAACATTCGTCCTGTTAGAACTTTTCCACGATTATTGCACATTTCGCCATTGAAGGAAGAAATTATTAAAAAAGTCGATATTGTTATCTTCAGAGAACTCTCAAGTGGCTTGTATTATGGCGAAAAGGGAAGAACCTCCAAATTCACCGCCGCTTTCGATCAATGCTTTTATACTAAAGAAGAAATTGTAAGAATTGCAAAGCGAGCATTCGAGGCAGCTCTCAACAGAAAGAAAATAGTTACACTCGTTGACAAAGCTAATGTACTAGAAACTTCAAGGCTTTGGCGAGAGGTAGTGCATGAGGTAGCCAAGTATTATCCTTTGGTAACTCTAAAAACAAAATTCATAGATCATGCCGTAGCTGACATGACTTTAGCGCCTAGTCAGTACGATGTTATTTTGACTTCTAATCTTTTTGGCGATATACTCTCAGATGCGGCAGGTGTCATCACGGGTTCTGTTCAGCTAATTCCTTCGGGTTCTTTTGGTAATCAACATGCTGTTTTTGAACCCATACATAGTGCCTATCCCGAAAAAATGGAACGTGTTTACGCCAATCCTATTGCCAATATTCTCTCTGCTTCTATGATGTTGGATTACTTCGAGATGCGAGAAGAGGCTAAGGCGATCAGAAGTGCTGTAACAAAAGTACTGAAGCGAGGAATCGGCACACCTGATTTGAATTTAAGCTCTAAGCTGAGTTCTGCAGAAGTGGGCGACATTATTGCATCTTACATTGCAGATGGAGAATTTAAGCAGAATAATAGTAGCCTAGACCAAAGTATGTCCACCATCATCTAAACGGAACGAATAAAGTCTTGGTGCTGGTGATTATGCTGGCTGTAGTTTAAATAATCACCTATCTCAATTTCTATGAAGCCATCTATATTAAAGCGATACAAATAAACCCAACAACAATA
Source organism: uncultured Saprospiraceae bacterium (assembly GCA_964458705.1). GTDB lineage: Bacteria > Bacteroidota > Bacteroidia > Chitinophagales > Saprospiraceae > JAAUTG01. The sequence goes on along the minus strand of CAYWKD010000031.1, from coordinate 23,659 downwards.
AACCTCATTACTTAAATGAATAGGTACAACTTTGCGATCGTACTCCTCCCCTTCATAATCATCTAGTCTGGAAAGCATTGAAGCAGTTTCTTCTAACTCAATTACTTGACCTTTAATCCAACTCTTTGCTTTGCTGCTATAGACAGCACCGGGGTATTGTCCTAAATCATATAATTTTCCCTGCATTTGACCATTCCCTACCAACCTGCTGTTTGCTTTGAGATACCTCGCAATATTGGAACTTATATTTTGCATGAGCGTACCATAAATAAATAGATAGCTAGAATAATGCTGATTCATGATTGATATATAGATTAAAATTGTTTGTAATCGAAGAAATAAGAAGAGGAAATGTTTTGTTTCAAACATTTCCTCTTTTAAAATTCAATTAACTACACTCTTGACAGGAATAGAAGTATAATCCCGTGCACAGTTCATTCTAGTTATTCTTAAAGTAAGATTCATTTTCTTCACCAGCTTGCGCTTTTTCCAGACGAACTTTAAATTCACTCACCATTTCAAAATCATTCTTTCTAGCGTAAATCTCGGATAAAGCGACTAGAGTATTCACGTCATTAGGATTCATTTTTTCTGACTCTTTAAAGTAAGGTAAAGCTTTATCAAACTCAGCTTCCATTTGAAGCTTCATTTCATCATACTTCTTAAGCTCTGCCGAACTATTGCCTAACTCCTGCATAGCTTGAGAAATAATTGCTGCTTTGTTGTAATACAACTCACCAATTCCATAAACTGCCTCGTAGAAATCTGGCTTCACTTTTAATGCAGCATTATACTGTTCTAATGTTTTATTGAAGTAGTCTTCTTTAGCTACTTCATCTTCGGTAGCTGCCGAAGCATCTACATAAACTCTTGCTAATGTGTAGTACAAAGCATAATTTTCAGGCTCTACTTTGATTGCTTCTTTTAGCTTTGTCTCCAGCACATCCATCTTACCTGCTTTAAGGTAATGATTGATTTCTGTAAACAATAGAGACGTTTCTTCTGGAAACTTCTCACGACCTTGTTCTAAATATTTTACGGCTTCATTTGGATTTGAATCTACATTGATTTTATACAGAGCATCATATACTGCTGCTTCCTCAAACCCATTATCTTTCAGCTCTGTGAAAAGAGGTTCTGCTGCCTCTAGGTCATTTCCATAAAATGCTGCTAAACCTGTGATATACAACTGATTGTTGTAATTATCTGGTTCATCAAGTGTACTTTTTTCTCCATTCTCTTTGAGTAAATCATGGATTTCTAACATGGAATTGAACGCTTTGTAAGCCTTGCCATATTCTTGGGCGTCGTAGTATGTTACTCCAACACTATTCAAGTTTGTAACAGACTCTGACAAGCCTTTCAACGCATTGCGTTGTTCCCATTTTTTCTCAGCTAATGCTAAGGCTTTCTTATAAGATTCATAAGCCTTAAATGGAGCCTCTACATCTATAATTTCGTGATTTTCATTTATGAACATTGCTGTCATGTGCTGAGTAACAACGGCATTGTAGATTTCACCTCTTGTTGACCAAGCTTTTGAGTCATTTTGATACTCACTACTCTGCATAGCTTCCTCAATTGCAGCAATTGCTTCTTTTAATTGTTCTTCATCTGTGCCGCCTCCCATGTTGAAGCTGGATAAAGCTTTTGATGCAGTTTTAAATGCTTTCTTACCATCCTGTGCAAAAGTGGATAATACAACTAGTAGTGAAAAAAATAATACTGATAATCGTTTCATAACAAATATAAAATTTACTTTTCTAAATAATTGACCCGTCATGTTGACAGGTTTTTTCCCTTAATTTATTGTCTTACTTTATTAGACGAAGATAAAGTGTTAAATTGGTATTTACGAACTGTTAAAACATGAAAAATTATTTATCGAGATGAATTTTGCTAGAAAATTTCCAAAATCATTTCTTCTCGTATCTATTCCTCCCAGTTTTCTTCTATTTCTATATCTTCTATTAAATCATCATTTTCTAACTCTGGATCGTAACGAACCACGGCTATATCTGCAATCTCATCTCCATCATCCAAGCGAATAACTCTCACACCTTGTGTTGCTCTACCCATGATGCGAACGTCACTAACGGGAATACGAATAATAATGCCTGAACGATTTGTTATCATTAAATCGTCCTTCTCATAAACTGCTTTGATGGTAATGACTTCACCCGTTTTTTCAGTGATCTGCATCGTTTTCACTCCTTTACCACCCCGATTCGTCATTCGATAGTCTTCAATATCTGATCGTTTGCCATTCCCTTTTTCGGAGACTACAAAGATGGCGTAATGCTCTTTGTCCTCTTCACTAATCACGACCATTCCAACCGCTTCGTCTTTTATGGAAGCATCCAGTGCAATTCCTCTCACACCAGTAGCCGTTCTACCCATTGAACGAACGTTGCTTTCATGGAATCGAATAGCGTTTCCTGAACGATTAGCAATAAAGATTTCGCTATTGCCATCTGTCAGTTTAGCTTCCAATAGTTGATCGTCTTCATTAATATTTAAGGCAATAATTCCTCCAACTCTAGGCCTTGAAAAGGCATCTACTTGTGTTTTTTTCACCAAGCCCTTCTTGGTACAAAATATGATAAAATTGTGCTGTAAGAATGTTTCATCATTCAAGTCTTGAATTTTGATGTAGGCTTTGACATTATCATCCTTGGGCATTTCAAGAATATTCTGAATCACTCGACCACTTGCCGTTCGGCTGGCCTCTGGAATTTCAAATACTCTCAACCAGTAGCACTTTCCTTGTTCTGTAAATAGCAGTAAATAGTTGTGCGTACTTGCAGTAAACAAATGTTCAATGAAGTCAGCGTCTCTAGTTTTGCTTCCTTTTGCACCTCGTCCACCTCGACTCTGAGTTTTGTACTCTGTAATTGGTGTCCGTTTGATATAGCCCAAATGAGAAATGGTAATAACAACTTGCTCGTCCGCAATTAAATCCTCTATACTGATTTCTCCATCTGCGTAAGTAATGTCAGTTCTGCGCTCATCTCCAAATTTCTCTTTTACTTCTTGTAACTCTTCTTTGATGATATTTTTTTGCAGACCTTCCTCATTCAGAATAGCGTTCAACTGCTCAATCAACTTTTGCAATTCATCATATTCTGCTCTTACTTTATCGCGCTCCAAGCCAGTCAACTTCTGCAAGCGCATATCCAATATAGCTCTTGCTTGAGCTTCGGAAAGCACACTACCTTCCTCTACTTCGTGTGTTTCAATTCCTTCTACTGATGCTAGTTCTATTAAGTCTTTAAACTTCAACCAAAACTCGTCTAAGTCATCAATAAAAGCACCTTTTTTTAGACCTTCTCTCGCTTCTTCTACTGTTTTTGAATTGCGAATCAGCGCAATTACGGCATCGATATAATCTAATGCAATCAAAAGACCGACTAGAATGTGCGCGCGCTGTACTGCTTTTGCAAGATCGTATTTGGTACGGCGAATAATAACTTCTTGACGAAACTTAATGAACTCCTCAATAATATCTTTTAAGTTCAGTGTCATTGGTCGTCCATCCACCAACGCAACGTTGTTGACGCCATAGGAAGTTTGCAGTGCAGTGAATTTGTAGAGTTTGCTCAATACCACGTTCGCCATGGCATCGCGTTTTACTTCTACTACAATTCTCAGCCCCCTTCTGTCTGATTCGTCTCGGATGGCAGAAATTCCTTCTATCTTTTTTTCATTAACCAAATCACCAATTTTGGCTACTAGATGTGCTTTATTGACTTGATAAGGTATCTCATTAATGATAATAGTTTCTTTATTGCCGTTTGTTTCAATCCTTGCCTTACCTCTCACTACTACTTTACCCCTTCCCGTTTCAAAGGCTTGCTTAACACCGTCATAGCCATAAATTGTGCCACCCGTCGGAAAGTCAGGAGCTTTAATGTATTGCATCAACTCAGGAATGGTAACCTCTGGATTATCTACTGTAGCTGTAATGCCATCTACTACCTCACTTAGGTTATGTGGCAGCATATTTGTTGCCATACCCACTGCAATACCCGATGCACCATTGATTAGTAGATTAGGTATTTTGGTAGGTAAAACGGTGGGTTCTTCCAGCGTATCATCGAAATTGAGGGCAAAATCAACTGTATCTTTTCTAATATCGCTCAATATCTCATCCGTTATCTGGCGCATTCTCGCCTCAGTATATCGCATTGCTGCAGGCGAATCGCCATCCATTGAGCCAAAGTTCCCTTGTCCATCTACTAGAGGATAACGCAGCGACCAGTCCTGTGCCATACGCACCATAGAATCATAAACTGAGGTGTCGCCATGCGGGTGATACTTACCCAGCACTTCTCCTACAATACGTGCCGATTTCTTGTGCGATTTATTGTAACTCAATCCTAAACCTTCCATACCGTATAGCACTCTTCTATGCACTGGCTTCAGGCCATCTCGCACATCAGGTAAGGCTCTGGATACGATTACCGACATTGAATAATCAATGTAGGCGGATTTCATTTCTTCTTCAATATTGATCGGTACGATCCGCTGATTTATTGCCATATGTATCTTTTATCCTACGGTTTTGTTTAACTGACTTATTGAAACTGAAAGCGCATATTCAATAGAAGTGTAGCTCCAAAATGAGTTGATCGAAGCATCAATCTATATGTCGAGCACAAATGAAACTATTTTCTTTTCAAGAGACTTCAGTTGCTTAGTCTATATCTTTACAAAGATAAGAAAATTGTAGGATTTTTCGATGATTTTAGGAGGATTGTTGAGTTATAAAGCACCTGTTTGAAGATTAATAAATAGTTATGCAGATTTGGACTTTCACACTAATTAGTATGATAACTACAACTCATCTGTATGACTTTTGTAATAGGCTGCTTGCTCTAAGATTGCTGTTTTATCCGCTACATTCATCTTGTTCCAAGTTCCTAGCATCATATTAATACGAGGTACTCTAGATAATTTGTCTGAATTTCGGTCATAAAAGTCCCAGTAGAGGCTGTTGAACGGACAGGCCTTTTCACCGTACTTTTTCTTTTTGTCGTAGTAGCAATTTTTACAATAGTCGCTCATCTTATCAATATAATTAGCACTAGAGACGTAAGGTTTAGTACCTACAATGCCTCCATCTGCATACTGACTCATTCCGCGCGTATTAGTGATTTCAACCCATTCTAAAGCATCCATATAAATCCCTAAATACCAAGCATCTACTTCATCGGGATGAACACCCAGCAACAACGCAAAATTCCCTGTCAGCATTAATCGTTGAATATGATGAGCATAGGCATAATCCAAACTCTGCCGAATGGCATGACTTAGGCACTTCATTTTGGTATCGCCAGTCCAGTAAAATTTCGGTAGTGCCGCTTGATGATTAAAGTGATTGAGTTGAGCATACTCTGGCATCTTAGCCCAATAAATACCGCGCATATATTCTCTCCACCCGATGATTTGTCGAACAAAACCTTCTACCTGCGATATGTCAATAGCTGCTTGATGCTGCTGCCAATACTCAATAGTGGCATTCACTACTTCTAATGGTGAGATCAACTTCACATTCAGAACGAAAGACAAGCGTGAATGAAAGCCCAACCAATGCCTATCACTCATAGCATCTTGATAATCACCAAAATGTTGAAGTCGCTGCTCGTTGAAATGCTTTAGCAAGTCTAATGCCTCCGCTCTCGTAATTGGACAATCAAAATGAGCCGCATCAATATTACCGATGGTTTTAACTTGTTTAGCTTCAAGGAGTTGTAAAATTGACGTTGCATCTTGCTCAAATGAAGGCACAGCAGGAATTTCAATGTTTTCTGGATATTTATTTCGGTTATTTTTGTCGTAGTTCCATTGCCCTGTGAGAGGGGTCTTGCCATCATCTTCCATCATGATTTGGTATTGTTTTCTCACATTGCGATAAAAAGACTCTAGTAAATATCGTTTTTTCTTTGCAAATAGATCTGCTACAAAGCCACGATCTACCATAAAATGCTCGGTATCTACCGCCTTCGTTTCAATAGTTAATGTTTCACAAAGTTCTTTTAAATGTTGATCTAAGCGATATTCATCAGGCAATTGATATTCAAAATATTCAATTTGATACTGCTCAACTATCTTTTTAATGTTTGCAGCAAAGGTTTGCTCATTTTCATCAGCGTCAAGTGCCATATAGCATACTTCGTGCCCATCCGCTTTTAATTGATTGGAAAAGGCACGCATCGCCAAAAAGAAACCAGTAATTTTTTGTACGTGATGACGTACATAGTTAGTCTCCGAAAGTACCTCCATCATTACGTAAAGGGTATCCGATGAAGTCTCTTTATACCAACTGTGCTGAATATTCAGTTGATCTCCTAGTATAAGCCTAAGGATTTTATATTGCTGCTTCATAAATGAATTTTATGGCGATACAACAATCCGCTGTATCAGCGGTTGGGGATGCTTTAAGTTTTAATTTAAGCACCATAACCCCAGTCTGATTATGGCAGATATTGTATGCTGTACTTTTTAATTTCGATTATATCTCACTTGTTTTATCCTTTCTCCGTTTAGCATTAAATTTTCGTCTCGAAATTCTATACTGTAAAAATCAACAAGCAATTTGTTTTTGGATACCAAAAGACCATTAGTTGTGTAATCCGTCCGAAATGCAACTTCGTAATTAACACCATCAAGGTGTTTTAAAGCAATTGAGGTGTTTGTTTCAGAGTTATGATAAATTCCGTCTAAAGATTTGAAGTTAAAATCATTTTCAAGTTTTTCTGCTTTTGTCAATGAATAAGGTGAATGATTTACATAGTAAGCTGTCACTTGAAATTCGCCTTTTGAATTTGTCGTAAATTCTTGCTTAAAATCTGGGTCATATTTTTGATGAAATATATTATCTGCTTCACGTTCTAGTTCAACATCATTTCTGCCCACTCTTTTCAAAAATAATTTATTGTTATTCTTTTCAAATGTAAACGCAAAGTCGCTCTCTGTTAGGTATGTTCCTAAAATTTCATTTTCACTTACATATTTACCAATCCGTATTGGCTTAGTTACAAGGTACGTTTCTGCGGACTTCAAGTTTAAAACAACATCTGCCATTTGCCTTGTCTGACTAGCGGGAATTGATTTGCCTGTATTTGTTAGAGTCAACATAGAAATATTTCTCTCGGGAAACCTAATTACCGTTGCTTTCCAAGCACCAGTTGCTCCTTCGTGAAATTTATATCCCAAATTCTTGTACTCACCAAATTCAAGACCGTAACCATAATTTTTAAATTTTGACTTTTCAATAGTTTGTTGGCTTTGTGAAATGATTGCTCTGTTGAAAGTTGTCTTACCTTTTCCTTGCACTAATTTTTCCCATTGGATTTGGTCTTCTAAGGTCGAGAAAATATTGCCATCACCCACTACATTCCAAATCCAATCGTAGGTAGTCCAAGTGCCAAAATTGAAATAAGCTCTGGCAATCTGTCCCCTTATTTTTGTGTAATCGCTTTCAAAAGAAGTGTTTGGCATATTTAGTTGTCTGAACATTTCATTAGTGTATTCAACGAATGTTTTCTTTGAGACTTTTTCTATAATTAGTGCTAACAAAATGTAATTCGTGTTGCTGTATAGATAATCTGTATCTAGTTTAAAGTTCAAGTCAGTTTGTTTCTCTATTAAACTCAATACATCATTATTATCGAACGACTTTTCCCACCAAGTGTATCCTTGTAATGACCATAAATCGTAACAATCTCTTACACCACTTGTGTGATTTAGTAAACTTTGGACTGTGATTTTCTCTTTGATATTAGGATATAAATTAGGAAACCACTTTCTAATATCGTCAGATAATTCTAATTCATTGTTATCAATTAAGGTCAGGATAGCTAATGCAGTAAATTGTTTACCATTAGAAGCGATATTGAACCGTGTAGTATTTCTGATGAGTGTGCTATCAGATAAATCTGCCAATCCTGCATACTTTTCATAAATAACTATTCCATCTTGGATAATCGCAGTAGCAATTCCTGGTGCATTTTCGGGTACATCCTGCAAAGCGATACTGTCAAGAAGTATTATTTGATTTTCACTAAGCACTTTTTGCCCAAAAATTTTATCGCAAGATATTAGTGCCAAAATTGTTAGAAGGAGTATTTTCATTTCAGTTGTCATTTTCTTTCTCATGGCGATAGAACGTGAGGCTAAAAGCAATGTTCAAACTTTCAGGAAAAATTGAAACAGAATACGTCCAAATTGGTTAACATTGAAATTAAGATCACATAAATGAAGAAAAAATGGTTAGTCGGCATACTTATTTTAGCGACGTTAGGTGCATGCCACTCTTATAAATCATTACCAGCGTTGAACACAAATACGGACTGGAAAGTCCAAGTAATTCCATCTTCACAACAGTCCGTGGGAGGCGACCCCGAAGCAGGACTAGAGTATGTTTTGACAGGAGACTATGTAGGAACAGGCATTCCTTATGAAGTATTTAAAAAACGTAGTAAGCGCTTATCTAAATTATATCCCACCAAAAATGAACTTAACCAAGAAGTGCCTTTTCTAATGAATGTTTTTGAAGCACCAAATGGTGTAGAAGTAGTGTCGGGCAACTGTTTTTCCTGTCATGCAGCCACTATTGATAATAAAATAGTGCTTGGTGTAGGAAATTATGCTTCCGATTTCACTGCCAACTTGGGGGCTTTCGCTAAAGGAACGAATGCTTTTATGAAAGTCAAATATGGTAAAGATGCTCAAGAATGGGCTGCTTATGAAGATTTTTCTAAATTCTTTGCTGCTACTACTGATGCTATCGAGACACAGCAGATCGGGCCTAACCCAGCAGCGAGACTAGCGGAAGCCTGCATGAAGCATCGCAATCCAACCGATCTGACTTATGAAGAAGAACCGCTTTATGAGGTGTATGAATATAACTTAGGTTCTGACGTACCACCTCTCTGGAACGTAAAGAAAAAAAATGCACTTTATTATACTGGAGTTGGTCAAGGAGATTTCACGAAGTTATTGATGCAGGCTTCTGTATTGGGTAGCCCCGATAGCACACACGCACGATCTGTTCAAGAAAATTTTGTAGATGTATTGGCTTGGCTCAACTCATTAGAACCGCCTGCTTATCCTTACGAAATCAATCAAGCATTAGCAACAGAAGGGAAGTCCCTATTTGAAACGAATTGCAGCAAATGTCATGGTACTTATGGCGAAGAAGAAACCTACCCCAATAAAGTTGTTTCGCTAAATTTAATAAAAACTGATCCGTACTATGCTACCTATGCCACGAAATCAGGTATTACTGATTGGTATAATAAAAGTTGGTTTGCCACCTCCGAACCTCAATCCAAGTTGGCACCCTACATGGGATATGTTGCGCCTCCATTGGATGGTATTTGGGCAACTGCTCCATACTTACACAATGGCGCTGTACCAACGATTGACGCTTTACTAAACAGTGACAGTCGTCCAACTTACTGGAAACGAGATTTAAGTAATTACGATTTTGATGAAAGCAAATTGGGTTGGAACTATGAAGAAAAAAATAGTGGAAGTGGTAAAGATACTTACGACACCACTATATCCGGATATGGCAATATGGGGCACTATTTTGGGGATAACCTTGAAAGCAAGGAACGTAAAGCAGTTATTGAGTATTTGAAGACTTTATAAATGAGCAATAAAATTGACTAAATAAAAAATCGTCTGACAGCACCAAGCTAACAGACGATTTATATTTGTATCTTTTTTTGACATAGCTTATTCAGCTGGCTCTTTACCACCATCCAAAGTATCTTGATATGCTTTTAATTCTTCCCACTGACCCGTTGCTGCCATACTTGATTGCTTAGACCAAGTTGTTGGATCGTGAGATTTATAACGGTTGCCCGCATCAGCTAATATTTCTCTGATCTTATCAGCCTCCGTCTCTGCTAATTGAGCAAATGTTTTGATACCAGCTTCTTTTAACAACCCCGAAATCTTAGGACCGATACCTTCTATTTTAGTCAGATCGTCTTCTGCTATTGATTCTGTCGCCTCTACTTCTTCTGTAACAGTCTCCACAACCTCTGCAGTTTCTTCAGCAACCATTGCAGTTGACTCAATTTCTGCTGTTGAATTTGCTTCTGCTAGATCAGTTTCAGAAGTTGCTTCTACCTTTTCTAGCTTTGCTGTTTCCTGTTCTACTAAAGGCTCAGACTTTGCGATTGGCATAGGGCTTATAGTTTCAGCTGTTTCCTGCAAGTCTGGAATAATATTAACATAAGTACGATTCGACTGACGCTTTTTGAAAAATACCTTACCTTCCACTTTCGCATGAATAGTGAAATCTTTACCTAGATAGGTGTTCTCTCCAGCATGAAATTTTGTTCCTCGCTGACGCACGATGATATTTCCTGCTTTGGCAGTTTGTCCTCCATAGATTTTGACACCTAAGCGTTTGCTCTTACTGTCGCGTCCATTATCCGAACTACCAACTCCCTTTTTGTGTGCCATGACTTCTAATTATTTTTTGATATGCTGTTTCTCTAATCAATTGAAACAATACACAATTTTAATGAATGTAGCTTGTTTGACCTGATTTTTATGGCGTTACTATCCTACAATAGCGTCAATTTTCAACTTAGTGAAACGCTGGCGGTGTCCTTTCTTACGAACATACCCCTTTCTACGTTTCTTTTTGAAGATGATAACTTTGTCTCCTTTCAAATGCTCCAGCACTGTTGCACTAACTTTTGCTGAATCAATAGTAGGTCTTCCAATACGTATATCTTCTTCATTATCAATCAAATGTACTTGGTCAAAGGATATTTCTGCTCCTTCTTCTGCCGCTAGCTGGTGGACGAAAATTTCGTCGCCTTTCTCAACCTTAAATTGTTGACCAGCAATAGAGACTATTGCAAACATAATTCTAAGTTTAATTCATTGTTTCTAAAAGGATTGCAAAGATAGCATTATTTGATTGTAATTGGTAATATTTCTAATGCTTTTGGTAGAAATTATTGAACTTCGTTTTGGTAGTTGGTATTCAGATAATAGATATGCTATCATTTACATGGAATAATCGAGTCTAACCACCACTAACTGGTGGAATAATGACAACTTCATCACTTGCAGAAAGCAAGTAGTCGTCATTTTGATAGGCTTGATTTACGGCAATTGCAAGAGAGCGCAATTCCCTAAACGCAGGGAATTTAGTGTAAAGTTGTGTTTTTAATTCAGCCACAGAAGCTCCTTCTTTTAGTTCTATTTCTAAAGCATTACTACTTACAATATCTTTGGCAATACCAAATGCTAACAAATTTAACTTCATTTTTTAAGCTCTAATTACTTTTAAAATATTGCTGTAAATTTTGGGTTGCTGCGTTAGAAATTCTTTTAAATCTACCCAAATTGCCTGCTCGATGTCTTCCTCTGTTTGAGGAGTCAAATCAATATCAGTAGTGGTCATTCTATACCAATAAGTCAATTTAATACACCTACGATTTTTTTTATCTCGATAAGTATGTTTAGTCTCGCAAAGAAAATCGCCTAACTTCAAGGATTTCAACCCTGTTTCCTCTTGCACCTCTCTGATGGCTGCCTGCTCTTTCGTTTCGCCCTCATCAATTTTACCTTTTGGCAAATCCCAGAAGCCCCTGCGAAAGATGACTAACGCTTTTGATTCCTTGCTGAAAACTAAGCCTCCACTTGCTTCCACTATTTTGAAAAGCGACTCAAAGTCTTCTATCAAACAAGTAAGATTATCAGCAAAAAGTGTTACAGAGTCAAAACGTTGAGACTTTTCCAACATATCCACATATTGAAGCAAAGACTTTTTTTTACTTAAATAACGAGCGACTAAATGGCGTTCGTCATTGGCATCATTACTATTGATTTCTTGGTTTGAAACTAGTCTTAATGGTGTTTCATTGATGTAAACTTCGTACATTGGCTGCAAGAATTAAACTAAAAATCATTTACAAAAGTGAATTATTCTAGCCATATAGCAAAACGACTATTACAAATTAATGCAATAAAACTAAGTCCACAAAATCCTTTCACTTGGGCATCGGGTATAAAATCACCTATTTATTGCGACAATCGCCTGACGCTTTCCTACCCTGATGTTCGCAAGGAAATTGTAACGGCTTTCGTTGAGCTGACTAGTTCCTTCGATTTTGAAGTAATTGCAGGAGTAGCAACAGCAGGTATCCCACATGGCGCATTGCTCGCTTATGAATTGAATCAACCTTTTATTTATGTGCGATCAAAAGCGAAAGAACACGGCAGAAAAAATCAAATTGAAGGAAAATTAGAAGCTAACCAAAAAGTGCTAGTGGTAGAAGATTTAATTTCGACTGGTGGCAGTAGCCTAAAAGCAGTGGACGCCCTTAGAGAAGCAGGAGCAGAAGTAATGGGAGTCATCGCAATTTTCTCTTACAGTTTTGATAAAGCACAGCAAGCCTTTGAAGCTGCTAATTGTCCTTTTGCTACCCTTAGCAATTATGAAGCACTACTCAATGTGGCCATACAGCAGAAATATATTTCTCAAGACGACTATGCCACTTTGAGGGCGTGGAGAGCATCACCTGAGACTTGGAATAAGTAAATTTATTTAAAATCCGTAGCCTGACATGCCTATTTTTATTTTTGGATGCTAGCTGCAAAATTGTCAAACTACTGAAAATTTAGTAGCCCTTTGATTCTAATTCATAAATTGCGTTAAACCCTTTGCCGCCATTCTGACTTATTAGTGAACAAATAAATTCAAATGCAAGAAACAGTAAAGCCCTACGAAGGCGAACAGGACAGCAAGAAGGAACAGGTGTCGAGAATGTTTAATAACATTGCACCTTATTATGATTTTTTGAATCACTTTCTCTCATTAGGTATTGATAAGAATTGGCGAAAAAAAGCAATTCGAGCATTGGAAGAAAAAAAGCCTCAGCAAATTTTAGATGTTGCAACAGGCACGGCAGACGTAGCCATTGCAATAGCTAAAAAATTAAAACCTGAAAAAGTAATCGGTCTGGATATTGCAGTAGAGATGTTAGACATTGGTAGAAAAAAAGTAAAAGCACAAGAACTTACAGCAACAGTAGAACTCATTAGTGGTGATGCTGAGAATTTGCCATTCGCAGACAATACTTTTGATGCTGTAACCGTTGCATTTGGCGTGCGCAATTTTGAAAATTTAAGGGCTGGAATGGCTGAAATTCAGCGCGTATTAAAGCCAAATGGTCAATTAGTAGTGCTTGAGTTTTCCAAGCCGAAAGTTTTTCCATTAAAACAATTATTTCAGTTTTATTTCAAAAATATACTTCCCTTCATTGGGAAGATGACTTCTAAAGACCCAAAGGCTTATCGCTACTTATATGAATCGGTTCAAGCATTTCCTGATGGAAAGAAATTTATTCAAGTGATGGAAAAAACGGGCTTTCAGCAAAACAAGCAGCAGCTCCTCACTTTTGGAATTAGTTCAATCTATACAGGACTTAAATCTTAAATATTCTTTGGCTTGATAGTTGTCAAAGAGTTAGTATAAACAATGAACGTGAGAAAACTTTTTGTTCTATTTTGCTTATTTTTTGGAATATTGGTGCTAACTACTGCTACTTCACAAGCACAAAGCAGCCGAGGCAATTACAATTTTTTGGACTTCCAATTGAAACCTTATTATTTTGGTATCACATTGGCTTATAATTCTTCTGACTTCCGTCCATTTCGCTCCAAGGGCTTCCTACAGAGTGATAGCATTATTGGTATTGAATCAGTTGGCGGTCCGGGTTTCAACTTGGGTATTGTTACTAACTTAAAAATAGGACAAGATTTTGATCTGCGCCTCCTCCCTACCCTTTCCTTTGCAGAACGCAATATTGAATACAGTAGAGACAGTCGCGTGAATGATTTGAGCAGAAGAAGAATAGAATCAGTATTTGTAGAAATTCCTTTTCATGTACGCTACAAATCCAAACCCTATAATGATATGCGCCTATTTGTAGTCGCAGGAGTCAAATACGGCTTCGATGTGGCTAGTGATTCGCGAACGCGCCAAGCAGATGAATTGGTAAAAGTTTCGCCAACTGATTTTAGTGTAGAATCAGGTTTTGGCGCGCAATTTTTCTTTCCTTATTTTATTTTCTCCCCAGAGTTTAAAGTCTCTTTTGGCATGAATAATATCCTGATCTATGACAATGGGCTGGAAGAATCTACCGTACTAGAGAAAATTCTTTCTAGGACGTTTACATTGTCCTTTCATTTTGAAGGATAGTAAAACGAAGTTTTGAAGCGCCTTGCTTGAAGATAGACTCCTTCACACAAGGCACTGTTCTAGCTATTTTTGTTCTTGTTAAGGTCTAGTGCTGCCCACAACTGATGTATCATTCATCAACTTGTCATTTAAAAAACTCGTCATCTTTGTATAAAGATGCAAACGGGCATTATCACCATAGATACCATGATTTCGGTTAGGATAGGCGTAGCTATCAAATTGCTTATTGGCACGGATGAGCGCATTGGTCATTTCCACTGTATGCTGATAATGTACATTGTCATCAGCGATGCCGTGTACCAGTAAATAATTTCCTTTCAAGCGATCCGCAAAATAAACGGGTGAATTATTCTTGTACCCTTCTGGATTCTCTTTTAAAGTCCGCATAAATCGCTCAGTATAAATCGTGTCGTACCACTTCCAACTCGTTACTGGCGCAACAGCAATTGCAGCTTTGAATACATCATTACCTTTTAGTAGGCAAAGCGAAGACATATACCCCCCATAGCTCCAGCCAAAAATACCAATTCGGTTAGCGTCTGTATATTTTAAGCCTCCAAGGTATTTTGCAGCTTCGATTTGGTCGATAGTTTCGTAATACCCTAATCGCTGATAAGTGATTTTTTTAAATGCTTCTCCTCTTGCACCCGTACCTCTATTGTCCACGCAAGCTACAATATACCCCTGCTGTGCCAACATCTGAAACCACCAATAATTTTGCCCCTTCCAACTATCCACTACTTGCTGGCTACCAGGTCCGCCATACAAATACATAAAAACGGGATATTTTCTATTCTCTTTAAAGTTAGGTGGCTTTATCATCCAGCCGTTCAAGGTTACTCCTTCAGTTGTTTCAAAATCAAAGAACTCAACGGGGCTGACCTTGTATTCTTTTTGCAGTTGCTGTATCTTTTCATTGTCTTCTAATTCGCGCATCAATTTACCTACTCGATTGTAAACAGCATAAACAGGCGGCGTATTGATAGTCGAGTGAGAGAGGGTATAGTAATCGAAAGTACTACTAAAATTAGCAGAATTTGTCCCGTCTTCTTTGGATAATTGCTCATCTTTTTTGCCTTTTAGATTAACGGAATAAACATGCTTTTGCATAGGGTTTTCCTTGGCTGCTTGGTAAAATACCACTTCGTTTTTTTCATCTACACCATAAAAATCGGTGATATCCCAGTCGCCTTCTGTCAGTTGCCTTTTCTCACGACCTTTCATGTCATGCAAGTAAATATGATGATAACCATCTCGCTCGCTTGTCATCACAAAGTGCTTGCCATCTTCTAAGAAAACGATATTATCTAGTAAATCTTCCGTGATGTATGCTTCTTCTTTTTCCGCAAACATAACTTTGGAGCGACCTCTCTTCGGGTCAGCCAATAGTAACTCCAGATAATTTTGATGGCGATTCATTCTAAAAATACATAATTCGCCCTCTTTTGTCCAACGGATTCTAGGTAGATAAATATCTTTCTCTCGACCTGTGTCCATTTTAGAGATTTTACCGTTTTCAAGATCATATACATGAGCTGTTACAACTGAATTATTTTCTCCTACCTTGGGATATTTGAAGGTTACATTTTCAGGATATAATTCATCGTTGTAAACCTGCATTGTAAATTCTTTCACCTCGCTTTCATCGAAGCGTAAGAACGCAATTTTACTTCCATCTGGCGACCATTCAAAAGCTCGAACCAGTACAAATTCCTCTTCATACACCCAATCTGATGCACCATTAATAATTTTATTATGCGCTCCATCGTAAGTAATTTGAGTAACCTCTTGAGTGTTTAAGTCTTTGTAGTACAAATTATTACCCGACACATAGGCAACTTTATCCGCTGTCGGATTAAACGTAGCGTACATCTGCTTATCTTCCTCGAAAAGCGGTGCTAACTTTTTTTCATTTCTGTCCCAAACGTAGAAGTAAGCACTGCTAGAGTGGCGATATATTTTCGCTCGTTGTGTTTCCAGTAAAATTTTATTTTCATCATTACTAAAACTGTAAGCCTCAAATGGAGGTAAGGCATCAGCAAAATTCTGATCAAAAATAGTAGCTACAAAATTGCCAGAGGTAAAATCATACTGTTGAATTTTGTTTCCTTCCTTGCGCGTGTAAGTCTTGCCATCATTCATAAAATTAAAGCCCGGCACCCCTTGCGAATAGAACTTATAATTTTTCCAAATATCTTCAAGATTGATGTCGTTTTGTGCTACACCCGCACTACAAAAACCAACAACAATGAAAACAACAGTCATTAAATTCTTCATCTTATTTGTTCATTTTTTTTTAACGTAAGCATTCTTATTGTAACAAAGTTAGTAAGATTTGGACTTTAGTACTAACTTTCAATTTATTTCCTCTTTGCCAGTCTTAGCGATAGCTTGCAGTTTGTTGTCATTAATCCATTTAGAGAAATTAGCTTTGATGTTCCTTGCTAAATCAGAAATAGATCGGCTCGGATGGAGACCTAGCAAAATGTAGAAATGATCGGGCATACAATAGTTCGCCAATATTTTATACTAGTTTTTATATCACGTTTATGAGCAGCTTCTCTTGTGCTTTCATTTCTCCTATACAAACTGCTTGAAGCCCATTTTCTTTTAGCAACTGCTCAACTTGCTGACTTGCTTTGTCTTCCACGGCAATAAGCAAACCACCGCTAGTCTGTGGATCGCAAAGAATTTCTTTGTAGCTCCCTGATTTTAAGCTGGTATGATGACCATAACTCTTCCAATTCCTAACTGTTCCACCTGGAATACAAGACAATTCTATGTATTTAAAAACCTCTTCAAAAACAGGAACTTTATCGAAATATAATTCCGCAGAAAGTCGGCTTCCTTCGCACATCTCTACCAAGTGACCCAAAAGACCAAAGCCTGTAACATCCGTCATCGCTTTTACACCATCCATCTTCCCCAGTTCAAAACCGATAGAATTAAGGGTTGTCATTGATTTTGGCGCAATGTGTTTGTCTTTTTCCTCTATTTTTCCTTGTTTTTCTGCGGTAGTGAGTATGCCCACTCCCAAAGGTTTAGTAAGATAAAGTTTGCAGCCCTCTGTCGCAGAATTATTCCGTTTGAGGTGCTTCAAATCAATTTTACCTGTTACCGCAAGACCAAATATTGGCTCAGGACTGTCGATGCTATGTCCTCCAACTAGCGGACTGCCCACTCTAGAGCATACCTCACGACCTCCAGCTAGTACCGCTCTAGCTACATCAGCAGAAAGCTTGTCTATCGGCCAACCGAAAATAGCAATAGACATAATGGGCTGCCCACCCATTGCGAAAATATCGCTTATAGCATTGGTTGCAGCTATTTGTCCGAAAGTAAAGGGGTCATCCACGATAGGCATAAAAAAATCTGTAGTTGAGATAATTCCTGTGCCATCTCCCATATCGTAAACGGCTGCATCGTCTCTGGTGCTATTTCCAACAATAATCTTCTTATCCAGCACCTCAGGCTGGTCTGTATGGAGCATTTCAGATAATAGCGCAGGTGAAATTTTACAACCACATCCCGCCCCGTGACTGTATGCGGTGAGTTGAATGTCTTTAACTTTTTTCATATAACTCAATATGTCTTTTGCGTTTTGATGATGGTCAGTTGATGCTAATTTAAGTTTTCTTATTCTCGAAGCTGGTTTTTTCTGGAGTCCACGCAAGTAATACTTATCGTAGTAATTGAGCACCATCAATGCAACATCATAATAATTTTTGTTCGCCAGAAATTCAAGCGCCTGTTGAGTCCTTAGCCCCCCCAATCGCTTACCAATTCTTTTAATACCTTCCTCCAAAAGTTTATCTTCACAATTGGCATAGCCGCTCACAAGATGCTTGGCTCGCTCTTCCTTAGAAATTTCCAAAAATAGCACATCGGCCTGTCTCATTTGGTTGAACAATGAAGTCGGTAAAATCACCTTTCCGATATTTTGACTTTCGTCCTCCAACCATATCGTCTTATTTAAATCTAGTTTAGAAAATTGAGTAAATAAATCATTCTCGAACTGCTCTACAGTCGGTTGCTCACCTTGACCAATACCACCAAAAGCAGACCCTCTATGATGTGCCAATCCCTCCAAATCTACTACCTGCTCACCTTTTTTTTGTAACGCTTGAAGTATTTCCGTTTTGCCGCTACCTGTATAACCACCGATAATTTTAAGAGAAAAAGGGGTTTTGAAATAATCCAACACATAATTTCTATAGGCTTTGTAACCACCTTCAATCACACTAACATCCCGAAAACCATTGGTCATCAAATGCTTTGCAAATGATTGACTTCGCATTCCGCCTCTCCAGCAATGAATGATTACAGCACCATCTGGAGCGACTTTGGCAGCCTCCAAAATAAATTGATCCAATTTAGGATTAACATAAATGTAACCCAATTCAATCGCTTTTTCTTTTGATTGTTGCTTATAAACAGTGCCTACATGCGCTCTTTCTTCATCGCTGAATAAAGCAATATTTGTGACACCTAGAATATGACCTTTTTCATGTTCAAGAGGCGACCGAACATCTATAATTGGCAGTTGAAGTTTTAAGGCTTCTTCAATATTGATGTATTTAATCATGCAAGAAAAGATAATCTATTTAAACTTAGCTCGCTGTCCGACTTTGTCGGGGTACTACAACGGTTTTGGCATACAAAAGGTTTGGCATTTCGAAGCGATTACCTGTCCGCCGAAATCAAAAGTTAGATGCGGATCAGACCCTTTCATTTTACTACAGTTCTTCTTACTTTTTTAGTATTGATTTTGCGTAGAATATTTCACTGAGCCAGTGATTAACATCGATCTTAAACTTATCATAACCTATTTTGTAGTGATACGTGGGCTAAATAATAGTGCTTCACAGTGTACCTTATTCAAAGAAGTTGATATTAAAACTTGCTTCATTCTTTAAATTTATACGAATAAAATATTTCCATATATGAGTAGTGCAACCGATATTCTTTCTAAATTAATATCTTTTCCATGTTTAGGAGGTGAGTCCAATCTCACCATCATTCAGTGGATCAAAAATTACATAGAAGAATACGATATTTCAACCAAGCTCGTACCCAATGAAGAAGGGACAAAAGCCTCCCTACACTGCCGAATCGGGCCTGCGGTGGATGGTGGTGTTATACTCTCTGGACATACTGATGTTGTGCCAGTGGAAGGTCAAGCATGGGATACTAATCCATTTGTTTTGACAGATCGAGGTGATGGTAAACTTTATGGCAGAGGTGCCTGCGACATGAAAGGATTTCTCGCTTGCTGCTTGGCTACTTTACCCGAAATGGCAAAAGCCGACTTGAGTAAACCTATTTATTTCGCCTTCTCTTATGATGAAGAAGTTGGCTGTCTAGCAGCACCAGACTTGATTAAAGATATTCAAGCTACTTATTCTGAACAGCCTCAATATGCCATCATTGGTGAGCCATCTGTGATGCTTCCAACTATTGGACAAAAAGGAATTTGTGTGCTAGAAACTAAGGTAAATGGCTCGGCAGGACACAGCAGTCGTATCAAACAAGAAGTGAGTGCCATCCACGAATCAGCACGACTAATTCTATGGTTGGAACATAAAATGAACGAACTCATCGCAGCAGGAAGGATAGACGATCGCTTCACACCTCCCCATTCCTCCTTGCATGTGGGAATGCTACACGCTGGCATTGCGCCTAATGTCATTGCCGATCAGGCAACTTTTTATTGGGATGTTCGCACTATCCCCAAAGATAATGTTCACCAAATTCTCAAGGAGTTTGGCGCTTATTGCAGTAGCAGAGAACAAGCCTTAAAAAGCACTTTCGCTGGTTTCAGAATAGAAACTACTCAGCACCACCCACCAGTGCCGCCTTTAGATACGAACGCCGATCAATCTATCGTAGATTTGGTGAAACGATTGACTAGCAATAAGCAGTTAGATGCCGTTTCTTATGGTGCCGAAGCTGGACAATTTGCAGAAGCTGGCTACGAAAGCATCATCTGCGGGCCAGGCTCCATTGCTCAAGCGCACCGTGCAAACGAATTTATCACAAAGGAGCAGTTAGAATTAGGTGTGAAGATGATTCAGAATTTGGTTAGAATCCTGTAACGAGTAAAAACCTATTACAATTTGTACACAATAAAAAAAGCGATTCTTGAAATCAGATTATTTTTATTGATGGTCTATTTGTATTTTTACTTTGAGGATTTATTCAGATAACATCTGATCCTCTTCAGGCATAGCCCAACGGACAATGTTAATGCTTGACTTTGAGTTTTAGCCTTGAGGGAAACATCACAAGACTAGAAGCATTTGAATGCCCAAAAAATGAATAAGTAATTTATTAACGAACCTAAAATATAATTCATATAATGAAAAATAAATTCCTATTAGTATCCATTGTGCTGGCGTTTGTTCTTCTTTTTGCTTGCAGCAAAACGATGGTAGAAGAAAATAATATTAAAGGTCAACCTATTCTAACCAACGATCAAGTAACAAAAGTGGAGGCTAATTATAGCAACTATTGTGCAGGATGTCATGGCGCACAAATGCAGGCTTTTGTGGATCGAAAGTGGAAGTATGGCAAAACGAAAGCAGACATTATCAAGGCTATCAAATATGGTTATCCTGATGATGGAATGCCAGCCTACGATACAACATTCACAGATAATGAAATTGCAGAATTAACCAACTACATCTTAGAGGGTATTAGCAATGTAGATCGCTACTCTTTCCAAAATGATGAGTTAGAAACAGATACTTTTATGACTGCATCCCTAACATTCGAGCTAGATACAATCGTTACAAGAATGGACAGTCCGTGGGGGATGACGTTTCTACCTGATGGCGATATGCTAGTCACTGAAAAATCAGGAACACTTTACCGCGTGAAGACAGACGGTCACAAAATCGTTCTAAATGGCGTTCCTGAAGTGAATTCTGATGGTCAGGGCGGTTTACTAGATGTAGAGTTGCACCCCAATTTCGCTATGAATAACATTATTTATCTTTCTTATTCTAAACCTCATCCTACCGATAATAAGCTAGCCACTACAGCCATCATGCGTGCAAAGCTAAGCGATAAAGTAATCGTGGAACAACAAGATATTTTTGTTGCAGAACCTTATCTCAAGACACGCCACCACTATGGAAGTAGGATAGAGTTTGACCGAGAGGGTTACCTTTATTTCTCAGTAGGAGATAGAGGCAAAAGAGATGATAACCCACAATACTTAACCAATGATTGTGGTAAAATTCATAGAATTAAGGACGACGGAAGTATTCCAGAAAGCAATCCATTTGTAGGACAAGCTGGAGCAAAGGAAAGCATTTACTCTTTTGGGCATCGCAATCCACAAGGTTTGGCAATGAATCCAGCAACGGGTGAGATATGGGAACATGAACACGGACCGAGAGGAGGGGATGAGGTAAATATCATTCAAGAAGGTGCAAACTATGGCTGGCCAGTCATTTCTTATGGTATTAACTATAATGGTACAACCTTTACAGAAAAAACAAAAATGGATGGCATGGAGCAACCTATCAATTATTGGGTGCCTTCCATTGCTCCTTGTGGCATGACGTTCGTCAAGTCGAATAAGTACAAGGGCTGGGAAGGAGATCTGCTAGTGGGTTCTTTACGATACAAATACTTGAACCTTTGCAAAGTAGAGGGCGATAGAATAGTGAGTCAAGAACTATTAATGAAAAATATTGGTCGAGTAAGAAGTGTAGAAGTAGATCCGAAAGGGTATGTTTACGTCTCCGTAGAAAACCCAGGAATGATTTATCGGTTGATGCCAATTGAACTGTAATTGAGTAAGTAATAGATAGACTTCTGGAACTTCAACATTCTAAAAGTCTATCTATTACTCTCTATCCATTACCCCTAGTTCCAAGAGGAACTATCTGGCATTTGAGCGATTACCGAGTAGGTATCGCCTTTATTTCGCATTACTTTCTGCCAGAGATACTCTGGATTGGACTTGAATAAATAATTAGCATCCATTGGTGCAATTACCCAAGAGCCTATATCCATTTCTTCCTTTAATTGTCCGCCTGACCATCCAGAGTAGCCCACAAAAAATCTAACATTTTCAGACTGAACAAGCCCTGCATCAATCAAGAACTTTAGTTTATCAAAATCACCTCCCCAGTAAACTCCAGTAGCTACCTTAACACTATCATCTAGTAAATTTCCAACATTATGAATGTAGTGAATGGTATCTGTTTGAACAGGTCCTCCGAAGAAGACTTCTGACCCGAACTCGGGAAAATCTCCGATTAATTCACCTACTTGCATATTAAGCGGTTTATTCATTATGAAACCTAGTGAACCTTCTTCGTTATGCTCACAAAGCAAAACAGCCGATCTCTTGAAGTTTGAGTCCCACATAAATGGGTCTGATAAAAGTACCGTTCCGCTTTTTACTTGAGGTTGTCTGATGAATTGCTTCATATCTTTGAATTTTTCCTCTCTTATAAAAAAGTATCTATTGCTCCTAAGAGCTATATTGTACTACTCGGAAACGCTCTATCGAGTCGCTTCAACATACCGCGTAGCACTTTGCCTGCTCCACCCACTTCCACAAACGCAGTTGCTCCATCGGCAATCATATTTTTCATTGTCTGTGTCCAACGCACAGGAGAAACAAGTTGGTCTATTAAATTTTGTTTAATTTTTTCAGGATCAGTCTGTGGCTTAGCATCCACGTTTTGATAAATAGGACAGATCGGCTGATTTATTGTAGTCGCATCAATAGCCGCAGCCAGTTCATCTTTGGCGGGCTGCATTAAAGGCGAATGAAATGCACCACCCACTGCCAACAACAACGCTCGTTTTGCACCTATAGCTTTCAGCTTCTCTACAGCCTGATTCACACCTTTGGTAGAGCCAGAAATAACCAATTGACCAGGACAGTTATAATTAGCTGCCACCACTACTTCGTCTGTTATTGTTGCACAAACCTGCTCCACTATTTGGTCTTCTAAACCTACAATAGCTGCCATTGTACTTTCAACTGCTTCACATGCTTTTTGCATCGCTAAAGCTCTCTGCTGGACTAGCTTTAAGCCATCCTGAAAACGAAGAGCTCGACTAGCTACAAGTGCTGAGAACTCACCCAGTGAATGTCCAGCAACAAAATCGGGCTGAAAGTCGCTACCAGCCATCTTTGCCCTGATGACAGCATGCAAAAAAATAGCTGGCTGTGTAATTTTAGTTTGCTTCAATTCTTCTGCTGTTCCTTCAAACATGGCATCAGTGATTGCATACCCCAGCACTTCGTTGGCTTCCGTAAATAATTCTCTTGCGAGTGTGGAAGCCTCGAACATATCCTTACCCATACCTTCAAATTGAGCCCCTTGCCCCGGAAAAACGTATGCTTTCATGTAAAAGTTAAGTTTAGTAACTAAAACTGAACCAGTGTTC
>CAYWKD010000030.1:0-47515 GCA_964458705.1 uncultured Saprospiraceae bacterium | reverse complement strand
TTGTCGAATATATTAGTTATACGTTGCAAAGTTTCGTATAACTATTACTTATGCGCACTTTAGTTCGCATTCTTCGAATTCATCAAATTACCTAAAGAATCAATAGTTCGATCCAGAAGTTACATAGTTTTTTCAGATAAAATACTGACGCTGTCTTTTTTTCTTTGCTGTCTTTGATAGGAAATGGATTTAACGGCTTCTAGATTTTCTCTTTTTTATTGACACAGTGCTTACGACTTATCTACTTACTTCTAAGCATCAAACAATTCTGGCAATACCTATTTGCCGCAGACAGAATAACTTATTGATCTGTGATGGCATCTTTTACTGCTCGCCTAATCGGCGTTTGATCTCATTGACCTTAAAAGTTTTCGCTGCTTCCATCACTTCAGCCTCATCTTTAAAACCCTTATAAGATAGTATCAATATGGAAGTCTGCCCGAAAGGTACACCAAGTTCATAACCACCACTTTCATATCGTAAAACCCCTTCATTTCCCTCTAAGTTAATGGTCTTCTGCTCACCACTATTATCTGAATAATTTGAATTTGTTAGCATACCCGAATATAGATTGGCCATTGCATTGTTATTCATTACTTGAAAAGTCATTTCCTTTTTGTTTCCCTCGTATCTTCTACCAATGACTAATCCGACAAAGCCATATCCTGAACTGACTACCTGATCTTCTTCTTTATTGAAAGTCATGCCTGCAACGCTTTCGGGTGCATTGTCCAATATATCATAACCGATTTCCAATTCCACGCCCGTCATGGCTTGCTGAATTGCAAATTTGGCTTCAGCGTAGCTTTGTGCAGAAACAGCAGCCTCTGCTTCATTAATATGTTTACTCACATCTGGTGGCGTCAATTTTTTGCCTTTATCGTAGCCTGAAGTTGAGCCATTGTAAGTGCTGCCGTTAGTGGTGTTCGTATTTGAGGAAGAAGAAGAACCTTCTCCAAAAACTTTCTCAATCAGCTTATCCTCAGCCTTATTTTTTATTTTATTTAATAATCCGCGCTGCGCAAAATTGGAGCTTGGCAAAATGAGCATACATCCGACAGTCAAAAAGAGTAATAGTAAGTAGTTATATCGCATTGTTATAGTTTTTTATCGAAAGCTATCAATTAGTGGTAACTTTCTATTTCGTAAATTTAAAAATATCTACGCTATGTAGCCTCATTAAATTATAAAGTATTTCATTCAAATTTGTTAAAATTGGAAATAAAAGCAATTTATCAATGTTAAAAGTAGGAATAATAGGTGGTGCAGGTTACACAGCGGGGGAGTTAATCAGAATACTACTTTATCACCCTAACGTAAAAATTCACTTTATTTATAGCAGCAGTAATGCTGGCAATCCAATACATCAAGTACATACGGACTTAATTGGAGAAACTGACTTATATTTTAGCGATCAATTTTCTACGGATATTGATATCCTTTTTCTTTGCACGGGGCATGAGAAATCTCGGTTATTCTTAGCGCAACATACTTTACCAAGCCACATCAAAATAATTGATCTGAGTAGAGACTATCGCCTGAAAGAAAGTGCTGAAAATTTTATTTATGGTTTGCCTGAACTCAATAAATCTGTTATCAGAAAAGCACAAAAAATAGCTAATCCGGGTTGCTTTGCGACAGCTATGCAACTGGCTTTATTACCTTTAGCAGCAAAGGGTTGGCTAGAAAATGAAGTGCATTTACATGGCATCACTGGCTCAACAGGAGCTGGCCAAAACCCTAGTCCCACTACACATTTTAGCTGGCGCAACAATAATGTTTCTGTTTATAAAGCCTTTAGACATCAGCATATTGACGAAGTAATGCAGAGCGTACAACAATTACAACCTGCTTTCGATCAGGAGATTAACTTTCTACCATTGCGTGGTAATTTTTCAAGAGGAATTTTAGTCAGTGCTTACACACAGATCGAGAAAAGTGAAGCAGAATTGCTAGAGACTTACCAGTCCTACTACGCAGATGCTCCATTTACCTTCATTACCACTCAAAATCCAAATGTGAAACAAGTCGTTAATACCAACAAATGTTTGCTTTATGTAAAAAAAGAAGGAGCTAAAGCATTAATAATCAGCATCATTGATAACTTGCTTAAGGGAGCATCGGGGCAAGCAGTTCAAAATATGAATTTAATGTTTGGACTACCTGAGACAACAGGTCTAGGCTTGAAAAGTATTGCATTTTAAAAAAGAACAATCATGAAGTTATTTGACGTTTATCCATTGTTTGATGTAGAACCAGTGAGCGGCAGAGGATGCTATGTTTATGATGTAGCCGATAACGAATATTTAGACTTATACGGCGGTCATGCAGTCATATCGATTGGTCATAGTCATCCCCATTTTGTGGCGCATATTAATCAGCAATTAAGCAAACTAGCATTCTACTCCAACTCTGTCCAGAATCCATTACAGCAAACATTAGCCAGCCTACTCGGTCAACTTTCAGGTTGCGAGGATTACCAGCTTTTTTTATGTAACTCAGGAGCAGAAGCTAATGAAAATGCCTTAAAAATGGCATCTTTTCAGAGCGGAAGAACCAAAATCATTGCTTTCAACAAAGCCTTTCATGGACGTACTTCTGCTGCGGTCAACGTTACAGATTATGAAAAAGCCAAAGCTCCTATCAATAAGCTCTTTGAAGTAGAATTTCACGAACTCAACACATTGGAAGGCATTGAGCGAAGTTTATCTAAAGGGGATGTCTGTGCAGTCATTATCGAAGGTATTCAAGGCATTGGAGGCATTCATCTACCTAAACCCGCTTTTCTGGAGGACTTACAGCGGCTTTGTCGAAAGCATAACACCCCTTTAATTCTCGATGAAATTCAATCGGGTTACGGCAGAAGTGGTGAGTTTTTTGCCTTCCAATACGCTAATATTGAGCCCGATTTAATTACAATGGCAAAAGGAATGGGCAATGGCTTCCCAATTGGCGGTGTGTTACTACATCCCAAATTTAAAGCCCAATACGGTTTACTCGGCACTACTTTTGGAGGCAATCACCTAGCTTGTGCTGCTGGCATTGCTGTACTAGAAGTCATAGAAAATGAAGACTTAGTCAAACATGCTGGACATCTGGGCTGCCATCTAATGGCAAAGCTGATGGAAATAAATACTATCAAAGAAGTGCGTGGTAGTGGCTTGATGATTGGAATTGAATTTGATTTTCCAGTAGCCGATTTGCGAAAGCAACTGCTTTTTGAGCACAAAATATTCACTGGCTCATCCTCTGATCCAAATGTAATTCGCCTCTTACCACCACTGAATATTTCACAAGCTCAAGTAGATCATTTTGTAAATCATCTTGAGTCTGTGATGAATGTTACTATGAATTTGCAGTTAAAATAATGTCATTGATAATAATAGCAAGTTATACTATTCATTTGTAAAACTAGATATAACAGAAAATCCTATCAATCCGATGGAATGGAAGTATTGATAGGATTGGATAGAACTTATTATTTTATTCGGGCTAGAAGAAATAATATAAAAAAAGAAAATAATACGTTTACTTAAAATCTAGCAAACGCATTATTTTCTTCATACTTTAATCAACAAACTTCACTTTTACTATCTCGCCTAAACAAGATAGCGAAACAGATTGCCCTTCGTTGACTTTACGCATGAAACCTGCTTGACGCTCTGGCAAAGAAGAGCGATAAATACCAATTTTTCTATTTGCCTCACTTGCAATACTAGGGTCTTTTTCCTTAGCAGCAGCATATTTATTAATCACAGCAATAACTGCCAAGCGCTGCTCCCAGGCTGCATCGCCACAACTACGACTCAATTTAGCATAAATATCTCCAATAAGCATTAACGATTTTCCACCATATTCAGAAGAACTAATACCTCTTCTCGCATTTCCTAAAGCACTACCTACTTCATCCTTCTTGAAGAATTTTGTATAACCAATCCAGTAGTTGTATTCGGCTATTTTATCTTCTTCTTCTGCTTTATCAATGGCTTCTTGCCACTTATCAATCGCTTTGTCATAATCGCCTTCTTTGTAGAGATCTCTAGCGTGGATATGTGGGAAATTAGCATACTGCTCTGCTTGAAGTACTGCATTTACTGAATCTGCATAGGTTTTATACTTTGCAGCTAAATCCTGCATCGCTGGATCTTCATCTGTACAACCTCTCTGCCGTAAAGTTGAAATAATACTTCTCAACAATTCACCATTTTTAGGATCGGCTTCATGCTGCGGCAATAGTTTAACTTTAAAATAATCACAATCAAAAATGTAGTTTTCAATTTGTGCGAATACGGCATTCATAGACTCCTTAGCAGTTTTATAGTAAGAACCATACTGCTTGTTGTTCTCAATGTTGTAATCTGCAATAGCATTCAACTTTGTGTACACATCACGAGCCACCTCTTTATCCATTAACTCACTAGAAAATTGATAAACCACAATTCGAGCATAGGGATCAAAAACAATGTATTCTGATTTGTTGCCTGCTTTGCTGACTGCTGTTTCTAAGGAAGCTAAGTTATCCTCATAAGGTACATTTAATGTGTAATACATATTAAAAGCCTCCCGTCCACGAATGTAACCTACATATTCTTCTGGTTTTGTGTCAGAAACCGTAATAGCACCAGCTTCAATGCACTGAACCCAGCCATCATAGAGAGCTAATACCTTTTGCTTATACTCCTCTTTTTTAGCAGCATCTGTTTCTGCTTTGAATAATTCAAGATAGATATCCACTCCATTTGAGTAATGCCAATCTCGCTTGCCGTCAGCTGCCGGTGCAGCTTCAAATACCTTTGTCCAGTAAGGTATTGCTTTTTTTAACATTTCTACATCGAAAGTACCATCTGACTTTCTTGCCATTTTGTAACTATCGCGATAGAGAGAATGTGCATCTAATATCTCATTCTTATTGGATAATTCATTCCATGTTGCACACTGAGCAAAAGCACTTACTGTAAATGCCGCAATCATTACGGCTACCATTCCTATTTGCTTCATAATTTAATCAAATTTACGTTTAAAGAACCATGTGTTGTCGTTTAGGGTAAACCCTAGTGTGAATTTAATGTATTGTTCGCTTATAGCTTCATCCAAGCCAAATTGACCTGCCTCTACTGCAAGATTGACGAAGGAAGTTTGTTGTCGAGGCAAAGTAATCGGAAAACCCAAACCTAAGGTAGCTCCGATTCGATTGAGCTGATCGTTATTAAAACTTCTAGGGTCAGTTTCATAAAAGAACCCAAGTCTATATCTTATCCTATTCAGATAGCTATTGTAAGAAGCATAATCGGGTATGTACTCTCCTCCTACTGCTAGACGATAACTATTCTGAAGTACATCATTTTGTGCTTTATTTACGTAATTATCCCAGAGCGTTGTAGCATATTCTATTCCTATCTTAAACTTGTCTGCATCTTCATACATTACCCCAAAGCCAAAAGCTGCTGGTAGTGTTCCATCCTCTCTTAGATCAATAACACTGGAAATTGTATCGCTTTGCAGATCAACTGGCAAACTGCTAGATGACAGTGAATAAACTCGCCTGTACACTCTATCTGATTCTGTTTTGAAACTCATATCAGCATTAGCATACAATCCAAAGGAAACTCGCTTTCCGTTTGGTACTAACTTACCACTAGCATTTGGTGATTTAAGCAGGATATCATAACCCAGTCCTATATTCCAAACTAAGCCATTTACGTTCACATCATCTGCAAAATCATTTACATAATAAACGAGTTCATCCTCTAAATTTACTAGTCTTGTATTGTTTAAGCGACCGAAGAAATAGCCCAGATTGATACCAGCGGAAAAAGACTTATATCGAAAACCATTTCCCCAATTCAGTCTATACGTGCCGCCAGTGCCCTTGAAAGAACCTAGAGTAAACGTTGAATCTGCTAATACTTCTCGCGTTTGAATGTTATAATTGACAGAACTGTAAGGCGCTAAGGCAAAAGACATACCCCAACCGAAATCTGACTCTTTGCGATCGAGCCTTTCGTTGATCGGATTGCGAATTGGAAAACCCAATGCCATATAATTCAAATTACCACTCCACTGTTCACTTTGCTCTCCTTGAGTTTGAAGACTGGTGTATTTAGCAAATACACCTATTTCAAAGGAAGTTGCCCTAAGCCAACCCAAAGATGCAGGATTTAAAGGATTAAGGTGAAATGGATCATGATAAGTCGCTGACAATCCAGCCATTCCAGCACTAGCGGCATAAAAAGGGTCTAGCAAATCACCTAATCCTAAACTGGAGTAGGGAGAATTGCTAGTAGGCTCTGGATTAGACTGTGCTGTTGCGCTGCCAATTCCTACTAATAGAAATATTACTGTAAAACAAAGAATGCTATTTTTATAGCTCGGCATTATATTCTAAAATTTTATTTAGTCCAATTAAGACCAAATCAGGTTGCACAAATATCTCGTTTTTCAAATGATTTGCAAAAAAATCAGCATCTCCTCCTGTTAAAATGACGTTAAGTTGTTGCCATTCGCTGCTTGCCCAAGTCATCACGCCCTTCATTTCCAAGACCGCACCCCATCCTCCTCCGTTTTGAAGTGCTTGTTGGGTATTCTTTCCAATTAACTCTTTAACAGGAACTTGTGTTACTAATGGCAAAGCCTCTGTGAAGGCATTCATAGCCTTAAGTCGCATATTCAATCCTGGAGAAATATTGCCTCCTAGATATTGATTTTCTTTATTTAAAAATTCATAAGTAATACAAGTTCCAGCATCTACTATAAGACAATTAGCATTTGGAAATAAACTTACAGCACCTGCTACTGCTGCAATTCTATCCTTGCCTAGCGTGTGAGGTGATCCGTAGGTGTTTTGGAAAGGCACTGGAGTTCTTTGCGTTAATTCTACGACGTTTTTATGCTTTTCAAGTAAATTACTTACTTCTTCTTTCAACTCAATCACTGCTGAAAAGATGATTTTTTTAATAGAATGGTTGGTTAAGAAGTCGTTAATTATATTTTTAGAAAGTTCTTGAAAAACCCACTTAGCTTTTAGCATGGAGTTTTCAAACAGTCCAACCTTAGTTCTACTGTTACCAATATCTATTGCAAGGTGCTTCAAATCATTCAAGTTATTCCAAAAATGAGGGTAAAGATGGTTTTGATAATTGGTTCTTCCAAAATTAGTTGATTCTTTATCCGATTAATTCACAATTTGTAAGCATTCAAGTTGGACTTTTAATATTAAAAATTTATATTTGTAATAGAGTATCTAAAATGACGTTTCAATTAGGTATTGGTTAGTATAAGCAGCTAAAGGTCAAAACATAAAGCATTCACACAAAGATATACTTAAATCGGTTTTTGGGATCGCCCTTCTCCTTCCATTTGGAGAGGGGCTTTTTTTACATATCTCTTTCCAATAGATAGGCTGCAATTGCTAGAATAGCTCGTTTTCTGGTGGCTTCTACTTGGACTGCTTCAAGATGTCGATAGGCAGTAAGTTGATATTCTAGTTTCTTTTGGGCGGTTAATTCAGGAATATTAAGCCGTTTCAATAGTTGCATGACTGTTTGGATTTTAGCTTCTTCATTGGCTGGCTTATTGCTCATAAGATTTCGCAGTTGCTGCCGAGTATCACTATCTGCTACTTCAAGTGCTTTCAAAATCAAGTAAGTCTTCTTATTCTGAACAATATCTCCGCCCACTTTTTTGCCAAATTTTGCAGGGTCACCAAAAGTATCTAAATAATCATCTTGAAGTTGAAAAGCTAAACCCACATTTCTGCCAAACTCATAAATATGCTCAATATCTTTTGGATTGGCGTGAGCGATTAAAGCTCCAATTTTCATCGCTCCCGCTAGTAATACTGAAGTTTTTAACTCAATCATTTTGAGATATTCCGCTATGGAAACATCATCTCTCTCTTCAAAATTCATGTCATATTGCTGACCTTCACAAACTTCAATAGCAAATCGGTTGAAAGTGCTTATGATTTGATCCAAATGACTTTTATCCTCCAACTCTAGCAAGTATTGGTAAGCATATACAAGCATAGCATCTCCACTCAAAATACCAATATTAGGATGCCATTTTTCATGTACGGTTGGCTGCCCTCTACGCACTGGCGCATTGTCCATTATATCATCATGTACTAGGGAGAAATTATGAAATATTTCTATCGCATAAGCGGCTGGTAATGCCCGCTCAAAGTCATCTCTGAACAAGGCATAGCTCATCAGCAACATAACAGGTCGCATTCGCTTTCCACCTAAATTCATCATATAATCAATAGGTTGGTATAGCTCTATTGGAGTAGTGTTACTAAAGGGGTGTTGCTTCATATATTGCTCGAAGGCTTGTCTAAAAGAGTGCATTGCTTGCATAAGTAAATTCTTTTTGCAAAGAAAAGATGTTGCATAGAAGTTTGAAGCCTATTATTGAAATATTTTTTGATTACCGCTAAAGCTTATGACTTCTCAAATCAATAAGCCTATGGAACAAGTGAGTATCTTTTTACATTTGTGAAATCTAATAGAGATTATATGTTAAAAAGCGTATTGCATGTATCGTCAGCTAGGACTTGGCGAGGAGGTGAGCAACAAATTGCTTATTTGGTAGAAGAACTCCAAGCAAAGGGCATACAGCAGTACGTCTTCTGCGTAGAAAATACTCCGATGGCTGCTTGGTGTAAGACCCACGAAATTCAACATTTTACTTATAAAAAGCGATCTTCCATTTCACCAAAAATAAGTGAAAAAATAGCTGCTATTAGTTACATAAAAAACATATCTATCGTCCATGCTCATGATAGTCATGCTCACACTTACGCTTTTTTATCCATTATTTTGAACTGGAACCCGACACCAATTATCGTAAGCAGAAGAGTTGACTTTCCGATCAGAAAAGGCTTCCTATCCAGATGGAAATACAATCATTCGAGCATTAGGAAAATTATATGTATTTCTGAGAAGATCAAAGAGATAATTGCAAAAGATATAAAAGATAAAAATAGGCTTCGGGTGGTACATAGCGGGATTGATATAGATCGATTTAAACAGCCGAAGTCCAGCCTGCTTAGATTGCAGTATGAAATACCATCAGATCATTTTATCATTGCTAATGTCGCTGCTATTGCTGCCCACAAAGACTATTTCACTTTTGTCGATACGGCAAAGCGATTATTGGATGTGGGGGTAAAAGCTATGTTTTTAATCATTGGTGAAGATGGAGGAGAAGAAGCAAAAGTGAGGGCATACATTGAGCAGTTAGGAATAGAGAAAAGTATAGTCCTCACTGGCTTTAGGAGTGATATTCCTAAAATTCTACCTGAGATAGATGTCTTTTTATTTACGAGCAAAGAAGAGGGTTTAGGCACTTCTGTTTTGGATGCTTTTGCCTCTAATATTCCAGTGGTTGCTACCAAAGCAGGAGGTGTTTCAGAAATGATAGTAGATAAAAAAACAGGATTACTCGCTGACGTTGGTAATGCGGAAGAACTCGCCAAACAAGTGCAGCGAATCCTTTACGATCCTGTCCTCAAAAAAGAATTGGTTAACAATGCTCAAAGCAAGTTACAGCATTTTACTAAAAGGAAGATGGCTGAGGGCGTACTAAGAATATATCAAGAAGTACTAGAATGAGTTCAATAAGATCTGCCGTTTATAAAGTCAAATAAAAATACCTCCATTTAGTTGTAATCACAATAAGTCTTCCATTCAATATACTTACGGCTGCTCTACTGTCCTAAACTACTAAAAATCAAGTAACTAAGTGTATCAGCAACTAAAAGAGTCTTACTTAGAAATAAAAAATTATATAAGTTAATTATAATTTCATTGTCTCTAGTTTTCACTAATTTGAGCTTATTAAAAATACACAAAACATTTATAATGAATAATTTATAATTTTTTAAGCAGTTCAAACGAACTTGTTCTAGGACGACCAAATGCTGCAAAATAGTCTATGCGCTAATGTCCTGCCGCCTTATCTTTGTATCGACACTTAGAGAAAGTTTAAATTTTATTTAAAAGACACTAGACATGAATAAGACTACGCAAACACTGAAGGCTACTGCCTTCGCAGTAAAACCATTACGTGGACCGGTCATTGGAGATATTACAGGGCCGCAGTAATTACAGGTGGGACTGTTCTGATGATGTCATTTCTAAACGAGCATTTGCATCGTTGAATGCTAAGTTAGTAATCATTGGAACAGTTCTTCATTTAAGGTAAGTAAAAATTGCGATATTGAAAACACCTACACAGCATGAAAAGAGAATTACTGGCAAAAGAGTCAAAAATACATGGAACAAAATTAGAGAGTCCCATTTATTTAAAAGCGGAAGTGCAGTTTGGATCCCCAAGCAATAAATGCAAAGGAGTTGGTATTTGTAGGGTAACTACGCTATCAAAATTTGTGAGTTCTCAGGTCGCAGGCAACAGAGCCTTTGCGCTAGTACATGCTGATAACAAAATATTACAGTTCAAATTTCTTAAGAGTTCTCTCACTCCATTAATGCTGCAAATTTATTTTTACGATAGGAAGTTTGTTATAACAGATGACTTCTTGTTCACATCCACTTTTTTAAAATGTCTTAGATATAATCACAATACAATCAAAGCAGGTGTGTATAAAGTAAAAGAAACAAACCAATTTTTAACGGTTACTTTTATAGAATCAAATAGCAGAACGAGCGTACCATTTTCTGCCTAATTGTTAAGGTCAAGAAGGTAGTACAGCAAGTAAGCTGCTTTTCACGAGGGGTTCTTTTTATTAAGAACCACTCGTTTTTTAGGTTAATAGACTTTTCCTTAAAATTGCAACTATCTTGGATAGGCGATGAAGTAATAATTCAGGCGTTGCTCAAACTGCTTCACTAACTCAATTTCTGACAAAGGATTGTTGTTGTTTAAGTAATTGGAAAGCAGACTAATGTGCATTCCGCATTCTCTTACTAAGAATTGATAAATATCTTGCGGATGAGTGTCATAATAATCGGCTGCCCCCTTGCCATGTTCAAATACAATGATGGGCTTGTTGCGAAGAATAGTATTTTTAGCTCCTCTGAATACTTCCATTTCTGCACCTTCCACATCAATTTTAATAAAATCAATCTTTGTATCAAAAGGAATAATATTGTCTAGCAGGTCAGTATTTACTGTTATTTCTTGTTCTTGCTCATAGTCTCTCTCATATTCTCTAGGTCGGAAACCACTGTAAGCCGAATTAGTTATTACATAATTGAAAGAAGCAGTACCTACTTGGTCGCTTAATCCTACTTTGTAGAAATGACAGTTTGAGGGAAACGATTTGGTCAGTTCTTGATATAAATGTGGCAAAGGCTCAAAACAATAATGCTGCCCTTGAGGGGCGTACTTTAAAACTACTTTCAGAATATCTCCTGTATGACAACCCACATCAATACAATTAGAAGTGTCAACGCAAGTCTTACGGATAATTTTTTTTGTCAAAAGGTCATACTTGTGATTCTTCGTTAGAGGAATAGGAATAAGTTTGATTATTTTTTTCATACTTTCCTTAACAGAAGAATAAATAGACGAATTGTAAGGGGAGACTGTATCCTGAAAAGTTTTAACAATCATAGTTATAGTAGTTGTTAGCAAGCAATAAGGCTCAAAATGTAATATTAGCAATAATATCTAGTTAGTAGGCACAAACCCAGTTTGAGCTTAAACATTCAGTTTTGATATACTTTATCACAGCCTTATATAGCAAAGATAAGTTTAATACGTGATAAACTTGTCAATTTGTCTAATGTTTTTGCTCTTTTTTTGGTTGAGCAATAAGATCAATGTCCTAATTTTAACTTTATCAATTATTGGTTACTTTTATCAAAAATGAAGATTTAGAGTCTGCTTTATGACAAAGAGAAAAAGCAACAACTTGATCTGTAAATCTAATATTTTGAGCAACGAAAAAGAATAAAATCCATGAAGAAATTTTACGCCAATGGCAAATTGCTGCTCACCGCAGAGTATTTCGTGCTAGATGGAGCTCTATCATTGGCAGTACCCACAAAGTTTGGTCAATCTCTACAGGTAAAAACACTCAACACAGACGAGAAAAACTTACATTGGATAAGTCGAGATGCCGACCAAACAGTCTGGTTTGAGGGAGTATTTAAAGCAGTAAGTTTTCAGAATGGAACAGATGCTAAGACGGGAGAGAAACTAAGTGAAATACTGCAATACTGCCAACGAATGAATCCTGATTTTTTGAAGCTGCTCGCTCATTTACAAGTTACAACACAGCTCTCTTTCCCACGCAACTGGGGCTTAGGTACAAGTTCTACACTCATTTATAATATTGCTCAATGGGCTGGCATTGATCCTTACAAATTGCAATTTGAGGTATTTGGTGGTTCAGGCTATGATATTGCCTGTGCTGATGCGAGTAGTGCTATTCTTTATCAAAAACTAAAAAATAAGCCTAGTTGTGAGGCTATAGATTTTGAACCGCCTTTTGAGCATCAGCTCTACTTTGTTTACTTAGGTAAAAAGCAAAATAGTCGGGAAGGCATTGCCAGATACAGAGAAAGAACTCATAAGCAGCCTGAACTAATAGAAGAAATGACAGCCTTGACGAATTTATTTCTAAAAGCAAAAACACTACTAGAGTTAGAGCAGATAATAGTAACTCATGAAAATTTAGTTGCTACTACATTACAGCTACCAAAAGTCAAATCATTGTATTTTAATGATTATTGGGGGGCAGTTAAATCACTAGGAGCATGGGGAGGCGATTTTGTATTAGCTACTTCTCATCATTCTGAAAATAAAACTGTACAATACTTTGCAGATAAAGGATTTAAAACAGTATTAAACTACAAAGATATGGTTCTGCGCGATCACCAAAAGAAGATGAGTTCTGCACAAATAAATTCTATAAGACTAAATTAACATCTCTCACAACAATAGAATAAGGTAGCACCAACGTTTTGTTGAAGTATCAAAAAAATACAATAATGAAAATAGCTGTTTGGGCTTGTCTATCTTTTTTATGCTTTGCCACTATCATTGATGCACAGCAGACGCAAATCGAATCCTTCCATGGTGATATTGACTATGATAAAAATGTGAATTTTAGTTGCGGCTGGCAAGGAGAAAGCGCATTGCACTTGAAAGACTTTCGCTCCGAAGCAGAAGCAATAACGGTGATGGAGGACATTGTAGCATTTACGGGTCTATCGGCTAATTTCAAAATTCAGGCAGCCAAAGTACCTAATGCTGCTGCTGTAGTATATGGACAAGAGCGATATGTATTTTACAATCCTAGATTTATGCAAGAAGTGGAAGATGTAACCAACACTAACTGGGCATCTATCAGTATTCTAGCTCATGAAATTGGGCATCATTTGGACGGACACACCTTAAAAGACGGTGGAAGCCGACCAGATATGGAAATAAGAGCCGATGAATTTTCGGGTTTTATTTTGAGAAAAATGGGGGCAAGTCTAGCAGAAGCACAAGCAGCTATGAGAAGACTAGCTAGTCCTAAAGGCTCTGCAACACACCCAGCACGCGACACAAGACTGAGTGCGATTGAAAAGGGCTGGAGGAGAGCAGATGAGCAAATTGCTAGATATACTTCTAGTACTCGTGTTCCCACAAACAATCCCGTTGATGACGAGCCAGTAGCCTCGAATGATGAATCAGAAACAACAAGTAACAATAATACAAGTGCAGACGAAGCACCAACCTTTGCTGCTTACAAAGTAAGCATCCATACGAATGCAGATAAATTGTACTACATCACTACTAGGGGTAGTTTTATTACCATTCGCAGTGGTGCGGTAAGTCAGCTAGGCAAATTAGTTGCTACAAAAAACGATCGTTTCCCTTACAAAATAGTCTTTGACGATAAGCGAATTGGCGATTTACTCATCAATAGAAAAGGAGAACTCTACAATGCTAAAACGCAAGTGGTGGGACAGCTTTCAAGAGTCGAGCATAACTTTGATTCTACCAAACAACCACAGACTTTTGCCTTCAAAGGCGCAGTCTCGTTTTTAGATCTATTTGAATCTGATGTTCAAATAGGTTACTGATTTCAATTTTATGTTACTGCTTACTGGGCTACTTTATTATCGAGCAGTACTCAGTTTGGAAGATGCTTACACATGCAGTATCTTCCAAATCATTTCTTTTAATAGTTCACCATCCTGAGTATTTGTAGTATTGAAATCAACTCCTTTAGATTTTAAATCGTATTCCCGAAGTAGATGAACGACTTGCTTTACTTTTGAGGAAGGAAAGTTTTTTGCAGTACTTCTGTATTCTTTTAAAAAATAACCCGAACGCAAACCCAGCACACTTAATATTTCTTGTTCGGGACTTTTTGAGACTGCATGAAGCAAAAGCACTTTGCTGAAGTAATTATAAAATGCACCTACAATAACTGGCATAGGATGCTTTTTCGGATTGGCAATGAAGTAATTGACGATTCGATTAGCTTTTACAACATCAAGATCACCAACAGCACGCTGCAATTCAAAAACATTGTAGTCTTTACTGATACCGATATGCTGTTCAATGTGCTGTGTTGTTACCGTTGTTCCTTCGGATAGATTGATAACCAGTTTTTCTAACTCATTGCCAATTTTAGATAGGTCGGTTCCTAAATATTCACCAACCAAGGCAGCAGCTTCTATTTTAATACTCAGCCCCTTTGTTTTCAAGTAATGGATAATCCAGTCAGGCACTTGATTATCGTAGAGTTTTTTGGCTTCTAAAATAGAAGCTGATTTTTTTAGTGCTTTTCCCAGTTTAGTATTGAGTGGTAGCTTTTTATACCTGTGACAGATCACTAAGATCGTGGTAGGAACAGGGTTTTCTACATAGCGTTGTAGGTTGTTCAGTGTTTTCATAGTCTGCGCCTCCTTCAAAATAACAACTTGATGAGGCGACATCATAGGATAACGCAAACAAATGTCAATCAGCGTTTTTGCATCCACATCCTTTCCATATACTACGGTCTGATTAAATGCTTTTTCCGATTCTGAAAGCACATTTTCTTCCACGTAGTCTGCTACTTGGTCAATATAATAAGACTCCTCACCATGTAATAAATAAATCGGGTGGTATGACTTTTGCTTGAGTTGCTTTAGTATTTCTTGAAAATCCAAAGTGTATGATTTGAGCTACACAAAACTATACAAAATTCAGGTTGAACAAAACTTCATCAAAACTTAACCTTCAAAACAACTCATCTTTGTCAAATAAGAAATAAATTTCCGTAAAAATATTTTTAACGTTATGAAAAGAATCTCTTTATTGATTTTAATGGCTATTTGTTTCATGAGTTCAACCTTTGCTCAACCTGCAAAACAAATGCCCAAACTAATTATTGACGCTCCTGCTGGTGCAGCGCCGTGGTCTAGCTTAGACTTTAATAACAATCCTTACAACTTCCAATTTGCTATTGTTTCGGATAGAACAGGTGGACATCGTCCGGGCGTCTTCTTAAAAGGAATTCAAAAATTAAATCTACTGCAACCTGAGTTTGTAATGAGTGTAGGCGATTTAATTGAAGGCTACACAGAAGACTTGGAAGAGTTGAATCGCCAATGGAATGAATTCAACGGTTTTATTGATTCATTGAGCGTACCCTTTTTCTACTTGCCTGGCAATCACGATATTACCAATCAAGTAATGGAAGACCTTTGGATCGAAAAATTTGGTGAAACGTACTATTCATTTGTCTATGGAGACGTGCTTTTCTTATGCCTAAATAGTGAAGATCAAAAGCGTGGTGCAGGTCGAGGCACTATCTCAGACGAACAGTTTGAATGGGCTAAGAAAGTATTAGCAGAAAACGAATCCGTGCGCTGGACTTTAATATTCATGCACCAACCCCTTTGGCATCAAGAAGATACAAAGCGCTGGAACGAACTAGAAGGTTTTTTGGCAGAACGCCCGCATACTGTTTTCACAGGGCATGAGCATCGCTATGTTCAAGAAAACCGCAACAATGGAAATTACTTTGTCTTAGCAACAACAGGAGGCGGTTCTTCTTTGAGAGGACCAGCATTGGGTGAATTTGACCACGTTGTTTGGATTACCATGACCGAACAAGGTCCTATGATGGCAAACTTGCAGCTAGAAGGAATCATAGAAGAAGATATTGTAACTGCCGAAGCGAAGGAGAATATTCGTTCTGTTTTGAGTAAAACAGCCATTCAAATTGAGCCACTTTATATTAAAAATAAATCAGGCAAATTCAAAGATGGGAATGTTACCATCAAAATAACAAATGATGAGAATGTACCAATGATGGTCAAATTTCAAGAGGGCTTTAGTTGGGATTTAAGTGGAAACTTGAATAAATCCAAGCTAGAAGTAGCACCTAATTCAGTAGAGACAATAACTTTAGCACTACAAAATCGAAGAAATCTATCGGCTTATGACCTAAAGCCTTTCAAGCTAAAGTCGAAGGTTAGTTATGACTTTGAGGATGCACCGATCATTGAATTTCCATTCACTTATTTCATTAAACCCGAGCCTAAGTACGCTTTGGATAAGTCAAAAGCTAAGCTGATTGATGGTGATTTATCAGATTGGAAAGAACTGACTCACCGAATGGGTAACGAAAATGGTACTGATTTTTCAGCTAAATTCGACTTAGCTTACGATGACGACTTTCTTTACGTAGCAGTAAAAGTACAAGACGATGAAGTTAAAGTAATAGCTGAAAGTTCCCCTTGGACGCAGGACTATGTTGGAATTGTTGTCAACAATAACACGACCAAGAAAAGTGCTTTAGATGTTGGATCAGGCTGGTTTAGAGAAAGTTTATATCGCCTCATTTCTCCGCAAGTAGGAACGATTGCTTCCAATAATCACGGCTCTGCTGGCACTCCAGAAGATATGACTATTATTTCAGAAGCATCCGAAGAGGGATATGTGATGGAAGCAAAAATTCCGATGTCATTTATTCAAGCAGTACAAGGTGAGAATTGGGAAAGCTTGCGATTTAATCTGCTAATTGGGGATTCGGATAGCAACGAAGAACAACAACTCCACTGGTTTGAGCCCAACTGGAGAGGAAGTGATAATAGAGTCGGTTCAGGTATGTTTTTCAGAAAGTGAAATGTCAGAAAAAAGACGCATTGAATGCAATTAGTATTTTTCTTGAAACTCATGGACTACTAGTGCTGTTATAAAAATGATTTTAGTTATTCTAATCTTAAAAATAAATATATAATGGCAGTTGAATTAACTGATGCAAACTTTCAAGAGAAAGTGCTTAACAACGAAGGTGTTTCTGTCGTAGACTTTTGGGCAGAATGGTGTGGTCCATGTCGTATGGTCGGACCTATCGTTGAACAAATTGCAAAGGAATATGAAGGTAGAGTCTTAGTTGGAAAAGTAGATGTAGATAACAATCCAGAGGTTTCATCTAGGTACCAAATTCGCAGCATCCCCACTATTTTATTTATGAAAAATGGAGAGATAGTTGATAAGCAAATTGGAGCAGCGAACAAATCAGCACTTGTAAATAAATTAGAAGCTCATTTGACAACAAAAACTGCATAATTAGCATAAGCAGTCGATAGGAGTAAAGTCTCTATTACTTATTTTGAGTGATAGAGACTTTTTTTAGCACAATTTTAACGCCCTTAGCATCACTGTTAAGCATCCCTAGCCGTTTCAATTTTTGAAAATTAAACTAACAATATGAAAAAACTACTCATTCTGTCTTTCTTATCTTTGTTCCTAACTACTTGCTTTGCACAAAATACTTTATCAAATGCGGAGGACTCCGATCCGCAAGCAACGGCATTGCTTCAAAAAGTAAAGAAAAAATATGAATCTTTTGCCTCTCTAGAGATGGACTTTACAATTAGCATTAAACTTGCTGAACAACCAGAAGAAATTCAGAAGGGCAAGCTAGCGCAGCAGGGAGAAAGTTACAGACTTGACATCCAAAGTCAGACTATCTTCTTTGATGGCGAAACGCTCTGGCTTTACTTACAAAGCCTGAACGAAGTGCAAATTATGGATGCTAACTTTGAAGAAGAGGGCGTACTTTCTCCAAAGGATTTGCTGAAAATTTATGAAAGTGATAACTACGTCTATGCACTGACGAACCGCTTAAAAAGAGACAATCGACTGCTGCAACAAATTGAATTCAAACCCTTAAATTCAGATTTTGAATATACAAAACTGCGGGTATCTATTGATCAAAATACTTATGAGATAATAATGATTGAAGCATTTGGACGTGATGCTTCAAAATATACCCTGAAGGTAGATAGCCTACTGCCCAATAAATCTTTTGCTACAAATCACTTTAAATTCAACGCTGTCAACTATCCAAACGTCTATATTGAAGACTTAAGAGAATAGTCTTCTGCTACTGCTGGCTCATCCCTGATCCGTCAGCGGTCAGGTAAAATGAATCCAAGTAAATCAGCATATCAATGACAAGAGAAATTATTATTCAAATTCATTCCATTACAGGGTTTCTAATTTTTGTAATTGGATTGCTGCAATTTATTTTAAGAAAAGGTGGCAAGATTCACGTAAACCTTGGTAAGATATACCTATATGGATGGCTTTTGCTCTTATTGACGGGTGCATATCTTGGTGGACCGCTAATAACTTTAATTGGAGTTTTCGGCTTTTATTTTGCGCTTACAGGCTCAAGAATTGCCAAATTAAAGAATAACAAACTAGCGCTTTTCGATAAAGTTGTTCTTGTGTTAAGCACTTTTGTAATGATCGCCATCTTGTATTACGGAATGAAACTTCTCATTTTTAGCGATTCATCCTTTGGGGTAATCTTTTTAGTTTTCGGATTACTTTTCTTATTGACAATCCAAAAAGATATTCGAAAATACCTTGGCATAGGTCCTAAGGTTATAAGTAAGTATGGAAAATTAGATTGGTATTTTGAGCACTTTAATAGAATGAGTATTTCATTTATTGCTGCTGTTACAGCTTTCACATCCATTCAGGATGTATTCAAAAACAACGTGTTGAACTTTATCTTACCTACTGTTATTGGAGTGGTTTTAATATCAATTTCTGCTAAACGGATGTCGAACAAAATGATAAGAAACCCGAATGATAAGTAAACCCGAACCGTCAACAAGATATATTATACCCTGCATTAACAATAACATTCAATGACCTTTCATCCTTTTCTCATAAAGCAATCAATCAGCAATTCCGACCCACGCCTGTACCTTTACTTATAAATATTCAGGGTACGTGCGCAGACTCCCATTCTTCGTACATACTCGAAAAAGAATGTAGTTGCAATATAGAATTGACGTGGTTGGTTTTCAGTGGTTTAATGCCTTTTTGCTTTTTGTAGATAAAAAATTTACTTGCATTTTTGATTATATCTTAGTAAATTAAGATTCAGTTAACAAAGAAAGATAAATGCACCAAAAAGTTTTTATTGAACACTTGCAATTTGAACGTCGATACTCTGAGCACACAATCAAGGCGTACAAG
This sequence comes from uncultured Saprospiraceae bacterium, assembly GCA_964458705.1. Classification (GTDB taxonomy): domain Bacteria; phylum Bacteroidota; class Bacteroidia; order Chitinophagales; family Saprospiraceae; genus JAAUTG01. The sequence goes on along the minus strand of CAYWKD010000030.1, from coordinate 28,060 downwards.
ATGGATTTGGCGCAATTTACTGATTTCATGCAAACAACTTATGAGATAACTGACCTTACGGCAACTGATCACAATCATATCCGCTCTTGGATCGTGGCACTGCTAGGAAAAGATACATCTACTAGAGCGATTCGCCGCAAACTTTCTACGCTAAAAGCCTATTACAAATATTTACTCGGTCATGATTGGATTGAGCGAGACCCCATGCAAAAAGTAATTGCTCCCAAAATGATGAAGGAGCGACTGCCTGTATTTATTCACGAAGATCACTTAAAGCAGTTTTTCGATCAAGTAGAATTTGAGACTGATTATAGTGGTCAGCGTAACCGAATGATATTTGAACTGCTCTATGGTACAGGTATGCGACGCTCAGAATTGATTCAGTTGACTTTATCGGATTTGGACTTAGCGAATCAAGTGATAAAAGTAAATGGTAAAGGCGGCAAACAGCGATTAGTGCCTTGTGTCAGCTATCTACAATCAGCCCTTCAGGAATACTTAGCTATTAGACGAGCTAATTTCCCAAAAACAGAGGAATCAGCTCTGTTTCTTACAGACAAGGGCAAAGTAATGTATCCTAAGTTGGTCTATAATATTGTAAAAAAGTATTTATCGCTTGTTGTGAATATTGAACGCCGAAGTCCACATGTACTAAGGCATACTTTTGCTACTCATCTTTCAGATAATGGTGCTGAATTGAATGCCGTGAAAGAGCTACTTGGGCATAGCAGCCTTGCTGCTACACAAATTTATACGCACAATTCTATTGAAAAACTAAAAAGAGTCTATCAGCAAGCACACCCTAAAGCCAAAAATAAAAACAAACCGTAGCACGGTTCAATTCATGCTACTTATTTTTTCACTAACAAAACAAAGCGTTATGAAAGTACAAACAAAGTCTATTGCATTCAAAGCGGATGAAAAGTTGGTAAATTTCATTGAAGAGAAAATATCAAAACTAGACCGTTTTTTTGATCGAATACAGGGCGCTAACGTGGTATTAAAGTTAGAGAACTCAGGGCAAGTAAAAGATAAAATTGCAGAAATTCACCTGCAAATACCTGGCAATATACTTATCGCTAGAGCCGAAAGTAAGTCCTTTGAGTCTTCTACTGTTACAGCTATTGACAGTTTAAAACGACAGATCAAACGCTACAAAGGCAAACTAAATAAGCATAGTGCTTAAGACTATCTGAAAATTGAGCAGTTGCTCCTATGAAAGAGGCTACTTAAAAGATTTTAAGCGTAAATGCTTTACTCGAACCTTTCAAGATAGCCTCTTTTGCATGTATTCACTGCACTACATTTTGTGGTTTCCCTTTCAAAAAAGCGTTAATATTTTGAGCAGTAATATTCATTAATCGAGCTCTGGCAGCCTGAGATGCCCAAGCTATATGAGGTGTAATAATACAATTTGGGGCATCCAGCAATACATTATTAGTCAAAGGCGGCTCTTCACTCAAGACATCCAAACCAGCTCCTGCTAGTTGGCGATGCACAAGTGCTTTTCTTAGGTCTGCTTCATTAATTAGCTTTCCGCGCCCAGTATTGATGAGGTAGGCACTGGGTTTCATTTTTGAAAGTAGTTGAGCATTTACAATGCCTTCGTTTCGATTCGTCAGAGGAGCGTGTAGTGTAACAATATCACTTTCGCTAAAGAGCGTTGCTAGATCTACAAACTTCACACCTGCTTTAGCGTCTCGCTCTGGATGCTTGTGAGTAGCTAGCACCTGCATATCAAAAGCCATGGCTAACGCTGCTACTTTTTGACCAATTTTGCCAAAGCCATAAATTCCTATTGTTTTACCTGCTAACTCTAAAATGGGTTGCAGGGTGTAACAAAAATCAGGGCAACTTGACCAATCTCCCTTGCGAACACTTTGCTGGTAAGTTTCAACTTGATTAATTAGTCCTAGTATCAGTGCAAAAACGTGCTGTGCTACTGAGTTGGTGCTGTATCCTACCGCATTACAGACGACGATGTTTTTTGATGCTGCGGCTTCTAAGTCAATATTGTTGTAGCCAGTTGCTGTAACACAGATGCACTGAAGCTGTGGTAGCTGGGAAAGCATTTCATGGGGGAGTTGGACTTTATTTACGAGTAGAATATGGGCGTTTTTTGCTCGCTCTAGCACTTGATTGCTCGGTGTTCTATCATAATTCTTAAAACTGCCGAGTGCTTCAATAGCTTCCCAGCTCAAGTCGCCTGGATTGAGCGTGTAGCCGTCCAGTGCTACGATATTGACTTTATTCATTTTCATTGACAATAATTTTCTGCTTTTATTGGTATTGGTAACTATTTAAAATCACTTTAAACTAGGCACAGTTTGAGGGCTGTAAACTGTATTATATGGACTAAAAATTGACAAAACCTTATTTCGCTCTATACGTTACTCTTTCGATTTTTTAATTACCAACTAGATAAAATAAATTATGAACCGAAACACTAGAATTGTTTCGCTTTCCGTATTTGCTATTTTAGCTCTAATTAGTGCTTTTTCTTTAAAAGACCTCAATTTTTCTTTTGATTTTGAGCAATTCTTTCCCTCTGGTGATCCCGACCTAGAGTTTTTCCGAGAATTTACAGAGCAGTTTGAACCAGATGACAACTTTCTACTCGTGGGGGTTCGCCGTTCTGAAGGTGTCTTTGAACAGGACTTTCTGGAACGTTTTCACGACTTTTCAATAGCGACCAAGGAACTACCTTACGTTACGGAGACCCAGTCTTTAACCAAAATATCTTATCCCATAAGTACGCCTTTTGGGATTACAACTATTCCTACTATTCACATTGATGATCCCGGAAAATATGAAGCGGACAAAGCGCGCATTTTGAAAGATGAACGGTTTTTGTATAATCTTATTTCAGAAGACGCTACCACACTAGTTGTAGCCATGAAAATCATTGAAAGTATTGATTTAGAGCAATCTAAGGAGCTCATGAGTAAACTCGAAGCACTGATTGTACCTTACGGATTTGAGCAGTATCACTTTCTTGGACGACCTTATTTTCAGAAAGAATTAGTAGCGATGCAGAAGCGCGAAATCATTGTTTCATCGGTTGTTTCAGGTATTTTGGTAACGCTAGTGATGTTTTTAATTTTCAGAAAGTTTTGGGGTATTGGTACTGCTTTGTTTTCGATTGGGCTGGGTATGCTATTATTTATGGGATTTCTTGGCGTAACAGGCAGAGAACTCAACGCAATGTCAGCACTCTATCCAGTGCTAATGATTATTGTTGGCACATCTGATGTCATCCATATCATGTCTAAATATGTAGATGAATTGAGGCGGGGATTGAGTAGGTCAGCAGCTATCAGAATTGCTATTAAAGAGATTGGACTTGCAACTTTGTTGACCTCTACTACTACGGCTATTGGTTTTGCTTCGCTGCTTTCTAGCCGTATTCAGCCTATTCGTGATTTTGGCATCAACGCTGCATTAGGTGTTCTAATCGCTTATCTTACAGTCATTTTTTTTACTACAGTTGTGCTTTCCTATTTTCAGAAGGATCAGATCATCAAATCAGGAAGGGGAGATGAATTTTGGAAAAAATGGATGACTTGGTTTTATGAAGTGACCAAAACAAAGAGTAAGCAGATTGCTTGGGCAAGTCTAGGTGTCGTAGCACTTTGTTTTTTAGGCATTAGCCAGATTACAACAAATTATGACATCACCAGTAATCTACCTAGAGGAGAAAAAATTACAGAGGATTTTACTTACTTTCAAAACAATCTTACTAGCTTCCGACCCATGGAAATTGCTGTAGAAGCTCAAGGCGACTACAAGGCGAGTGACTTTGAGGTGCTTCGTGCAGTTAATAAAGTGGAGCAGCACTTAAAAGAATATCCATCTGTTCGTGCAGTGGCTTCCAGCACAATAGTATATAAGTCTATCAATCAAATGTTCAATAGTAATGCTCAAGAGCAATATAAATTTCCAGAAAAAGAAGAAGTCTTTGTCCGTTATAAGCGTCTAGCTGACCGCATACCTATGATGAGTAATGCTATTTTGGAAAGTAAAGATGGCAAAAAAGCGCGTATCACTTCGCGCATTGATGATATCGGCTCAGATACGGTTCAAGCTATCGGCAATCGTATTGATAACTGGATTGCTATGAATGTGGATACCACTGTGGCAACATTTAAGCGTACTGGAACTGGTTTGATTATTGACAAAAATTCAGAATACATTAGACGTAGTTTGTTGCTGGGACTAGGTGGAGCTATGCTTATTGTGAGCATCCTAATGGTACTACTTTTTCAAAACTTCAAAATGCTATTCATTTCACTCATTCCGAATGTAATTCCCTTATTAATGGCTGGCGCTTTTATTGGCTTTGCAGGTGTTGAGCTAGAAGCAGGAGTGGCTATTGTCTTTGCTGTCATCTTTGGGATTGCAGTGGATGATACAATTCACTTTCTCAGTAAATTTAAACTAACTCGAAATAAGGGTAAGTCTGTGGATGAATCCTTGAAAATAACCTTTTTAGAGACAGGAAAAGCTATTGGACTGACGTCTATAATTTTGTTTTTTGGCTTTTTAGTTATGCTATTTTCAATTCATCCACCGAGTGTAGTTGTTGGAGTATTGATCAGCCTAACGCTCTTTAGTGCTTTCTTTAGTGACCTATTTTTAATTCCTATTTTGATTCGTTGGCTTATAAAAGATGAAGTAGTGGTTGAAGAAGAAAATATTTTAGTAGCGTGATGAGGCTTGATACATCAAATTTAAGAAGTGATAAGAACAACGCTAACTTGCCTAGCATCCGTTTTAGCATGGGTATTATGCTGTTTTTGAGCTAATCAATAGCTGAAACTGTTGTGCACTGGTCTCTAGTTCCACAACTTAATAAAATGTAGCTCACAACATAGGTTTATCCAATAAGCGACTATCTTTGGCGCAACTTAACATTGAGTTAATCATGTCAACACAAAAGAAGAAAGAAACCAAGCGCATAACCACGCACATTGTACAAGCCATGAAGGAAAAGAGCGAAAAAATTGCAATGCTCACGGCTTATGATTATTCAATGGCGCGCATACTAGATGATGCAAAAATTGATATATTGCTTGTAGGCGACTCTGCTAGCAATGTAATGGCAGGTCATGAGACAACACTCCCGATCACATTAGATCAAATGATTTATCATGCCGCTTCTGTAGTTCGAGCAGTCAATAGGGCATTGGTTGTGGTGGATTTGCCATTCGGTGCTTATCAGGGTAATTCCAAGGTTGCGTTGGAGTCTACCATCCGAATCATGAAGGAATCTGGCGCACATGCTGTTAAACTAGAAGGCGGTAAAGAAGTCAAAGAATCTATTGAGCGCATTTTGACAGCAGGTGTTCCTGTGATGGGGCATTTAGGCTTGACACCACAATCAATATACAAATTTGGTACTTACACCGTTCGAGCAAAGGAAGAAGAAGAAGCCGCGCAACTGATTGAAAATGCTAAGCTGCTAGAAGAACTCGGCTGTTTTGCATTGGTACTAGAGAAAATTCCTGCCAAGTTAGCCAAGCAAGTCTCGGAAATACTCACGATTCCTACCATTGGTATCGGTGCAGGTGCTGACACCGATGGTCAAGTACTTGTAACGCATGATATGATGGGCATTACTAAAGATTTTCAGCCTCGTTTTATTCGTAGATATTTAGAGCTTTATGAAGCTATGAAGACAGCTACTGAAGCATATATTCAAGATGTGAAAGTCAGAGACTTTCCCAGTAGTACAGAGCAATATTAATTTAAGAAATAAAGCCTAAAAAAGCTAGTTACTTATCTATCAAACTTGAGGTCTGTAACTTCCTTCTAGGTGGTATAGACGTTACGCCATTGCGATAGCAGTAAATAGAACAAAACGAGCGTAACATTGAGGAAACAAAAAGGCAACACAAAATTAATCCATTAAATTTACTGGTCTTCTTGGACCACAGTTTATTTGTATTTTATTTAATCTATTCAACAGTTTAAAAAATATACAGATGAAACAGTGGCTACCTTTATTGTGTATTTGTTTTGCCATTTTTTGCAATTCAAATAGTTATGCACAAAACTTTAAACTTTCCCGATATATTACTGCTACCGATACCATTACAGACGAGGGTGTAACATTAGCCGTATCTTCTGATGACGCAGAGCAAGAAAATGATGAAATTGATGCGCTATTCGACGATGATATTGATGCAGGTTGGGAAGGTGAACCAGACGACTTAAACATTCTCACCGCAGGATTAAGATTTCAAAATATCTTTATTCCCAAAGGAGCAACTATTGATTCTGCTTTCATTTTTGTACATTCTCACGAAGCTAAAACAGCGGATGATGTAGCCAGAATCACGATTGTAGCAGAGGCAACAGATAATGCTACCACTTTCACAGAAGATGCTTTGATCACAGACCGTTCAGCAACGACAGCATCATTGCTTTGGGTGGTAGATCAGCCTTGGGGGCTTTGGACAAAAGAGCGTACGCCAAATTTGCGAGAAATAGTACAAGAAGTTGTCGATCGCGAAGGTTGGCAAGCAGGTAACGCTATTGCATTCATACTAAAAGGGGAAGATCAAGGACCAAGTGAAGTAGAAAACGCTAGAGAATTTGAATCATTCGAGAACATTTCTGACCCAGAAGATGGTGGAGATGGACAAAATAAACCAGAGCGTATCCCAGAATTAGTTATCTTCTATTCTGTAAAATCGGCTTTAGTTGAAGTGCCAGTTATTGCTACTGATACCATTACAGACGAGGGCGTAACTTTGGCTGTGTCTTCTGACGACGCGGAGCAGGAAAATAATGAGATTGATGCGCTATTCGACGACGACCTCGACGCAGGTTGGGAAGGCGAGCCTGACGATTTGAATATTCTTACCGCAGGTATCAGATTCCAAAATATTTTCATCCCACAAGGTGCTGTCATTGACTCTGCTTTTATTGAGGTACATTCTCACGAAGCTAAAACAGCGGATGATGTAGCCAGAATCACGATTGTAGCAGAGGCAACAGATAATGCTACCACTTTCACAGAAGATGCTTTGATCACAGACCGTTCAGCAACGACAGCATCATTGCTTTGGGTGGTAGATCAGCCTTGGGGGCTTTGGACAAAAGAGCGTACGCCAAATTTGCGAGAGATAGTACAAGAAATTGTCAATCGCGAAGGTTGGCAAGCAGGTAACGCTATTGCATTCATACTAAAAGGAGAAGATCAAGGACCAAGTGAAGTAGAAAACGCTAGAGAATTTGAATCTTACGAAAATATTTCTGACCCAGAAGATGGGGGAGATGGACAAAACAAACCAGAGCGTGTACCGCGTCTATTTGTTTACTATTCTTCATCAAACACAACTGTTTCCATTAAGCAGTTATTTGCGCCAGAAGTAGAAACACTGAAGGTTTATCCCAACCCTGCTAATGATTTTGCTACTATTGAGTTAGCATCAACAGCAGCAGCAACTATTCATGTTTTTGATGTTAATGGTCGCTTAGTGAACAGCGTATTTAGCAACGCAAGTGATTTTGTCAACTTGAATACCAGCAATTTGTCAAACGGCATTTATTATGTTCAAGCAAAGCAAGACGGTAAATTGTTTGTTCAAAAGCTAATAGTTCAATAAATTATTTCAAGTATCCTATCTTTTGCATCTTCCTGCAAGAGGTAGGATGTTTTCATTTGCTCATTGTAAAGTTATTCAACGATGAATATAACTCTATTTAAAGTAGTAGTGTCATTCCTCTTTTGCTTTTTGGCTTCATGTTGGTCTTTTTCGCAAAATACAATTAATGGTAGCGTCTTAGATGCACAGAATAACTTACCGCTCATCGGGGCTTCTGTGGCAGTGGAAAATACTGCTATTGGAACAACTACCGCAGATGATGGAACATTTCAATTAGATAATCTCTCCCAAAATAATCTTGTATTAGTTGTTTCTTATGTTGGGTATGACTCAAAAATTTTAGCGATTAACCTTAATAACACAAAAAAGATTACTATTCGTTTGCAGCCTGCTGCTTTGGAACTGGAAGAGGTAGTGGTGGAAGGTATTGCTGCTGGACAGATTAAGGCAATGGTGGAAATGAAGAAAGCGGAAAACATAAAGAATATCGTTTCGGCAGAGCAAATTAAAACTTTTCCTGATATGAACGCTGCTGAAGTCATGCAACGCATACCCGGCATTACATTGCAACGCGACCAAGGTGAGGGAAGGTTTGTTCAGTTGCGCGGCACGCCACCAGAGTTGACCAATTTCAATATCAATGGCGAGCAAGTACCTTCGCCAGAAGGCAGTTTTAGATATGTTGGCATGGATATTATTCCTTCTGACCAAATCGAAACTATTGAAGTAACCAAAGTAATGACCCCTGATATGGATGGGGATGGCATTGGTGGCTCTGTCAACATAAACACCAAGTCAGCGGAAGAAGGAAAGCCTGAAATACGAGCGACTTTAGCTTCTGGTTATAATCATTTGAGAGCACAACCCAATTATAATGCACAATTCTCTTTTGGGCAACGCTATGGGAAATTTGGTTTTCAGTTGAACGCCAGTTATTTCCAGAACAATCAAGGCTCGGATAACATCGAATATAAATTTGCTAAAGGACCATTTTTTAGTACAGATAGTCAAAGCGCAGGTAGAGACAACTTCTTTTTGCACTATCGAGAAGCACAACTTCGGCACTACGACGTCACAAGAACTAGAATTAGTGCTAGTCCTACGTTCGATTACAAATTCAATGCCAATTCTCAGATTTATCTTCGAGCCATGTACAACAGCTTTGTAGATGATGAAACGCGAAGACGCTTGATTTATGACCTAGACGACCCTTTGAGTGCAACTTACTATTTATTTGGTGGCGTTGAACATGATGTAAAGAGTAGAACTAAGCAACAAACGCTTTCTAGCGTGGCACTCGGCGGAGAGCATAAGTGGGATAAAATAACGCTTGATTATCAATTATTTTATGCCGTTGCGGGCGAGCGCGAACCCAACCGTTTAGAAGCAGGATTTGAAAGTCCAGGTCAAGCCATTGCCATTAGTTTTGATGACACTGATCCCGATTTTCCAAGAGCAACTTTCCCCAGTGCAACCAATGCGCCCAATGCTACTGATTTTGAAAACTTTAATTTAGAAGAACTTTTGCTAGAGACCACACAAGTGGAAGAGCGCTTATTCACCCCTCGGATAAACATAACTATTCCTTATGAATTAAACGGTGGTCAAAATGGCTATGTAAAGTTTGGAGGAAAAATCCGCTCTAGAACCAAGACACAAAATATTCGTTCTCAAACATTTGGCGCTTATTCAGAGACTTCACGTTTGTATCCTGGCACGGGTGCCCCTTTGAATTTGTTGACTGCCTCTGATGATTTCCGAACGGATGACTTACTAGGTCGAGGTTACACGATGCAATCTATGCCTTCGGCTAGTGTTCTGCGCGATTTTTATGAGTTTTATCCCCAATTTTTTATAATTGATCGAAATAGTACTCGCAAAAATTCCTATAACCAAGATTATGAGTACAAAGAAGATATTTATGCTGCTTATGCCATGCTTCGCCATAACTGGAATAAATTAATGATTCTAGGCGGTCTTCGATTTGAGCGAACTGATGTTACTCAGAATCAAGGATTTGGTGTCATTTTGGATGGCAATAAGTTTATTGGTGTGGATACGATTAATACTCCTCGTGTTCAGGACTTTTTGCTGCCGCAAATTCAATTTAAGTACAACCTAACACCAAATATCAACCTTAGAGCAGCCTTGACTTATACTTATTCCAGACCTAACTATGTGGATGTTATTCCTTCTCGCGAAGAAGACCGAAATGAAGTAAGTATTGGTAATCCAAACTTAAATTTTCCACGCTCCATGAATATTGATTTTATGATAGAGCGGTACTACAACAGGAGTATTTTTTCTGGTGGTGTTTTCTACAAAAATATTCAAGATTTTGTTTTCTCCTACAAGCGATTTGGGCGAGAGGGCGCACCAGGCTCTGGTAATTTTCCCGTTTTTGAATTTACCAAACCCCTCAATGGTAGGGATGCAGAAGTGTTGGGAGTAGAGGTGCAAGCACAATTTAAGTTTGATTTTTTTAAAGGATTCCTTCGCCACTTTGGTACATTTACTAATTATACTTACACTGCTTCTCGGGCGTTCATTCCGCGTCGCGTGCCTGCCAACTATGCCGAAGCCATTATCATTGATCCGCTGAAAGACGATTTAAGTACATTCTTCGAAGATGATAATCAAGAGCAAATTCAACTTCCCGGACAGGCAGAGCATACTGCTAATATTGGATTGTTTTATGATGCTAAAAAACTTTTTGCTCGCTTAACGGTCAATTATCAAGATGATTTTTTGGTAGAAATCGGACCAGATCAAGATTTAGATGAGTATTACGATCAAGCACTTCGTTTGGATTTTACGATTAATTACCAAATCAACAGCAATCTCAACTTTTTTAGCGATTGGATTAACCTGACCAATACGCCTTTGCGCTTTTATCTAGGTACACCCGACATCACTAAGCAGCAGGAGTTTTATTCTTGGTGGATGCGCGCTGGATTGAGATTGAAGTTTTAGTTCCTGAAGCGCAGCAACTCATTTTACCCATACCTGATTGATAGGCGACCATTTTGTCTGATATTGTTCTTATCACGTTGCTGAGTAGTCAAAATTCAAGATCAGTAGCTTACTCATTACTGATTATGAGAGGGTTAGAACCACTTCATCTGTATTTTGATGGTTGCCCTTTCTCAGTTTTGGCAAGTGGAAAATTGGATTGGTACATCTTAACTTAAAATAGAATCCACATTTCACTCTAATTCACTGATTACATATTTTTAACTCGTTATGTATTGTTATACAAGTTTTTACATATTTAAAAACAAAAATTTGTTTTTTATTCATCTTGTTAGAAACCTTATTTTAAGGTACTGTTGTGTAGTATTTGTTTTTCTAAAAGCCTTTTAAAATAGTCTTTTTATTTAGAACTAAGTGAAATAATTGATTTTTTAAAACCTTACTTTATTGCTCAGTATGGTTTTCATACCGCTTGGCTTGCCCTTATATTTGTGATATAATTAAAAACAAAGAGTCGTTATCTATAAAATTACTGTTCATTGAAATATTCACTTCCTAAATAGGGACAACATTTAAGAATAGAGTTTTATCTACGCCCTCTTTAAAAGTGTGGTTAGATTTATTCAGATTAAGTGGTTGAAAAGTATGGTTGTCTTCTCTTTAGCAAGTTGCCTATTTCGTTGGAAAATAAAAGTTAAGTTCTGTACTCAAAAGGTGTTTTGTGTGTGTTGCATTGTCACTATGAATGCATTATGTAAATCTGGAGCAGCTAATTGATTGGTTATTCTTTCAATTCGCTCCAGTTTTTTCTCAACACTAATTCGTATTTAAAGATATGCAGAACATTGAATTAATAGATATAAATCAAATATTGATTGCCAGTATGGCTACACATAAGAATAAACTGGGGAATTGAAATCTAGCTGCAAAAGTGCAGTTGGGTATGAGGTGGGAGTTAGCGATCATTGCGAATAAAATTCATCCGTGAGGGATAATTGCAGGAGCAACGTTTGGGAACAAAATAAGCGGTACTCGCTAAACTCCTACTTTTTTCTTCTAAAAGAGAATTATTTAACTAGTGTTGAAACTTAATATATTTAAAGCCAGATTACTCCAATAGCCGATTACGACCAACAAAAACCGCCCCTCGAAAGAGGGGTAAAATATAATAAAGATATTTTAAAATGTTTATGGGATTTTGGGTAAACTAAGTTTAGGTAAGTAAGCAATGGCTATTATCGAGCCGGACAACGAAAGGTTGTTCGGCTTTTTTAATGTCTTAAATCCGTCTATCGGTCAAAAACTGCAAACTAATATCCTGTTGTACTCGTTTTCTAGTATAATTAGTTCTATCCTATGCAAGGAAATAGGGAACAACTTGACCAACAACAAATATTATGTGGTATCCAATCAGTTATATAGCAACAGGTGTTTTTTTGATTTTATGGTTTTACTTCAGTGTTAATGAACGAAGGGCTTACACATTCCGACAGCTTTCTTTATTGAGTTTTGTGTTTTATGTTGTGACAGTCGCTATTGCTGATGTAGAGTGGTCTCAAAAGTTAGCAATTTATTCTAAAGACCTTCTCTTACTTGGCTCAGTAGCTGCTTTTTTTGGATTGATCCGCCGACAAAAGGCTTTATTTTGGATACTATTCTTAGCCTTACTAGGTATTGCGCTAACTTTTTACTGGGAAGAATTGAATAACCGCTTGCCAGAACCGAGTCAGAAAAAGGTAGAATTAGATAAAAATGGAGAATTTCTGATTGAATTGAAAGATAAGAATAGCGTTCGGAGGTTGGTTGAGGTTTACGATTTGACTTTATTAAAAGCATTTGATGTTGATGAAGCCTCGTCTCCTCTAACCCATTGGTACACTATTGACGTTCCTGAGCAGTACGAATCAAATCTTTCTGAAATCAAAATAGAATTAAATAAACTAGGTGTAAGTTTCGAAGAAAATGAGCTAATTACAGTTGCACCAATGCCCGCTAGAGAGCTACCTAAGATCAATAAAAAATTTGGTATTAATGATCCAGGATTAGAGCATATGTGGGGATTTGAAGCGATGGAAATTGATCGCTTGTATGGACTCTTAAAGCAAGAAAAGATCAGCCCTAAAAAGAAAGCTAAAATTGCCATATTAGATACAGGAGTAGATGCCAAGCACGAGGATTTAAAAGCAAATTATATCACTACAAAGGCGGAGTACGACAGCGATGGCAGAGGGCATGGTACACACTGCGCAGGTATCGCCGCCGCCGTATCCAATAATGGACTTGGAGCAGCTTCTTTTTCGCCAAACTCTAAGTTTATAGTAGTTACAAGCGTAAAGGTATTGAATAACTATGGTATGGGTACGCAGAAAACGATTATCAATGGTATGATTGAAGCGGCTAAAACAGGCGTGGATGTTATCTCAATGTCGCTAGGCGGCTATTCTAATGATTCCAGACAAAAAGCCTATTCACAAGCCGTTGAATATTGTAACCAGAATGGCTCAATTGTAGTGGTAGCAGCTGGCAATTCTAGCATGAATGCCAAGAATTTTTCGCCTGCTAATGCAACAGGAGCAATTGCTGTAAGTGCCATTGATACAAAGTTGAACAGCGCTAATTTTTCTAATTTCATTTCTGATCTTGAAATGGGCATTGCCGCACCAGGAGTTAGTATTTATTCTACTATTCCTAACAACCAGTATGCCAGTTATAACGGCACATCTATGGCAACGCCTTATGTATCAGGATTAATCGGCTTGATGCGAAGTATAAACCCTAGCTTAACCACAGCCGAAGTATATAACATTTTGGAACAGACAGGTAGAAATACTCAAGACACAAACTTGACAGGAAAGTTAATTTTACCTCATGCAGCCATAGCTGAAGTGCTACGGCTGCGTTAAGGTTAGTGCTTTAAAGGTCTTTCTTTCAATCATCTCTACTCTTTCTAAGTATGAAATGTTTTATTTGACTTGCAGTAAAATATGGAGTATTGGATTTCCCTAAAATCATTTTCCGAATAGGGGCAACTCTTGCATTGCTACTGGCAATTCATCAAAAACGTCAATATTGGTCAACTTTCCTCTTCCACGGTCACCTGAAAGCAAAATAGTTCCATGCTGCTTGTAGTTCTTCCAAGGAGTAGAAATCACTGGTATAGAATCGTTAGCATTTTTAAAATAATCCCACTGTTTTACTAAATAGTCTGATTTATCTACATATACCCAATATTTATTTTCAGGTGTGTCTCCAACTTCTTCAAAAGTTAACTGAAGGACTGCTGCTTCTAAATTTTCATCGGTGATTTCCTCTCCAATGTATTTCAAGGTTACACCAGAATCCTTCAATTTGAACGGCATGACTAGCCAGTAAGCGTCATTAATCCAAATACTTTTACCTCTTTGAGTATATTTTTGTATGCTATCTTTTTCTGTCAAAGGGATGCCATTCTTTTTCACTGCGCCTTGCTCATCATCAAATATGTTGAGGAATATACTCAGACTATCATCAGGTATTTCGACCATCACATTCCCTTTTTGTTTGTCCCAGAGTAGATTGCGACGACCGAAGAAAGTCCATTGTATGAATCGAGTATTATCCCAGTTTTGACGTCCTCCCATAGCTTCCATGACGCTGTCTGCAATTGCAATTGCTTCAACATCAGATGCCGCTGAGTTGAAGCCTTGTGCTGCTATATTGGTAACAACTTCTTGAACAGTGGCAGGTTCTTGACATGAAATTGTCGTTAAAAAAGTTACGAGTATTAAGTAAAAATAGATTTTCATGTTGTAAATATTGGTTAGAATGACAACAGCTAAGGTTAAGTTGGGTTCAGAGTAGCAGTAATTGAATTATAGTCTGTTTGGTGCAATTAAACGGCGAGGATTTGAGATCGGTATTACTACTGACTTAATTTGAAAAAAAACTAAGGGGTTCAGTATTACAACTGAAGCCCCTTAAGCTATCGCTACACTTTACGAGTTGTGATTCTGAACTATGGGTTATCCACTTCTTTTGAGGTTGCTGCTGGAGTGGTGAAGCTATAAAAATCAGTTGCTGCCACTCCTGAAAAGCTGCGAGTGTTCAAATTCGCTCCATTTGCAGCGAGGAAATTAGCCGTTGCATAATGCCCACTTTCAGCCGCTGCTACGATTGGCGTAACTCCAAGCATATTTTGATGATTCAGATCAGCACCACTATTTACTAAGTATTGTATCATCGGTGCATTTCCACTTATGGCAGCCATTGTAAGAGCTGTGTTACCCATATAATCAGCAGCATTAGGATCTGCACCATAGCTAATAAGTGTTCGGATAAGATTACTTTGACCATTACTAGCGGCTAGTACAATGATGGGTTCGCCGAGATGATTACTCCAATTTGCATCTTCCTCAGGTTGATGACTTTTGAAAAGCAGCATTCCTGCAATGGATTCTGCGTTTTGGCTTACTGCAACAGTTAACGGAATCTGACCATCGTGGTTAGGAACACTCGGATCAGCTCCATTTTTGATAAACAATGCGATAACTGGTAATTTATTCAGCTCTACGGCTCGATAAAGTGGGGTGATGCCATTAGAGCGTGCATTCAAGTCTGCACCTTTGCTGATGAGCTCTTGCAAGAAATCGATTTGATCGTAATATTCTAATGCAAGAAAAATGGGCGTCTCTCCAAAATTATTTCTCAAAGCTGCTTTAGCACGTTTGACTATCACATCAACAATGGCAGGATTTCTAGACTTTATTGCCAACGTTAAAGGTGTCTCACCTTCTTCATTTTTTCTATTGATGATGGAATGCGTTTCTACGAGTTTTACCATTGCTGCATGACCCGACTTGATGGCAAGCGTCAACATATTCTCACCATTTTTATCAAACTTGTATGCCATTGCTGGAAACCAATATTTGTTAAACATGTCTATATCTCCGGATCGAATAGCCTCGAAAGTCAACCGAATACGATGATCTTCGCTAAGTTCTGTTTCTTTTTCCTTCTGTTGAGAAGGCTCAACTGTTTTTGTATCGGTGGCTGAGATAGCTTCATCGCTTATTTCTTGTGCAAATAAACTTATTGAAAAAACTAGCACAAAAGCAACGGTCATCAACTGATAATGCTTCATTACACTTGAATTTTTGTATTTTATGATCGCTTATGTAATACATTAGCCAATCAGAAAATAGGTTTTTGAATATATAAATGTTCAGATAGTTACTTAACACATGGCAAAATTTACCATATTGAAACATTAAGTAGCTACGTTATCAAAAAAATTGATCTAGGATCAAGTGTAAATCTTTATTATAAAATTACTTTAATTGAGTAATGAAGCGATTGTAAGTGCTTTGTATCATTTAGAATTATCAAGTACAATAATGCTTACTGACCTAATTGTAAAGTTTTTGCTTCAAATAGAGATGTGTTATTTGTATTTTGCTTTTATGACCTTATAAATGAATAATCGTCACAAATTATTTCATCGATAAACCAAAAAAATATCTTAAAATTCAACAATGCACTAATTTTAGTATTGTAACGATGGCTATAAAGCCTGTTTAGACTTACCAATAAGTACTTAACTAGCCTATTACTATATTGACTTGTTTCTTTAGCTAAAAGTCATTTTTTCGTTAGGGTTGTGTTAAATTGTGATATTTGAAATATGAACGCTCAACAATTTAGATAGAATAAAGTATTAAGAAGGAATAAAAAACGTTATTCGCTTTGAAAATAAAAAAGTATCTTGTGATACTAATAAAATAGCAACAGAATGAATTTAAGAAGACCGATCTATTTGTCCGTCGTAGTAGCTGTTGGTTTAACGGTCGCAGCATTCTTTCCCAAATTTGACTCTACTGAAAAGGAGTCTTTATTAATTCAAACCATTCTCGAAATTACGGAATATTATCATTTTAATCCTAAAGAAATAAATGATGACTTTTCTGAGAAAGTATATGATCTATATATTGATAGAATAGATAGAGGAAGACGTTGGCTGGTGCAGTCGGATATTGACGAATTAGTAGCTTACAAAACGGAACTAGACAATCAAGCTAAAGAAGGTTCTTATGCGTTTTTTGATCTTTCCATAAAATTATTGGAAAAAGGCATTGATAAATCACAAGCCTACTATAATGAGATACTTGCCGAACCATTTGACTTCACGATCGATGAAACCGTTGAACTAGATAGTGATAAAAAAGGTTTTGCTGCTTCTGATGAGGAGTTGAAGGAAGCGTGGCGAAAAAATTTGAAGTATGAAGTGATGACTCGATTATCTGATTTGTTAGAGGAACAAAGTCGGGTGAAAGACGATGAAACAGTTGAACAAAAGAGCATAAAAGAGCTAGAGGTAGAAGCTAGAGCAAAAGTATTAAAACTTTATGATAGCTGGTACAAACGCATGGCTAAGTTGGAACGCTCAGATCGCTTGACTACTTATCTCAATTCAATTACCAATGTCTTTGATCCACATACAGGCTACTTCGAGCCCGTGGAAAAGGAATCTTTTGACATTGAATTTGCTGGACGATTAGAGGGGATAGGAGCAAGGCTTCAGGAAGATGATGATTTTACAAAGATTTCTAGCGTTGTGGTGGGTGGTCCCGCTTGGAAAACAAAACAGTTGGATGAAGGCGATTTGATTCTAAAGGTAGCACAAGGAGACGACGGAGAACCTCTGGATATTAAGGGGATGCGTGTGGGCGATGTAGTACAGTATATTCGAGGTAAGAAAGGAACAAAAGTACGCCTGACGGTCAAAAAAGTAGATGGAACAATTATAGAAGTGCCAATGATTAGAGATATCATCGTGATAGATGAGCGATACGCAAAGTCGCTAATTTTAGAAGATGAGGGTAAAGAAAAAGTAGGTTATGTTTTTCTGCCAGGCTTTTACGCTGATTTCAATGATAAAAATGGTCGTTTTTCAGCAGCAGATGTGGCAGTTGAATTAGAGAAATTGAAACAAGAAAAGGTAAAAGGTGTCATTCTTGACCTGAGAAATAATGGTGGTGGCTCGTTGGACGAAGTACGCAAAATGTCAGGACTATTTATAGAAGAAGGTCCTGTAGTTCAAATAAAATCTAAAGATCAAAGAGCAGAAGTCTTAAAAGACACAGATGCAAAAGTACAATATAGTGGTCCACTGGTTGTATTGGTAAATAATTTCAGTGCATCGGCTTCTGAAATCTTGGCGGCAGCTTTGCAAGACTACGGCAGAGCCATCATAGTAGGGGGAAAAAAGACGCACGGAAAAGGTACAGTGCAACGATTCATCGACTTAGACCGAATGCTTAGAGGCAGCGCAGAAGTTAAACCTCTAGGGCATATTAAACTGACAATGCAAAAATATTATGGCGTAGATGGCGGTTCTGTACAGTTGCGCGGTGTAACGCCTGACATCATTCTACCCGACTATTTGCACTACGTTACAACTGGCGAGCGCGACTATGAGTACGCATTAAATTGGAGTGAAATTGAAGCAGTACCTTTTGATCAAAATGTCTATGAAATCAAGAATTTAAACGAATTACGTCAGCTAAGTGAGCAGAGAGTTGCTAAGGATTCTACTTTTCAAGCAATCTTGGAACGGGCAGCATTCGTGAAGGAGCAGCAAGATGAAACATTTTATCCGTTAAACCTTTCTGCTTATCAAACACTAGAAGAGCGACGTGATGAAGAATCTGAAGAGTATAGAGTATTAATGAAGAAAGAATATTTGAGTGATGTCAGTAATCTAACAGCCGACTTATCAGACTTGGAAACCGCTGGCGAGTCGAAACTGGCAAGAAATGAGGATTTTATCAATACGGTAAAGAAAGATATTTACTTAAAAGAAGCTATTGCTATCATGAATGACATGATTGTAGCGCATGATTTGGCAAGGAAGTAATGTTAAGTCATTAAATTTTCGCAAGCGAATTAAGAAAGTAGTAGCTCTATTCAAAGGGTTACTGCTTTTGTAGTTAGGTCTAGTCGAGTTCATCAATCATCTAATTCCTCAACCAAACTAACCATTTACAAAATTGTTATGCGGTTCTTATCAATATTTAATAACTTCGCATGTCTTTAAACAAGCAGAGCGTACTTACAAAAAAGAAAAAAATTAAGCAGGGAGTGTAACTTTTCTTTGAAACGACATTCTATCTCTGTAGAATTTAGTAATTAAGGCTAGAAAATGATGGGTTCAAACAATTTATGCTAGCCACATTAACGTTAAATTGACACATTGAGCTACGGGTTATGTAAATTAATAACCGTCTAGGCTCAGGCCACTAATAATTATTCAACTAACATTCAAAATTAGAGTAAACAATGAGTTTTCTTCATTCAAAAGGATTTAAGTATTTAAAGAATCTTGTAATTGGTTTAGGTGCGGCAGTTGTACTTTTAGGTGCACTAGAAAAAATTAATTCAACTCAATTGATTCCAGGCGTTGATTTGATTACGATTGGACTGTTGGTAGAGGCTGCTTTATTTGCCTTCTTAGGAATCATCGGACCAGAGAAAGATTACTATTGGGAAAAATTGTACCCAGGATTAGATAATGTGAATGCTAAAGTGCAGCCACTAGCAGCGGGCAATGGTGAAATGATGAACGCTCCTGCTTTAAACGGTGAAGTTGTAGAGCAGCAATTGGGAGGAATGTTGACAGAGTTGCAGTCTATGTCAAGAAGTCTAGGGTCATTGAAAGCCTTACAAGAAGTAGATTTCTCAGCCACGGGTGATCAGTTGCGTACAATGAATAATTTCTACACTAAGTTGAACGAAGCAATGGCTGACTTAGGCGATTCACTAGAGGATACTCGTCGCTACAAAGAAAATATGTCCGTGTTGAATCGTAATTTAGGCTCTCTAAATTCAGTCTATGGCAATATGTTAGGAGCGATGACTGGTGCGCGTCGTCCAGAAATGTAGGGATAAGAAAGAATAGAGACTGCTTCGCAAACAACTGGATAAATACAATATGAGGTGGATGATCTCTCCACGCTCTTCCAAATTTTTAATAAAAAAATTAAATAAATATGTCAATACCAAAGGAACCCCGGCAGTTGATGATTAACCTGATGTACTTGGTACTGATGGCATTGTTAGCATTAAACGTTTCCGCTGAAGTGATGAACGCTTTCTTCGCTTTGGATAAAGGAAACAAGGAAAGTATGGGAGTAATAAATGGTCAATTAGATGATACTGAAGAAGGGCTTAATACACTACTCAATGAAGATGGTAAGCAAAAGTATAAGCCTATACTTCCAGCAGTAGCCAACATTAGAGCTTTATCAAAAGAATACAATGACTATGTGGAACAACTGAGAAGTGATCTGATTGACGAAACAGGTAATCAAAATGGTCAACTGGATGATGGTGATTATATTGAGGATCACGGAGCAATAAAGCCAAAGGGGAAGAAAGATAAAGATGGAACTACTCGTTTACTTTTGAACGAGGGCAAAGGTGAAGAATTGAAAGAAAAGACACTTGAGATTCGGCAAAAGATGCTCGATGAATATACCAATTTATTGAACGAGCATGGTGAAAATTTCGGGTTGAACGAGAATCAAATAGCACAAGCAGTAGAAAATATCAAAAACAATATCACCCTTAATATTGATGAAGATATTTATGAGGGTACAGACAAAACGAGCTGGGCGGATTTCAAATTCCGTAAAATGCCTCTAGCGGCTGTGTTACCTACACTGAGTGCCATGCAAGCGGATGCTAAAACATCAGAAGCAACACTTGTCAACGAACTAGCTAATTATTCGGGAGGTCGCGTGGTAGAGTTTGATCAGTTTTTTCCAGTAGTAAATGCTAGAAAAGCATACGTGATTGCTGGAGAGCCATTCGAGGCTGAAATTTCGGTGGGTACTTATAGTTCACAGTTAGACCCCTCGAATATTCAAATCAAAATCAATGGGTCTTCTGTTCCAGTGAATCAGGACGGTAAAGCAGTCTATAAAACCACAACAAGCTCAACAGGTAAGAAAAAACTATCCCTTGAGGCAATTGTAAGAAACCCTCTTACTGATGAAGTTACTTCTGGTGATGCTACCTTTGAGTATGAAGTTGGACGTCGCTCCGTAGCAGTAGCTGCTGATAAAATGAATGTGTTTTACTTAGGGGTAGATAATCCGATTTCGATTTCAGCGGCAGGTGTTTCTTCTAACGACTTACGTGTAAGTTGTACAGGCTGCAAATTGTCTGGTACTGGAAACAATAGGATTGTGAAAGTTGATCGTCCAGGCGAAGCAACAGTAACTGTATCTGGTGGTGGATTAGCACCCTCTCCTTTTCAATTTCGCGTGAAGCGCATTCCTGATCCACGACCAAGTTTGAATCCAAACAACGTAGTAGATGGTGGTGGAATTGGCAATGGAGCATTTAAGGCTTACGGTGGTCTATTTGCTGTATTAGAGAATTTTGATTTTGAAGCACGTTGTACAATTGATGGATTTAATTTAGTGTATCAGCCTAAGCGTCAGGATCCTGTGGTGTCTGTCAACAGAGGAGCTAGATATACAGATCAATCTCAACGTCTAGCGCAACGAGCTAAGCCGGGAGATACTTATTACATTGAAAATATTAAGGCTCGTTGTCCAGGAGACCCTGCTGGTCGTAATATTGGTTCAATGGTGTTCCAAATTAAATAGCTGTTACTACTTAAAACTTCTTGACATAATTGTGAAAATGACTCGTGTCCAGTGGGCTTGAGTAAGAAATACTTCGGAAGTTCGTTTTTTTTTGTTTACACTGAACCTCCGAAGTATCTATTTTCTAATGAGAAGTTACTGTTTGTTTGTCTAACAAGATAGTGAGTATTTCTGCGGTTACCTTACTACAACCTAGAATACACTTAATTCAATGCTTAACTTCGTCTGTTGAATTTGCAGAGTGGGTGGTTAGTAGTTTGAATGTTTATAAATCGCTAGAAATCTAAAATTTAGCAACACAAATTGCTTTTTACAATAATAATTCTTCAAATAAATAGGTTATTAAACAAAAGGATATAGAAAACCTCTTCCTTAATAAAATTGATAAAAATATCACCATGAAGTTAATATTGAAATTGTTCAGCATCTGCGTTTTATTACTTTCAGTAACTGCGATAGCTTATGCTCAGAATCCTACTGGCGTTATCATGACAGAGGCTGGCGCACAAGCAAAAGACCAACAAGGTCCCGTTGATGATATCGTGGAAAAGCGATTGACTGTTGAAAAGCGAGTACTTCCCTATGAGACGTTGCGAGAGGCGGATATCATGTGGGAAAAACGAATTTGGCGCGTGATAGATACGCGCGAGAAAATGAATTTACCTTTTGTTTATCCTGATCGTCCGTTTTTTCAAATTATGATGGAGTCTGCTATCAATGGTGATATCACCGTTTATAGTACCGAAGATGATAAATTTACAAATCCACTTACACCCGAGGAAGTAGCCTCGCAGGGTGCATCAGTAGATACAGTAATTACGTTCGATCCTGAAACGTATGAAGAAAAAGTACAAATTGTAAGAAATGAAATTAATTTTGAAGATGTGAAGCGATTTCGCCTAAAAGAAGTTTGGTTTTTCGATGAGGAATCTTCAAAAATGGATGTGCGTATTTTGGGTATTGCACCATTATTGGATGTGAAAGACGAAGCTGGTAATTTCCTACGGGAGCAACCAATGTTTTGGGTGTATTATCCAGAAGTAAGGCAAATATTAGCACGAGAGCAATATTTTAATGAAGGGAATGATGCTTCACCACTCACTTGGGAAGATATAATGGAAATGCGCTTCTTTTCGAGCTACATCTACAAAGAGTCAAATGTGAGAGATGAACGAATTCAAGATTTTCTATCTAGTGGAGTAGATAGACTACTAGAGGGTGATAAAATTAGAAGAGAAATTTTCAATTTTGAACATGACCTCTGGAGTTATTAAGTCTATTCTATCTTTTGAAATCAGTCAACTCTAGGTCAGTGTCTAAAATATAGAAAATATAACAAACACTGCAATAATGACTAAAATAATAGCAGCAATGATAATTACAACATTGCTGCTATTTTTATAGCTCGTACTCATTAGCTCAATATATTCTCTCCATGTGAGTTTAGCTGCTATTTTTTCGCTCCCCATCACAAAGTACTTTCTTTCTGCCCTTCTAATGTGGTTGCCATGTTTAATCAATACAAAAAAATCGCCTCCCAGAAAGCCTAATTTATACAATTCCATATTAATTACGATTTGGTTGTTTCCTTCTCTCAGTTGCCAACTGCCGCGATTAATATCTCCATTTACAACTTTCCAATATTCTCCTCCTTCATTGAATACATGTAGAACAACATCCCTGAAACTTTCGTCATCTCTGACTTCCATCCAATTTTTTCCAACAAAATGATGCTGTTCGCTCAAGTCTTCTCCCCAAGAGTTCAACTCAGGGAGTAGGATATCTAGGTATTCATCCAAAGTGTTTTTATAAGGTAAGGCTTCATTTTGTTGAGCACCTCTAGTGAGGGAGTCAAAAAATTTTGGAACTATTTGCATAGAAATTAATGATTGAGAATACAAAAATACGTTTATACCCCATTTAGGACATAATATTTATTGGACAACTGTTAACTTTGTATTATTGTAGCCATGTATATTTAACGAGCATGCTGCAATTCAATATCAAAACACAACGCAGTACGTTATTTATAATTAAACGTTTGCTTACATGATAAAGTGGCTAAAAATAAAGAATTACGCCATCATTGAGGAGTTGGAAGTACAATTCTCTGAGGGATTAACCATCATTACAGGAGAAACTGGAGCAGGAAAATCTATACTGCTTGGTGCATTAGGTTTGTTGATGGGCAACCGAATGGATACAAAATCGCTTTATGACCTTACTAAAAAATGCGTTATTGAGGGATGTTTTGATATTTCACGTTATGATTTGAAAACATTTTTTGAGGAAAATGATGTGGATTATGAAGAGGAACTTCTTATTCGTCGAGAACTAACACCTTCTGGCAAGTCAAGAGCTTTTGCTAACGATACACCTGTCAATCTAAAAGTACTTCAAGAGCTAAGTGCTTCTCTTCTGGATGTACACCAACAATTTGATACACAGGATTTGCAATCTACTGATTTCCAGTTGAAAATGCTAGATGCACTAGCAGGTACTAAAGCACAACTACAGCAGTATCAGCTACTCTATAAAAAATTTACACGCAATCGCAGGAAGTTGAATGATATGCTAGAACAGCATAAGCTGGCAAAACAGGAAGAGGATTTCTTGAATTTTCAGTTGCAAGAATTTGAGGCGGCGGCACTAGTAAAAGGCGAACAAGATAGTGGTGAAGAAGAATTTGCTAGATTGAGTAATGCTGAAGACATAAAAAAAACAGTAGGTAGTGTGTTTCTGCATTTATCAGAATCAGAAACTTCTGTTATTAGTCAGTTGGAGGAGTTGAGTATCTCGATGAGTGCTGTGTCGAATTTTGATCATAATTTACAAAAGCTGAAAGAACGCTTTGATGGAGTTGTGTATGAACTACAAGATATGGCTAGAGAGTTTGAACAAGTAGCGGAAGATACAGAATATAACGAAGAACGCATCGCAGAGCTTCAAGATCGCTTAGATTTGATCTATCGCCTGCAAAAAAAGCATAGCGTGCAATCATTAGATGAATTGCTATTAATTTACGAAAACTTATCCTCGAAGCAACACTCTTTTGCTGACCTTTCACAACAGATGGAAGCCTTGCAATCTGAAATGCAGCAGCAAAAGAAGCAATTGAAGTCAATAGCACAGCAACTTTCCGAAAAACGAAAATCAGTTGCACCCGCATTTGAGCAAAAAGTAATAGCAATGCTCAAGGAGCTAGCCATGGAACACGCTCAGATCAAAATTGATTTTCAAGCAACGCCTGATTTGACTGCTTTGGGTATGGATGACGTCCGTTATCTATTTGCTGCTAACAAAGGAAGTCGCTTGCAACTCATCAAAGAAGTGGCATCGGGTGGTGAGCAATCTCGTTTGGCTTTGGTTACCAAATCTTTAGTAGCAAGTGCCATTCCACTGCCCACTCTAGTTTTTGATGAAATAGATACGGGCATCTCGGGGCACGTTGCTTTGAAAATGGGTGAAATATTGAGAAATTTATCTAGCGGACATCAAGTAGTTTCGATCACCCACTCTCCGCAAGTGGCTTCACAGGCGGATACACATTATTATGTATATAAGCGCGTGAAAGAAAATCGTACAGTAACTAAAGTGAAGCAACTGCAATTAGAGGAGCGCATTCACGTTATTGCCATTATGTTGAGTAGTGATCCACCTTCGCCATCAGCCTTGCAAAATGCACGAGAATTAATTACAAAATAAAAATTACGACTAAAAGGAGCTACACTATTATAAGGTGCGCTTATATCTTAGACTGTAAAACAGAATAAAAAATGGGAAACAACTTATTAGCAGGAAAAAAGGGAATTATCTCGGGAGCTCTGGATGAGCAATCTATCGCGTGGAAAGTAGCAGAACGCTGTGTGGAAGAAGGTGCAAGTATCACTTTAACCAATGCACCTGTGGCATTTCGGTTTGGAAAAATTCAGGATTTAGCAGAGCAGTGTAAGACTGAGGCTATTCCAGCTGATGCAACAAGCATCGAAGATTTAGAGCACTTATTTACCAAATCGCAGGAAGTGTTAGGAGGAAAATTGGATTTTGTGCTGCACTCCATCGGGATGTCCATTAATGTTCGTAAAAAGCGAGAATACACCAACTTGAAATACGATTGGATGCAAAAAACATTTGATATTTCTGCTATCTCTTTCCATAAAATGATGCAGACTTTGTATGGGATGGATGCCATGAATGACTGGGGCTCTATCTTGGGATTAACGTACATTGCTGCACAGCGTACTTTTCCAGATTACAATGAAATGGCAGAATCCAAAGCCTTATTAGAATCATTTGCTAGAAGTTTTGGCTACCACTTTGGCGTAAAAAATAATGTGCGTGTCAATACCATTTCTCAGTCTCCAACAATGACCACGGCAGGTCAGGGCGTAAAGGGTTTTCAAGAATTTTTTGACTATGCTGATAAAATGTCACCATTGGGTAATGCCACAGCTGAAGCCTGCGCAGATTACTGTATTCTCATGTTTTCCGACTTAACCCGCGCTGTAACAATGCAGAACCTCTACCACGATGGTGGTTTCTCTAACATGGGTATGAGTCCAGCCGTCTTGGACATAAAAAGTTAAGGAAAAAGAATACTTCGATAATTTCTAAATAGTATTACTTGCAGCACCATTATTGGATATTATGCTTTTTTTGCTTGACTTTCAGTGTAACAGTTCAAGCTCAATTCTCTAACAGAGGGAATAACGATCTCGGTGGTGGATTTGGTCAAAATACAGGTTTTCAGCAAGATAGTCTAGGAGATTATGTAGAATCGCAGGATACCTTTGGAGTTTACTATTTTTATATGGATAATCCTAATGAAATTGTCGAAGTAGAAGATACGAGTTTACTTAACTTTCACTTATATGATCCCACTAAAAATAGGCGAATAGATTATAAAACGCTAGGTAATTTTGGTTCAGCTCATCAGCCACTATTGTATGAATCTGAATTTCGACAAGGATTTGATGTGGGTTATCATCAATACGATTTATACTATATCAAGCCCGAGCAGTTACAATTTAATGTACTTGAAAAACCATACACTAGCGTTTTTTATTCGCAAGGATCGTCGCAGTCTGATGGTATGTTTAAAGGTAAATTCAGCCGCAATTTTTCGGATGGTTTTCGATTCACCATTCAAAGTAGCAGCATTCGTCAACTTGGAACAGCAGAGCAGTATCCCAATCAGCGAGTAGAAGATGTGGCGGTAGGAACAGGGCTTTGGTTTGATGCTCCTTCTGAAAATTATGATGGATTTTTGTACTTCACTTCCAACACTACTCAAGCACAAGAAAATGGAGGAATAACAACGCTACCAACTAGCAACGACGATGCTCCCGGAGGCAATACCGCACAGACTGCCACAGTACTACTTCCAAATAACACGGGAACTCGATATGCCCAGAAGTCAGTGGGACTACTACAACACTTTGAGTTGTTTCAACCTAAAAAAACGACTCAACGGCAAAGAAAGAAAATAATGACTCCTTCTGATACTACTCAGGTAGATACTTTGACACAAATTGAAATTCAAAAAGATATACCACCAGATGCAGTAAAAGGTAAAGTGCGAAATCGGGTATTTACGGCTACTCACAAAGTTCAATTTGATAATCGTATTTTTAAATTTGCAGATAACTTTTCTTCTACAGATGCTTCCGTTATTAATGCTCGAAAGGCATACTACGGCGATCTTTTTACAGATGAGCGAGGGTTGCGTTCTTTTATTCGACATAATAGTTTGCAAAATACCCTTAACCTAAGCACAGTCAGACAATCTAATCAATCAGAGCAAGATCGTATAGAAGTCGGTTTAATGCACAAAATTCACATATTAGAACAAGGCGGGCAAGACTCGACGTTGAATAATCTATTCCTGAAAGGACGCATTGATTTTAGCATCTTAAAACAAGTACAGCTTAGAACTTCTGGACATTTAGGCTTACTAGCTAATGCTGGTGACTACAGGGTGAAAGGAGCGTTAGATCTGGACTTTGGTAAAATTGGCAATCTTTCTGCTATCTTCATTAGCCAAGCCTATCAACCCAACCTAGTGCAAGACCAATTCTATGTAACACAACAAAAAGTTTGGGACACTAACTTTAAAAAAACATTTGAAACCAGCATTCAAGGAGAATATGAAATACCTACGCTCAATCTCTCCTTCACAGGCGCATACCATTTAATTAATAACTACATTTACTTTGATACGCTTGCCATGCCACAACAATTAGAAGCACCACTCAGTATTATCAATTTCACTGCCCAACATCATTTAAAGTTAGGCATACTACATTTTCGTAATTTACTGGCTTTACAAGTAACAACTCAGGATGTTTTCCGTACACCAAATTGGTTTAGTAAACATAGTCTTTTTATGGAGACAGGTTTATTCAAAAAGGCATTAGAGTTTCAGTTAGGTGTGGATTTTAAAATAAATGAAACTTATTTTGGTACTTACTATCAGCCGCTGATTGGTCAATTTCAGTTGTACAACCAACAAGCAATTGAGTTTTTTCCGGCTTTAGATGCCTTCCTAAACGTGAGAATTAAACAGGTACGCATTTTTGTAAAAACCGAAAATTTGGGAAATTTAATCCAACCTAATAAACTTTATTATCAAACAGCGAGGTATGCCTATCCTCAGTTTTTTCTAAGGATGGGGTTGAATTGGATATTTATTAACTAATGTTATCATATCCGAAAAGTTGAGTTGTATAATAAAAAGTGTTATATTTGACAAGAATTAGAAGGTAGTGGTGAAAGATGTATGATGAATTTGGTTAATAAAACAATGAGGACGAACTTTGATGTATG
>CAYWKD010000029.1:17454-52309 GCA_964458705.1 uncultured Saprospiraceae bacterium | reverse complement strand
CGGCCATTTTTATTTATTTCAAAATATTGGACACAAAACTGTCCAGACTATTGGTATTGAATCTTAACACAAAAAACGTGGCTGCCAGTTTCGATTACTGAACAGCCACTTATGTGTATTAAAGTACAGCCAAATTTTAGCTATGAAACCTGAGAAATGGTCTTCAAACCAAATCGTCTAGTAACTTCTATTCTGTATTTCAATCCAAAAATGTGGCTGCCAGTTTTTGATTACTGAACAGCCACTATATGCGTATTAAAGTACAGCCATTTTATAAGTCTGCGAGAAATCACTTGTGCTCACGGTGTAGTAATAAACTCCCTTTGCAAGGTCTTTACCACTTAGTTGCACTTCATTGTAGCCTTCTTTTAGTTCCAATGATATGGTTTTGACAACTCTTCCGTTCAAGTCTTGTACCGTCAATATTCCAGCTTGTGTTATTGGAGCTGTGATGGCGATTGTCGTTTCAGTAGAGAATGGATTCGGATAGTTTTGAGTAACTTTATACCCCTGTGCCGAAGCAAAGTGGAGTGCCACTGATTGTACTGCGCCAGCTTGGTTATAGGCCAATGCTTGCGTCTTTGAAGAAGTAATTTTCAAAGCATCGCTTAGGCGAGTACGCTCAGTAGCACGCACCAACAGACTGAACATTATGTCGTTGTCTGAATAGGTATTAGTCCAATCAGCATTCCAGGATGCTGTAATTTTATGCTCAAATAATCCAAAGTTTGCTGCTTCGGCATCTTTCACCTCTAGTACTTCTAAACCTTCTAGCTCCATCGTGAATTGATAAGCAGCTATATCCTCTGCGGTGAACGTTACCGTCATTGTTTCTCCTGCATCTAGCGTAGCATCCTGAGTTACAAAACGGAAGGCGCTATTTGTGGAGCGACCCTCTATTTGCTCGCTTGAGTTAGCTATTGATGAGCCGTTCAAATCTCCTACTTTGATACCGATGAAGTCGGCAGCCATATAGCTTTTAGCTAAATCGTTTACATTCATAATCTCTGGAAAGTCTTCCGCAAATGGATTCGTTGGATTCGTAAATTCATAATCTGCTGGAATAAATCGCCAAGACGTGTTATTCGGCAAATGCTCATTTACTCCTAAGATCAATTTGCGAATTAGAATCATATCGTAAGTCGTGATTGTACCAGAGTTATTTGCATCAGCAGCAATCAATTTATAAGGTGAATCCAGTGTTGCAGTACCCAATATGTGCTTGGAAAGCAGCAGTAAATCATAGGTCGTGACTCCGTTGAGTTGGTCGTTATCCTTATGTGGCGTGATCGTGTAATCGTAGCCTGTTTCTAACTCAATGAATTGATACTCACCATCGGTAGCCGTTGGATACATAGCATCCATATTGCCTGATAGGTTTACCTCAGCTTTTTCTACTGAACTTCCTTCTTCTGTCAAAACTACCCCTCCGATACTAGCTCCCTGTGTTGGACAAAGATCAAATTGACCATTTTGAGGATTTCTTTGTAAGTCAACAAAGGTCTCACAGAAGGAAGTATTACCTGCTTCATCCATCACCCAAAGTGAAACGGCTGTAAGCCCTAGTTCACCTCTTTGGCAACTAAATGTTCTGGTAGTAGAATCTGGGTAAATAGCTGGATCAGCAAAAGTGAATGTTACTTTATCTGAACAGTTGTCGTAGCTACCTTTATCAAACCATTCTGCACCGATCGTTACTGTTCCATCCTGCATTAGATCAACAGATAAACCGAGCAGACATTTAGCAACAGGTGCTTTGCAGTCTATAACTTCAAACTCAAATGTGTAAGTAGAAGTATTGCCTGCATCGTCTTTCGCAACAATCGTAATTTGATGAAAACCGATAGGGTAAGTACCTTTAATTTCAAAGTTGCCATCGCCTAAATTGATGATCTCACCTAATTGATCTGAACCCAATTCAAACGGCTGCTCATCATCAGTTCGATAATAAAGAACACCGCTGTAATCACATTCCACAGAGCCATCACATGGATCCGTAGCTTTAAATCTAACAATTGCCTCTCCAAAGCAGCCATCTTCTGCACAGAAAGCATCAAATTCAGGTACTTCAATTACGGGCGCATTTGTATCTATGATTCTAATAATCTGGCGGTACATTATATTTCCGTAGTCATTAGCACTCACGTACTGCTGTGTTTCTCCTGAGAACTGAGAAGTTGCAGTATAAACCTCGACATCTCGCGTCGGGAAGTCAAAATTATCAATCACTGCAAAGTCACCATCAAAAGGCAAGTCAGTCACATCATAATAGTCATACGTTTCTGCTTCGTCTGCATCATTAATTCTTTCTAACTGCTCGCTAGAAAATGGAATTCTAATAGGTGAAAAGTCATAACGATCAGCACGAGCTTTGTATAAAAAAAGCGGATTGCTGTAATCAAAAGACTTCAAATTACTACCTAACTTACTGTTGGATACAAAGTCATCATCCTCATTTCCATCATCAATATCATTAATTCCGTCCGGTAGATTATCATTTGTTACAATTGCATCGCCATCTGCATCTATTTTTACATTGCCGTTTGCATCTAACTCTACTGTTCGATTATCTTGATAGCGCAGTGCAACTGTGTAATTTCTTATCTGATTATCTAAAATCAACTGCTCTGGACGCTCGACTACGGCGATTTCCGTATTAGAAGGGTTCCAAGTACAGAAATTCACTAGATGATATGATCTGACGATATCTCTTGTTCCTTCCCCTTCAAATACCTCTTCCATCATATTCAAGCCCCACTCATCACAACCGTTGTTGATTAATATATCATCTAAATTTAAAGGAGCTGGCAAGGAAATATCTACACTACAATCCTCCACTAGTATATCCTCAGGAAAGTGCATTTCCCAGTTACTTACTGATACAACGTTAATAAAAGTAACAGCGGGTAAGGAAACATTTCCACAAGCATCAACTGCTTGATACACGACTTGAACAGTTCCTTGACGACAATCCACATCAAATGCTGTTGCATCAATAGCACTAACTCTAAAGGTTGAATTTTCACAATTATCAGCAATAGGAGCAATATATGCCACACCATTCGGGTCAATAAATTCCCCTGAGTTTAAGAAACTTTGCACCGCATCCTCTCCTTCAAGAATAGCTGTCGTTAATGCGATAGTAGCAGGTGCATCACAGCCTAGCACAATCGTTTGATCTTGAACAGTTGGTGCAATAATATCTTGCAAAGTAACCTCCACTTCACAGTAATTGTAGTTAGGATGACGCTCGTTTTCGTCATTGTAATCACCGTCGTTGTTCAAGTCAACACCTGCGCCATCAGCTACCCTGAATATTACCGTTTTTGTTCCTTCACAGCCGTCCATCATCTCTTTTGTAAAAGTTACAAAAGGTTGGAAAACTGAGTGATTCTCCGTGTAATTGCCTTCAATTGCATCTAAGTAAGCAACTGAAAAACTTACCTGCCCGCAGTTGTCAAAAGAACCATCATCGAATGCTTCCGCTCTGACTGTAGTCGTACACTCTAGTCCCATTCCCACTGTTCTGAATTGCTCACAGATAGCTGTTGGTGGCACATCATCTTCTAGCGTAATAGTTCCTACTGTTGTACCTTGATTGCTGCAATCATCTATTAGTCTAATCACATAATCAAGCGGTTCTCCAACGGTTACATTTGATAAGCGATATCCATTTCCCTCTGGTACTAGTAGTATTTCTGTTCCTCCATTGATTGAAATATAAGCAGTAGTTTCTGTAGAACACTCATCTTTGATTTCAAATTGCAAGATTGCATCTGCTAGACAAACAGTTGGATCAATATCATCACCATCTACCGATGTGAAGATTACATCTCCATCTATGTATGGTGCAGTAGTGTCTTCAACTTTTACAATTTGAGGAATTAAATCAATCAACTCCAAGTGTCCATCACACCAGTTATAAATGGTCCACTCTCTGAATAATTTGTAGCTATTTGTACAAGTTTTGATTTGTCGAGAGTCCTCCCAGTCTATTGCATATCCACAGTCCGCATGCTCCATAAAAGCAGGTATTTCATCACCGCTACCATCCGTCAAAGTAGTAATGGCTAATACATCTTCTATATTCAATACGACACCAAAGTCGTTGTTAAGTGGTGTTGGATCAAAATTAGGGATTGCTGCACCCAAATGAGCATACTTTACAGGATCACTAGCCCACTTATTATAGATTTCAATTGGATCACCGCTTTCCTCACAATTTAAACTCACTTCATATAATGGAGCCACAATGTCAGGTTGAACAATTCTTACAATTTGAAATCCTTTGCTTGACTTATTCCCACATTTATCTACTGCTTCGATGGTTCTTACTAAGGCACTAAAGACGGCTTCATCGCCTAATTCAGTATTTAAAATGCCTTGTAATACATCTATTATATCACTATTATTTTGGATATAGTCATCAATATTGAAAGCATCTTCTGTGCAACTATACGTTACTTCCACCCAATCAGACCACTTAAATCCATCAAAATCGCAGTTTTCAAGCACGTCATAGCTATCTGCAATAGCAGGAATGGTCAATGTATTAACGGTGTTGCCTGCTTTTTCTTGATCTACCCTAGCAGGATACAGACTTATCTCTTTCGCACTTGAATTAACCTTGTTCAATTCTTCCAATAAAGATTCTGTATCATAGTAGCAAGGTATTTCCGCGATAAAAGGCGTACCTACAATTTCTGGAGCAACTCTATCTTCTATAGTCAAAATACTCCAGCACCAATCTTTCTGCTCGGTTTGGCTACCACAGTCAAGTTGAACTGTTCGACGGATCATCACATTGATTTTCGTGCCACAAGGCACTTGTGAAAAGTCCGCAATCGGATAGCCTTCCACTGTTTCACCTACGATTTCAGTGTATGGATTCTGAAATTGTATCTCATAAGATACATTAGGATTGTTGGCATCACATTCTTCTTCCAGAAAAATATCTGGTGTAAGAATCACTACGCAACTGTTAGAAAGAGAAGTATTTATGTCATCATTGCATCCTAAAGACTTCGGATAAACTTTAATAACATAAGTAGCAACTTCCCCAGTAAAAGGACTAGTAAAAGTAACTACTGTTTCTCCTAAGCCTACTTCTCCTGTTAAGAAACCTCCTGCGCTAGCAATTGTAGCATTAGCACAGTCCGCCGCTAATTCTAATGTACAACCATTTGCATCAGTGTAAGTTGGCACAGGAATATTCTGTGCGGTCAAATCAAATGGGCTGTTGCAAGCCTCTGGTGAGAAGGAGAACGTTTGTGTGTTTCCTCCTAACGGAAAGCTGTAATTAGGGCGATCCACTTCTTTTGATTGAAGCGTGTAACCTGATCCCATTGCCGTAGCATTAGTAGCATCAAAGTTGACTGTCAAGCAACCATCTGCGCTATTAGCACTAACAATTGGATGACCATTGTCTGGTGCATTAGAGATCGAATTACCCGCTACACCACTTAGTGTGATCGGCGTAATGTTTCCCATGCAATCCACTTCATCTTGTGTGACGGAAACAGTTGTTCCATTTGAAATACTGTACTGCGTGAACTCCAATTGGACGACCTGTTTGTCAGAGTTGTCAGGACAAATTTTGTAGGATTGCTTATCCCCAATTTGGTAAGCATTATTAGCTCCTCCTGGATCAAAATAAGTTCCTACTGGCACTACTTCTTGTGCATTAATAGTAGTTGTCATCAGCAACATTGCAATAGTTGCTAGGGCTTTGCCTACTTGAGCAAAGCAAGTTTTTTCAATGTTCAATCTTCTCATTACAATAGAGATTTTTAATGTAAATAATTAATTAATTGTGTTCATGGGCTAGAAAGCAAGCGAGTTGCTCATAGCCTTTTTGTGAAATTTTTATAGTTTTAATGATCAATTCCTTATGCGTTAAAATTTAGCTTATTCATATACAATACCTTCTTTTTTAGCAGTGAACTATATACCTATCCATGCGTGTAGCAATTGTTACAATACACTAGCACACACGTCTCTTTAGCAATGATTTCGATAGTTATTAATCAATGAAATCATTATATTTTTTTGATCTGTCGATAACTTTAGCGCAGACCTCTCCTGTGTATAATAAGAGCTATATACCTTTATTATATTCAGTGTTTATTTTATAATTTTATTTGTAGGAAGTGCAACTCTGACAAAAGGAAAGAATTACACCTACGTAGCAATCTCTTTATTGCCTTTAACTATTAAGAAAATAGAATAGAAGGGATACCTACCAAGGTAGTGTATGTAGGTATCCTTCAATTATTATACCTATTTTCTCATATATATAAAGGCGAATATCTTTTAGCTTTTCAAAATGCTTTTTACATTTTTTTTAATTTGAATGTTGACACCTTACGTTTATAATGCAGTAGGCTATACCCCTACCATGCGTGTAATGATTGTTACATCAATACGCCATTATACCTTTCCAGTCATAACAAGAACTTACTTGTATGAATCTGCTAGTTCTTTGAAGCGAAATAGTAGTATTCTATTTGAACACAGAAGAGTCAATAGACTTACTTAGTCCAATAAAGCTATCTATTACGCTTGTAGCCCAACTTAATTTTTGACGACTTGTGAAATTTATCAGAAATGTAAATCAATACCTATCACTGTTGACAAGGACAGGTGGTGGTAATTACACCTCCGTAGCAATTTTAATAAATACTTGGCAGCAAAATCTAACCTAGTTTTCTCAAAAGTTTTAATTCGTTTTTAAAAATGTTGACAGTAAAAAAATTAATAATGTTGAAAACACCTACACCTAATCGGTGATAATCTCGAATGAGAAAGTGTTGTTTTAGAGAGAGAATGTATTGTAGTATTAGCTGTTTTTTTCTCAGTAGTACGATGCAAATATATGTACTTTTTATATTTATCCAAACATAAATGCAAAAAAAATAAATATTTTTTTTGCGGTATCAAATACAATCTGTATAAGTATTTGATAATGAATAGATTAAACTAATGCGAAAAAATGAAAAAAATTAGCTGAAAGATTACTGCGAACTCAAAAACTCAAAAAGAAGTAGCAGGAATGAGCCAAAAAGGAATTCAAATGTTCATGAATAGAAACAGTTGTATTCAATGAAAGAAGCAGACAATATTCTGAATAGTCAAGCACAGCAGACCTACTGGGCAGCAAGATATGAATCCAACAAAACTGGTTGGAATATAGGCTATGCATCTACTCCTATAAAAGAGTACTTTGATACAATCGAGGATAAGCACTTAAAGATTTTAATACCGGGAGCAGGTAATGCTTATGAGGCCGAATATCTCTTTCAGCAAGGATTTAGGCAAATCCATGTGCTTGATATTTCATATTTACCGCTAGAAGCTTTTCAAAGTAGGGTATCTAGTTTCCCTAGTGAGCAGCTTTTGCACGAAAACTTTTTTGAGCATCAAGGTCAGTATGACCTTATTGTAGAACAAACTTTTTTTTGCTCTTTTCCACCCAGCAAAGAAAATCGCACTGCTTATGCACAAAAAATGTATGAGTTGTTGAAAGTAGGAGGAACGTTAGTTGGCTTATGGTTTAAGTTTCCTATTAATGCCAATGATGGTGAACGCCCTTACGGTGGCTCTTTGGAGGAGTATTTGACTTACTTCGAACCACTATTTGAAATCGAATCTTTTGAAGAGGCTCATAACTCTATTCCTCCTCGCTTAGGCAAGGAGCTGTTCGGAGTGATGAAAAAAAATAGTTAAATTTTAACAAATCTAAAATACTAACAGCACTTACCTAAACCACTCAACTTACTCTGCTCGCCGCTGCCGAATAAGCCCCTCTTGGGTAACAGAAGCAATAAGTCTTCCCGACTGGTCAAAAATATTTCCTCTTGTAAATCCTCTAGCATTAGAAGCACTAGGAGTATCGAGTGCATAAAGCAACCACTCATCAGCATTGAAGTCGCGGTGAAACCACATCGCATGATCTAGGCTGGCAGCAATCAAGTCGCTAAAAGTAACTCCGTGAGGTTGCAGTGCAGTAGAGAGCAAATTATAATCTGAAGCGTAGGCGAGTACAGTTCGGTGAGCAACGACGTCATCTGCTGGCATTTTTCCATTAGCACGCATCCAAACATGACTATAGGGAGACCCTTTGCCCGGATTCAAGAAAAAGGGTTTTTCGACAGGTCGAAACTCTATAGGTCTGGGGCGCAAAAGGCTATTGATTACTTCTTGGGGAAGATGCTTTTTATAGGCTTCCGCCAAGCCTTCCGCATTCATTAGATTATCAGGATGCGGCACGTTAGGCATAGCGATCTGATGGTCTAGCCCTTCTTCTCTAATCTGAAAAGAAGCAGAAGAATTAAAAATTGCTCGACCATTCTGTATAGCCACCACTCGCCGAGTAGTGAAACTACCGCCATCTCTTATTCTGTCCACGTCATAAATAATAGGTTTTTTTACATCACCTGGCAAGATGAAATAGCCATGTAAAGAATGTACAATTCTATCTTTTGGTACAGTCAGTGTAGCAGCCTTTAATGCTTGTGCTAGCACTTGTCCTCCGAACACACGCTTTCCCCCAGTAGAATGACTTGCCCCTCTGTATATGTTTTCTTCGATTTGTTCTAAATGCAAGGCTTCTAACAAACTATTGATGTCTTTCATCTTATATATATTTATATTTTTACTTTTAAAGCAACTAAAAACGAGACAATTGCTAGCACTAGCACAATACCTAAGCCCATTCTTAATCCGAATGCTTCTGCCACAAAGCCAATAGCAGGCGGACCTACCAAAAAACCAATAAAACCAGTAGTTGATACTGAAGTAACACCTAATCCAGAAGGGACGCCTGGTACATTAGCCGCTGCTCTAAAAATGATAGGTACAATTACTGAAAAGCCAAGTCCTATAAATAGAAAACCTATGATTGCAACAATTGGTTGAGCCGTCAAAATGGCAATGGCAACACCTACCGCACCAACCAAACTGCCCAATTTAACAGATTGGGAAAAACCCATGATAGGAGTTACTTGGTCGCCAAAGAAACGACCTAACATCATTGTCATGTTAAATCCTGCAAAGCCAAGCCCCACCAAAAAAGCATTACTTTTCAATGTGTCTTCTAAATATACTGCACTCCAGTCCGCTACTGCCCCTTCACCAATCATAATGCAAAAAGCAATGAGAGCAAGTCCTAACAACGCTCGCTTAGGTAGCGCAAACGAAGCTCCTTCAGGATCAGATTCAGAAACACGAAGCAAAACAGGCGCAGTAAAAAAATTAACGATCACCATCAAGCTGCCAATGCCAAGAATGTGTAACGAAGGAGCAACATTCCAACCAGCCATTATGCTTCCAATAATACCACCAATCATTCCGCCTAAACTAAACATACCGTGAGCTGTGGACATAATGACAATTTTTTGTTTACGCTCCACAGCAGCAATGGCAGAATTTGCAGCAACGTCCAAAACACCACCAGCTCCTCCAACAATAGCTAAGCTGATTGTTAGTCCTATAAGATTAGGAGCAAAAACAGGTAAAACGGGTAATAAGCAATAGGAAAAATTAGAAAAGATCAGCGTTTTACCTGTACCAAATTGTTTCATTAGTGTTGGTGTAAATGGCATCATCAACAATCCACCAACAGAAATGCCCAGCAGTGCCATACCCAACTGCGCCTCATTCAGTGACAGTTTTGACTTCACGTCGGGAATGCGTGTTACCCAACTGCCGAATAGCATGCTTAATGTGAATAACGATAACCCTAATGCACGACTAGTCGGATGCAGAAAAAACTGCCACAATACTTTCATGCAATTTATTTAAGCGCAAATGTACTAATCCCAATCAAAGAAAAACAACGGCTAATGATGCTCAATGAGTCGCTGTTTGAGAATGAAGCCTTTTTCTGCCTTCTCTGTCCAAGACAAAGTATCAGCAATATTTTGAGTATCCAATACCCAAAGTTCTCGATAGATCAATCCGATATTTTTAGCGTATTGTTCTTTACCAAAGCGATATTCAATTAAGTTTTCGTTGTTCACCAGCGATATAGTTACAACATCTTCAAATTCAGTTCCCTCAATAGTTACACTCGGCGAGATATCTTCAACTGTTGTTTGCCAATTTTGGAACATCTTTAAGGTTTCGCCAGCAATACTCACGTTGGTGTTTTCATCAAAGTTGGCATTGGCATTCCACAATTTATCGGTTTCCAAAGGAAAGACGAGTTTGATAAACCGCAAATTTTCTTCTTGCCGAACTGCCTCCTGTTCTGTCTGATAAGCCGAGAAAACATTAGTTAGTTCCCAATTCATGGCTACACTGTCTCGTTCAGAA
This sequence comes from uncultured Saprospiraceae bacterium, assembly GCA_964458705.1. Taxonomy (GTDB): domain Bacteria; phylum Bacteroidota; class Bacteroidia; order Chitinophagales; family Saprospiraceae; genus JAAUTG01. The sequence goes on along the minus strand of CAYWKD010000029.1, from coordinate 41,995 downwards.
CGTTCAATGCGATAGAAAGTCTGACCATTCTCAGACTCAAGGGCGGCTACAATTTCTTCGCGTACTTGTATGGTATTGGTATCAACAGCGACAAAATTACCTTGTGGGTCATAGATAACGGAATCTACTTCATAGATCAAATAGTCTCCAACTTCCAGTGGAAAGTAATCATATCCAAAATCTAGATTCACCTTTTCGAGTATTTGTTCACCATCTGTACAGGAAGCAAAAAGTAGATAAACAAAAACAACTAGAGTAATGAAGCGCATTTTTAAAAAATCTTTTACAATGAGCAATTGAGTAACAATCAAAGATATATTTGCCACAGGCAGAATAACCGATCATCAAGTTTTAATTTTCCATCTGTATTGAACTATGAATGATGCCTCCTCCAACTACATCATCGCCCTCATAAAACACCGCAGACTGACCGGGTGCCACCCCTGATACATTTGCGTGAAATTCTACTGCTACTTGCTCGCCATTATTCTTTAATGTACTTAAAGTCCCTTGATCGCGATAGCGTACTTTTGTTACAACTTCAATGCCTTCCGGAATAGACTCATATTTCATCGCATTGACTTTATAAACATTCATGCCATTGCGCACTAGTTCAGCCACTGTTCCCAGTACTACAGTATTGGTTGATGGTTGAATTTCAGTTACATACATCGGCTCACCAAAAGCTATGCCTAGCCCTCTACGTTGCCCAATAGTATAAAATGGATATCCTTGATGTTTACCCAGTACTTCGCCTTGTTTATTTACGAAAGTTCCACCAGCTACCTCTGCCTCCAGTGTAGGTACTCTATATTTCAGAAAACTGCGATAGTCATTATCAGGTACGAAGCAGATTTCGTAGCTCTCTGCTTTCTTTGATAGGTCTGTGTAGCCCCAGTCGGCCGCCATTTGCCTCACTTCTGGCTTTGTGTAAGGTCCTAGTGGAAAGCGGCTCCGATCTAGGCATTCTTGGCTCAATCCCCAAAGCACATACGATTGATCTTTATTACTATCTACTGCCTTACTGATGAATTTTCTACCATTGTATTCATTGATTTTTGCGTAATGACCTGTTGCAATGAACTCACAATCAAGTGCATCTGCTCTTTTAATGAGTGCATCCCATTTGATGTGTGTATTACATAGCACACAAGGATTGGGAGTACGTCCAGCGATGTACTCTTCTACAAAATTATCAATTACGTAATCACCGAACTCCTCTCGAATGTCGATAATGAAATGGTGAAAGCCCACATTAACTGCCACTTGACGAGCGTCATTGATGGAGTCTAGGCTACAGCAACCCGTTTCTTTCTTGCTACTTCCAGCATTGGCATAATCCCAAGTTTTCATTGTAATCCCTACCACTTCGTAGCCCTGCTCGTGCATCATCATTGCTGTAACGGTACTATCAATACCGCCACTCATAGCTACTAAAGCTCTACCGTGTTTGCTCATATTCTTTCTTTAGTTGTACCAAAGTATTACTACAAGCATCCATACAAAAAACAACTTGAGTTAGTTCAACAGCTTGCTATCATTCTTCTACTGCTTTTTTGACAGTTGTGCTCTAATCTCTGTATCGCTTTTATCATTTAACTCGCTGGGTAAGGCAATACGCTCACCTGTTTGCATATCAATGGCTACGGCTGTTTTTGTTTTATCTTTCAATCGAAGAATAACAAAGCGTTCGTTTTTAGCACTTTTGGTCATCTGCTGACTGATTGGCTGGGCATCTTCCAATAAAGGATTCAAATTGAATCTTCGGGTATTTGCATTATAGTTTGGCACTAAAGCCTGCTGATCTTCGCCTATTTCTTGTAGCAAGAATAAAGAACTAAAACTTTCATTAGTTTTCTCAAATTCCGCAGTTGGTTTTACTTGTTTAGGGCTTTTAGGAATGGTCATATTGTAAGCAAAGACACCTTCATCTTCTGCATATCCGACGATGTAACGTCCCCAGGTTTCCAGTGCTACAATCATTCCAGACTGTGCATCTTCCAAGTAGCGTTCTCCTTTAAAACTAGGGGCAAGTGCTTTAGAGAGGGTATTGTTGGCTACATCATACACGAAAAATTGATTTGTGCCGATGATGCCTACTAATTCATCTTTTAAAGAATCAATACTAGACAAATAGTAAGGATAATCAGGACTAAAATTGACGGGGAGCGTTTGCGAGAATATCTCCTCACAGGACTCTGTGTCGTGTACTATAAAATAGCGATGACTTTCTCCCATTGCTTCATCATAGGTAGCTTCGTTGGCAACAATACTTACTAATTTACTTTTAGCCTGAAACCACTGTTGATTGCCTTCTAGTATTTCACCTTGCACAGTGCAGTTGTGCGCTCGTTGAATGGCATCCATTGCATTTGGTAACTCAGCCGCTTCTTCAACAATGGAAGCAGTGGCATTTTCTTTTGCCGTGGTTGTTTCTTCAATAGGACTTTCCATACTCAGAAAATCCATAATGTTATCTCTGTTGTAATAAGAAACAATTGCAATGGTAAGTAGAACAACCACCACAATTCCAATTATTTTCATCCATTTTGACATAATCAATGTGCTTTATTTTGAAATTTGTGTTACACACTTTAAATAATCACTTGTAAGTTATAGCTTTGATGTTCTATTTGCAAAGAAACATGAAATTTAGTTTATAGAACCCAATTTTTATCTTTAAGTCAGAAACGATTCAATATTCATAGATCGAGGGCTACACCCAAGGTTTGAATTATTGTGCCGTTTCTTAATCTGCAAGTAACTTGATAAGGAATTTAACCATCATACCGACCTACAATGAGAAGGAAAATATAGCAAATATCATTAAAGCTATCTTCGCTTTGAAGATTAATTATGATATTTTAGTTGTTGATGATGGCTCACCTGATGGCACAGGTGAAATCGTGAAGCAATTACAGCAAGCGTATCCCGATCAGCTTCACTTATTAGAAAGAGCTGGTAAACTAGGGCTTGGAACGGCTTATATTGCTGGATTTCGCTGGGGTTTAGAAAGGACCTATGAGTACTTTTTTGAAATAGATGCCGACTTTTCTCACAATCCAAAGGACTTAGTGCGCTTATTTTATGCTTGCCATAATGAAGGAGCAGATGTAGCTGTTGGCTCTCGATATACAAGGGGCGGAAAAGTGAAGAACTGGCCATTCGACCGCATCTTTATTTCCTATGGAGCATCGCTTTATGTACGTCTGATTACGTGGATGCCTGTTCGAGACCCCACTGCTGGATTCGTCTGCTACCGAAGAATTGTGCTCGAGACAATTGATTTGGATAAAATTCGATTTGTTGGCTATGCTTTCCAAATTGAAATGAAATTTGCAGCGCAGCAGTTGGGTTTTAAGATCAAGGAAGTACCAATAACATTCACAGATAGAGTAGAAGGCATTTCTAAGATGTCAGGAAAAATAGTCAACGAAGCCATCAAAGGCGTACTTGAGATGAAGTGGCGCAGTTTGTTTTCTTCTTATCGCAAAGAGGGCATAACTACTGCAAATCAGTAGGTTAGATGCTAGATACTAGTATCTAACCTAACTATGGCAGCTAGTCTGAATCATTGCTACACACCCTTTTATCATAGTGCAAACACAGAACGCAGTTTCCAGAAAACCAAACTATTTTGATCATTTTTAATCTTGGGCATTTTGGCGCACAAAAAGAGTAGCTCATTTTTACAAAAACATTCCGTTTTTTTGTGTGTGCAAAATGACTACACTTACAATGCAAAAATTAATCGTCCATTTAGCTTATGAGTAATCGTGAACCTGTAGGTGTGATTGGAGCAGGCAGTTTTGGAACTGCTATTGCCGACTTGCTAACGTACAATGTACCTGTGTTAATGTACTCTAGAAACAAGTCCACCATCCACAAGATCAATAATACACATGAGCACTTAGGGGTACAATTATCTAAAAAAGTAAGCGCCACGAATGATTTAGAACTAATTGCTTCTCAGTGTACTTTGTTGTTTCCAATTGTACCTTCGAGTAGTTTTAGATCGATGATGCAAGAGCTTTCCCTATTTCTTACACCTGCTCATTTTTTAATTCACGGTACAAAAGGATTTGACTTGGAGGATCAAAATAAAACATTAGATCAGTTGAGCAATCAGCAAGTACAAACCATGAGCCAGATCATATTGCAAGAGAGCAATGTTATTCGAGTGGGCTGTCTTTCGGGACCTAATTTAGCTACCGAAATTATGGAAGGTCAACCTGCCGCTACGGTCATAGGCAGTGAGTTTAAAGAAGTCGTTGATATAGGAAAATCAGTACTGAAAAGTCAACGCTTCAACGTAATGGGAACCAACGACATAAGAGGAGCAGAAGTAGCGGGTGCACTAAAAAATGTTGTGGCTATTGCATCGGGCTTGCTAAAAGGAATGGGCTTTGGGAAAAACATACAAGCCTTGCTTATCACAAAGGGCTTACAAGAGATGATGGCATTCGGCGAAGCAATGGGAGCAAGCAAAGATTCGTTCTTAAATGTAGCAGGTATCGGCGATTTATTTGCTACGACTACTTCAAAAAAGAGTAGAAATTATACCTTTGGCTATCGTTTAGGAGTGGGAGAGTCTGTTGAAGCAATAAAAACGACTAGTGTAGAATTGGCAGAAGGAACACGGACGGTTAAAATTTGCAAACAACTCTCAAATTATTATCAATTGGATGTTCCATTATTCGATGCCCTCTTTGACATTATCGAGAACGGAGCAGACAAAGTAAATACGATAAACGCTTTAATGAATATATAGATAGAGTTTCTAGTTCAAAGTTTTTTAGTTCCTAATAATCAGTCCAAAATACTAACCAAAAACTGTGTCCTAGAAACAAGAAATTAAAAAAGTCTTATGTTAAAGAAAATATTACCTCATGTTGCTGCAATTGCTGCTTTCTTAGTGGTCTGCACTATTTATTTTGCACCACAACTGCAAGGAAAAGTTGTTCAGCAAAGCGATATTGTACAATTTAAAGGTATGGCGCAAGAAGCCATAGAACACAAAGCTAGTACAGGGGAACGGACGCTTTGGACAAATGCTATGTTTGGCGGAATGCCAACCTACCAGATTTTGAACAGCGGAGAAGGCAACATGCTTAAGCAAGTCAATAAAGTGCTAGAACTGGGCATTAATCGTCCAATTGGTCGCTTCTTTTTGTCTATGCTGTGTTTTTACATTCTGATGCTGAGCCTAAGAGTCAATTCATGGATCGGGGTAGTCGGAGCGATTGCGTTCGGATTTTCTACCAATAATTTTGTGATCTACGAAGCGGGACACGTTACTAAGTTTCACGCTATTGCCTACTTGCCGATTGTTGCAGCAGGAGTCATTTTGGCATTTAGGAAAAAGTACATACTTGGCGGCCTGCTCTTTGCAGCAGGAATGGGCTTGAATATTTTTGCCAATCACGTTCAAATGACTTATTACTTTGGACTGACCTTAGTGATTTATGGCATTGCTCAACTGATTTATGATGCTAGAAAAGGTCAACTATTAGATTTTGCAAAAGCAGCAGGAATACTCCTCATTGCTGGATTTATTGGCGTTGCAGCTTCTGCACTCAACTTATTTACAACTTACGAATACGGTAAGGATACCATGCGAGGTGAACCTATCTTGGAAAACACCAAATCCACAGCGGCACAAAGTAGTAGCGAAACGGATGGCTTGGCTTGGAACTATGCTATGCAGTGGAGTAATGGTACATTAGATCTGTTTTCGGCATTCATTCCTGGCGTAGTTGGAGGTGGTTCTGCAGAGAAGGTAGGAAGCGATTCCGAATTTTCAAAAGTGCTACGGCGAGCGGGGCAGTCGAGTGATGTAGCACCTCTCTATTGGGGAAGTTTGCCTTTTACAAGCGGTCCTTATTATTTTGGGGCAGGCATCTGCCTGTTGTTCATTTTTGGACTATTGGTCGTCAAAAATCCAGTTAAGTGGTGGCTAGGCTTGGGTACATTGCTCATCTTCATCTTTTCAATGGGCGACAATGCTGAAGGTATTAATCGCTTCTTCTTCGATAACATTCCCTTGTTTAATAAATTCAGAACGCCTAATTCCGCAGTAAGCGTGGCAAGCATTCTAGTAGCCTTACTCGCTGCACTAGGCGTTGCAGAAGTATTGCAAGACAAAATTACTCGAAAAGAAGCCATACGGAGCTTATATATTTCACTAGGTGCAACAGGTGGTTTGGCCTTATTCTTTGCTTTTATGGGTACTTCTATGTTCGATTTTGTAGCATCTGCCGACGAGCGTTATCCCGAGCAATTACAAAATGCTTTGGTAGAAGACCGAATAGCTTTAATGCAGAGCGATGCACTGCGCTCATTGCTAATTGTGCTACTTTCTGGAGGCCTACTTTGGGCTTACTTGCAAAATAAACTGAAAGCCAATTATATGCTGATTGGCTTGGCATTAGTTACAATAGTTGACTTGTTTCAAGTGGGCAGACGCTATTTAGACAATGATGATTTTGTATCAGAACGCAATTTTGAACAGTTGTTCCAGCCACGAGCTGTGGATCAACAGATCATCAATACTGAAAAGAGTATTAACCCCGAGCTAGGTCGAGGCGCATATCGCGTTATGGACTATTCAATAGATGCCTTCAATGTTTCTAGCACTTCGTATTTCCACAACACCATTGGTGGTCATCATGCAGCAAAATTGCAGCGTATTCAAGATATCATTGATCGCCATATTACTCAGCAGAATAGCAAAGTGCTGGATATGCTTAATACAAAATATGTGATCTACGGGGAGCGAGGACAAGAACAAGTACAGCAAAATCCAAATGCGCTGGGCAATGCTTGGTTTGTAGATGACCTAAAAATAGTTCCCAATGCCAATGCTGAAATTGATGGACTTAATGACTTTAATCCAGCAACACAAGTATTAATACATCAAGAATTTCAAGATTATCTTTCTAATCTCGATCCTTCGCCAAATGGTAGGATTGAACTGACTAGCTACGAACCCGATCACTTGATTTATCAATCAAATAGCAATAGCGAACAGTTAGCTGTATTCTCTGAAGTCTGGTATAATAAAGGTTGGCAAGCCTATTTGGATGGTCAACCAATGGAACATATTCGGGCAAATTACATTCTTCGTGCTATGCGAGTGCCAACAGGACAGCATAAAATTGAGTTCAAATTTGAACCTTCTACTTATTATTTAGGTCGAAATATATCTTTGGCAGCTTCTTCACTGATCGTCTTGGCACTATTAGGTTATTTAGGATACAATGGCTTTCAAGCCTTTCAGGATATTCAAAACGAATCCTCGACACCGCAACCAACTGAGCCTAAACCCAAACCAACGACTCAACCCGAAAGAAAAGGAAGTGGTAACAGCAGAAGAAAAGGAAAGCGCAAAAGGTAATTTTGTATCAGTGCAAGAGTGATTTAGTAGCTTTCCAAAGTTTCGGAGACTTTGGAAAGCTAAAACAAAATAATACTACTGAGGAGACTGTCCTTCCAAAGCCTCTTGTAACGTAATGCGAACACCATCGCGATAAGGAACTACCCAAGCGCCTTTCACACCAATAGTTACCATGTGATCCCGCAATGCTTTGGCACTTTCAAAATCTCTAAAATGTCCAATTGTTATTTTTTGAACGCCATTCTCATCTTCTAGCAAAAAGCCATCATCAGCTACTGCCATTTCAGTAGCTACTTGTCGCTTTTCAAATGCTCCTAGCTGTATCCTGAATACGATGCCTTGCCCATCTGCCAAATTTCCACCTCCACGAGCTGTCATTTCAGTGCGCTGCTCTGATTGCATCAAGGCAGTCCTAGTTTCTGCTAGCTGCTGGTTCAAAGATCGAACTTGATCTTCCAAAGTGGCAATCTTAGCATTTTTCTGATTTTCTTCTATTTTAACAGTACTCAGTTCTTGACGAAGTCTGCGCGCTTCTGATGTTGCCTCTGCTGCTTCTGACTCTAATCCCTCTACTTTTTCTGTTAGAATTTTTAGTGCTGCAGGATTTTTTTTATACTCCTTAGCCTGATTTTTCCATTCTTTTAATTCTTCTTTAGAAATAGATTGTGCATTGGATTGAAAGAATCCAAATACTAACATTACAATAGCGAATAGTTTAATCGTTTTCATTGTTCCAGTAATTTTAATTAAGGAATAAATAATTTTTCTGAATAAATTTAATCTTGAATCTAGCCCTCGCTAAGCGATTCTTTTAACTGGGAAGGTGTGATGAATATTAAACAGACCTAAAATTAACATCTATTTGTGTATAAATCAAGTAAAAATGAGTAGATGGTATATTTTATTATATATTTGGCTTACATATTATAAATTATAACCATGCAAGAGGAGACCTATTCTAACCCATGGCAAACACTCAGTGTGAAAAAGGTATATGACAATCCTTGGATACAAATAACTCATCGAGAGGTTATTAATCCCTCAGGTGGTACAGGAATATATGGAAAGATTCATTTCAAAAATTTAGCTATTGGCATTGTGCCACTTGATGAACAGCTAAATACATGGCTAGTCGGTCAATATCGCTATGTGCTAGATCAATATTCGTGGGAAATTCCTGAAGGAGGCTGCCCGCTTGGCACTGAGCCATTAGCTACTGCTAAACGTGAGTTGTTGGAAGAAACTGGCATCACAGCTTTAAAATGGACGAAGTTGCTCGATCTGCATACTTCTAATTCTGTTACCGATGAGTTCGGTCATGCTTACATTGCTCAAGAGCTTTCATTTGGAACAGCTATGCCAGAAGATACAGAAGACTTACAAGTGAAGAAATTACCTTTTGAAAAAGCCTTTCAGATGGTCATGAGTAATGAAATTACAGACTCGCTTTCTGTTGCAGCTATTTTGAAAACTAAACTGTGGCTGGAACAGCACTAACCCAGTCTATATTTTTTCTGAGCAACTTCAAGGTTTGTGCCTCTTTGGTGTTTTGCTCTGGATGAAAATCATATACCCAATTGGCTTGTGGAGGCATACTCATCAAAATAGATTCGATGCGCCCATTAGTTTGTAAGCCAAACTTGGTGCCTCTATCCCAAACCAAATTAAACTCTACGTACCGACCTCTTCGCAGCAACTGCCATTCTTTTTCTTGTTTGCCAAAAGGTATAGCTGCATTCTTTTGCATAAAATGAGTATAGATTGGTGCGAAAGCGTCTCCCACGTCCATCACATAATCAAATCGTTCTGATTTAGTGAAACCATCTTGACCACTCAGTCGGTCAAAAAAGATACCTCCCACCCCGCGCGTCTCCTTGCGATGTTTTAGATAAAAGTAATCATCTGCCCATTTTTTATGATCTGCATAATAATGAGCCGCGTGTTTATCGCACACCATCTTGAGGTGACGATGAAAATGAGCCGCATCCTTCAGATCAATATAATGTGGTGTAAGGTCAATGCCACCACCGAACCACCAAACCGGATTACTCTGGGGCTTATCCTGCTCCTGCATTTCAAAGTAGCGAATATTCATGTGGATAATCGGCACCATTGGACTTTTGGGATGTAGCACAATAGAAACACCTGTTGCATAAAAGTTGCCACCACGCATTTCTAGTTTTTGAGCGATAGCATCTTCCATTTCTCCATGTACTGCCGAGAAATTAACCCCACCTTTTTCAATGATTTCCCCTTCGAGTACTCTCGATCTACCACCTCCTCCTTCTGGTCGATTCCACTGGTCTTCCTTAAATTCACCTTTTCCATCTGCTGCTTCAAGTGAATGACATATACGATCCTGCAACTTTTTAAATGCTTCTGTAATCGTTTCTCGATCGGGTGTTTGGACTTCGTTCATGATGCTATTTCGTTCAATTCTGCTTTAATGGCTTCTATGTTTTTCTTTGCACTACCGACAAATGCTGCTGCTCCAATCACTACTACGGGACGTTTCAAAAAAGTATATTCTTCTAAGATAAGCCTCCGATAATCTGCTTCTGATAAATTTTGATGATTGAGTTCCATTGAGCGATATTTCATAGCCCGTCGGCTAAATAGGGCTTCATAGCTTCCTGTTTTTTCTTTCAAATCATCTAGTTGTGATTCGGTTATAGCTTCTTCTTTAATGTTTTGAAACTCAAATCCTACCCCACCTCCAAGTTCTTTAATGATTCTCTGACAAGTCTGGCAAGTATTGAGATAATAAATTTTTTTTTGCATTTTGTGCATTTATTTTACTCGAACAAACACTCAAATGAATAGAAGAAGTGTCATAGAATATTAATTTTTTCTTTAACATAAGGAGGTAGCGCAGTACCTTTCACTTTTGCTTCCGCCATAATAAAATACTCAGACTTTGCGCCATAAGCTAACTTTGCAGTCTTAGCGAGTCCTTTAAAAAAGATATTTTTTCGAGCAAACTCATCTACTTCTGATCGAACAGGCTTAAACGGCAATACAAATTCAACTTCAACAGGTTTGTTAGGCGTTACTTCTATTGTTTGTTCCAATTTGATAGCGCCTAACTCGTATTCATCAATGCGCTTGTCTTTGCCTCTGCCTCTCGTATATCGTTCTATTACTTTTAACTTAACAAAAGTTACTGTTTGTTGATTCATAGAGACAAATCTTACACTGCCAGCTACCTGCTTTTTATAAGAGACAATTTCTTTAGGTACAAGCAACTCTACCTTTACCCCTTCTATACCAAAGTACTGTTTTACTTTTCCGAACATGAGCCTTATCAGTTGTAATAATTATTTACTTGAAAATTGGCAAGCTAGTACAATAGTTCAATCAAAGTGCTAATTGGAGTATTACAAAACGACCAACTACACCTTTTTTTGGATGTAAGTAAGTGGACAGGTTTAAACGCTTAGCAACATAATAATTCCATTAGCAGAAAATGGTGTGAATAAACAACTTAAACCAATAAATAATTTTGTCCGTTCAGCCCTATTCATAGAACATAAAACCAGTGGATTAGCTTTTGCGCTGCAAAAATTTTTCTCGTACTACTTCCTGTACGGTCTTGCTTTCGATTTTTGACTCCAACCAAGAAATAATATCTAAGTACAAAAAAGGTCTGCCTTCGTAAGGCTTGTTTCTTACCATTTCCAGTTTTCTCTTCAGCTCAATAAATTCTTCTTTTAGTTGGGAAGTTACCATTCTTGGCGTCCGACGGAGGAAACGGAATATCTCTCGCTGTACTTCGTGCAAATCTTTCATCTTCCCTAAGAAGCGATAAACTGACTTTATTTGGTATTCGACTAAGCGTTCATTCCCAAGTTCAAAGTGAGCAATCAAACTTAAAATGCGTGCAAAACATTGAATATCTTGGCGATAATCTGGATTTTTTTGATTGATGATGAGGTTCAAATAGTCTATTGCCTTTCCATTATCACCACTACCAAAATAGAGACAAGCTATTTTGTAATTAAACATCATCAAACGGTGATCGTCCCAATTGTACTTGTCGGATTCCATGATCTCCATCAGGTCAGGTACAAGCGCAATTCCCTCATCGTAAGTACCTTGTAAGTAGTGCTTATCAATTTGATGAATATAATAATATAAATAATACAGCCCTTCAATATTTGTAATTTGTGCAATAGGTAGCTCTTTTTCGGCTGCTTCTAGCTTTGCTAACACCTCAATAAAACGATCGTAGTACCATAAGTTAAATAAAGTAGCCAGTAAATTATGCAATGATTTTAGATAAAGTGGGGCTTCATGCACTTTCATATCGGGATTATCTTGAAAAGCATCCACCCAACGCTGAGCATAGCGATAGCACATGGGGAAATCTTGAGAAATATGATAATACCACAGATGAGCTTGACAATAATAAATTTTTTCAAAGAAGCCCAGTTTTTTATCACTTATTTGCTTAGGTAGTTTTGAGTAAAAAAACTCCTTTACCATCAAAAAATCCTTCTCATTACGGACGTATCCTATTTTCAGATATAATCCATACAGTTGTAGGGCAAGATTTGAATAATTATTCCCAAGGGCGAGGCTATCATAAATCTCTGTGGACTGTTCTGCGAGTTCTTCTGCTCTATTTTCAATACTTCTAGTAATATACTGACCTTCAATATGCTTTTCAATTTCTACAATCTCTAAAGCAACAATATTCTGATGGAACTCAATAGCTCGCTTTTTTGTCTTATCCAAAACATCTAAACTCTGCCTATAAAGCCCTTTATTGTAGAGTACTCTAGCGTAATCTATCGACTCGCGCAGATCAATATTCAAATCGTAATTTCTATTGAGCAGGCGCAGACTGACGAGCAGTTGTTTGTACAAATGCGCTTTGAGATTGGAGAGTTGGCGTTTTTTGATGTCTGGAAGTTTCTTTAGGATTTTCTCTTCGTCGTATTCTTGATGTTTATCCAAGAAATCAAACAATTTCAGAAATAGAATGTCAGTAGAAGATTGATTTCTACGAACAAAGATTCTGAAATGCCGCTTTTCTGATCTTGATAATGACCGAATGAGCTGAACAAGATCGTCTGTCCTCTGCTTTGGCATTGTAATTTTTTGTTTGTTATTTAGTTCACAATCAAATACTTATACTTGCACCTAGAAGCCAAAATCTTGTATTAGGTGAATTGATTTAGTTTTAATAAGCAGTTAGAGCAGAATACATTTGAATGGAACAAACATACGTTTTTTTTAATATTATTCACAGATCATTTACTAAAACGCAAAAAAATTACAGTTTTTTGCTGCGTATTGATTATTTACAGTAAACCAAAACTGAAGATTTCAGATTGAATGTTTTGATAAAAAAAATTCTAAAATGTTCTAATCCAAGCTTCGTTGTGTTTAGTTACTATTGAGTCATTAAAAATGCTGGCTAATAATACTTTTTGAAAAATCAATTTCCATACCTTTAAAAGGTAATTTTAAGCTCCTTTGAGGCGATACCTTTTGAACATCCTAACTAAAATATGACTGATTCTAAAATATTTATTTTTGATACAACGCTTCGCGATGGTGAGCAAGTTCCGGGTTGCAAGTTGAATACTGAGCAAAAAGTAGAAATAGCAATCAACCTAGAAAAACTAGGAGTGGACATTATCGAAGCGGGCTTTCCTGTCTCTAGTCCGGGTGATTTTCGCTCCGTAGAAGCTATTGCAAAAGCCGTTTCTACTCCCACTGTTTGCGGGCTTTCAAGAGCTGTGGAAGAAGATATAAAAATAGCTGCTGAAGCCTTACGCAAAGCAAAACGTCCACGCATCCATACGGGTATTGGCACCTCTCCTTCGCACATACAGTATAAATTGCGAACAACGCCAGAGAAAATAATCGAACGCGCCGTTTTTGCAGTCAAGACTGCCAAGCAATTTGTGGAAGATGTAGAATTTTACGCAGAGGATGCCGGCAGAACAGATAATGAATTTCTTGCTAGAGTGATCGAAGCAGTAGTAGCCGCTGGAGCGACAGTACTAAACATTCCAGATACAACAGGCTACTGTTTACCAGAAGAATATGGCGCTAAAATCAACTATTTACGAGAAAATGTAAAGGGCATTCACAAAGCCATTATTTCTACTCATTGCCACAATGATCTAGGCTTGGCAACTGCCAATTCTATTGCCGGCATTCAAAATGGAGCGCGCCAAATCGAATGCACCATCAACGGCATTGGAGAACGTGCTGGCAATACTTCACTGGAAGAAGTGGTCATGATAATGCGCCAACACGAACACATGGGTTTTTATACAGATATCAATGCCAAACTACTAAATCCAATTAGTCGCTTAGTATCCGACAGAATGGGGATGCCTGTACAGCCTAACAAAGCCATTGTGGGTGCAAATGCTTTTGCTCATTCTTCGGGTATTCATCAAGACGGCGTGATAAAGAAGCGGGAAACTTATGAGATTATTGATCCGCTAGATGTAGGTGTGGATCAATCTAAGATTGTATTAACTGCTCGCTCTGGAAGAGCAGCACTCGCTTATCGTGCTAAAAATATTGGCTACGATCTTACTAAAAATGAGCTAGATGTGGTGTATGCCCGCTTTTTAGAACTGGCGGATGTAAAAAAAGAAATTGAAGACGAAGACCTGAACAATATCATCAAAAATGAAGTAAGAGCAAGTGCTGTAATCTAGCTGCTTAGGTATTAGATTTCTTGAATGGAGTGTCTGTTTAGTTTAGCCATCGGATAGCTTAGAGCTGTCCGATGGCTGTTTTCTTAAATATGCTTGATTGCTTGAGCACTGAATCTTTTGCGTTCCGGTTGAGGTTTGTCGAGCATAGGTACCGTCCAGCCATAACCATGACTTACGCCTCTCCCAATACCTACAAGCTCAGGCAGTACTACATTGGCAGAAAACGTAACATCAAAACTGAGTTTGGTTGCTCCCATGTATCGAATAGGCTGCATCTTCCGAATTTGTTGAAGTTTCACTTGTACACTGCCTTTTTGTTGCCACCCCATAGCCCAAAGAGCGACCATCACATAATTGCCTATTTGTTGTTGTAGAAGTGCGGCTCGTTCTATGAAATCATCAGCAGTTTGCCATTTCTTAAAGTTCTCTGGATTCAATAATTGAGCTGCATAAACTTGATACTGTATTGGCTGTTCGGTGGTTTGTAGTTGATACTGCTGCATTTGCATATCTTCTACACGAAGTAATTTGGGTTGGTCGTTCCAATTAATTATCCAATCAGTATTTGCTAATACTTGTTGCACTGCTTGAACTCCTTCTGCAATTGCATATATGCCCGCATAACCGTCCTTGATGCGATATTGAATGAGGGGGTAACGATGCAAGTGTTCATGCTTGCTTTTGTGATTGTGAAAAAGATCATTTTGCCAACCTGCCATTTCCAGGAATGCGCCTCGCCATTGATTCAGTTGGCTACCTTTTATGCGAAGATCAAATGATATGAAAAGCGTTTTTATCGTCATGATGGTTATTGTTTTTTTTGCCAATAAATTATTTTGCTTTAAGTCCTTCCTTCTTTCCGCTACAACTTTGCAACACTATAGGAAAGAAATTGCTTGTAATAAGTTGAATGAAGTGTTTAAAGAAGATAATTATAGGCTTTTAGCTATTTTATCTTGATATTTTAAGGTGTTGAGTAGGTTGCCATAAATTTGAGCGG
Source organism: uncultured Saprospiraceae bacterium (assembly GCA_964458705.1). Lineage (GTDB taxonomy): Bacteria > Bacteroidota > Bacteroidia > Chitinophagales > Saprospiraceae > JAAUTG01. The sequence continues at coordinate 26,913 of CAYWKD010000029.1, read as the reverse complement.
CACTTTTAGCAAAATTCACCTTGTCGTATTGAGTTATATCCAATTTTCTTGTTTGAAAATTATACTGAGGCTCATACCTTGATGTGTAGTAAAAAGTCAAAACATGAGGTGGAAGATTTTTGACAACTTCTAATGCTTCATCAAGATCAACCTCCCCGTTTACATTATTAATGAACAATACATCATAGTTCGAGTCGGTATCATCTTGCTCTATTAAATGCTCATTAATATTAAACTTCGCCCTTTTTAAAACCTGTTTTAAGATTGTAGTATCTTCTTCTCCAAACACCTTTATTTTTTTATTCTTCCACAGTAGTACTTCCGTTGTTGTATCTTCAAAAGTCTTATCAATAATTTGCTGCTTTTCATTGAAAGATGTTTGAATTCGTTCTTCAAGTTCTCTTACCTTTTCCTCGTATGAAATTTTTTGATCGGCAAGATATCTCTTAAAATCTCTTTCCGATTCATCTTTTTGGGTATTGAGAGCATTATCAACACTTTTATCAATCAACTTTTTCCATATATATCCACCTATTCCAATCATGGAAGCTACAATTAAGTGTTCCCACCAAGGTAAACGAGCCAATCTATCTTCGACAGTTGTTTCTTTTACTTCTTCCTTTACTGCAATGTCTCTAGCTACTTCGGTAGAGTCATTTCCATATAGTGCTAACGAAAATAACATCCAACAAAAAACAAACATGAATAGGCACTTCTTCATTTTCATTTTAGTTTTTAAGCATTTAATACTTTTAATTTTACCCAACCGAGGGGTATGCCACTAGAAGCAATAACTGACCTAGTGAGCGGATAGATAGCTTCATCTTTAGGCACTCCCCAGTTATTTTCTCTTTTACCCTTAAAAACTAATTTGCTTGGCTCGGTATCATTTTCATGAATAGCAAGAAACAGAGAATTATCATACCGAACTTTTCCACTTCCAATTCTCATTAGGTATTCTCCTTGGGAGAGTTCAAAATTATTGTAAAATTCTTTTAGCCCGCTTATTTGATCTTTAAAGCAGTCATTTTGCACTTGAGGCAGGGAGAGCGTTTCCTTTTCAAAATCGAAGCATTTCCTGTAGAAAGCGTCTGTTTTGGTGAGTAAATTGACCATAGAAAAATCAGCATTTTTACGTTCATTTTCGATGGAGACACTAAAAGTCAACGAAGTACCCTCATCTATAGCTTCGCAGTTTATCGGAATAGCACTTGCATTCTTTTCTATTTGCTTTAGTTCAATTCGCTTTAATCCTAAAACAACCATATTGCTGATAGTCGTTAACGTTGTATCTGAAATTTTAAAGAACCTACTCTTATGTCCTATTGGATGCTTCTCGCCTAACCCACCAAAAAGTAATTGCTCGAATTCTTTATATTCCTTTTTTTTATTACTATATTTATTATCATCTAGAATATTATTCTTTTTGTCCCTTATCATCTTATCGTACAATAGAGCCGTTCTAAAAGCACCCTTGATTGAACTACCTGGTATGTAAGGTCGATCTATATTTTTTACAATAGTCTTAGTTTCATTTGTGTTATCTATACCAATAGCTTTGATAGGCAGCGTATGAAAGTACTTTTTTAATATATCTTCTGAGGAACTGTTATCGTTAACAATTTTATTTTGAATAAAATCAAATATCAATGTATTCTTAGACTTAGTAACTTGGTTATTGACTGTCTTTATGAATTCATTTAACAAATTAGTACTCTCTTGAAGTTTCTTTTCAAAAACTGGTTTATTGAGAAGATAAACCTCCTCTTTTTCAGCATCGTAATAAAAATCACTTAGTGGCGAAATTGTTCCACCATCACCTATTGAGACAGGTTTTACCGTAGTCAATTGAATAGTATAAACATTGTTAACTTTATTCATTATTCAAAATGGCTTTATGGATAGGAATAGTAAAAGCCTTTCCGTTTCGCAAATATTGTCTTTGATCTTCTATTGGGCTGATATCTTGGATGTTTCCGTTAGTGTTAGTCGCTACTATTGCTCCTTCTTGAAGCATTTTTACTCGTTTTAGAATGTTTGGAACATTAGTGGTAGTAGCTTCATTTTCGGCTTCATATCCTCCTAATACTCTTCTGCCCCCTCTCGTAGTGAGTTCATAATATTTGAGTCCTGCTGCTTCAGTAGCGCTAGGAGAAACAAGAGAAATAGTGCTATTGAGTGTCTCATGCGATTCAGCAATGTTGAAGCGAAAATCAGTTTGCTGAAAAATAATCTTTTCTAGTTGACCACATCCTAAAGACACTCTACCTCCGATCCCTGTATCCGCTAACACTTCAAACAATAGTTTCAAGACGGGTTGTACTTCTTCAGATGCTTCCATCAGAAAATAAAGGTGTGTTTCAAAGCCAGAGTGCTTTGGCAAAAATAATTCTGACTGAAAGTAATAGTTATTTTCTGGACGGCGGACTTGATCGGTTACTCTGGGACGTATTTGGTCATCATATATTTTATGATATTTTTCATTGGCGAAGAATAGCTTATATTCATCTGATGTAACAACGAATTTTCCATCAATGATAAATGCTTTATTGTCCGTTGAGTCAGTTACTTCTTTGCCATTCCAGATCAACCACTGGTTAGGTAAAATGCCTAATTCCCAGACGCGTTTAGAAATGAATTTAACTCTCTTGGTTCGTTTTCTTTCGGACGTTTGAGCAGCATTTTCTGATCGCACTACATCGTGGCAGCAAGGCTTGGGTAGAAAGTAAAGCATATCGCCCGAATCTGCTTTTAAACAGTAAAAAGCAGAAGATATTTTCACAATACCTGATTCAAACCAATCAATAATTTCAGTTACACTAGGACTGCCTGCTGTTGGGTATATTTTAGCAGCAGTGTTGATGATAGCAGAGAACAAAGTATCAGAATGCAACAAGTGATCCGTTGTTGATAGGGCAGAATTAACGTCAAGACCTGCCTTTCCAAATCGAAACTTACTAGGTTGAGCGCATTTTAATAGGACTGCATTCATTAGACTGCGTTTGAATTTAAAGCGACAAGGCGACTACGAAAAACTATGAATTGCTCTTTGATAAACTTAAACTTATCGCCTTCTTGTAGTTCGTCTTCGACGATCACTTCATTATAACCGTCATCAATTAATTTTAATTTAACGTCACTTTTGCCAATGTCAAATTTTACTTTCCCATATCCTCTCGAACCTTGTCCACCCAAATAATCATCCTGCAGTAGTTGCATAGCTTCTGAAAGCGAACTCAAGTGTTTTTCAAGTCGAGTAGGAGTTAGCAACTTCGATTCGTCTTCTTTTTTATAATCACTGTATAGATCGTACACAATTTCAAAGCTAAAAACAGCACCCGCTGGCACTCTTTCCATTTGTCTTAAGCCACCACCTTTAGCTGTTCCCTTCTTTCTGTCAATCACATTTTCCCATTTCACATCAGAATAATCAAATTCCATTTCGTACAACTTGGCTTCTGCTTTCAATGCCTCTAATTTTTGAATATCCATCTTTGCATCTCTGACAAAAAGTCGCGCATACTTTTGCGTTTCGTCATTATTAGCAGGTGAGCCGAATAGATCACCTATATAAAGTTCTCCATCGTGCTTTTCTCCTTTTTTTACATCCCTGCTCCTAAAAAAATCAACAGAGCCCTCTTTCTTTGCTAATAAGGATCGAAGTTTGCCTTTCAAGGAGCTGCCGGGTATGTATGGTTTTCCATTCCCATTTTTTACGACATTATTATCTACGCCACCTATTTCCATAACTGTTTTTGAGCCTCCAATATGCAGACCTGTCTCCGTTATGATATTTCCGTTTATGACAATTTTACCTACTAGTTTATTCATTATTATTTTCAGTTTAGTGGTTTTATCAGCTATTGCTGTCGCCATTTAGCCTTTGAAAACTCACAACAGTCTCCAAAAATTTAATCAAATTATCGTACTCAGCCTTATCGTCGCTTTTTATTTCTTGCAGACATTCATCTAACATATCTAAAAGCCGCTTCGTATTCTCGTGCTTGTTATCCGTTCTCGCCTTTATATAAGCCAGTTTAGCCCTTAGTATTGGAGCATTCTTGGCCTCATTCGACCTTATTAAGTTGAATATTTTCCTGACCTGAGTCGTAGATATTTTATTATCAAATTTCGGCCTTGTAAACCTGTTGACAGAATCAATAATTTCATGCGTGGCTGCCGTATCAAAAGATAATATCTGCTCTGTGGTTATCTCCATTTTATCTGCTGGGGTTCTGCCCCTTTTACTTTTATTTCTACTCATCAGCATTAATCTTTCTAGTTAATAATTCTGTCCATCTTGCTATAATAGGATATTTCATGGGGTTGGTAGCTGTGCCAGCAAAAGCACCCATCAAAGAACTATAATAGTTATTCACCAAGCCAGAAACAACTTTATCATTCATAGATTGAAGTTCCTTTTCCGTTTTACTCAATAAGTCGGGGTTTGCTTTTTCTTTTTTAAACCAATCCCTGCTCACATAAAAAAGTTTCGACACACTAGGAAGATGAACCTCACCATGCTCAGCGGCATGATGCTGTATTCTAAATTCATCCGCACTTTGCTGTATTTTATTGAGCAATGCACGAATTGCTCTATTCCCCTTGTTTTTGCGAATAGTTTTACTCAGCTTCTTCACAAAATCATGAGCCTCCGAAAACTCCTTCCAGGTCAACACTTCATCGAATACACATATCTTGTTTTTACTAGGCGATGATTCGTTGTAGTACAAGTGCGATTTTGCCGTGCTTAGTGCTTCTTCTGCAATCTCAGCAAACCGAACTACTGGATATTTAGCATGAACAACGACTATGCCAGCAGAAAGCGTAATGGTATCTTCCCCTTGATTAAAAAGTTGCTCCCCAAAAGCATCATTTACCTTTTTTGCGAACACAAAAATAGCGTCCCACGCTCCCACTACAAAGCAATCATCTCCTCCTGCAAATATGATGTAAACGTTATCGCCTATCTTGTAAGCACGTCCTTCTGACTTATAATCGTCATCAATCAGATAGTCGGGCAGGTCTTGATCTAAAATACTCAAAAGTTCTTCTTCAAAAAAGGACTTCAATGCTTGGGAAAGTTCTGAAGCTATGGCTTCGCTGGGCATCTTATTAAACAAACTTCCCAGGTTATCAACATCCATTTTTAAAATGCCGAGCTTCGCAGTGCCCGTGCGTTCTTCTGCAAAATAGGCTAACATTTCAAAATCTGTTACGAAGTGTCCTCTAAGTTTTTTCACTTCCTTTTCATCGAAATCGCGAATTTCTTCTAGTTTATCCCGGTAAACATCTAAAATACGGAGCTCTTCAGGTTTTCTATTAAATCCTTTCAAATTGGGAAGCAGTGTGGTGATCTTTTCAGCAAAAAGATGTTCCCTTTCACTGCTCCTACCTTTGCCTAATTTTAAAGACTTCCCAAGAAATGAAGTGCTGTAAGCATCAATATTAAATTCAGTATCAGAACTTGGCACTAACTTTTTGACGACTTTCGGCAGATTCTGAGCAAATCGCTGCACATCGTCTAATTCTTCTATTGTGTTCGCTTTTCCTGCTTTCTTGGTCAGAAAAGGGGAAGAATACGGCTCAAAAAAGCGATAAGTCTTTTCATAAATATCTAACTTATCAAGCTGCGACTGGGCATTGACTTTTTCCCATATTTCACCAAAAGAGCCACTGTTTTCAACCCAAGTAATTGTAATGCCAAAGTCATTAATGTAGCAACGATCATTGATTTCAACTTGTAAACGTTTCAGCACTTCAGTATTACTCAGATTTGCCCATAGGTAAAAGTTACCTCCACCGTCAAAAAGAACTTCACTATTTACGGACTTATGTCTTACATAATTTAGCGCAAAATCCGATATCAATTGGATAATAATCGAACGAGCCTTGAGTACCCGTGCTGCTTTTTCAGACTTGACATTGAATATGAAATCTTGTATTCCAGATATATCGCCTTTGATGAAGTAGCTAAATGAGGTTTCTGTCATTTTGATCTTGAGTATAATAATTGTATCTCCATTAGCAAAACTAATACTATTTTATTTAAAACCTAATATTTAATTGTTTTATTGGTCAAATATTACAATTGACAAAACTTTACCTACTCAAAAGACTGTTGTTAATTGCATAATGACTTCTTTAACTACCAAACATCAATTATGGATAATCGCACCAAAGAACAACTCGCTAAGCGCAAAGGGCAATTCGTCAATATTCAAAGCGTTCGCTCCCTTTGCGAACTTATCAGAATAGATCAACGAAAGCTCAAACTCATCACTAGCCAACCTCGATACAAAACCTTTACCATTCCTAAACGAAATGGCGGGCAGCGCACTATTGAAACTCCTGATGATAATCTCAAACGCCTACTCGGCAACTTGAATAAATATCTTCAAGCCACTTATTTCTTTGAAAAATCTAACGCCGCCTACGGCTTCATTACGGGAGTAAAAAATGATAATGATAGGAGAAATATCGTAACCAATGCCCGAAAACACAAAGGCAGAGATTATATGATAAATATTGACCTCAAGGACTTCTTTCATCAAGTAAGTAAAGCGAAGGTAGCTGAAATATTCACTGGAAAACCTTTTAATTTTAAACCCGAAATCGTTGATCTACTCACTCAATTGACCACTTACAAAGATCGCTTACCTATGGGCATACCTACTTCGCCCGTGCTTTCTAATTTTGCTTGCAGAACACTCGATACTGACCTCATTGGGCTAGCCGCTTCCAAAGACTGGGTCTATACTCGCTATGCGGATGATCTTACCTTTTCAGCCAAACAAGCATTTTCAACGGATGAAGTGAACCAAATTCGACGCATCATCAAAGGGGCAGATTTTGAAATAAACGAACGCAAAGTCAAGCTCTTTGACAAAGAAGACCTAAAAGTAGTAACAGGACTTATAGTAGGAGACAATAAAGTAACACTTACACCTGACTACATGGAGCTACTTAAAAAAGAAATTACCACACTCGCCGAGGTGATGAAAGCTCAAAACGAGCAAGGTACGCTTCAATCCAGATGGTCGGAAAAACTCAAACAGCAAGTACAAGGTCGGCTCAGCTTCGCAGGATTCGTGCTCCGACGCAGTAAAGAATACCAAGATTTGAAAGACGAATTTTACACCGCTATCAATCCGCCAGAAGAAAACTTCGGAGCAGTAAGCTGGCGCAGTTTCCCTTACAACTTCTAAGGCTTGATGTACTAATATTGCCTCAATTACTAACAGCTAAATTCCAAATCATGCAACTTGTACTCGATACCAATGGCTTAGAACTCAGAAAAAAAGGCAAACTCTTTTTGATCGTGAATAAGGAAGAAAGCCATACTATTAGTCCAGGCAAAATAGAAAGCATTGCCATCACTGCTGAAGTACTGCTAAGCGCTGGTGCCATTAAATTAGCCATTCAAAATCAAATACCCATTCTCTTCTTCGACTTCATTGGCAAAGCCAAAGCTCGGCTTTGGAGTCCTTACTTTGAAAGCCTTGCCACACTTCGTCGCCATCAAGTCAAATTCGCTGAAAGCACCGAAGCATCCAACTGGCTCATGGATTTGTTTGATCTCAAAACCACCGAACAAGTCAAAAACCTTCGCTACCTCAAAAATCGCAGACCCAAAAATAAAACAGCTCTTGATGCTGCCATCAAAAGTATAGAACAACAAGCTCGAAACTTTGAAAACTACAAGGATCACTACATTGAAGACACTCGCTCTTCCATCATGGGTACAGAAGGCGCAATCGCTCGTACCTACTGGCAAGCCATTGGCAGTACACTCCCCATGCCTTACAATTTTCAAAAACGAAGTCGCCGACCCGCCGAAGATGTCTTCAATGCCGGCATCAACTACTTGTACGGTATGCTCTACACCGTAGTGGAAGGAGGACTTTTTGCCGCTGGGCTCGATCCTTATTTAGGTATCTTACATACCGATGAGCACAAACGCCCAACACTCGCTTTTGACTTGATCGAAGCCGTCCGCCCATGGATGGATCGGCTCTTGATAGAGCAATGCCTTAGTGGTGAGCTAGACACAGCCTTCTTTACGAGCAATCAATACGGGCTGTTCTTAAATAAAAAAGGAAAAGGTTTCATCATCCCCTTATTCAATCAACATTTGAGAGCAAAACGGCGCTACCTCAACCAAGAAAGCACTAATAAAAACCACATCTACAGATTGGCTACCTTGCTCGCAAGGCGCATCCGAACCGACAATTACCTGCCTTGAGCGCAGTGCGAAATGAAGAAAATTTGTGCATGAAACTATTATTAACTCACCTTGAGCAACACAACAATAACGAATTATTCGATCTTATTTCTCTTTTATCAAGAAGAAAGAACAAGACCCAACCCTTCATAATTTAAAATGATACATTGACTTAACTCAACTACAACATGGCGCACTTAATCTGCTACGACATCACTGGTAACACGCTTAGAAGCAAACTCGGAAACAAAATCATCGAATATGGGCTTGACCGAATCAATAAATCCGTCTATCTTGGAACGGTGAAAGAGGGAGAACTCAAAAAGCTAGAAACTTGGCTCAGCGATCAAATAACAAAATCAGGTGAGCCACAGGATAGCCTTATTATTATCCCCGTCAATGCCCAGCAAATTCATCAAATGAGAGTGCTAGGGCGCAACGACCTAGATAAAGAAGAATTGAGTGGCGACAAAACCACCTTGATTTTTTGAGTTTTCCGAAGATAAATAAGTGGACAGAATCGTTTATTGATCTACACCATTCTCTATTAATGCAATTATGATATCACTAAACACTTAAACTCATCCACTTACTGAGCAGCGGCACGTTTGAACGAAAAAAAAATTCAAAAGCTTCAAGCAATACGCATAAGTTCTTTGAAAAAAGGGGTACATTTATTCTAATGATAAGTAGATGGGAATAAAAATCTCACCAACTGCTTACTAATATGGCACACTGGCGGTGTGCAAAGAGATTTTTTGTCAAAATTCAAATTTTGTAACATGGAATCAGTTGCTAAAACATATTACGTATATTTTAAATATGGAAAAAACGACCGATTTATCAACAGATTTATGGAGCTTAGTAAGCTAATTGCCAGCAATTTATGGCAAATTAAGGGTCGGAGAGCCTATGACTTTATGTGAGTACTGCGACGTTTTTTTCTAGCCCTTCTAGCTTCTTACTGTGTCGGAGAGCCTATGACTTTATGTGAGTACTGCGACAATTTCTGCGGAAAACTTCACAGATTTTTTTGAGAGTCGGAGAGCCTATGACTTTATGTGAGTACTGCGACGCCCCCACCGGGATAAAATTGGTTAATTTGACCACAGTCGGAGAGCCTATGACTTTATGTGAGTACTGCGACGGTTTCCCATGATAACTTGAGCCCGCCACTCGACGTCGGAGAGCCTATGACTTTATGTGAGTACTGCGACAAAACTCCATAGAAAAAA
>CAYWKD010000029.1:16683-17354 GCA_964458705.1 uncultured Saprospiraceae bacterium | reverse complement strand
TTTAAGTTTGGGTACTCGTCGGAGAGCCTATGACTTTATGTGAGTACTGCGACAACATAAAAAACATAAAAAACTTGATTAAAATGTCGGAGAGCCTATGACTTTATGTGAGTACTGCGACAAAACCAGCTTCTTATCGTCTTTCAACTTGCTCAGTCGGAGAGCCTATGACTTTATGTGAGTACTGCGACAGTGGAGGCCAAAACGGGTATGTTCAACAGCCCCCGTCGGAGAGCCTATGACTTTATGTGAGTACTGCGACTTTGCCTTTCTCATTTTGATACTATTTTAGAGTCGGAGAGCCTATGACTTTATGTGAGTACTGCGACAATTCGTTTCCGAGGATAACTTGAGCCCGCCACGTCGGAGAGCCTATGACTTTATGTGAGTACTGCGACCAAAAAATAACTTGTTCATTTTGATAGAATTTAAGTCGGAGAGCCTATGACTTTATGTGAGTACTGCGACAAAACTTCTTCATGTTAAGAAAAATTTAAAAAGTCGGAGAGCCTATGACTTTATGTGAGTACTGCGACAAATAGGCGCGGAAGTACCTTTTGGCCTCTTCAGTCGGAGAGCCTATGACTTTATGTGAGTACTGCGACAAGTGGACGGTTGCTGGTTTTGGGTAGCCGGTTACCGGATTGCCTGATACCTATTCTTTGGTCGGT
>CAYWKD010000029.1:0-16583 GCA_964458705.1 uncultured Saprospiraceae bacterium | reverse complement strand
ATTTGGTTTTGGGTAGCCAGTAACCGGGTTGCTGGATACCTATTCTTGGTCGGTTCTTGGTTTTGGGTAGCCGGTAACCGGGTTGCCTGATACCTATTCTTTAGTCGGTATTTGGTTTTGGGTAGCCAGTAACCGGGTTGCTGGATACCTATTCTTGGTCGGTTGCTGGTTTTGGGTAGCTGGTAACCGGATTGCCAGATACCTATTTTTGGTCGGTTGCTGGTTTTGGGTAGCTGGTAACCGGATTGCCAGATACCTATTTTTGGTCGGTTGCTGGTTTTGGGTAGCCGGTAACTGGATACCTGAGACCGACCACCTATGCAGCTTAGTTATCGACGATGCTAGGAAACCGTAAACCCAACAAAAATTCGTAACTTTGAAAAATGGAATATTGGGAAGAAGTAAATAGCAAACTAAAGCCTTGGATTGATACTGATTTGAATAAAACAGTGGTTGACCTTTTTGCGGGTTGCGGTGGTCTTTCTCTTGGTTTTGAAGCTAATGGATTTAAAACGATTGGCTATGAAATGGACGAACAAGCCACTAACACACACAACAAAAATTTAATTGGTGAGTGTTTCAATGAAAAACTGACTGTTGAATCAGAATACCCTAAAGCAGATATAGTTATTGGTGGGCCACCTTGTCAACCTTTTAGCGTTGGTGGAAAACAACTTGGTCTTAAAGATTCAAGAGATGGATTTCCGATTTTTTTATCCGCAATCAGGCAACTTGACCCAGAAGTATTGTTGTTTGAAAATGTTCGGGGAATGCTTTATAAGAACAAATGGTACTTAAAAGAAGTCATTGAAGAGCTTGAACGTTTAGGCTATCACGTCAATTATGCTCTTTTAAATGCTGTAAACTACGAAGTTCCACAAAACAGAGAACGCGTTGTTGTTATTGGCTCAAAACAAAAAATCAATCTTCCAAAGAAGGTAAATAGGAAAATAACCGCCGGACAAGCATTGGGAGAACTTGCATTTCAATTTGACGAGGACTCTAAATTTTTCACAGCGTCTATGGACAGATACGTTGCGAATTATGAAAGAGCTTCAAAGTGCGTTAATCCAAGAGATTTATACTTAGACAGACCTGCAAGAACTTTGACTTGTAGGAATTTAGCAGGTGCAACGGGAGACATGCACCGAGTGAGATTGAAAGACGGTCGCAGACGTAGAATCACGGTTCGAGAAGCGGCAAGACTCCAAAGTTTTCCTGATTGGTTTGAGTTTTCGGGTACGGAAACAAATCAGTACAACCAAATAGGCAATGCTGTTGCCCCATATTTCGCGTATCATTTGGCTTTAAACATCAAAAATCATTTGACAGGAGCAACTGACCATCAATATATCATCACAGAAAACGAACAACTTAAATTGTTTGAGAATGAAACAGTATATCCATCCCGATAAATCAAAAACGTTTAGCGAAAAAACGCCACAGGTTCAAGAATTGATAAATACCGTACTTTATATCCTTGACACTTTTGGAGTTCCTTTGGACGCCACGCCAAGAAGATTGGAAAGAATGGCAATGGCATTTTTAGCAAGTGGCGACATTAAAACGATTGCAGAGTTCAAAAAAACAAAAGACTTGAATAGTGGCTACGCTCCCAAAACAAGGGATATAATCATTTACGTGAATAATCATTTTGGAGAAAATATGAGTTCGGTTTCTTATGATGACATTCGCAGAAAAGACTTGAAACTTCTTACTGTTGCAGAAGTAGTCTTACAATCAAGTCCAAATTCAGCCACAAATGCCTCAACGCGTGGCTATTCAATCAATCCGACTTATTCAGAACTTATAAGAAACTTCGGCTCAAAGGATTGGGAGAAAATGGTCTCTGAGAAATTGAAGAATATTGATCCATTAAGCAAAAAACTAAAAAGGGAGCGAGCAATCGCTAAAGTGAATGTAACGCTACCTTCAGGTGGCGAACTGACTTTTTCAGCAGGAGAGCATAACGATTTACAGAAAGCAATTATTGAAGATTTTTTACCAAGATACGGACACGGTGCGGAAGTACTTTATGTAGGCGATACATCCGACAAATATCTCTACTTAGAAAAAGAGAAGCTCGAAGAACTGAATTTCTTTAAAATCTCTCATGAGGAGTTACCCGATGTGATAGCCTATTCAAAGAAAAAGAATTGGCTCTATTTGATAGAAGCGGTTCACTCTTCGGGTCCGATAAGCGAACTAAGGCTTATCCAACTACAGAAACTCACAAAAGACTGTAAAGCAGATATAGTTTATGTTACGGCTTTTTTGAATAGACCAAAGTTTAGGCAATTTATGACAGACATTGCTTGGGAAACGGAAGTTTGGATAGCGGATGACCCTGACCATTTAGTACATTTCAATGGCGACAAATTTCTTGGGCCGTATAAAGCCAAATAAAAAAGCATTAGACCACACCACTAAACAAATAAACACCTAAACAACTAACCAATTAAACAACCAAACAAACACCTCAACCCTCCCCATTTACTTAATTCAAAGTAAACCTCACTACAATTCCGCCGGAGCTGTTCACTACCCGAAAGGAGCTAGAGACTTTTGGATCGGTGCGATCATAGGTAAAAAATAGGCGCAGTGCTAATTGGTCAATAAGTTGATACTCGGCAGCGGTCGAAAAGCTGAGCTGGTTCGTCCCTCTTGTTGCAATGATATCAACATTATCAAAACCACTATCTACGTTATCTCCAGTGCCGGGAGGTTGATTACCTGGAGGTTGAGTATTAGGATTGGTTGTTCCCGTGTTGGCAGCATTATAAAACAGAATATTATAAGATACATTATCTCGCATGGAAAAATCTGCTGTTATATTGAGATCGCCTACGTTGGAGGCGCCCCTTCTACCCCCTAAGTTTAAAGGACTTCTATTTTGATTATTATTATTTCCTCCTTTTTTACCCTGCCCCACCATGCGCTTCAAAAAGCCAATCTCTACTTCGGGAATACGCCAGCCAAATCCTGCTGTCCAATTCGTTGATTGATCTTCCGTCATCAAGTCATCTGCTCGACTATATTTGACAGCTCTGCGCTTGTCATATTGCAAATTGAAAGAAAGGTCATTTTGGAAACGAACATCTAAGCCCAATAGTGGTGAGAAGCCTTCTTCGATTACGATATCGGGAATCGTTATTCTGGAAATATAGTCGTTATCATACTGCCCTCCCGGATTGCTCAAGTAATTGAAATCGGTATTGAACGAATTGATGACCAGATTAGAAGTGTAGGCATGCGTCAGATTCACGCTGCGAAAAATCTCTTTGAGCATCGGAATATTAGAAAGTCCATTGTACGACACTCGCCAGTTGGGCAGCGGCAATTTGTCAAAAAGCGATTGCTCCCCAAAATCTCGTTGTACGTCTATTTCGGTGAGTGTTTCGCCAGTGTAAGCCGACAGAAATGCAGGTAAAATGACATCCTGCTGCTTATCGCCATAGCCGAATGTATAGCCTAATTTTCCAATTTCAGGATCGCCATGTACGCCATCGCCTACTATTTGACTCGTTACTAAACGATTCTTCTCAAAGATGGATACCATTTCTTGGATACCAATATTGTTTTGATTACTCAAAAACAATCCTCGCAAGCCAATGAATGAAATATCCATACTACCGACATCTCTCGGACGAGCATGTACCCAAGTGTTGCTTCCATCCCTTGCTGGCACTTTGTAGGTCTGCGTATGATTTTCTCTGAAGCTCCGTTTGGCACTCACATCTATTCTGAAATTCTTGAACGGTTCTAGCGTTAATTGAGCGTCAATATTTTGAGAGTAGGTTTGAGCTACTTCTTGATTCAACAAAAAATCGTCTGAAATCCAGCTATTGCCAACCCTTGCATTTGACACTTTGTGTAGCCAATCTTCTGCCGTGCCATAGTCCTTCTCTGTTAGTTCTCGAATTTTAGGCTGTATGCCAGCGACGAAATCCCAGCCGGGTGCATCGAATCCACCACTCATTCCCAGTAGCTTAGGAGCAGGCACAAATCCAGGTACTAAGGTTGAGAAATCTTCATTATAATTCAACCTACCTCGCCGAACCATCAGCAATGGACGAATAAGGATGCGCTCTATTTTGCTAACTTCTCGTTGCTTTTTATCATCATCTCGGCTGCTACTTGATCGAGGGCGTCTGCTGTTATTGGCAGGAGTATCAATGCGTTTCAGATAATCCCACTTGCTGTAGAATTTGGTAAAATCAAAGTCCGCAGTAATGCCTCTAGTTTGTCCATTTTGAATAATATTTCCTAAGTTTTCTGTGTTCAAAGCGGCTGCCATCCAGTTATAATCTGCTCGATAATTAGCTCGGAGATTCATCCAATCCAAAAGCGGGATAGCGCGCGTTGGCAAGGTGAAGTTAATGGTAAGATTATGCGAATAATTTTTGGGGCGACCAAGATTAGTAATATTTGTCCAAACGCTATCCTTCACAATCTCTTTGATTTGAGCGTCGTTGAAATCCTGCGCTCGTAGCTGCCCTTCATCTGGCTCATCAATAACCGAGTAGCTATTGGAAGTAAAGTTAAATTTCAATGCTTTCGAGAAGTCCCAATTCAGACCAAATACTCTATCCCAGGTAAATTGATTATTGAAGTAAGTCGAGAATTTTGGATCGAGATCGGTAAAGCGGTATTTAGTCTCTGCTTTCTCTCTGAATAATTGTGTACTAAAAGTGAAAGTGCTAGGCAAAGGATTAAAATTCAAATCTCGAATAATAGCTAACCATTTACTATCGGGCAAGCTCTTAAATGGCTCGATTGGCTTGGACTGAATGGCATAGCCATAATCCAAAGAACCTTGATGACTTTCTATGCGGTCGTACTCAATGAAGGGGTCTCGGTTTTCGGTTTCTGTGTAAGAATAAGAAACGCCAAAGTTTGAGACATCCCAAGGCATTGGATTCCCTTGTGCTGTCCTCGTTTTTCCTGCATTGTTAATGCTGACCGTCTTGATTTCAGTAGCTTCTACGGATATTTCTTTAATGGAATCACGCGCCGCTGACGTCTTTGCATCAGAAAGAGCATCATCGAGCAAGACATCTTTATCGTATGGAGAGAACTTGGGTTTGTTTACCTGTGTCGAATAGGCACCATATACGGGCAGCCTCAAACCCCAGTCGGCTGGCAAAAAGCGGCTCAGTTCTAAGTTGGCGGAGACATCAAAACCACTTGTTTCATCTATTGCTCTTTGATCCACTTGCTGATCGAGCCCACCAAAGCCAATACTTTGATAATTTCCAGCCAAACTTACCGAACCAAAATCTGCCAATTGCATATCTATTCTAGCTACGGCTGCTACCCCACCCTGCTCATTTAAGCCTTGCAGTCTCAACTCATTTGCCCAAATTTCTACGCAGTGGCTACGGTTGTCGTCTTTAGGGTTGCGAATACCAATCATAATGGCTCGCACATAGCCTAAGTTTGGCGCACCTTTAATGCGAATTTTATGCCCTGTTCTGAAGGTGTCCGCAGGAGCAAAGGTAGAAACTACATCAAATTCTTTGAGCAAGAACGAATCCGTTTCAATATTTCTCGTGCGCTTCCCTTGTATTAACCACTCTAGCGGAAAGTCAAATGTGTTTTCTGCTCTCCAGATTTCGTCCACATAGCCAGGAGGGGCGCTCAGTCCTTCTACTGGTTGCAAGGCTCTTGCTCTATCTTCATCTGATAGCGTAAGTGGAATTTCGTATTCGTAGTAATTTTCCTGAAAATCCGAACCTAAGCGAATGAATACAGATGTTTCCCCATCTTGCAGATCTGGATCGCAGCCAGTGTCTTCAGCAGAATCACCACAGTTTTCGTAGCCTAATTTTTCTGCATGAACAAACATTCTCAGACGATCGTAGTTCCGCATATCCATATTGAGGTTCTTGAATAAGCCTTTGGCATCCCCATCTCCCAAATCTTCTACGCTCATCAAGAGAGATTGCTCATTTTGCAGCGCATTAAAGACGCCGACATTATTCTCTCGACGAATGCCTGGAGGCAGGACGTAATAAAACGGACACCGTCGGCTATTCTCTTCAATGTTAACCGCATCAATGGTTACTGTAGTTGGAAAGTCAATGATTTCATCTGATAATCGCTGATTGTAGATTCTCCACTGACTTCTAGTCAACTCAAACTGCGCCAAGCGCAAGGTAACAGGCTCTTCAAAGCCTTTCATATACATTCGGATAAATCGAATGGAGCGAAAATCTTGAATGCCGCCGACTCTTTTGCGTTTACTGGCATCGTTGAGTGGAATTCTAACGCGATACCATTTTCTTTGAACGCCGTTTATTATGGTGTCTCTAGTGTCCGTGATGAAGTCAAATAATCTATTTTGTGGCGTATCATCTACGGAAAGTGCAACTCCTGTTCCCGTTTCATCTCTACGAATTGGCACTTTAAACTGGAAGTAAGACTCCGTCTCGTTCAAAGTTTGGTCGTTATTTAAATCCTCGGCGTCTGGAATGTTTGTTCCATTGTTGGTGAGTGCATTGACATCTGTGCTTAAGGGGTTGTTTCCCTCCGTATTATTTAGCCCTTTCAATCGCTCTATAATGGGTGTGCCTTCTGGGTAAAAAGCACCGTTTAGCGGATCAATAAAATCATCATTGGCAGGGTCTTCAAATATTTCATCAAAATTGGCAACACCTGATTGAATGGCATTTAGATAATCTGCAAATTTTGCACGCTCTGCTTCATTATTTGCACCATCTAGTCCTACATCCTGCGCTTCTCGCTCTTCTGCTTGACTACCAAAAGAAGTTACAATTTGCTGCTGTAGCGGAATAGTCGATAAGTTGGTCTCTACTGTTCTTCGATCAGCAATGCCCGGCACAGGGAGTCCATTTTCAAAAAATTTCTGCCCATCTCTCAAGATATCTTCTGAAATATTTCCCAATTCAATGTACAAATCTCCTTCTCGACCTTCCAGTACTTGGTTGGCTTCTGTTCCTAGCTCATTTCCAGTGTTAAGATCATAAGGCAAAAACGGACTCAACATCCAAAATTCAACGTATTGAATATTCGCCTGCTCAAAATTAGTATTTCCATTGATTGCTGTCATGATTCCTCCCCAGCGAGATTCAGGCTCTAATAATTGCCCACCACTTCCTAAACCCGCCGATATACCAGTGTAGCCTCCGGGAATATCAAAGTTGTAAGGGCCTCTTTCACTTGGATAGAAGGTTAAATCGAAGGTCTGCTGCGTGAATTGTTGATCGGGTGTATTTTGACGATTTGGGAAAATCTCTTGTTGTTCAATAATAGCTGTATAAGGATTTTGGACATTAAACGGCACACCTGAGGGTGGATTTACGTTTTGATTGAAGCCACCAAAGCCTGTTCCACCACGCAGCCCTGTGATCGTTAAGTTATACCAATTTAATCTTGCACGATTAGCTCCAGCTCTCAGATCATTAATCAAGTCCGCTTCTGGGAAAAGCGGATTACTATTTTTTGCATCATTTTGCGGTACACTCGCTAGAAACCAATTTCTGGGTTGATTCCCTAAACTAATGGAATTGGCTGCGCCCTCAAAGTCGTCAATATAGACAATTCCACCTGTATCCTCTCCGGCTTGTTCGTTGATTGCTTTGGCATGACCAGGTCTTAAAGCGGCAGCTTCAGCAAAAACACTAATGTTGGAAGGAGCTTTGGTGTCAATGCCCGGTATTTTATCGACAAACCGAGTCAACCAAGGTGCATCTTCGCTAAACTGTAAATCCAGTCCCCAGATTTTGTTGTTGATGGGATCATCACCAATATTTACTTTTTGGGTGAATGGTCGCTCAAAGAGCTGCAAGTAGGTTGCTCCTAAATTGAAATTTTCATTGAACTTATAGTCTGCTCGAAGTCCAATGAGTGTTTTCGTTTGAAAACCAAAGAGTGCATTATTCTCGAAGGAAACGTTGACTGGTACTCCCGAACTCAGATAAGCATCATTCAAAATTCGCACACGTCCAATGTTGTAATCTACTTCATAATCAATACCTTCTTTAAGTGTCTTCCCTCCGGCTCGAACCGTTACGCTGCCGGGCGGCAGGTTGAATGTACCTAAAGAAATTTCATTGGACACACTGGATCGGTATTCTCCTCGCACTACGAAACGGTTTTTCTCGGCATATTCTCTTGCCACTACCACCGTTGAGTCATATAATTCATTGTAAACAAATCGTTCTTTGTCAGCATCGCTTAGTAGGTCTCTTTGTCCATCAATGGTTTTGACTTCATCCAAATGCTCCCCGAATGGCTCAAGCACAGGAAACATAATGCGTCCTGTATTTGGAAAAATAGTTAGTCCCGGAACAAAGTCAAAAATACCATCTCTCACGGGATCTCCTTGCACATTCAGTTCATCTAGGTTGAAGAGGCGAATTAGGGGTTGGCGACTTTCTACGGAATCAGGGGTTGCTTCAGTCGGCAAGAATCTCTTTTGTCCACGTCCGGGGTCTTCATAGTAAACATCTAACTTGAAGTCTTTTCTATCCACTTGATAAGCACCAATGTTGTAGAAGTTTTTCATCATTAAGTCCCAAGTTGGCACATCTACTCGTGGCGTAGCACTTTTCAACATCTTCACGAAAAGCACTTGCGGCGTTGCTAGACTATCTGTTCCATTTCGACGCTTCTCAAATGCTAATTCTCCCACACTGTAGCCTTCGGTGTCATATTTATACTTGTACGAGACTCCAACTACTTGATCTTGCTGCACATTGACATTAATAGAGATAAAGCCCAACTCCCGATTAAGCGTATATTCCGAACCCTCCCGTAGCGGTCGAGCATTTACCTTTTCAAAATCTGTTCCTTGCTCCAATCCATATCTCGTCTCCAACACTCTTGCTACTTGGTCAATATCTCTAGTTCTAGGATCGCTTAAAATTTTTTGGTAAATATCATTGGATAAGCTATCGGAAGGTAGCACGAATTCGCCTGTAAAATCTCTTGGTGCAGTAGGCAATACATTGATGCGATCACTCGTCAGGCGATTTCCTTCTCCTAAATCTGTTAGTGCGATGATGTCACGAGGACCTCGCTGCTGTTGATTGGAGGTAACATTTCTATCGTTGGTAATCCAAACTTCAATCTGCTCAATATTAGTTAAACTTCTAATTTGGGGTAAATTGATGAGGGCATCATCAAATGTTTCTCGGTAATATTGAGAAAGGAAAAAGTGACGGTTTTCATCATATTCATCAGCATAGATTTCAAATTCTTGAACTTGAGATCCTCCTTTTATCTGAATTTCTTCCCGTTCTGACTTCTGCTGCGATGCGACGGCAGTCAAGTATAGTCGTCCAAACTGCAACTGCGTTTTCACGCCAAATAGGCTTTGAGCACCTGTAATCAAAGACCCTTGCAATGGCAAACTCACATTACCCATTTCAATGGTTTTGATGATGTCATCTTCACTGAAAGCATCACTCGCATAGCCCAGTTTCATTTGATTATCAAAATCGAAGGTAGCTTGAGTGTTATAGTCCATATTCAGATTCAATTTCTCTCCAATACTTCCTGCGACATTCATCTGAATATCCATGTCAAAATCAATCGGATTGATGTTGCGTCTTGCTCTCGGCGGTATTCTCGGATTATCTACTTTGGAATAATCAAATCCAAAGGTCAGGTCAATGCTTCCTTGCGGACGAATATCCACTTCTGTTCCTCCAAATAATCGGTCTGCAATACTTTGCTTAATGTCTATGTTTGAAAGTGGATTACCGATGCCAAGTCCTGATTTATCGGTTTGACCAACACCAGCCATTTTATTGAATTGAGCGCGCTGTTGCTCTTTGGATTTATAGGCTAAATATTCTTCAAAAGTCATGTAGGTAGGTGCTCGAAAGTAGTCATCACCAATGCGCTCTGTAATGATGTAGAGATTAGTTTCTGGATCGTATTCTACTTCCTTTTTAATAATGCTCGGATCGTTCAAATCGAAAGGATTAGTAGAAGGATTATTGATGAAGTCGCCTGTACGGTCTTCGAGTGGAATAGTATCTTGCTTAGTTCCTTCAAAGACAATGTTGTAAGGATTTGGAGGATGATTATTGGTTGCTAAAGCGGTGAAAGCAATAATGGCAGCAAATACGACAAGGAGTAGTGTTCCTCTCTTCATAATTATTGTTTGTCCAAATAAAGATTTTCTAGTTGCTTATTTTATGCGTACATAAAAATGTGGCTGACCAGAAATTAAGAAACTATGAACTGTGTGAACGCACAACAGCACGCTCATCTTATGACACACTAGATGACTTTTGAATATTATCCTATGAACTATGGTTAAAATAATGAGTAGTAGGCAAATAGCTTTAATTTTTTATTTCGCACTGGGTCGCTAGTTGCCAATCATTATTTTTATCAATACCTAATTTTAGTCACTTAACTAATTACTTGTATCTTTTTACTTAAATCGCTATTTTTTGATTTTCAACTCATTTGCTTCAATGCCGCTTTTATCAATGCTTCCACTGAGTCAAAGTTAGGCGTTGATTTCAACATTTTATTGAGCACTTTTTGTACTTGAATTTTGTTGAAACCGAGTGCCACTAATGCAGATAACGCCTCATCCCTCATCGTATTGCTTACAGAGGCAATGAGTGTCGCTCCTTCTCCAGAATCTTTCAATACTTTATCCTTCAAGTCCAGTATAATACGCTTCGCCGTCTTGAGTCCGATACCTTTTACTCTACCAAAAGCTTGGTCATCCTCGCCCACTATTGCTGCCTGCACCTCATCGGGCGTCATTCCAGAAAGTACAATCTGTGCTACGTTAGGGCTTACACCTGATACGGAGATCAACAATCTGAATAGGTTTCGTTCCACTTCTTCCGAGAAACCATAAAGCGTATGGCTATCTTCTTTGATATATTCGTGAATTAATATTTTGACTGTTTCTAATTTTTCAGTCAAGGCATAAGTGTGCAAACTCACATTCACTTGATAGCCTATGCCTCCTGTTTCTACCACTATATAAGTAGGCGTTTTATAAGTAATTGCTCCTTTGATGTAAGTAATCATGTATTTTCATTTGCAGAACGAAGGTAGAAAAGAAAAAGGAAAGTCTTAATTAGTCTGTCCCATCGAAGACAATTTTAAAGCGCATCCTAGCTTTTAGGAAAAAATTTCGCAACAATGTCTTACAATTGAAGTTTTGATATTGAAATCAAAAATCGTTTAGTAATGAAAAAAATTTATCGAATTCTTTTGATGGCATGCTTTGCTAGTTTATTCAACTGGGCGACTGCCCAAACAACGGTAACGATTAAGCCTGCAAAGGACAATACCATCTATGAAAGTGTTTCTGGTGGACTTAGTAACGGTGCGGGTAATGATATCCTAACTGGAAAAACAAATCAAGGATTGATCAGAAGAGGTTTGATCCAATTTGATCTTTCTGAAATACCAACTAATGCAGTGATTGAGAGCGTTACTCTAAATATGCAGATAGACCGCCTTAGAAATGGTAACAGAGTGAATGCCTTACATGCTGTAACGCAAGACTGGGGAGAAGGTAACTCTAATGCTAATAATGGTCAAGGTGCAACAGCACAAAATGGCGATGCTACTTGGGTACACACTTTTAGTCCTAATGCTAATTGGAACAGCGTTGGTGGTGATTATGTCGGCTCAGCGAGTGCAGCAGTAACCATAAGCAATAGCGGTGGAATTTGGAGTTCTGAGCAAATGGTCATTGATGTTCAGAATTGGGTGAGCAATCCAAATAGTAACTTTGGTTGGATTATCATTGGCGACGAATCCGAGAATAAATCAACAGTTCATTTTCAATCCAAAGAAAGTAATAATGCACCAACATTGACGGTTGTTTATTCTGCTGAAGAAGCTGCAACAGCCAATGTGCAAATCATTCACAATGCTGCTGATCCAGCCGCAGCCCTAGTTGATGTTTACATTAATGGCGGCTTAGCACTCGATGATTTTGAATTTAGAAAAGCTACTCCGTTTTTAGAACTAACCGCTAACGAAGAAATTCAAGTAAGTATTGCGCCGAGTAATAGCAGTAGCGTTGCGGATGCTATTGCTACTTTTCCTTTCACACTCGAAGCCGATGAAACTTACATCATCATGGCAAGTGGTGTGCTTGATCCTAGTCAGTTTGATCAAAGCGTAAATGAGAATATTGCTTTTGATCTTTTTGTATTGAACCCTGCTCGACAGACTGCGGTAAGTGGTGCTATAGCTATTGATCTGACTTCTTTTCATGGCGCAACGGATGCACCAGTGGTGGATGTAGTGGCTCCTGGTTTGGGCAATATTACCCTTATAGATGATTTGACTTACGGTGCATTCACAGAATATGCAAGTATCCCGTTTGTACTAAACACCCCGATTGATTTGAATGTCGTCACGGATGAGACACAGGATTTAGTAGGTACGTTCAGACAAAATTTATTTGATTTTGCTGGGCAGGCTATTACCATTTTCGCCTCTGGCTTTCTGAATCCTGAAAATAATCAAAATGGTGAAGCGCTGGGTATTTTCATTGCTACACCGAGTGGTGTTGTCCTTGAAACAGAAAATATTACAACTAGTGTTCGCTCAATTGAGCCATTAGAAGGTATAAGTATTTTTCCTAATCCTGCTAAAAGTTTTATAACTATCACCGGCAGTGATTTGGTGCAGGAAAAAATATTCGTAGAGGTTTTTGATTTGCAAGGAAAGTTAATAAAGACAAAGCAAATCAATCTAGTGAATGGCAACTTCAATGAATCATTAGATTTAGCTGACTTAGCTGCTGCTGCTTATACTGTAAGAGTAAAACAGGGTAAAAAGATAAGTGTTACAAAAATTGTGAAACAGTAATTTATTTGAGATTTCCAAAGTCTTTGAGGCTTTGGAAATCTATGCTTTCAATCTTTTTAGTAATTTATTTTCCGATTGTCTTGATGAGCATTCCTTTTGTAACTGGCGTAGTGCGCTCCATGCCATTCACAATTGCTAGTTCATCTATTCGGTCGGCAGGCGTTCCGTAAGTTCTTAACACACTTTCCAACGTGCCATTTTGCTGCACTTGCTTTACTCTGATACGATCGGGCGTTACGTTGATCTTGCTCTGATCGGTCAACCGCTTGAAATTATTCATTGTGCGCTCAAAATTAGAACGGTAAATAGCAAATTTTTCAGGGGTAGAAAGTCCGTGAAACACATAGATTAAATCCCCGTCGCGAATCAAAGTGGAGAGGAGTTCAATAGCTGCGCCAGTTTGCTGGTTCACTTGCTTTGACTTAATTACTCTTGCTGGGAAACTGTTGATCGTTGTGTTTCGTTGATCCTCTACGGTTAGCTGAAATTGCTCTACCATCTTTGCCGCTGCTTCATCTAAGGTGCTTCCCGCTGCCAAAGTCAAGATAATCAAAGCCTCTCCACTTTCAGGCGCCATTTGTACTTGCTGAGGCGAGTTGTTCACTTTCCAATTGTTGGGAATTGGATATTCAAATTTCAATTCTGGATGGTAGAATACATTATTTTCTACATATCCCTCTCTTGGGTCATTGCCATATACAATGCCTTCAATCATTCTCAGGTAGCCATCTCTATTTACTTTTAATTCGCTCTCTGTTTTTCCAAATTGATTTTGAGCTAAATCCGCTAATCGATGTACCCGATTGTAGCGATCTATTGGATTGGGGTGAGTCGAAAGAAAATCTGGAATACTTTGTGAAGCTCCTCCTGAAAGCCGACTAATTGTCTGGAAAAAGTTTGCCATTTCGTTGGCATTATAACCAATTTGCGTGGAATATAAAACACCCAATTCATCTGATTGACTTTCGTGGTCACGGCTATTTTTTAGCAATAAAAGCTGCATACCTTGCTGCAATTGTTGAGCAAACTGCCCCAGTTCTTTCACAAATACAAGTCCTGCAATCAAGCCTAGTTGTGAAGCAATCTGATTGCGTTGCTGAATAGCTCCATGTCGTCCAGTAACGTGACCAATTTCATGCCCTAACACACCTGCAAACTCTGCTTCATTATTAAAATGCGCCATGATGCCTCTAGTGAAGTAAACATATCCTCCGGGCAGAGCAAAGGCATTAACTACTGCCGAATTGAGTACCTTGAACTCAAACTTCAAATTCGGTCGATGAGAAATTCTTGCCATTTGCTGACCTTTTGCATCAATAAATTTTTGGAGTGTCTCATCTTCATATAAGCCAAACGATGCAACAACCGCAGGATCATTCTGCGCTCCCAGTGCAACTTCATTTTCTTCAGACATTAGGAAGGCTTCCTTTTTACCCGTAACTGGATTACGAGAGCAGGCAGCTATCGCTAAAAAAATGACTGCTAGAGAGAGATATTTGAAATACTTTGATCGTATCATGCTTCTTTTTTATTTTTTGCTATAATATGACAAAGTTAACTCTTCATTTGTTTGATGAACAAAGAAAAGTTAACTCCGTAAAGTTGTCTATTTCACTGAGCTTCCTTACCAAATTAGAGTAAGACTGCCCAAAGGAAGATAGGAATAAAGATGATTACAAAAGTAATTAGTTGCTAGGCAAAAGCATTCAAGCCCGTTACGTCCATCCCTGTAATAAGCAAATGGATATCATGTGTGCCTTCATAGGTTAACACCGTTTCTAGGTTCATCATGTGGCGCATGATTGGGTACTCATTAGTAATGCCCATCCCTCCGTGAATTTGTCTCGCTTCTCTTGCCACATCCAATGCCATTGCTACGTTGTTGCGTTTTGCCATAGAGATTTGGGCAGGCGTTGCTTTTTCTCTGTTCGCCAATGTCCCTAATCGCCAAGCTAGTAATTGCGCTTTGGTGATTTCAGTAATCATTTCGGCTAGTTTTTTCTGTGTCAGTTGGAATTGTCCGATTGGTTTCCCAAACTGAGTACGCTCCTTGGAATAGCGCAAGGCAGAATCATAGCAATCCATTGCTGCTCCAATAACGCCCCAAGCAATACCATAGCGCGCTTTAGAAAGGCAGGAAAGTGGCCCCCTCATACTAGCAATGTTGGGCAGTATATTTTCTTTAGGTATGCGCACATCTTCAAAAACTAATTCGCCAGTGATAGAAGCACGAAGCGACAATTTGCCTTTAATTTCAGGTGCTGTAAAACCTTTCATTCCTTTTTCTACAATCACCCCGCGCACTTTTCCCGCTTCATCTTTCGCCCACACTACGGCGATGTCCGCCACAGGTGAATTAGTGATCCACATTTTAGCTCCATTCAAAATATAGGCATCGCCATCGTCCTTAATATTGGTAACCATTCCTGAAGGATTAGAGCCATGATCGGGTTCTGTCAGTCCAAAACAACCAATCAATTCACCACTTCCTAACTTGGGTAGGTATTTACGCTTCTGCTCTTCTGATCCGTATTTGTAGATTGGGTACATGACTAGTGAGCCTTGCACCGAAGCCATTGAGCGAATACCAGAATCTCCTCGCTCTAGTTCTTGCATGATGACACCGTAAGCGATTTCATCCATACCACCTCCACCATACTCAAAGGGTAGGCTAGGACCATAGGCTCCTATTTCTGCCAATCCTTTAAAAAGATGTGATGGGCAAACCGCACGATTGGAATAATCTTCAATGATCGGACTTACCTCCGCCTTTATCCATTCTCGAACTGCTTGTCTAGCTAACAAATGCTCATCCGAAAGCAGATCATCAATGTTGTAATAATCATGCCCTTGAAATCGGTCTTGCTTTGTTGAGACTTTATGTGTAGGTCTATTTTCTACTGCAACGCTCATTTTTTCTTTATTTGATTTAGGAAAAATCTATTATACAAATGTAAGCAATTCAGTGAATTTAAACTACCTCAGCGATAAAAATAGATGACCAACTTGTTTGCGTATATGAGCAGCAGCGGATTTAAGGCGATTATCTGACCGCCACCATGAAAGTTTGTTAAATGCAAAGAACTTGGATTTCACACTTCAACCGTTATTGCTCTTACAATGTTGTATGCCGTTTTCTTTAGTAGGTGAAAACTGTTGGATTTCGCATGATTTTATCCATCATTACTTTTTCTTCTCCGAGTGTATAATTGTCAGGGAGATCTGATTTTTTTACACCGTGAACTTGCATACAATGTGGGCAAGCGACTACTTGTCCACCCTTACTTGCAATAGTATCTAAAATTGATCTTATGGATTCCTCTTCAAATGAAATGGTATCAGCACCTGTTTGCAATAACTTTACGCCATCTACATTTAAAAATACGGTTACATTCAGGCCTTTATCTTGCACCTTTTCAGCAAAGTGAAGTCCCATAGCTGCACTATGGGCATTCAGGGTAGCGTCACTCGTAAGATTGATAATCAGCTCATTTGAATTTACTGCTGTGTTTTCTTGCCCCGATGAAGATTCTTCACAAGATGCAAAAAGTGAAACCAATAGAATTAAAGCGATTAAATTTTTCAGTTTTTTCATATTTTTTTAGTTTAAAATTTATTTTAGATTTATAATTAAAGTTAAAATGGTAAGTTCAAAAGATATAAAGGTGTCTTTTGAACTTACCACTCATTTTTAATATAATGATGTATAATTATTCAACCCGTTCCCGAAACCAAAAGGCAAACGCAAGCCA
>CAYWKD010000028.1:0-52989 GCA_964458705.1 uncultured Saprospiraceae bacterium | reverse complement strand
AAAGATAATCTACCCTTCCTTACTCTCCAAATGTTTTTTTACTTTTTTTTATTTTTTTCCCATCACACTTCACAATCCCATCACCATCCACATCATACCCCTTTATACATGCCCCCAACGAAACGCAAAACCCCTATTGTTTAGCTCTATTCTCGTTTTTCTACATCACACATTAAGAAGCAATACAAGCACAAGTCTAATTTTTGATATCTACTGCTCAGGATATTTTTATTTTAATTTCTTTCCATAAATCTTTTAGTCCTATTAATAGCAGCGAACGAGTGAGTATACCATGTAATTCATGCAGTTTGGGAAAGAAAAAGGACATTATGTAAGAGGAAATTCCAAAAGAAAGCAAAGAAGCATAACAAGCTCCTATCATTCCATACTTTGGAATGAGCATAAGGTTTGCAATGACGTTAATGATGGCAGCGCTGAGAGAGAAAATGAGCTTGTAGTGAGTTTGATGCCCAATGATTAAATATGAATTTTTTATGTTATTCATACTAATAAAAGGTAAGATGAAGGGAAGTATCAATAATGCTTCTGCTGCTGGCTTAAAAGGTTCTCCATATAGTAATAATACGATTGACTTACCAAATAATAGATAAAAAATGATAATGCTGTAAGAGAAAAGATTGAGGACTGAGCCAAGCATCTGTAGCCGCTTGATGTAATTTCTGTGATCTTGTTTTTTGATACTGATTAAGTTTGGAAAAATTGAAACTTTTAAAATTTGAGGCACAAAAAACCAAATTTCAACCAACCTTACAGCGATCGCATACCAACCTAGCTCTGCTTCAGAGGTCATCGGTCGGAGCATGATTTGATCTATTCTTGAGTTGATCGTTATCATTAGCCCTGCAAATACTAGAGGATAGCTTTCCTTGAAAATACTGATTGCTATTGATTTGTCAAACTGCCGATAATTAAATGAAAGATTAAATTTTTTAGATAGGATGATATAGCCCAGTGCTGTGAAAACTGCTTCCAATAATAGTACAAAGCTAAAAGCAATTAATCCTGCTTGAAGGAAGATGAGCAAAATTTTTAGTAAACTAATAATTATAAATACAATACTACCCACAATGGTAGGGTACTTCAATGCTTCCTTAGCTTCAAATACATACATAACAACCTCAGCGGGTCGAAATATAAAACTAAAGCTGATAATTGCCACCATCAAGAAAGTCTGCCGATCCGCTGGATTTAAAAAGAAAATGGATGCAGATGCGAGTATCCAAAAAAAGATGCCTATGCTGAACATCATCAGAAAAGTACTGCCTATAATTTTATCTTTCTGTTCTGAATTATTTATTAACTCCCTAACAACAACTCTTCTGAACCCAATTCTTGACAAAATGCCAAAAAGAGAAGTATAAGCTAGCGCATAGCTAAAAATACCAAATTGCTCTTCGCCAAGATATCTTGCCACCCATACACTCACAAATAAGGCAGCAGCATAGCGTAATATTTTATCCGCAAATAGCCATAGTGCATTTTCAGATGCTTTTTTTAGCTTTGAGCCAAATAGGAATTTATAAATCATCGAAGCGTTCTTCATCTAGTCTCTTTTACGAGCAATAAATTGAATAGGTTTAAAAAATGATACTATCACACAAGCATAAATTTATCTTTCTGAAAACAGAAAAAACGGCAGGCACTTCATTAGAAATTGCGTTATCAAAATATTGTGGCGAAAAAGATATCATCACACCTATTACGCCAAATGATGAAGCTGTAAGAGAAAAACTAGGCTATCGTGGAAAGCAAAATTATTATATTCCCTTCAATCAGTATTCAAAAATTGACTGGGTCAAATATTTTATAAAGCAGCAAAGGTTGAAATTCTATAATCATATCCCTGCTGAGGAAACTAAGCGATACATTGATACCGAAGTGTGGAATACTTACTATAAGTTTTGCTTTGAGCGAAACCCTTGGGACAAAACTATCTCTAATTTTTACTGGCGACAGCATTTTGGTAATGAGAAATATAAAAGTATTGAGGATTTCCTTTATTCAGGTGTGGCAGGTAAAATTGGAGGTTTTGATATTTACAGCGTTGGTGGCATACCCATTGTGGACAAGGTTTATAAGTTTGAAGAACTTTCCGAAGCATTAAAAGATATTTCAGAAAAGCTGGGACTAGGTGAGACCATTCAAATGCCATCTTATAAAGCTAAAAGTGATGTGCGGAAAGACAGACGGCACTATACTGAAGTGTTGTCTGATCGAGAGCAAGAACTAATCAGTAAAATATTTGCTAGAGAAATTAAGTGGTGGGAGTACTAGCCCCTCTTACCTCGGCACTTCCAATTTTTGGATAATACCTTCAATTACATCTTTAGTATAAAAGCCTTCCATTTCGCGTTCTGGGCTGAGTATAATTCGATGGTTTAGTACGGGATGAGCCACATACTGAATGTCGTCAGGGGTAACAAAATCCCTACCTGACATAGCAGCTAGTGCCTTAGCAGCTTTCAATAAAGCCAACGATGCTCTCGGTGATGCTCCTAAGTAAAGGTCTCCACTATTTCGGGTGCTGTAAACAATGTCCGCAATATAATCTAACAAGCGGTCTTCGATATAAACTTTTTCTACTAGTCCTCTGCACGCCATAATATCAATAGCTGAGCAGGTTTTTTGAACATTGGCAACTTGGCGAATACCAAAATCGTTTTGGAAGCGCAGCAGGATTTCCTTTTCTTCGCTTCTGCTTGGATAATTCATGATGATTCGGAAGAGAAAGCGGTCGAGCTGTGCTTCGGGCAATTTGTATGTTCCTTCTTGCTCAATTGGATTTTGTGTTGCAATGGTGAAGAATGGCTGATTCATGGGATAGGTCTTGCCATCCACGGTAACTTGGTTTTCTTCCATTACTTCAAACAGAGCGGACTGAGTTTTTGCGGGAGCGCGGTTGATTTCGTCAATTAGTACAATATTTGAAAAGACAGGACCTGCATTGAAGGTGAACTGAGAAGTTTGCATATTGAAGGTTGTAGTTCCCACTACATCGCTTGGCATAAGGTCGGGGGTGAACTGTATTCTTGAAAAGCCAACGTCTATTGTTTGAGCAATCATTCGAGCTGTGAGTGTCTTCGCAATACCAGGCATTCCTTCTATTAGCACATGACCGTTGGTAAAAATGGCGACTAGCAATAAATCCATCAATTCTTCCTGACCAATAATGACTTTGTGCAACTCTTGCTTTACCCGCTTTGCGGTCTGTTGGACTTGACTGAGGTCAATGCGATTAGGTGCAAAATTCGATGTAGGCGTTGTTGGTTGATCCATTTCTTGATTTGGGAAGTCCATCATAGTTTGTTTTTCCGAAAGGTAGAAAATCAGAGGAACATTTGATGTAGCTTTGACTTAGTATTTCTTTTTAGCTATTTTGTTGCCACTAATAGAACGTTGGCGAGAACACTTAAAGCGGTCAACATCTTGCTCTCGTAGCTTTTGATGCTTGGTCTTTCGCCCTTGCACTCTAGCGCGCCACTTCTGCCAATTTTTTAGGCGCATCTCTGATTTCATCAATTTAATCACCTCTGCTTCTTTCAGTCCAAATTGTGCTTCGATGGCTTCAAAAGGAGTTCTATCCTCCCACGCCATTTCGACAATTCGATCAACATCTCTATCCGTCAATTCGTATTTTCTATATAATGATTTCATATCGTAAGAACAGCATCTTAGAAAATTCGTTGTAATTTAGTCGTAAAACATAAAATGGTTTTTATGGAACAGAAAGCACAAAAATGAGCAAAACAGATGTAATTATAATAGGTGGCGGCATTGCTGGACTGAGTGCAGCGATTCATCTACAACGGCGAGGACTAAATATTAAGTTGCTAGAAGCCACTGATCGAGTAGGAGGACGTGTAAAAACGGACAAAGTGGATGGCTACCGCTTAGATAGAGGCTTCCAAGTGCTGCTGACTGCTTATCCAGAAACAAAGAAAATGCTCGATTATGAAGCCCTAGACCTGCGATCTTTCAAGCCGGGTGCTATCATAGTAGATGAGCAAGGACAGCAGTTAGTAGGTGATCCTACTCGATGGCTGGGCAGCACATTCGGTACTTTGTTCAATTCGGTTGGAACTTTTAGGGATAAACTCAACATTCTTTTGCTACGAAATCGCCTAAAAAGGCTTACTATTGATGACCTATTTGCACAAGAAGAAATCAACACTCAAGCAGCACTAGAGCAATATGGCTTTTCAAAAGCTATGATCGAAAATTTTTTTCAACCTTTCTTAAGTGGTATTTTTTTGGAGCAGGAGCTAAGCACTTCTCGAAGAATGTTTGATTTTGTGTTTAAGATGTTTTCTACAGGAGATACCGCCATACCGGCTCAAGGGATTGAGGCTATTCCACAACAGTTAGCTAATCAACTTCACCCCAACACCATTCTTTGTAATCAGGAAGTTATGCAGATAGAAAATGGAAGCGTCAAAGTTGCATCTGGAGCAACATTTGAAGCAGAAAAAATCTTGATCGCAACCGAAGCAACAGGTCTGATTCAAGACTGGAAGCCAACTACCAACCAAAGGCATCATTCCACGGTCAACCTTTATTTTGCAGCAACAGCACCTATTTTTAAACATCCTATTTTGGGGCTAAATCCTAGCCCCAACAGACTGGTCAATAATTTCTGCGATCTGACCACCTTATCGCCCCATTTTGCACCTCAAGGAAAGCGATTGATTTCTGTCTCCATCGTTGGTCAAACCAACAAATCAGAGGCGCAATTGATAAATGCTGTAAAGGCAACATTGAAGCGACGCATAGGCGAGCAAGTAACAAACTGGGAACACATCAAAACCTATCACATTGATTATGCGCTACCTGATGCCACTTCTGTCAAAAATGATGTAATGCTTTCGGATGTAAAAATCAACGAACAACTCTATACCTGTGGTGATCATTTGATGAATGGCTCACTCAATGCAGCTATGAAATCTGGCAGGAGAGTAGCTGATATGATGCTGAATGCTTGATGAATAGGAGACTTTGAGCGATAATAAATAATTAGTTATTAGTCGAAGAAAAGGAATAAAAATTGGAATTGGAAAAATTATGGAGGCAAATTCCTGTCTATTTTTAGTACAGTAATTGCTGCACTTGCACTGAACAATCAGAATAATTATGGAAGAAATTGCCGAAAAAATAATTGAACTGAAAAATGCAGACTTAGCGTTGAGGGACAGACTTGTTCAGAGCGGAAAATTAGGTAATGGATACAATAAAGAAATGGCGAATTTGCACAACAAAAATGCAAAAATACTAAACGAAATAATCGATACAATCGGTTATCCAACAGTTACCTGCAAGCTAAAAAAACCACCGTACGGTCAAGCACATTTGGTTTTTGCCAACGCACAAAGCCACCTTTGTAAAACCAAAAGAGCTTGCCCTTCACCACCACCACCCGAAAAAAATATTATTAAAGTTGATGCTAAATCAGCAAATTATTTTTACATTTGCTGAAAATAGGTCAAATCATTTTTTGATTAAACTAATAAAATGGCAAGTTTCGGACATTTCATAAAAGTAGAACGAGAAAAGCGAGAGTGGACTCAAACGGAATTTGGGGCTAAAATTGGAATCAATACAAGTGCCATTAGCCGAATAGAAAACGGAAATCAAAAATTCAGCAAATCGAAACTAAAAAGACTTTCTGAATTATTTGGAATAGAACTGCAACAGGTTACAGACTTATTTTTTGCAGATAAATTTGCTAGAGAAGCCTTTAAGTATAAATGCTCCGAATCCATTTTTTCAGTTGCTGAAGACACGGCGAACTATTTACGAAATACGAATATAGAACAAGGGAAATTCAATTTTGAAAATGAGTAAAAAATTAACCGCAATAGATTTGTTTTCAGGTTGTGGAGGATTCTCATATGGTTTCCAACAAGCAGGATTTCACGTTATTTTAGGAGTAGATAACACAGAAATTGCGTTAAAAACATTTGAGAAAAATCACGATAATTCAAAGGCATTATTATTGGATTTGCATAAGGAATCAGCAATAGACACAATAATTAAAGAATCTAAAGGAATTGGAATTGATGTAATAATAGCTGGACCACCTTGCCAAGGGTTTTCCTTGACAGGTTCGAGAAAAGAAAATGACGAAAGAAATTCTTTATTCTATGCGGTTTTCAGATTAGCTGAAAAAGTTAACCCCAAAGCTATCATAATTGAGAACGTTCCTGGTTTATTGACACTGTACGGAGGAAAAGCAAAAAAAGAGATTATTGAATTATGTGACAAAATGGGATATAACTGCAACCCTAAACTTCTCTTTGCTCCGGATTATGGTGTTCCTCAAATTAGGAAAAGAGTGTTTTTTGTCGCATTGAGAAAAGATTTGGGAATGTTTGAATTTCCAGAACCAACCCATACACCTGAAAATTATGTTGGTTGTAAAGATGCCATCGGAGATTTACCTGATTTAGTATCAGATTTAGGAGAAGAAAAACTGAAATATGATAAAAATCCTTTCAGCAACTATCAAAAGACAATGCGAAATGGAAACAAGGTGCTCTTCAATCATTTAGGAACAAAACATACTGAACATGTAATCAATGTAATTTCACAAGTTCCAGAAGGAGGAAACCATAAAGATTTACCCGCAGGTGTTGGTGATTCACGAAAATTCAATGAAGCTTGGACACGCTATCATAGTGAAAGACCTTCGAAAACTATCGACACAGGACATAGAAATCATTTTCACTATAAATGGCATAGAGTTCCAAGTGTGCGTGAAAATGCTAGACTACAATCTTTCCCTGACAGCTTTGTTTTTTTAGGCAATAAAACTCAACAATACCGTCAGGTTGGCAATGCTGTTCCTCCTATTCTAGGTGAAATTTTGGGTAAACAACTTTTAAACTATTTACAAAATGAAGATTAACGTAATTGATTTATTTGCTGGTTGTGGTGGTTTAACTGATGGTTTTTTACAAACCGGGAAATACCACACTTTAGCTGCGGTAGATTGGGAATTCCCAACGGTTGAAACACTTAAAAATCGACTTGAGAAAAAATGGGGGTATGATTTAAACAAGGATAACATCCTTCATTTTGATATTCAGCGAACTGAAGAATTAATTAACGGATTTTGTGATTCTACCTACGGCTCAAATGTTGGGCTTGATAATTTAGTTGACAATAACAATGTTGATTTAATTGTTGGAGGTCCACCTTGTCAGGCTTACTCAATTGCGGGCAGAGTACGAGATGAAAATGGAATGCAAGATGATTATCGTAATTACTTATTCGAGAGTTATGTAAAACTTGTCGACCATTATAAACCAAAGGCGTTTGTGTTTGAAAATGTTGAAGGAATTTTGTCTGCAAAACCCGGAGGAATTTCAATTGTAAAAAGAATAAAAAATGCATTCAATGAAATTGGTTATGAAATTACCGACAATCTGAAAAACAACGCCCTTTTCGATACTTCATTTTATAATGTACCCCAGAAGAGAAAAAGAGTGATAATTTTTGGAGTTCCAAAAAATACAGAAAGTAAGATTATAATTAATTCCTTCTATTCAAGAATTAAATCAAAAGGAAATTCAGAACCATTAAATTCAAAAGTTGCATTTGAGTATTTACCAAAAATATTTCCTGACCAAAAAAATCCAAAACATTCTCATTCCATAAAACTGAATGGTGTTCCATTACCAAAAAATCACGAACCAAGGATGCATAGTGATAGAGATATTGAGATTTTCAAATTACTTGCGGAAGATATTAAAAGTGGAAGAGATAAATACGCTTCAAGTAAGGCACTTATAGAATTATACAAACTAAAAACAGGTAAAGAATCAAACTTTCACAAATACCACGTAATTCGAGAAGACAAGCCAAGTAATACGATACCTGCTCATTTATATAAGGATGGTTTACGTCATATTCACCCAGACCCAAAACAAGCACGTTCAATAACTGTGCGAGAGGCGGCAAGGTTACAAACATTTGATGATGATTTTGAATTCTTAGGGTCAAGAGGCGACCAATATAAAATGATTGGAAATGCAGTTCCACCAGCATTTTCAAAAATCATAGCTGAAACTGTATATGAAATACTCAATATTGATAATACAGAAAGCTTAATGAATGAAGGGATATTTAAACAACATAAAGAACTTATTAGCTAAATCTTATGCTTTACACTCAAGACTTGGAAGAATTAATATTCCACAGACACGAACTTCATGAGACAGATGAACTAATTGTTTTATCTGGATATTTGGGGCCAAGACCCGTAGCACGTCTTGAAGAACTACCATTCAATTCAAAGGTCATTTATGGGATGTATGGTTCTGAAGGTATTAGACCAAGTCTGCATAATTCGCTCATCAATATACAAGGTGATGTCGATAACCTAAATATCTTCTATTCTAACCTTCCAGTTCATTCTAAATGTTATGTCTGGAGACGGAGAGGCGATATTATACACGCCTTAATTGGGTCAGCCAATTTCTCAGTAAATGGATTGACAACACCCTTTAGAGAGGTGTTAGCAGAAACAACATTTGATACCTTTCGACCTCTTAATGATTATATAGGACATATTCTCAACAACTCCATTTCTTGTTTGGAAATTGGTTTGGAACATATTGTTGAAGAACGTGAACA
The DNA here is from genome assembly GCA_964458705.1 of uncultured Saprospiraceae bacterium. Taxonomy (GTDB): domain Bacteria; phylum Bacteroidota; class Bacteroidia; order Chitinophagales; family Saprospiraceae; genus JAAUTG01. The sequence continues at coordinate 44,337 of CAYWKD010000028.1, read as the reverse complement.
ATTTGACCACTGCCTTATGACATTACTAGGCAGAAATGGAGAAGTACAGAACGTAGCTGGGTTAAATTGGGGACAAAACCCAAATAATCACACGACACCAAATGATGCATATATTCCAATTAGAACCAGTCATATAAGGGATTTCCCAAATTTATTCCTGCCTAAACGGATGAATCCTCTCGAAGTTGATGATAGAGGCAGAATGCAAAGACACAATGACTCTATCGAAATTATTTGGGATGATGGGTTGACCATGGAAGGACTTTTAGAAGGGTCTCAGCCTGTTGAAGGCGTAATTTATCCGAAACAAATCAGTTCATTCCCGATAAAAGCTGAATTAGGAGAGTATATCAGAAACAGAATTTCTGTGCCATTAGGTCAGCCTGTAAGAAAACACCATTTAGAAAGGTATGGCAGAACAGATATCGAAATTTCACTAATCGGAGAAGGAGTTTATAAATTTGATTTTTCGGTATAGAAAGCCAACAGATAGCAATGTATATAAAAAATAGGTAAAAAAGTACTAAAATAGAGGCTTTGGGTTCGTATCAAACTTTGTGCTTAACCGAAAGTTTAGTGCTTCGAAGTCGCCTACTTTTCATGTACTAACAGTTGACAAAGTAGGAAAAGAAGCAAGTGAAGCAGCTTGGTTGGTTATACAACATTCTATCGGGCAGCCTGACTTTATGAAAAAGTGCGTAAAACTGTTAGAGGTTGCTGTTCGTAAAAATGAAGCCAACGCAAAAAATCTGGCTTACTTGACCGACCGAATAGCAGTATTTGAAGGTAAACCGCAACCTTATGGAACTCAATTTGATTGGGACGAAAAAGGAGAATTAAGCCCTAATTTTTTCAATGATCTAATGAAAGTAAATCAAAAACGAAAATCTATTGGTCTAAACTCTCTTGAGGAGCAAACAGACCTTATAAGAAAACAGGCGAGAAATGAGAACCAATCGCCACCGACAGATTTTGAAAAAAGAAAACGAGAAATTGAGAAGTGGAAGAGAAACGTTGGGTGGATGAAATAAGAATGAATTTACTTTAATATTAACTCGTTTACTTCGCTTGGGAAACAACCAAATAACAACTAGCTATTGATTACAGAGCTTTAATCTTATTGAATGGCGTGCAAAACTATACGCTGCAATCTAAAATAAGTTGTTGACCCACTAGGACTCGAACCTAGAACGAAGGTACCAAAAACCTTTGTGTTACCATTACACCATGGGTCAATTGCTTATCGAAGTGCAAATATAAGCTAGTCTTTTGTTTTTGTAAAGAGCTAGGCGAAAAAAAATATCATTTTTCTTCATTTTATTGTCATAACGTTTAATCGTGAGAGATAAGTTCCTCAATGTGGTAGATAAGATAAGTAGATAAATTAATGCCTTTGTGTTAGATTTTTCATTTATTTTAGGGTTCAATCAAAAAAGGTAGGTATGCTTTTATCCGCTAGAGTCATCTTGTTTTCTTTTTTAATGTTAGGTGTTCTGCTCTCTGTGTTCTCCTGTCAACGTAAACTACAGAGCCATTTTTGTACAATAACTGACATTCGGGAAATGCCAGAAAGCTACAATGAAACAACATTGAAAACTACTACTAAATGTAGGGATACAGATGCTTATGCACCTGACACAACGAGACTTTCACATTTTCCAATAAAGTACGTAAAATTGAATATTCATTTCGTTAATGCTTCTGATAGTAGTAAGAATTATGTAGGCAAAGAAGCCATCGAATTTGCTCAAAATATGGTTAGTAATTGCAACATAGATTTACGAAAAAATGCCAAAATGCACTTGCCCCTCAACAATGATACGCCTGTGCTGACCACTCAACTTAGACTAAAAATTGTGCCAAGCACAAATGATCCTAATGACTTAGGCATCTATTTTCATTTTGATGACGAGATTGCTTATTACGTACACAAAGGAAAAAACAGAAATACATATGATCGGAAAGTGATCGATAAATATGCTATTGAAAAAGACAGCGTCTTAAACGTCTTCATTATGCCGCATCACCCTGATAGTGTAGCCTCGCCAACTTATAATGCTTGGGGGGTAGGAGTAGCCGTTGGGACGAATATCAAAATGGCGGGTATGTATGAAGAACGCAAACCTTTTTGGCACTATCGGCAAATATTATCGCATGAGGTAGGACATGTCTTTGGTTTACAACATACTTGGGCGTACAACGATGGCTGCGAGGATACGCCAAGAAATTCCAATTGTTGGAGTTATACCAAAGATGGAGATTGTAAGGAAAATGTATCAAATAATGTAATGGATTATAATGCTTGGCAAGCAGCATGGACGCCCTGTCAAATTGGGCGGGTGCATCGAATGATGTCGCAGCCTAGATCTCGTCAGCGCAAAATACTAGAGCGCACTTGGTGCCAACTAGATGAGAAAAAGACAATAACGATTCAAGATTCGGTTCATTGGAACGGAGCTAAAGATTTGGAAGGCAATTTAGTAGTCGCCACGGGCGGCATACTAAAAATTAGCTGTCGAGTCGCGCTGCCTAAAAATGCAAGCATTACTTTAGCGCCAGGAAGCCAGTTAATCTTAAATGAAGCTCGATTGCATAATGATTGTGGCGATCAATGGCAAGGTATTATTGTACAAACACTTGGAAAGTCAAAGGGTGAGATTATTACCATTGGGGAGGTGCAGTTGGAAAATATGATGAATGAAATTCAAGTGCTAGAGGATTAAAGAGTAAATTTTTAAACCTTGTTCGGAATGGATAGTTCTGCTATTGAAAGAAGCCTGTAAAACATGAGTAAAGAAGATAAGGAATTTATCAATCCAATTGACAAAGATAAAATCACCGAAACGCCTAGCTTACTGCCCTACGCTCATAACGTAGGTAGTGCAGTCATCAAACCTATTGATAAAGGGCGAACGAAAGGACTTGCCGTTGCTGCTATGCACGAGCAATCAAATATGCAGCTCGACCAAATTAGAAAGCAAGTAGAGTTGCTCATGGAGCAAGCGCAATCTATTCACGACAGAGTGGAAATTTCTGAAGCGATCTATTTAGCAGACATGAATTTTGAGCCACTCATTGGGCGTTTTTATCATTTGTACGAACGCAAAAATGGTGAACGCGTACTTTCAATGATCGCTCCCGATGAGTGGGGACGCTCTCAACCGTTTCAATTCATCGCTACAGTTAAGCTACTTTCCGATCGAACTTGGGAAGTGATGGAAAAAGCTACCTCAAACAGTGAGAATAGTTAAAAGACTTCCTAGAATCTCGGAGATTTAGGAAGTCTTAAGTATTGCAAATAAGGCTTTTATGATAGCTCTATCTGAATAGATTTGTGCTGCCCGTAAATACTTTCTGGACACCATCAGCATACTCTAGTTTTGCAACCCAAGTAAAAGTGGCATCATTAAGCAACTCACCTTTAAAAGTGCCATCCCAACCTGCACTGTTATCATTGGCTGCAAAGTCAGTATTTTCAAAAAGTAAATTTCCCCATCGGTCAAATACACTAAATTGTTTCACCACCGTTCCCGACTCACTGTAAACCGTCAGTCTTTCGTTACGCCCGTCTTTATTGGGGCTGAAAGCATTTGGAACATAGTATTTAAACGTTCTGCTCACTACTATTTCTATTCGATTGCTAGTTTTGCAGCCCATTTCGTCAGTTACCGCTACGTTATAGAATGTCGTTGTTGTTGGGCGAACTAGCGGCGCATCACAGGTCTGGCAAAAAGTGGTATCTGCCACAGAGGACCAATCATAGTTCACTTTGCCTTGTGCATTTAACAGCGTAGTAAAAAGCTGCAAAGAGTCGCCATATTCTAGCTCTAAATACGCTTCATCGTTGGCAATAAAAACATCAATTGGCTGAGGCGAAATAAGTTCTACCTCTTGTTGTGCCTCACAGTCATTAGCATCTTTTACAATCACGGTATAAAACCCACTGCTTAAACTACTAAAACTGCTGCGTCCATTGAACAGCACACCATCTAAACTATACTGAAAATCGGGTGTACCACCTTCTACTACCACTGCAATAACTCCATTTTCTTCCTCTGCACAAGTTGGATTTTGCAACTCCGCAGTCAATTGTAATTGAGGCGGCGAAGAGATGACTACTTGAAGCGTATCAAAACAAGATTCGGCATCTTCTACTACAAATTGATGATTTCCAATACTCATCTTATCTTGAGCGAAAGTAGCATCCTGTCCGCTATTAATCAATTGACTATCGTAGAATAATTGGTACGGTGCAGTGCCATCTTGCCAAGCCAACTCCACACTGCCGTCGCTGCTGTCAAAGCAACTTACTTCCAACATTGAATCTAGTAAGCTCATTTCTAATTCACAACCTACATAAACACAAACAGTATCATTAGTAGGCAGTGTACAAATCAAAGGAATATTATCTAGCTGTGGTCGCAAAGCAATATTGACCACTTCATCTCGCTCTAAGCCTGCAATTAAATGAGCGGAAGCCATTGAAGGATCAAACCAGTTTGTTCCGTCCAAGCTAATTTCGTAGTCCAATGTATCCATAGCAGTCCATGACACTTGCAACTCTTTGTTATCAGTCGTACTACAATTGATGCTAGGTACTTCAAGATTGGAAATATTGGTAACTGTTATTGTATCTGTATTCGTGCAGCCATATTGGTCATTAGCTTCCAAGATATATTGAGTGATTAGCTGCTCCGTTGGTGTAATTGTAGGATTCGGACAGTCATCACAAGAAAGTCCATCAGCAGGCAGCCACTCAAAACTAGTTGTGTTAGTAGATAGAAATTCAATAGACCAGTGCTCCAGTGTAGCGTTAACACTACTGCCATTATCGGCAACTACTAACTTCCAATTTCCATTACTCGGTGCACCTGTAAATGCCTCGAAACTTTCAGAGGGCTGAAAACTACCTGAGTACGGAGGAGCAGTTGAAGCGAACAGATCGCTTGAATTAAATGTGAAGCAAGTATTTTGAAAATCTGCTCCCATTTCTCCTGTTCCTGAAATTAATTCAACACGCCTCCCGTTCGGCGACTCCAACCAAAGCGTCAAATCCGCTAATGACTTATTATTAGGAGTAGAAATATCTACACAAACAGATACTAGACTATTCACATCTAAAATGGCAGCAGGCGAAATACTGTTCACATTTATAATGCTCTTGTAAGGATTTTCATTAGAGTGCTGACTATTATTCAAATTAGTGTAATTGGGAAAAGCATCAAACTGTACGTTTTGTGCTAAGGCATCAGAGGATACATCAATTGCTGCTGTTTCTTCATCACAAATAGTCATATCTTCTGCATTAGCAATCAGCGGCACGCAGTTGTAACAATCCGGATGTGAAAGGGGCAGACTTTGAACTAATAAGGTGGTATCATAAGTACATCCAAACTCATCGGTAGTGAAAAAAGTGAATGGATTTTCGCCAGCCGTCGCCAGTGTTGCTTGAGTGCTTGGCATATTGTCGGGCAACCAACCAAAGTCAACAATGGTAGGCTTGAAGCGCTCTAATGCTGGGTATAAATTTGGATTGAAAGCAATATTCCAATCAAAAATATAACCATTATCTCGAAGTAAATAATCCTCAATTGTCATAGTCCATTGACCATTCAGTGGACAGCCCACGAGTGAATCAAGACTAACAAAAGAAGTGTAGTCCCCAGCGGGTAATATTCTGCCACCTACTAGTTGATCGGTAGGAAAATCAATCCATGTGCCATTTGTGGCGTTGGGTGTCCAGCAATAGTCATAACCCAAACCTTGTTCCACGCTTGCTTCTATATCCACGGGTTCTCCAAGATATATTTCTCTTCTGCCTTTGTCCTCAAAATTTTGCATAATGACCTCTCGACCATTCGGACATTGGATAGAAACCTGCAGGTCACGCATATACGAATGCTCAATATTGATACAAATACTTAGCAAGTCATTGATATTTTCTAGGGTCTGACCCGTTGAAAATTGAGTAATATTGACGCTAGTCTCATAAGCTACTCCCTTTCCGTCAGGCAAAAAAAGCGAGTCTGCTCGCTCATAACGTGGCTCAAAATCTTCTTCTACACTATTGGCATTTACAAGCCCCGCTCCGTCAGACGTGTTGATTGTCCCCAAAAGATCAATGGTATCTCCAACGCAGAACTGTGGCGTAGTTTGCACTGTAAACTCTGGACGGGGCGAGATTCTCACCCGTTGGTCAATCGTATTTACACTGATGCAGCCGACTTGATCTATAATGGTCAGTTGTACTAAATAACCTCCCGATTCTGTGTAGGTATGCGTTACATTTTTCCCAGATGCTCTCGTACCGTCGCCGAAACTCCAGAAGTATTCCGCACTTTCGGCATGGCTGTAAAAAAGTCCTTCTTGCGGAAAAATACCACGTCCTTGAAAACTAATTTCTTGTCCGATACAAGCATCGATCCAACCTGTGTCGGCTGGCATAACTGGTGGATCAGAGCTAACAAGTTCTGCCTGAATCACTTGGCAACGATTAATACACCCGATTTCTGCTCGCCAACCCGCTCCTTCTGAAGCAAAAAAAAGTAGCCTAGCAGAAGTGAAGCGCACGGTCATACAACCACTGATATTAGTTCTAGTAGCAGATACAGAGAACGGTACAATATCATTTGAGCGTTCATCTACGACTTCTAGCACGGGCGCGGTGGTATTAGGCCCATCGTAAAAAGTTAACTCATCTCGGCTATCTAGGTCTAATGACCTAAACGTCAAGCGAGTCGATTTGCCGGGATTGGCGGCATCGGCACAAAAAGTTACGGTGTAATCTTCTCGTCTAGCATAATCTCCGCCTGGTCCGCCACTATCAAAAAAGTTGCCGGAGCAGGACTGAATTGTTCGCCCATCAACGTCATCCATATTGATGCTCACTTGGGCGTGTAGGGCATTCCAGTAAGCTAGCTGTAAAGTAATGATTCCTATTACTACAACGATTAAGTAATTGTTCTGCATAAACTAATAGTTTAATTGTCAAGGATTAACAATAAATTGAGAACGACTAGACACTGGGAAATGAGTAAGAACTGAACTAATCAGTTTTACATTTAAAAAAGGGAATTGAAATGGTAAGTAAAGTGTAGTAAGTTAGGTACTTATCAATTAAAAAAACAGTTATTATTTTTAACTGATGTAAAAGTAACGCAAATACCTGAAAAATTGTATATAATTTTACCATCATTTGGTACAAAAGCTAATTAGTAGAATTTGAGCCGACAACTAAAAGTCATAACGAGATTATCAGAAGATGTCATTAAGCGGGCTGCGTTGCCTTTCTTAAAACAATATTACAAGTATCGTCCAAATTTGATGGAAAATGACTTGGAGGCAGGCGTATATTTTGAATTACAGTATGACTTAGAAGATGAAAAAAAAGGAGTCGTTATAGATGGCTTGATTTCTTACAAGCAAAAAAATGGTGAATACTTTACGGCGGCATTGGAAGCCAGTTCAAAAGAAAAAAAAGATGAGGTAATCTTTAAGATTCAAAACACGCTACTCATTTGGGACGGTTTGGCTATTGGGAGCGTGATCGTCAATTTCTTATTTATTGTTTTGTTCTTGACTAAATTGATTGATGTTAGAGCAATAGGCGGAATGCTAATTGGACTAACATCTGCCCTTTTAATTACAGTCTTTACACTTATTTTTCGATGGCTTTTTTCATCGGTATATGAGTATGTGGATCGGTATCACTACATTTATGCAGTAGAGCAATTCAAACAATACGAAGCGGACGAGCAGTGGATTGCCATAGGAGAAGATGTATTTGAGCGGCAAGAAGATGGCACTGAAAACGTTGAGCTTGCAGAGCTAAAGGATCAGTGCATTAAGAGTGGCTTCGGTTTGTTAGAAATTAGGCACGACCTCATTCCTACCATTATTATCACGCCTGCTAGAAAGACAGTGATAAAAAAGAGGAGATCACTTGACTTCACCACAAGAAGTGCATTCGCTAAAAAAATAATGGCATCCGACTACACTAAGCGCGCACGGCGCAATTTCTTTCGATTTTTGAGAAAGTCTAGAATTAATGAATTGCGCTTTACTAGAAATTACTACGGACAAATTGGTATTCTGCTTTTCTCTAGCCTTATAATTGCTGCGATCACTTGGCAAGAACTAAGCAAAACAGATGTCCTCAAACAGCCTTACGAGGAATATGTAGCAGCCTTAAATGCTAGGGACTACGACTTGTGGAAACCTGAAGAAAAAAACCCAAGCGACACAATGGATCAGCTCTTTGTGCAACCATTTGAGCGGTTAGAAGGCAATTACCTGAATACGCCAAAAGATCGCCCATCTTTTACACTGAAACAAAGAACTAGAAAGCAAGACCGATCCAAAGCAGACGAATTTATGCCAATTCCTATTGTGGAAGCGGATACTTCCGAAAATCAGAGCAATAAAGAAAAACTTGATGGCTTTTTTTTACTATCTGATGGTGAGATAATAGCAAGTTATCCCTGTGAACGCGTAGTCTTTACGAATGAAGTGCGCTATATTATTCAATATGATGCTCACACCAGCCAACCTGCTGCTGTTTTTCAGATTGATTCATTGAATCAACTAGGCATCGCAGCTAATATTTTTTGGACAGGCTGCTTAGCTACAGAGAGGGATAGCTTCATCGTAATGTTCGACCAATTTTATAAAGAAGAGGCATTAGCCAATGCTCAGTTGCTATTGTCTAAGCAAAGTTTGGAAGCGGTGAACTTACCAACTAATAAGCTTCGTATTCGCACTTTATCAATAGGCGACAATCAATAAAGTATCCAACTGAGCTTTTTGAGTTATAAACTGATATAGTTTTTCTTCTTCTTTGCGCTTTGCACTAGTAGAGAGACTTCGATCCCACTGAATCAATAAAGTAGGCAACAACTGAGTGCTTGTCTCAAAATCAGATGACTGCATTTTAGCAAATGCGATTCGCTCCAAATTGGGGATAAAAATCTTCAATTGCTGAGTGATCTCCTGAAACGGAAGCGTGTCGCTCAAAACACTATCTAGCTCATTTTGCAAAGCTTGTTTTTCTCTATTTTTTACAATAAGTGCATTATCGTAATAGCCTCTCAGTTCGCTAGTCGTTTTTCTCACGGAGCTTACTTCTGATCGTAGTTGATTCAACTGACCCAAATCACCCAGTGATTGTACTAAGTCCAAATCGCAAGGATAGCCGACCATATCAGACAATTTATTTTCATAAATCAAAATTGAATCTTCGGGCACCGTGTGACCAATCAAGCGCAGCACCACAGCTATTGAAGAATCCTTTGAAGTAATCGTCTTATCTATGCACTGTGTGTCACCAGAAAAGTGAATATTGACAAATTCTTCTACCTTGTTGCGCTTAGTTAAATAATCAATTTGGTGATATAAGAAATACGCACTCGGCAGTATCATAAGTAAACTAAATCCAGTTATGACTAACTGAGTGAATCTACGCTCCCGATCACTGCTAAATTGTCGCTCTGCGAAATTCAGATAGTTGACCATTATATAGGTCGCTAATGCTACAAAAAAAGCATTTAGAAAGAAGAGGTAAAATGAATTAGCTGCCACACTCATATCTCCTCTTGCTAAGCCATAGCCGGTTACACAAAGAGGGGGCATTAACGCAGTAGCAATAGCTACGCCAGGTATAGCCGTAGAAATCTGTTTCCTAGAGCCAGAAATAATACCCGCCAATCCTCCAAAAAAGGCGATAGCGACATCTAATGTATTTGGGCGAGTGCGAGCTTCAATTTCTGGCGTCAAATCGCCAAAAGGAGTGGCCAAAAAATACAAATAGCTCGTCGTTAATGCAATCAAAATAGATACCGTAAAATGCTGCAAAGAAACAGACAGCATACTTTTATCATTCACACCAATAGACAATCCTACTCCTAAAATAGGCGACATCAAGGGCGAAATTAACATTGCACCAATAATAACTGCTGGGGAGTTTTGATCGAGTCCAATTGAGGCAATTAGTATAGAACATACGAGTAGCCAAGCACTCTGCCCACGCATCCGCATGTTCTTACGAATATTAATAATCGTACCTTCTCTATCCAAGCCTTTTTGAAGATTCACAAAATCACTAATCCAATCTCTTACTCGAACTGCGAAGTTGCCGAAAAAACTACCCTCCGGCTGTGATTTATTTAAAATTGGCTTCGACATCCTTATTCATGTTGATTTTCCATACAATATTACTAACTTCTCTTTTAATTGTTATGAAAAATGTAACGCTTCGATTTCAGTACAGATGTACTTATTCAAAGGAGTTACAGAAAAACTATTCGTTTCTTAACAATTGTTTATGATTAAACAACGTTTCATTGAATGATAAAAAAGCCTAACTTGCAACGTGTTAAGTTAAGTTTTGGATTTTATTTATTCACCATTCTCATTTTTCTATGAAACAATTGTACCTATTTTTCGCCTTAGCGATGGCGAGTATGAGTGTTATGGCACAAAACACGCCTTGTGTGCCTGACGAGACGCTCCAAGATTCAATAGGCGTTTTTCCTTTGCCTTTTGACGAAGTCACTAATCCTGAAGGAGGGATTACAGAAATTGCTTGTATCAACAATCCTTATGAATTTGTCTTTACTATTGTGATTGGCGATACTCTTGTCGTATCAGGATCATCTATCGTAATTGATTCCATACAGTTCTCTACGGACACAGCTCTTGTAGGTATGCCGACGGGGCTGACTTACGAGTGTAGTACTCCTGACTGCAAGTTTTTCAGAGATTCAATTGGTTGCCTAGTCATCAAAGGAACACCCGATGGGAGTAATTCACCTGGAGTTTACCCACTTTCGATTACAGGAACTATCTTCTCTGGAGCAATTGCAGCAGAGTTAACCTTCCCAAATGAACTCATCGCTGCGGGCAGTTATGATATTCAATTGGAAGAGGCTAATTCTGCGAATTGTATGACTTCGAGTACCTTAAACATTTGGGACAAATCGCAGCTTGATCTTCAATTTTACCCAAATCCAACAACAGGCTACGGAACACTAAATGTAGAAGCACCTACAACTGGAGTGTATCAGTTTCGTCTATTCAATCTATTAGGGCGAGAAATTTTCTATGCTCCGATGCAACTGAACAAAGGCAAAAATCAGATGGATATGGACTTTAGCTTTTTAGCAGATGGCATGTATCTCTACAATCTAAGCAATGGAAAATCACAACTAACTAAACGTCTTATGGTCAAAAAATTACGCCCATAATTATTTATTTTACAGCATTCGTAGTACTCAAGTTCAACACACACACATTCACATATTGCTTACCTGAACTGCTTTTTGGGCTTAGACCGCAATGTCTTTCTATAATGTTAATGCAATATAGAAACACATTTGCTTTAACAACAGTTACAAAAGCCTACACATCCTGATTTCCCTAGACTATTTTTGTAAACAATTATAAAGAATACGATCTATGAAAAAACTACTATTTACTGTATTTTTTGCAACAGTGATGGCAAGTATCTGGGGACAAACTGGCTGCCCTGATTGCACAACTATGCTTCCTGATAATTTGCCTGTTGATACTATTTTTATTGGACAATTACCAGATGGTAAAGTAGGCGAGCCTTACGATGCTGACATCAGTTTTAGAATGCCTAAATCTACAACCCCTGTCGCAGCTTCCGATAGTACTGTTCTACCCAACATTCCGCTTGACCGAATCACGATCGAAGGCATTTCAGACGTGCCAGAGGGAATCGCTTGGGAAGCAAACCAACTAGAATTTATTGTAACTCAGGAAACCGATGGCTGTGCTAAATTCTGCGGCATTCCAACCGAACCGGGCTTGTATATGCTCGAAGTTACGTTGAGAGCTAGAATTATTATTGTAGATCAAACCTCCTCCTTTTTTGTCTCTCTATATATTGCTCCTGCTTCTAGTGAAACAGAGGGATTTAGTATGGAAAACAATATTGGCTGCGGCGCAACCACCGTAAACTTTAGAAATAATATTCCAAGTCTTGGAGAAGAAGGATATAGCTACTTTTGGGATTTTGGAAATGGAAAGACTTCTATGGAAGAAAACCCAAATGCTCAAAGCTACAACAGTCCAGGAGAATATCCCGTCAGTTATCAAGCCATCATTGATACCACTGGATTTATTCTGAGAAGCGTAACAATAAGAGAAGGAGACTGCACGGATATTATTGGTGCTCCAGACTACTACATTGCCGTGCTTGATCCAAACGGAAATCAGTTGATTAGCACAACGCACCGCCCCAATGAACCACTGCCAATTACTTTTGATCTCGATCTGCTACTCAAAAAAGAAGGTACTTATATGCTACAAGTAACTGATGAGGATGGTGGACTGGACGGATCAGATGATCGTTGTGCAGAAATACCTTTTGTAGTTACGGATACCGTTGCCGTCTTAAATGGTGTAGTAGCAGATTTAAACATCATCAACCCACAAGATACTATCACCTCTGTTGATACGGTAATAGTGTATGCGTTTCCAACTTCTCCCAATATCTCTGCTTCTTACAATACAACACTTTGTGAAGGCGACACAGTTACCTTAAAAGTATCTAACTATGAAAATAATCTGCAGTGGACAAAAGATAATGTTGCTATTGAGGGCGCAACCGGTGCATTTCTGGAAGTAACCGAGACTGGCAGCTACGCTGTTAGCTACACATCCATAGGCGGCTGTTCAGTAGTGGCACTCCCTGAGGCGATAGCTTTTTCTACACCCCCTACTCTACCTATTTTCGATAGTAAGGATAATCTACTAGTTATTCTGGAGGAGTCTAATTTACCTATCGATTATGAACTAGCATGGTTCTTAGATGGCATCTTGATCGAAGATGCTGAAGCAACGACACTCTGTGCAACAACTTCGGGAAGCTACACACTTTTAGTAACAGATACACAGACGGGATGCCAAAGTTCTTATACTGACACTTTAGCGTACAATCCATCGATTGAGAATTGTAACCTCTCGAATATCACTGCGGTAATATTGGATGAATTACAAATTTTCCCAAATCCTACGAGCAACGAACTAAGTATTCAGTTTAGCCAAACGAAGCCTGTGAATATTAGTTTAGAGCTAATTGACATCTTGGGCAGGGTTCATCAAAAGCAATTATTACCATCTGAAAATGAGGTGTCTTTAACCCTCTCTTTAGCGCATTTACCTAAGGGAATATACTGGTTAAAATTAATGGACGGAAAGCGATATTCAACCTATAAAGTTGTAAAACAGTAGATACTTTTTTTGCGATTATTTATCCCTGCTCAGGAGTGAAGGCTTCGGAAGTTTTGTACTAGATGAGCAACATTATGTAGCTCAACCAAATGCAAACTTCCGAAACCTCTTGAAATCAATCCTAATAAAGATGTGGCTATCATTTGAATAATAAAGTTGATAATAGTCACTAAGTTTTTTCATAAAACAGGCATTCATCTTTACCTGCTTGGATTGTGGATAACAAACTTGGTGTCTATCCATCAATATGTTATCTTTGGTTTACAAAAATGAACAACATGAAAAATAGCATCTTTGCATTACTCTTTTTGCTTCCTACGATTTTACTAGCTCAGATGGAAGCTGACATCAATCCTCAAAAAGCTGGTTTCTCTAAAGATCGGCTAGAGCAGTTTTCAGCATTTTGGCAAAAACATATTGACGAAGCAAATATTCCGGGAGGCGTTGCGCTAATCATGCGAAATGGCACAATTGCTCACAAAGCCACTTATGGCTATAAAAATGTCGAAACTAAAACTCCAATGCAATTCGACCAAATATTTTACATTCAATCTATGACTAAACCAATTGTAAGTACGGCATTTATGATGCTTTATGAACAAGGCTACTTTGAATTGAATGATCCGCTACATAAATATATTCCCGAATTTAAAGCAATGAAAATTGCTTATCTTGAAAATGGAGACATGACAATGATAGATGCCAAAGAACCAATTAGAATTTGGCACTTGCTTTCTCACACGGCAGGTTTTTCACATGGACTAGGCAGCAGCCCAATTGATATCCAATACAGGAACGCCCTTTATGGAGCTTCTTTTCCGAACAACCAACATACGACTATCGAAGATAGGGCAATGACACTTAGCAAATTACCACTAGTGGGAGAACCAGGAAATCAATGGTACTACAGTGCTTCAACTGACCTATTAGCTTTGTTAATAGAGCAGTTCTCGGGAATGACAACAGCGGCATTTCTTAAAAAACATATCTTTGAACCACTAGGTATGAATGACACTGGATATAACCTAAATGAAGCTCAAGCAAAAAGAGCAGTAGCACTACATCTAGTAAATGAGGGTAAGCTCTCTTACTCCCCTCGCCAAATGCCGACTAGTGAAAACACTATATTTGGTGGCACGCATGGGCTTTTCTCTACAGCTACTGATTATATGAAGTTTGCAAGAATGATGTTAAATGGTGGGGAATTGAACGGCAAACGCATTTTGAGTAGAAAAACCGTAGAATTGATGACTGCCAATCATGTGGACAATTTGAGAGGAAATGGGGAAGGTTTTGGTCTTGGGTTTGGAATTCGAACAGACCTAGCAGATGGCAAAACACTTGGAACAGAAGGTCAGTTCGCTTGGGGTGGTGCCTATAATACTTACTTTTTTATCGACCCAGAAGAGAATATGATTGCTATTTTTATGATGCAGTTTGCCCCTTACACAGACTATTATAGTCGCTTATTTAGACAGATGGTCTATCAAGCTATCGAAGATTAAGGAGAATTAGAAGCACGCAATCCAAAAGGCAAGGCAATCTTAAGGACTAAAAAATAAATAAAGTAGAGAAAACACCACTACTCTTGATTTAGATTTGTCCTGAGAATTGTTTATGTTTGGTAGGTAAGCAAATCGTAAAATTACTATTATCATGAAAAAGCTCATCAATAAAGCATTTAAAACCTATTACAGATTGAGGATGCGGCAGGTGGAGCGGTTCATGAATCATCCTGAAGAAGCGCAGGAAAAGATATTCAAACAACTTTTATTCAAAGCAAGATACACCGAATGGGGTAAGCAGTTTCATTATCAAGAGATCAAAAAGCCAGAACAGTTTGCAACACGAGTCCCAATCAATGAGTATGATGATCTAAAACCTTACATTCATCGCATGATGTGTGGAGCATCCGACGTGCTCTGGCAAGGCAAAACCAAGTGGTTCTCTAAATCTTCTGGTACTACTAGCGATAAAAGTAAGTACATACCCGTTTCTGACGATAACCTTTTCCGTTGCCACCAAAGAGGCAATTGGGATGCAATGACCTTTTTATATCATCAAAGACCTGACGCTCGCATTTTTGAATTAAAAACCTTACTCATGGCGGGAAGTTTGCAGGACTTCGAGGCGCACCCTAGCACTAGAATAGGGGATGTTTCCGCTATTATGGTCTATCGAATGCCTCGCATCGCAATTCCTTTTTTTGCACCTGATATAGAGACAGCACTGCTCAGTAATTTTGAAAAAAAGATAGAAAAAACAGCGCAAATTGCCAGCCAAAGGGACGATATTGTTGCTATTGGTGGTGTGCCTACTTGGGTAATTGTACTATTCCGAAGAATACTTGAAATCACAAATAAGGAGAATATACTGGAAGTATGGCCACACTTTCAATTTTACATACATGGTGGAGTGAGTTTTCTGCCCTATCAAGATCAATTTGAGCAATTTTTACCATCTGATCAAGTCAGCTATCAAGAAGTATATAATGCTTCAGAAGGTTATTTCGGTATTCAAAATGACTTTAATCAGAAGGATATGCTCTTACTACTTGATAATGGCGTTTACTACGAGTTTTTACCGATGGAGGAATGGGAAAAAGATCAACCTGAGGCAATTTCATTATGGGAAGTAAAAACAAACAAACCCTACGCCATTGTTATTAGTACCAATTCTGGTCTTTGGAGATACCTGCCCGGCGACACTATTACATTTACATCCACTCAACCTTACAAATTCAAAATTACAGGTAGGACAAAACACTTTATTAATGCTTTCGGTGAAGAAGTCATGATAGAAAATACAGACAAAGCACTTGCTATGACTTGCAAAGCAACAGGTGCTATTGCACTTGAATATACTGCTGCACCCATTTTTATGAATAATGGCAAGGGAGGGCATGAATGGTTTATAGAGTTTGAACAACTGCCAGACAGTTTACAGCAATTTGAACAACTACTAGATCAAAATCTACAACAAATCAACTCCGACTACGAGGCAAAACGCTATAAAAATATGGCGTTGAATGGTCTGAAAGTTCATGCTATCCCTAGAGGTACATTTGTCAATTGGCTCAAATCAAAAGGGAAATACGGCAGTCAAGTCAAAGTGCCTCGTCTTGCTAATCATCGAACTTACGTGGAGGAACTACATCAATTCCTAGCACAAATTGAATGGAGTAAGTAAAACTTTTTATCATTCGCATAGTTAATCTCGCTAATACACAGTTCAAACTTCGCTCTTATGATAATCTCTGCTATCGCAGCCATTTCAAAAAATCGGGTCATTGGCATCAACAACACGCTGCCTTGGCATGTACCTGGTGATTTAGCCTTTTTTAAACGCACTACGATCCATCACCACATTGTAATGGGGCGCAAGACTTTTGAAGGCACAGGTCGTCCACTTCCTAAGCGAACAAATATTGTACTCACGCGCGACCCATTTTATACCGGAACAGGCATCATCGTTGCTCACTCCATTGATGAATCAATACAAATTGCTGAACAAAATGGTGAAAAAGAACTTTTCATCTGCGGTGGAGGTGTTATTTATGAAGCTTCCATGCACCTTTGGGATAAGTTGTATCTTACAGAGATTGATACAATCATAGCGCATGGAGAGGCTTTCTTTCCTACAGTTAAAGAAGCCGACTGGCAATTACTTACTTCGGAGCAATTTAAAAAAGACGAACGCAATGAACACGCTTACACCATCAAAATATTTGAGCGAAGCCGCACCTAAGTGGATGTTTTATGTACTTTGGCTAGCAGGCATTTATAATATGGTCTGGGGAACACTGGTTATCTTTCTTCCAAACTTATTTTTTGATCTAGTTGGAATGGAGCGCCCGCTCTACCCTATGATCTGGCAGAGTGTTGGTATGATTGTAGGAGTTTATGGCGTAGGATATATTGCTGCAGCTTATGCTCCTCTCAAACATTGGCCAATTGTACTAGTTGGATTCTTAGGTAAAATATTCGGTCCGATTGGCTTTGCTTTTCACCTATTGCAAGGAGCATTTCCTTTAGCTTTCGGTGTGATTATTATCTTTAACGATCTAATCTGGTGGATTCCATTTGGTCTAATTCTTTGGTCTGCTTATCGCTATCATGAAGTTGCAAAAAGCTAAGTAAGCTAAGTGCCAGTACAAAATTAAGTGCGCTTTATATTTATTATAAAGTCCTGACCATCAATATTTTAGATTTTTTTTAATTCGTAGTTTAAAGTTGCGCATTGACTTAATCCGTTGTTACTGGTTCCATTAATTTCATCTCACAATAGTTAAATTTTCACACTTTAACATTTTTTTTTACCTTTACGAGTGAACATTATTCTTTTACCAACTATCAGCTAATATTATGACGAAATACTTAATCTCGTTATTAGCCTTCCTTGTTTTTCTTGGTATTATCGAATATGACTATCTATGTAGGGTGACTGGTGTGTGGTGTTTTGGTGCAATGGAAGCTCCTGTTGAAAAAGCGGAAATCACTGATCCAATTGTATTTAATTGGAATAGCGATCAACCTGAAACAACAGCTTACTTCAATGCACTCAAAAGCCGTTTACTTACCAGTAACTCAGCAGATAGCATTTTCGTAATCACTGGATTTTATACTAGGGAAGAAGAAAATAACAATCCTGATTTTGAAAATTTGGGCTTTGCTCGTGCAGCAAGAATTCGAGCATTATTTCCAGAAATTCCTGATGATAGAATCAGGTTGGAAGCTCGAAGAATGAACGATCCTGCTAGTGATCCAAGTAACTTGTATGCAGCATCCGAGTTAGAATGGATTGCCAAACCTAATGAAGTAGCCGCAACTGAACCTTCGACAGAAGTGAGAGTAGTGGAACTACCAGATCGAGAATTGATCTACTTTCCTTACAAATCAGATAATCGAATCGAGAGTGAAACACTTGAGAATTTTTTGGTTGAACTAGCCAATCAAGTTAAGGAAACTGGTGAAAAAATTGTCTTGACAGGTCACACTGACAATGTAGGCAGCGATGACTACAACTTAGATTTATCACGTCGAAGAGTAGAAGACATAAAAGTACTACTGACTGCAAAGGGTGTATCCGAAGATCAGATTAAGACAGTAGTAATGGGCAAACAAGAACCGATGGCATCGAATAGTACAGAAGAAGGGCGAGCAAAAAATAGACGTGTAGAAGTAGAGCATATCAAGCAATAATGTGATTTCCCTTTTATGAACCAATACAAAAGAAACCTTATTACTAAAGCAAAATACAAAAAACAATGTCAGAAGCATTTCAATATGGATGGGAAAACCATGCACTTTGGTTAGCACTATATGGTTTAGGTGCATTTTTATTAGCGTGGTTATTAAGATGGCTATTTTGGGAAAGAGGTAGGACGAATGTAGTAGAAACATCAGATGTAGAAAAGAGGCTTAGAACAAAAAATAATGATCTCGAAAAAGATTTAGCCTCAGAGCGATATAAAGTAGAAGAATTAGATAAGCAATTAGCTAGCCTGAGAGCAAAATTAAACATCTGTGAAGCAGACAAGGCTATTTTAGAGTCAAAGTTAGCTAAAGGAAGCATAGTGGCAAGCAGTGGAGTAGCTCCCAATCTAAGTTATGATAACTTAATTGAGTCTAGCAACTTACAGATAATCGAGGGGGTCGGGGAAGGCACAGAGCGTGCATTCAATGAGGCAGGTATTATGACTTGGGCAGATATCGAAGCTACTGATGAGGATCGCTTGAAAGAAATACTAGCAGCGAACAGCATTTCTTTAGTAGGGCATGATGTAGCTTCTTGGAAAAAACAAGCGAAATTAGCTAATGATGGCAACTGGGAAGTCTTGACCAACTATCAGAAAGAAATTGATGTGAAGAATGGGGCAACAGGAGTTGCATCCAAAGCAGAGCGAATAGCGATGCAAAAAGCTGGTTTTGGAGCCTCTAGCCATAACGACTTTGAATTTGTCAAAGGCATAAATAAAGAGACTGAGGATGCCTTAAAAGCAGCAGGAATAAATTCTTGGAGTGATCTAGCTGCTGCAGATGATGCAGAACTGAGAAATATTCTTGACCATGCCAATATTGAGTACGATGAAGCTAATTTAGAAACTTGGTCTTCGCAGGCTTCTATGGCTATCAATGGTGACTGGGGTGGTTTGAGAACAATGCAAGGTGGTGTTTTAGTAAGTAATATGGCAAGTACTTCGGATGCAGAGGATGCACAAATTAATTACAACGAACTACTTAGTGAACACGACTTGAAAATAGTAGAAGGTATCGGTGGAAAGACAGAGCTAGCCTTGAAAGCAGCAGGTATTTCTTCATGGACAGATTTAGCTAATGCTGACGAAGCTGATATTGTTACTGCGCTGGATGAAGCAGGAATCCGCTATGAAGAGGATGCAATTGACTCTTGGAAATATCAAGCAAAACTAGCAAGTGAAAGCAAATGGGATAGTCTATTTCAACATCAAAAAGATTTGGATGCCGAAAAACCAGGTATCACTGGTGAATCCTCTAAAGCAGAACGCATGGCATTACGAAATATGGGCTTTCCAAGCAGTAAGAGCGATTTAAGCGTAGTACAAGGGCTTGATCCTAAAGCGCAAGCCATCTTAAAAGAATCTGGCATTAACAACTGGCAGCAGCTTTCCGCAAGTAATCCAGAAGCATTGAAGCAAGTTTTAAGCAATGCAGGCTACAACTATGAAGAGGCAAACGTAGATTCATGGGCAAGCCAAGCATCCCTAGCAACTTCGGGCAATTGGGGTAAGTTGAAAGCCTATCAAACAGAGCAACATGGGAAATCAGTAGAGGAAAATGGTTTGATTGCGCTGCGGGGTATCAATGATGATGCCATCAAAACTTTAGAAGCAAATGGAATTGGCTCAATTGAAGCGCTAGCAGACGCCGATAACTACACGCTCTATGAAGCATTTGGTGGCAAAGATTCCCAATATAATTGGTACTACTTAAGAAATCAAGCACGTTACGCAAGAGATGGTCAATGGACAGCATTTGAAGGCTATCAATCAGACAGTTTTGCATTGGCGTTCCGACCAGATAATCTCGAAGTTATAGAAGGCATCGGACCAAAAACTCAAACATTACTCAATGATAATGGCATTATCACTTGGGCACAATTGGCGGATAAGTCACCAGAAGAATTGCAAGTAATCCTGGAAAAGGGAGGTAAAAGTTACAAAATGCACGACCCTAAGTCTTGGCCAAAGCAAGCACGCTTAGCAGATGATAATAAATGGGAAGACTTAGTGAAATACCAGAAATTTTTAGATTCTGGCCGAGAAACAGTAGGTAATTTCAATTCGCCATCGAAAGTAGAAAAAATGATGATTAAAATCTTGGGAGTCGTTTCTAATCCAGACGACCTTAAAGTAGTAGAAGGCATCGGACCCAAGATTGAAGAATTACTAAAAAATAACAAAATCAATGATTGGTCTGATCTTGCAAAGACTTCTGTCGATCGTTTGAAGGAAATTCTAGCAAAAGAAGGAGATCGTTATCGTTTAGCTATACCTGACACTTGGCCCCGCCAAGCAGAACTAGCAGATGCTGGAAAATGGATAGAATTGAAGGAGTATCAAGACTTCTTACAAGGTGGTGTTGATCCATCTAAATAATGAATTAAAAAGATGCTTTGGAGTAAAAGCCCTGTTTAGCGTTATTGCCAGACAGGGCTTTTTTTTTAGTTACTATTTTAGTTCGTATTTTACACTTTATTGAATAAATTGTAGCTATTTGTCGCTGATAGCTAAAATATTAAACACAACCAGATACTTTAAACAATTAACCAAAGAATTAATAGGCTGTCTATTCGTCATTTAGATGCCAAGAATGGGAAATCATTTTAATAGATTTATATCAGCGTTTTAACTATTATTTTTATAATCAATAATCAAAATTAGTATGAACAAAATAATGCTATGGCTATGTTTATTAGCCTTTACTGCAACACTCTCCGCTCAAAAGATGAGCAAGAGCAAGCAAACCATCATCAACTCAGTAGAGCAACACAAAGCCGATTTGATTGACATTAGTAATCAAATTTGGGCTTTTGCAGAAATTGCTTTTGAAGAAACAAGGTCGGCAGAACTATTAGCTGATTTCGCTGAAAAGCAAGGCTTTAACGTTAAAAGAGGTGTAGCGGATATTCCAACAGCTTTCACTGCCGAGTATGGAGAAGGCAAGCCTATTATCGGCATTCTAGGAGAGTTCGATGCGCTACCCGGATTATCTCAAAAAGCTGAATCCAGCAAACATCCACTCGAGGCTGGCAAGCCAGGGCATGGCTGTGGACATAACTTGTTCGGAGCGGGTAGTCTAGGTGCTGCAATTGCAGTAAAAGAATGGATGGAAAAAGAGAACATAAAAGGTACTGTTCGCTTTTATGGAACACCAGCGGAGGAAAAATTCTTTGGTAAACTATACATGGCAAGGGCAGGATTATTCGATGACTTAGACGTTTGCTTGGATTGGCATCCCAGTGCAACAACAGCCTCTAATGTGCAAAGCTCTCAAGCACTGGTAGATTTTGTTGTTGAATTTAAAGGTCAAGCAGCTCATGCCGCTGCCGATCCTTGGAATGGACGTAGTGCATCTGATGGTATGGAGTTATTTGCAATGGGTATTAACAGCTATCGTGAGCATGTTCGCCCCACCGTTCGCATTCATTATCACATGCAAGATGCTGGCGCTGTCGTAAATGTCGTACCAGATTATGCCAAGATATGGACTAGAGTGCGAGATGCCAAAAAAGAGAGTATGATGGAAGTATATGAGCGTGTTAAAGAGATCGCCCGAGGTGCAGCAATTATGGCAAATGTAGATTACGAAATCACCCTGATTTCTGGATTACATGAGGTGCTTGTAAATCGTACAGGAGGCGAAGCATTACAGAAAAATTTGGAACTACTCGGTAACATTAGCTATACGAAAGAAGAAACTCAATTTGCCTATAACATTCAAGAAGCAACTGGCAAGCCCAAAATTGGTATAGATGCTGAGATTCAGCCATTAAAAGCAACAAAAGAGTATCCAGAAGGTGGCTCAACTGATGTAGGTGACGTTAGTTGGTTAGTACCTGAAATCCGACTAGGAGTAACAACAGCTCCCAAAGGCACGCCTTGGCATTCTTGGGCAGTGGCTGCTTGCAGCGGTATGTCCATTGGGCATAAAGGATTAATATATTCTTCGAAGGCGCTAGGAATGACCGTAGTGGACTTATTTGAAAACCCAGAGTTAATAGAAAAAATGAAAGCAGAGTTTAAAGAGCAAAAAGGTGATTATCAATATGAGGCTATTCTGCCTGAAGGTCCAGCACCTATTCCTGCTGGCGTTGGAGCAAACTAATCTAAAACAGCAATTCCTAGACCTTAACTGTTCGAGCGAGGTTTGGGAATTGCTGTTTCCTCTCTTGTATCAAGAAAGCGTCTTCACTTCACTGACCAATTTTTGAATACTTGCCTTTGCGTCTCCAAATAGCATATTCGTCTTTGGGTGAAAGAACAATTGATTTTCGATACCGGCATAGCCCGGGCGCATGGATCGCTTCAAAACAATTACGTTCTTAGCATTCCAAACATTCAATACTGGCATTCCATAGACAGGACTACTAGGATCGTCTAAAGCCGCTGGATTAACAACATCATTCGCTCCTACAATAACAACCATATCCGTATTAGGTAGAGCGGCATTAGCATCTTCCAAATCTAGTAACTTAGGATATGGAACATCTGCTTCTGCTAAAAGTACGTTCATATGCCCAGGCATACGACCTGCCACTGGATGAATGGCATACTGAACGTTCACGCCGTTAGCTTCTAATAGATCATCTAGCTCTTTGGTTACTTTTTGTGCTTGTGCAACTGCTAGTCCATATCCTGGTACAAACATCACTGATTGTGAGTAAAAAAGTTGAATCGCCGCGTCATTTGGGGTAACCTCTTTAGCTACTTGATCGCCTTGCGCAGCCTTACTTGAGGATGCACCACCCCCAAATCCACCAACTAGAACATTCAGCAAAGAACGATTCATTGCATTGCACATTAACACGGTTAATATCGTCCCTGACGCTCCTACTAAGATACCTCCAATCAACATAATGTTATTTCCATAAATTAGCCCCGCCGCCGCTGCAGAGAGACCTGTAAAGGAGTTGAGCAAGGAAATAACAACCGGCATATCAGCACCACCAATGGGTGCGACGAAAGAAAAACCATAAATCAAAGCAACACCCATAAAAACTAGTGCCAGCGTCATACTACCACCCGTCACTGCAAGATAAATTCCTAAAGCAAGTGTAATGAGCAACAAAAATATATTGACAATACTGTGAGCTGGCAGCGTTACTTGGCTATCCCAGACTTTGCCGTCTAGTTTTAAGTAAGCTAAAATACTACCAGTGGAAGCTACTGCACCAATCAGCAGTGCCAATACGATCACTAGCAATTCCTGAGTTGTCCTGGGGCTCATGTTGTAATGCTGATTCAGCTCAATCATCGCCAACACTACTGCACAGGCTCCTCCCAATCCATTAAAAATTGAAACAAGCTGAGGCATGGCTGTCATTTGTACGCGTTTGGCAGCTAACCAGCCGATCAATGCACCGCTAATCATTCCTCCGATGATCCAACCGTAATTATTGTTCGCATCTGCAAATGGATAAAGCATTGTTGCAATAATAGCAATACTCATACCTATTGCAGCTAGTATATTACCTCGACGAGCCGTATCTGGAGAACTCAATCGGCGCAAACCAACCACAAAGGCCAATGCACCGAGCAAATAAGATAAATTTATTATTGATGTAATCATAAATTTTCGTAATTATTTGATAAGTAAGTATTTGGACAATTTATAAGCTAATTACTAAACACACAAGTGCTCAGTTTCAAATGAGCATCACTTTCGCTTTTTGAACATTTCTAACATCCTGTCTGTCACAGCAAAACCACCAACCACATTTATCATACCAAGCACAACGCCCAATGTGCCGATACTAAGTGTTATATAGTCATTAGGTTCTGCCTGGCGAATCAAGATAATTGCACCAATAATGACGACACCGCTGATAGCATTTGCTCCTGACATCAGCGGTGTATGCAGTACTGTTGGTACTTTTGAGATAATTTCAAAACCTAGAATGATCGTGAAAATGAGTAAATAAATGATGTAGAGATTATTATTAAAAAATGCAAGTAGGTTGTCCATAATACTAAACGTTTTCGATATTAGTGATAAAAGAAGATTGGATAATTTCATGCTCTAAGTCAATGTGCAGCTCGCCATCTTTGATGATAAGTTTCAAGAAATTCGCAATATTATTGCTAAAGAGTGTACTGGCATCTTGTGGCATAGCATTTGGCAGTGCAGAGTCGCCGATAATTTTGACATTATTGTAGATAATGGTTTCGTTGTTTTTTGTCAATTCACAATTTCCTCCAGTTGATGCCGCCAGGTCTATTACTACTGAGCCTGCTTTCATTTTATCAACAGTTTCTGTAGGTAATAAAATGGGAGCTTTTCGACCACGCACCTGTGCTGTTGTAATAATGACATCTGCTTTTGCCGCTCGATTTTGCACTTCTTCTCGCTGTCGTTTCAAAAAATCTTCGCTCTGCTCTACGGCATATCCACCGGCATCAGAGTCGTCTTTTGCGCCCGCTACTTCTACAAATTTTGCTCCTAAACTTTCCACTTCTTCCTTTGCTGCTTTTCGCACATCGAAGGCTTCCACCATTGAACCTAGCCTCTTGGCTGTTGCAATAGCTTGAAGCCCAGCTACCCCTGCGCCAAGCACTAAGACCCTAGCTGGACGAATACTACCTGCTGCAGTAATCATCATTGGAAAGTAACGAGGCAATTCATTGGCAGCCGTAAGCACTGCTTTGTAGCCAGCTATGGAAGCCATCGAAGAAAGTATATCCATAGATTGAGCAATCGTGCTTCTCGGAATCATATCCATACTGAAAGCTCTCACTTGATGGGCTTGGAGTTCTTTTACTATTTTTTCATCATTGTACGGTGCAAAGAGTGAAATAAGAACAGTATCTTTTTTCACCTTCTTCAGGTCGCTTTCTTCCATTGGAACGACAGTAACAATAACATCTGATGTGCTAAGTAAAGTCTGACGATCAGTAATAGTAGCAACAGTTTCAAAATCTAAATCACGGATACTTGCATTTGTGCCAGCCCCTTTCTCAACAAGAAATTCAGCCTTTAGTCCCTCCAGCTTTTTAATGACTTCAGGCACCATGCTGACTCTATCATCACTAATCTCTTTAGGTATTCCTATTTTCATAGATAGTTATTCTGTAATGCTAATTTAACTTTGAGGATTATTTTCAATATATAAAGGTATTACTTAGCATTCATTATGCTGCTGTTAGAGCTATAGATTTTTTGTAAAATTTACGTTTTCTATCTTAAAGTACTGGTTATTCCTCAATCTTCGTGCAACACATAGCTGCGCTAGCGGTAGGTTTTTAGTTTGTTCGTCACTATTTGTAGCTAAGTAACGATTCAAAGTTTACGACCGATAAATCAAAAAAACAAGAACGATACGCTAGTTTGCTATTACATCTTCCATACTATACAAGCCAACAGGCTGCAAATGAACAAATTGTGCTGCTCGAATAGCTCCTTTGGCAAAAATACTTTTGGAGAGCGCCGTATGCTTGATGGTTACAATCTCACCCTCCCCTGCTAGAATGACGGTATGTTCTCCAACGATTGTACCTGCACGAAGGCTGTGCAGACCAATTTCTTTGTTGGTGCGTTTTGACATACCATTTCTGCCGTACTGAACATTGTAATTTTCTGGCAAAGCGTTCTGCACCGTTTCAAGGAGACTGGCAGCAGTGCCACTCGGTGCATCTATTTTTTTGTTGTGGTGTGCTTCGATTATTTCGATATCAAAATCAATAGCTAGTGTTTTTACTGCTTTTGTTACGAGTTGGTGCATGAGACTGACACCTTGCGAAGTGTTGGAAGCAAGCACGATTGGAATGAACTCCGCTGCTTTTTTAATATTCGTTAATACACTTTCTTCGAAGCCCGTGGTACAGATGACTAGAGGTTTCTTATGCTCCGTACAGTAGCTCAGAATGGATTGGATGTTAGTTGGATGAGAAAAATCAATTAGTACATCAAAGGAATTTTCTAGCTGCTCCAAACTAGACACTACAGAGTCTTCTTCTATTACTTGTCTCGGCTCTATGGCAGCGAATAATTCCAAATTAGTGTTTTCTAAAATCATACTACAAAGTAACTTACCCATAGTACCGTAACCGTAAACAGCGATTTTCATTTTTAGCGATTTAATGAATAAGATAGGAGGCTTTCTGAAGTTTTGAGCACTTCAAAGACCTTATTATAAAACATCCCATTTTAGCTAGTATTCTTTCAATAGCCCTACTTTCTGCATTTCTACTTTCATTTTTGCTAAAGCATGCTCATCCATATCATACAATGGCAAGCGCAGCCTGCCAACGTCCCATCCCAAAAGATTCATCGCAGTCTTGACGGGAATGGGATTGGTTTCATAAAAAAGACTTTTTATGAAACCATTGTAATAAATTTGCAGTTCTCGTGCTTGCTCTACACTTCCTTCTGCATATAGCTGAGCAATCTGATGTATCTCTCTGGGAAGAATATTGGCTACTACTGAAATCACTCCTTTGCCCCCAATTGACATCATGGGAACAATCACATCATCATTTCCTGAAATAATAATGAATTCTTCTCCACACAAGCGAGCAATTTCACTAGCATAAGAAATATCGCCACTAGCTTCTTTTACTCCAACAATTTTAGGGTTCTTACTCATTTCCACTATGGCTTCTAGCGAAATATTCATTCCCGTTCTACTTGGCACATTGTATAAAATAATTGGCGTATTTACTGCATCAGTAATA
Source organism: uncultured Saprospiraceae bacterium (assembly GCA_964458705.1). Taxonomy (GTDB): domain Bacteria; phylum Bacteroidota; class Bacteroidia; order Chitinophagales; family Saprospiraceae; genus JAAUTG01. The sequence goes on along the minus strand of CAYWKD010000028.1, from coordinate 17,153 downwards.
GCTTCGTAGTGTTTAATGAGTCCTTTAGTATTGGTTTTGTTGTAGTAAGGCGTTACAATGAGTAGTGCTTCTGCACCCACCTCTTCGGCTTGCACACTTAGCTCTATGGCTAGAGGTGTTTCATTACTTCCAGTGCCAGCAATCACAGGAATTCTACCCTTTGCCATGGCTACGCTATTTCGAATTAGCTCTTTGTGTTCTTCCACACTAAGTGTAGAAGCCTCACCCGTAGTGCCAGCAATCACTAAGGCATCTGTTTGATGCTCAATATGAAAATCAATGAGTTGTTCTAACTTGTTGTAGTTGATGCTTTCATTTTCGTTGAAAGGTGTGACGAGTGCCACACCTGAGCCATTGAATTGCCAATCCATGTAATTTATTTGTTATTTAGTGTGTTAGATTTATTGCTTATTCTAGCATTAACTTTTTAAAATTAAAATAGGCTACAATGATAAGAAATCCAACATAGAACTCACGGATTAAAGGCAAAAATCTATTCGGCTGGTACAGGAGTTTGAAGTTGTATTTCTTCTTTAATGGATTGGATGAGCATTGGTGAAACAGTCCTTCGATGGACTCTGCTTTTTATAAATTCTCGGAAGGATCGTTCTTTACTTAGAATTTTTACATGTTCGGGGCTAGCTTGAAGCTCTTGGAGGAATTTCCGCTTTTCATCTTGACTTAATTCGTTGTCTAAGTACATCGTTACTTTCTCTACCAAATCTTGATAACTCTGCAGATTTTTCATTATTTCAAATTTTTTCATTCAATTCTACACATCTACAGCTCATCATTCAAGTCTCTTCACATTTACAAACAATTGACCGCCAATCAATCCTTTGTAACAAAAGGGCATTGGTGATCACTTTGCCTATTTCTGTTGAAGTCTGAAATAAAATCATAGTGTATGAATTTTTTATTAGAAACTCGATAATTTACCCCTACAAGAATAAGTAGTAACTAGTTTCTGATAGCTGATTGATGTGCAAATAAATGTTATGGTTAATAAATTAAGTTCGTAAAAAAAAGAGTGTGTTCCTAACCTTTGGAACTGAGCAAGTAGCCGTTATAAACTTAACTGCAAGCTCAGCGGAGCAATCTCTATTTCTCTAGTCAAAACCTAGAGACTTGCCATAGTCTCGCAGTTTTACTTTCAACATATTTCTAGCTCGGTGCAATCTTGAACGTACTGTACCAATCGGAATATCTACTATTTTTGAAATTTCCTCATAGGTGAAGTTTTCAATATCGCATAGTAAAATTACAATTCTAAAGTCAACTGGCAATGAATTGAGTGCATTTGTTACCTCATCGCCCATCATGTGTTGAAACATCTCCAAACGTAAGTCAGCATAGCTAGAATACTGAGAATCTTCTTCATCGTGGAAGTTTGTTATCTCTTCGTATTCCACTTCTGTTGGACGATTGCTCTTTTTTCGATAGTCATTGATAAAGTTATTTTTTAGTATTCGGAACAGCCATGCTTTAGCGTTCGTTCCTTCACGGTAGCTCGCAATAGCTTTGAATGCTCTTAGGCAGGTCTCTTGCACTAAGTCATTAGCATCTGCCTCATTGTGAGTCAGATGATAAGCGAAGTTATACAAGGCATCTACCTCTGGCATAAACTCCTGGTTGAAAATCCTAAGTTGCTTGTCTCTATCAATATCTTTCGCCATTGCTACCATAATCTCCAATTTTTCATTTAAGGACGCATAAGCAACAACTGAGTTTTTTTTTAGAAAGTTCCCGTGAAGTAAAAAAACATAATTTTCTAATGTCTAATAACTTCCAAAGGCTCAAAATGAATAATGCTGTTTTTTTCGCTATTGCTGAACATTGTGTGCCAATAAATTTCTTGTTTTATCATCTTTTCTTATATTCGTTGTTTACAACATGAAATTCGTTATTATATCGAATCAGAACTTTATTTCTCAAACTACAAAATTTTCACAATGTATAAGCAACTATGGTTACTTTCAATCATGGTGTTCGTAGCACTTGGATTAAAAGCACAAAATGAACCCAAACAGGTTACAAATATTTTTGTGCTGCAAAATGCTACTGTCATTCCATCACCAGGTAAGCAGTTGGAAAACGCCTCTGTTTTAATCAAAGATGGTCTGATCCAAGCAGTGGGTAAGAACATCAACATTCCTTACAACGCAAAAGTCATAGAAGCAGACTCCATGTTTGTCTATGCGGGTTTTATTGATGGGGCTTCTAACGTAGGTCTTCCTAAGAAAGAGGAACAGAAGCGTCCTGAAATCAAAGATACAGGAAATCCTCCCTACGAATTTGCGGGTATTCAGCCCGAGCGTCAAGTGAGAGATTTCTTGAAAGCTGATGATAAGTCGGTAGGTGATATGCGCGAATTAGGCTTCACCATGGCACACGTTGTACCAGAAGGAAAGATGCTGCCTGGCAAAGGAGCTATTGTGCTATTGGCGGGCAATTCCGCAAGTGATATGGTGCTACTGGACAACACTTCATTGTTTACACAATTCGAGTCAGCACCTCAGCGTGTTGCACCTTTAACAATTATTGGAGTGATGTCAAAGTTGCGCGATTTATACAAACAAGCCGAGCAGCTAAAAATGCACGAAGAACTGTACAACGAAAATCCTGAGGGTATGAAGCGACCAACATACGATCCTGTGCTTGAAGCCTTCTACCCTGTAATTGATGGCAATATGCCGGTATTCATGAAAGCGGAAACTTTGAAAGAAATAGGACGCGCATTGAATTTGCAGAAAGAGTTGGGCTACAACTTAGTGTTGGCGGAAGTGAAAGAAGGCTGGCATTTAGTGAATCGTATTGAAGATGTACCTTTGTTTCTATCCATGGACCTGCCAGATGCCATTAAAGAAAAGAAAGATAAAGAAGTGGAAAAGGACAAAGAACTATCAGAAATTGAGCTAGAGCAAAAAGAACTAGAGGCCCGCAAAGCAAAGTCAGTCAAAGAGTTTGAAATGCAGGCGGCAGCGATGGCAAAAGCGAATATTGCATTTGGCTTTTCTACACTGGAGGCTAAACCTAAGGACATCAAAGCTAACCTAATACGTATGATTAAAGCAGGGCTAACCACGGATCAAGCATTAGCAGCATTGACCACTACACCAGCAGAAATGCTTGGATTGAATAAAGTAGCAGGCTCAATTGAGCCAGGAAAGATTGCCAATTTGGTCGTTGCTGACGCACCTTATTTTGATGAAGACGCTAATGTGCGCTATGTATTTGTGGACGGTCAGCCTTTTGAGTATGAGGTAAAGAAAAAGAAGAACGGAAAAAAAGGAGAAGCCGTTGACGTTTCTGGTAACTGGAGCTACGAAGCCAATGCTGGTGGTATGGATTTAAGCGGAACTCTTGAAATAAAGGTAGAGGATGGCACGCTAGTATCATGCATCATGTCCAATCCAATGAATCCTGCTCAAAAAAGCGAGGTGGATAATGCTGTATTGAATGGCAGCATACTTTCTTTCACCACTCCTTATCAAGACATGACAGTCGAGTACGAATTGACCTTCGATGGAAATACTTATGAAGGAACAATGTCTGTTGGCAGTTTTGGTTCTTTTGAAATAGAAGGCTCGAAAATTGATCCTAAATGATTTGGATGCTAAAGCTAGTAACCGCAAAGCATCAATCTATAATTAATTTATAAAAAAATGGTAATGAAAAATACAATTCAAATAATTTGCCTACTATTCCTTGTAGTGGGTCTGAGTGCTCAGCCAGAAACAGGCAGCGTTTTAATTAAAAATGGCACAGTACTTACCATTACAGATGGCATAAAAGAAGAAACCGATGTGCTTATTGAAAATGGAAAAATAAAGCGAATTGCTAAAAATATTCGCACTCCCAATGGTGTGAAAGAAATAGATGCAACTGGTAAATTTGTGATGCCCGGCATTATTGATGCACACTCCCATTTGGCATTGGATGTGGTCAATGAAGCCAGTAATCCAGTTACTGCAGAAGTTTTCGTTGGGGATGCTATTGACCCTTTTGATATCGGCATTTATCGCGCACTAGCCGGTGGGGTAACAGCAGCTCATGCAATGCACGGTTCCGCAAATGTTATCGGCGGAGAATGCGAAACCATCAAAATGCGCTGGGGCATGATGGATCAAGAAGACTACAAAATGATAGGCGCACCGCGCACCATTAAATTTGCACTTGGTGAAAATCCAATGCGCGTACATGGAGAAGGTCGTGATATTCAGCCCGCTACTCGAATGGGAGTGGAGCAGGTCATCAGAAAGGCCTTTGCAGATGCTAAAGAGTACATGGCTGCACAAAAAATGTACGAAAAAATGAAAGGTACAGACAACACAGTGATGCCTCCAAAATACAGTCGTCGCATGGAGACTTTATCGGCTATACTTCGAGGTGAAATCATTGTGCACTGCCACTCTTACCGCGCAGATGAAATTTACATGCTCATCAATGTACTTAGAGATTATGGCGTAGATAAAATATGCTTTCAACACGTCAACGAAGGCTTTAAAGTTGCACCAGAGTTAGCAGACTATGGAGCGATGGCTTCTGTTTTTGCCGATTGGTGGGCTTACAAGTTTGAAGTATATTATTCTACGGCTTACAATGCCGCTATTTTAACAGAAAATGGTGTTGTAACTTCTATTAATTCCGATTCAGGAGACTACATTCGTCACCTCTACCATCAAGCAGGAAAGACACAACGATATGGCGGTTTATCAGATAATGAAGCCTTGAAACTCATCACGCTCAATCCTGCAATTCAACTAGGTATCGAAGACAGAGTAGGCTCTTTAGAAGTAGGTAAAGATGGTGATGTAGCTATTTTTAGTGCACATCCACTTTCGATTTATGCTGTCCCACAAATGACTATTGTGGACGGTGTAGTTCGTTTTGACATCAACGAAGACCCTGCCGATATGCGTATCAGCATTGATCCAGAAGATGTACCTGCTTATATCAATCAGGCTAATGAGCACCATGAGTTTGATCGCTGCATGCAAGATGTATATGACTTTTTTACCAATGAAAAATAATTATCTATTTGCTTGTCCTCCTCGAGCTAAAATTAAAAGTTAAATCAGGAACAAGCAAAGAAAAAATTCAAATTTAATAAGATGATAAAACTTAAAATAAATATACTATTACTACTGCTCTCTTCCTTTGGAGTAGTCAGTATGGCGCAAACGGATAAGGCAAGTAAAGGTACTTTTGCCCTGACCAACGCTACCATTGTAACGGTCACAAATGGGACTATTGAAAATGGAACCATTGTGCTGCAAGAAGGTAAAATCACAGCTATTGGTACAGACATAACCGTTCCCGCTGGCGCAACTGCTTATGATTGCACCGATCATTTTGTGTATCCAGGCATGATCGATGGAGGCACGACGCTCGGCTTAGTCGAAGTGAGTTCTGTTTCATTAACTAGGGATGAGAATGAGCTAGGAGATTTTACACCACATATGCAAGCATTAACAGCTGTAAATCCTAACTCAGTCGCTATTCCAGTAACTAGAGTAGATGGTGTAACAACTGTACTAACGCAACCAACGGGAGGACTTTTTCCTGGCACGGCTGCCTTGATCAATCTAGTGGGCTACACTCCCGATCAAATGTACGCTGATTTTAAAGGTGTAGTAATGAATTTTCCACGTTCGGGTAAGCGTGGCTGGTGGGATAAAAGAAGCGAAGAAGATATAAAAAAAGCCGCAGACAAAGCACAGAAGAAGTTAAACGACATCTGGGAGGACTTGGAGCTTTATGCTAAAATCAAAACATCAGACAAGTCGAAAGATGAAATGGAGTACAACCCAGAAATGGATGCTTTGATGACTGTTTATGATGGGACAGCATCTCTACTGATTGAGGTGAATAAAGATGCGGATATTCTAGCAGCCATAAAGTGGGTAAAAGAAAAGAATATAAAAAAAGCCATTTTCACAGGTGTTGCAGAAGGTTGGAGAGTGGCAGATTCTTTAGCTAAAGCTGAAATTCCTGTCATTACAGGTCCAGTTATTACAACACCTACCCGAACATCTGATCGCTATGATGCGGCTTATGCCAATGCAGGAAAGATGCACAGTGCTGGCGTCAAGGTAGCTATTCGCTCTAATGATATGGAGAATGTCAGAAACCTGCCGTTCCATGCAGGTTTTGCTGCTACTTATGGTATGGGAAAAGAAGCAGCATTGAAAGCAGTAACCATAATCCCCGCTGAAATATTTGGAGTGGCGGATGCGCTAGGATCTTTGGAAGTTGGCAAAAGTGCAACGCTTTTTGTTAGCACAGGCGATCCTTTTGAAACTAAAACTCAACTTAAATACTTATTCATAAACGGCTACCAAGTGCCGATTGACTCTAGGCACATTCAGTTGTACGATGAATTTTTGGACAGAACACCGGGCTTAAAAAAATAGCATCAATAGCAGTCTAATAGGCAATAAGTTTTACAAATAAAATAGTAGGTATTGTATGGATACCTACTATTTTTATTTTGCGAGAGCAGGTAAAATTGTTCCTTTGCAGAGCAAACAATAAGCAACAATGAAACTAAACGAGATAGAAAATATTGAGCTAGAATACCTCAAGCTAGAGGACTATAAAGCACTCAAACTGGCAATGGAAGAAGTCTATCATACCATTCCAGAACCTTACTGGGAGGAGCACCAAATAGAAGCCCTTATTGATAAATTCCCAGAAGGGCAGGTCGTCATAAAAGTGAATGGCGTATTAGCAGGGTGTGCTTTAACGATCATTGTGGACTATGAAAAATTCTCAAATAATCACACTTACTTGGAGGTAACAGGTAATTACACTTTTAATACACACAACGACAAAGGCGAACTGCTATATGGTATTGATATTTTTATCAAGCCAAAGTTTAGAGGCTTGCGACTAGGGAGGAGATTATATGACTATCGAAAAGAACTCTGTGAAAAGTTGAACCTGAAAGGTATTGCCTTTGGCGGACGTATTCCAAATTATCATAAATATGCTGATGAAATGACGCCTAAACAATACATTAATAAAGTGCGGAAAAAAGAAATTGATGACCCTGTTTTCAATTTTCAAATCTCCAATGACTTTCACCCTTCTAAAATATTGAGAGGCTATCTGGAGGGCGATGAAGCCTCCAATGAATTTGCGGTGCTACTAGAATGGGATAATATTTACTACGAGAAGCCCTCCAAAAAAGCAACTACTCAGAAAAAGGAAATTCGTTTGGGGCTCATCCAGTGGCAAATGCGTCCCTATAAGCACTTTGAAGAACTCATGCAGCAGACAGAGTTTTTCATTGATTCCGTATCAGGTTATCGCTCTGACTTTGCTCTTTTTCCAGAGTTTTTCAATGCACCACTTATGGCAGAGAATAATCACTTGACAGAATCAGAGGCTATTCGTGAGTTGGCAAAGTACACAGAGCCTATTGTGGAGCGGTTTTCAGAATTTTCTATCGCTTACAACATCAATATTGTTTCAGGCAGCATGCCCGAGATAAAAGAGGGCAATCTTTACAATGCGGGTTATTTGTGCCGGCGAGATGGTACGATTGAGCGATACGAAAAAATCCATGTAACTCCTGATGAGGCTAAAGTCTGGGGAATGCAAGGTGGCAACAAAATTGAAGTTTTTGATACAGATTGTGGAAAGATCGGTGTGCTAATTTGTTACGATGTAGAATTTCCTGAATTAAGTCGGCTGCTATCAGATGAAGGCATGGATATTTTGTTCGTTCCATTTTTAACGGACACTCAAAATGGCTATTCGCGGGTGAGAAATTGTGCCCAAGCTAGAGCCATTGAAAATGAATGCTATGTTGTCATTGCTGGTAGTGTTGGAAATTTACCTAAAGTGCATAATATGAGCATTCAATTCGCTCAATCTGTCGTTTTTACACCCTGCGACTTTGCCTTTCCAACAAACGGCATTAAAGCAGAAGCTACTCCAAACTCCGAAATGATTCTAATTGCAGATGTAGATATTGACTTGCTCAGAGAGCTCAATCAGTTCGGGAGCGTCAGAAATTTGAAAGATCGGCGAAAAGACTTATTTGAATTGAAAAAAAAGTAAACCCTATCGTCGCTTACTCTTCTGAGCAGGAAATTTCATTTTGTAGCTACTATCAACTTTTCCTTTTTTTATGCTATCTAACTTTCGCTTGATTAGTCTTTTTTTGAGTGGTTTAAGATGCTCTGTGAAAAGGACACCGTCTATATGGTCGTATTCATGTTGAACAACTCTGGCATTCATACCCGTAAAGACATCGGTATGTGCTTCAAAGTTTTCATCTAAATAGTGCAATTTTATTTGTGCTGGTCGCTCCACATCTCCCCGAACGTCAGGAATACTGAGGCAGCCTTCTTCGTAAGCCCACGATTCCCCTGCTTCTTCTATTTTTTGAGCATTGATGAATACTTTTCTAAAGCCTTTTTCCATGATTTCTTCATCTTCATCAAAAGGCGTTGTATCTACAACAAACAGCCGAATAGGCAATCCAATTTGGGGAGCAGCTAGCCCTACCCCTGAAGCATGCTCCATTGTTTCCCACATATCGGCAATTAATTCCTGTAACTTCTCATATTCTTTCGATATTTCCGTTCCTTTCTTTTTCAATACGGCACTGCCATAAGCATAAATTGGTAAGATCATCTTTTCTACTTTTAGCTCAAATGACCGAGATAATCCTGTAAAATTAATACAGCACTTATTTTATCTACTAAACTTTTATCTCGACGCTTTTTTTTCTTTGTTCCACTCTCTAAAATAATTCGCTTGGCTTCTTCAGAAGTGAATCGTTCATCATGCAAAATAACTGGTTTATCGGGGAAAAGTTTGCTCAACTTCCTAACAAAGCCTTTGATCTCTGGCATAATTTGTCCAGGATTGCCGTCAAGGTGCATTGGTTCGCCGACTACAAAAAATTCTACCACCTCCTCGGCGCAGTACTTTTTAATGAAGTCGAGCAAAGTATGAGTAGGTACTGTTTCCAAACCAGATACAATTAATTGCAAAGGATCGGTTACCGCCAAGCCTGTTCTTTTAGTGCCGTAGTCAATACCTAATATTCTTGCCAAAGATCAAATAAATTAAAGTTGTAGAAAATGATACATGTAGCAGCAGAGTGAGCAGTAGTTACAAAAAGTCACTTTGCCTGCAAACATAGCAGTTTAATCTGCATTGAAAAATACTTGATTACAAAAATAAAAAATGTACTGAGAAGAAGATAAAAAAGATCCGACCACCATTACTGATAGCCGAATCCAATAAAGACTACGCTATTCTATTAAGCCTTATAGCTCTTTAATTTCAGAGTACAGTTAATTGAAAATTGTGTATTGTGAAAATTTTGAATCGTTTATCTAGCTATATCATTTGAGAGGTACGCTTACGCAAAGTAAGAAACCAATTAACAGCTAGTTAACGCTTAGTGGCAGTACAGTTGATCTGTGCAAGAAGCAAACTTGTAGGAAAATCGGTTTTGGTATATTTGCTATCTAAAGTAGCCTCACAAAGATATATTATTTATTTTATTATATCTAAGAAATCGTGTTTTTTTTCTAGTATGACTTACGTCATAAGGAATTCAAAGTTACACAGAAATTATTTTTCCATAAAAGTGATTGAGTTTTAGCTTATGCAGTAATAAAGGAATGAGAAATTGGCTATGGCCAGCGAAATTATAGCTAATTAGATTTGCAAAAACAATATTTATAGTTACTTTGCTTTTTTTAGAGACCATGTAACGTTAGTATAAAAAATGCTCGTTAAAACTTACGCAAGCGCTGTTATAGGAGTAGATGCACAGACTATTACTGTGGAAGTCAATGCTGGAGGAAATATTGCTGCTGGCAAGCAATTCTATTTCTTAGTTGGTTTGCCAGATAGTGTAGTGCGGGAAGGATTTCAGCGTATTGAAGCCGCTGTAAAGAATATTGGCTACAAAGTACCACGTATGAAGCTCGTGGTCAACCTTGCCCCAGCCGACATACGAAAAGAAGGTTCTGCTTATGACTTACCTATTGCAATAGGTATGCTAGCTGCCACTCGACAAATTCCCAATGAAATAATAAATGATTACATAATGATGGGAGAACTTTCTTTGGACGGAGGAGTGCGTCCTATAAAAGGTGTCCTACCCATTGCAATTCAAGCTAGAAAGGAAAAATTTAAAGGTATCATCGTTCCGAAAGAGAATGCTAGAGAAGCAGCCATTGTTGATAACCTAGACGTTTATGGCATCGAGAATGTAAAAGAGGCGGTGGCTTTTTTCAAAGGAGAGCTAGAGCTAGTCCCCACAGAGGTCAATACAAGAGAAGATTTTTTCGATACGCAGGATTTTTATCCCGTTGATTTTGCAGATGTTAAAGGGCAGGAGAACATTAAACGTGCTTTGGAAATTGCAGCAGCAGGTGGACATAACGTTATTTTGATCGGTCCTCCGGGTGCTGGAAAAACGATGCTCGCTAGAAGAATGCCTACTATTCTGCCACCACTTTCACTGCATGAGGCATTGGAAACTACTAAGATTCATTCCGTAGCAGGTGTACTACCATCTAATGCTTCACTAATTTCTACTCGTCCGTTTCGTTCGCCACATCATACCATCAGTGATGTAGCTTTAGTGGGCGGTGGCTCTAATCCAATGCCCGGAGAGATTTCTATTTCGCATAATGGAGTATTATTTTTAGATGAGTTGCCAGAGTTTAAGCGAACGGTGCTAGAGGTGCTGCGCCAACCAATGGAGGAGCGGAAAGTAACAATCTCAAGAGCAAAAATAACGGTGGACTATCCCGCTAGTTTTATGCTGGTGGCCTCTATGAATCCCTGCCCTTGTGGCTATTACAATCATCCTGACAAGGAATGTTCCTGCAGCCCGGGTGTGGTGAAGCGATATTTGAATAAAATTTCGGGACCGCTTCTGGATCGAATTGACCTACATGTTGAAGTAACGCCTGTTTCTTATGAGCAACTTTCTAGTTACGAACAATCAAGTGAGACAAGCCAAGATATTGCAGAACGAGTTGTGAAGGCTAGAGTAATTCAGCAGGAACGATTCAAAGATTATACTGGTATTTACTCCAACGCACAAATGCCTAGTCGAATGGTGAGAGAGGTATGTCAGCTAAATCAAGCTGGATTACTACTTTTGAAAAAAGCTATGAAAGTCCAGCAGCTATCCGCTCGGGCTTATGATCGTATTTTAAAAGTTGCTAGAACGGCTGCTGATCTTTCTGCTAGTGATGATATCCAAATAGAACATCTAGCAGAAGCCATTCAGTATAGAAGTTTAGATAAAGAAAGCTGGGCGGGATAAGCAAATTTACAGTTTGACGTCTTTAGCATTGATTGGCAAAACTAAGTACATCAAACTGTAAATACCAGAAAATCTACTTCTGCTCCGCTGGTGCTTCCAGCAACTGGAAAAACTCATCTAGTTTAGGTGTAATCACAATCTCTGTTCTTCGGTTCGTGCTTCGTCCTTCTCTAGTTTCATTGCTAGCTTTAGGAATAAACTCCGATCGACCGCCAGCAGTCATCCTAGTTGGATCAACGCTATACTCATCTTGCAATACTCTTACTACGGCTGTCGCACGTTTCACACTCAAATCCCAGTTGTCTTTGATACAAGAACTAGCAATTGGAATATTATCCGTATGCCCTTCTACCAAAATATCCAATTGGCTATGGTCATTCACGACAGTAGCCACTTTGCCAAGCACTTCTTTTGCACGAGTATTGATAACGGCACTTCCTGATTGAAATAGTAGTTTGTCAGAAATGGAGATGTAAACAACGCCTTTCTTAACTTCCACCTCTATGTCTTCATCGTTGATGTTGGCTAATGATCGTTTTAAGTTGGTTACTAGTGCTAGATTTACAGAGTCTTTGCGCTGAATCGAGCTATTCAAATCCCTGATATAAGTATTCTGTTTGTCAATGGACTCCAAAGACCGCTTGATATTTTCTGCTCCTGTTTTACTGATAACGGAAAGATCAGACAGTCGCTCCAGTAGTTGGCTATTATTTTTCTTTTGAAAATCTAGCTCATCTGAAAGTCGGTTGATTTGTGCGTCTTTCTCAATTAATTGAGCATCTTTTGCTCCAAGTTGTACGCGATTCTGCTCTAATTGATTGGTCAATGCAACTCTTCGTTCGGTACAATCCTGCAAGTTAGCGATTGTTTCTTCCAGTTGGTTTTGAACATTATCTCGCTGCGCTTGCATAGAAAGAAATTCTTTTTTGCTCACACAAGAAGACAGTAGTAAGAAAGCTCCTGCAAGCAGCCATAGGTTTTGTTTAGACGATTTCATAAATAAAGTTTTAGCGATAGTAAAATGGTAATATTGATTTATTCTCCTGTAAAATTGGGTTTACGTTTTTCAACAAATGCCATTGCCCCTTCTCTGAAATCTTCTGTGCTAGTAGCGTAGCCAAATTTCTCTACTTCTCTTTCAAAACCATCCACTCCTGTCTCGAAGTGAGCATTGACAGCCTCAATTACCTTTGTGATGGCTATTGGAGCTTTTGTAGCAATTTTCTCAATGATTGCTTTAGATTTCTCCATTGCCTCGCCCTTAGATGGCAGAACATAATTCGCTAAACCCAGCCGATATGCTTCTGCGGCATCAATCATATCGCCCGTCATCATTAGCTCCAATGCTTTTCCTTTACCGATATATTGCACCAATCTTTGTGTGCCGCCATAACCTGGAATGATTCCGAGATTAACTTCTGGCTGACCAAATTTAGCACTTTCAGTAGCAATCCTCAGATGACAAGCCATCGCCAACTCGCATCCACCGCCTAATGCGTAACCATTCACTAAAGCAATTACAGGTCTATGAAATCGCTCAATTGCAAAAAAGACGGTTTGTCCTCTTCGTGCTAATGCTGCCCCTTCCTCTCCTTTGATGGCTAAAAATTCCTTGATGTCCGCACCAGCTACAAATGCTTTTTCCCCTGCACCTGTAAGTATGATCCCTTTTACATCAGATCGCTTGGGGGCATCTTCCTCAAAAAAGTATTGAATTTCGTCAAGAGTAGTATTATTTAAAGCATTCAGTGCTTTTTCTCGACTAATAGTTACCACTAAAACATTACTTTCATTACTAACTTGCAATATCTCGTAGTTCATCGTTTGTCTAATTTTAAGCCATAAAATGGTATAAGAAAATGGGCTTCAACCGAACAAAGATAAAAATACCTAGCGAGTTTAGCGATTAGAGAATCAACTTAAATGCAGATGGAGATGTAAAAATGGAGTTAAACCCTGTTTTTACGGCAGGCTTCAACTCCATTCCTAATTTTCTAATAAAGTACTCTAAACCAAATTGTTGGTTCAATATTCTTTAATTCATCGAGCAATAATTCATTGTAGGCTCTATCTACATCAATAATAACGTAGCCAATGGTCTCATTGGTTTTTAAGTATTGCCCAGTGATGTTCACGCCATGCTCCACCATAATACTGTTGATCTGTGCTAAAACATTAGGAACATTTTGATGAATGTGTAGTAAACGATGTGACTTCTCAAAGGAAGGTAGCATGACATTTGGTAAATTATAGCAGCCGTAAGTACTTCCCGTGTTGATGTACGTCATAATTTTACTGGGCACAAAATTCCCTATATTTTCTTGTGCTTCCATAGTGCTGCCGCCAATGTGTGGTGTCAAAATAGTATTTGGCAATCCCATTAACTCCGACTCAAATGGCTCATCATTGCTTTTCGGTTCTTTTGGAAAGACATCTACCGCACAGCCATTTAACTTACCGGAAGTTATTGCAGCTTTCAAGGCTGGAATATCCACTACTTTTCCACGTCCTAAATTCATAAAGTAGGCTCCATCCTTCATCTGAGCAAAATGCTCTGCCCTAAAGAAATTATTATTTTCAGGACGACCATCTACGTGAATAGAAACGACGTCTACTTCATTTAACATTTCTTCTAATGTAGCACATTTAGTAGCGTTTCCAAGTGCTAATTTTTCCACTAGATCGTAATAGTAAACATTCATCCCCATTGCCTCTGCTAGTACAGAAAGTTGAGAACCAATATTTCCATATCCAATAATGCCTAGCTTTTTCCCTCTCAACTCAAAGGAGTTTTTAGCAGATTTTTGCCATTTAGCATGATGCATTGCCATGACTTTATCTGGTAAATTGCGGAATAAAAAGACCATTTCGGCAATCGCCAATTCTACTACTGAGCGTGTGTTGCTATATGGTGCATTGAATACTGCCACACCATTCTTGGTGCATGCCTCTAAGTCAATTTGATTCGTTCCAATACAAAATGCACCCACGCAAATTAGTCGCTTAGCAGATTTGACCACTTTCTCAGTAATATGCGTTTTAGAACGAATACCAATTATGTTGACATCAACAATGCGTTCACATAATTCTTTCTCGGTAAGAGAAGTCGTTAAATATTCTACTTGATACCCTTCTTCTTCAAATAATTTAACCGCATCCTTATGCACTCCTTCTAGTAGCAGTACTTTGATGCGATTCTTGGGATAAGATAATGCTCTGTCCATATTTAATTCGTATAAGATTTCATCCACGTTGGGTGCAATGTGATCGGCACTTAGCTTCACTTTTTCTCGCACTACGTTTTCTGTAAATAAATAAAATTTGTTAGCGTATCCTGCTTGCTTGATTTCAAAATCATTGTAGCCATCTCCAATAACATACACATCCCCTTGTAAATTTAAACTTTTTATCACTATTGGCTTGCCACCACTTTGAGAAAGCGGAATATCCTCATTTATGCCATTTATATATCCAGCTGCATCATAAGTAAACTCATTAGCATACACCAAATCAGAGCGCAAGCCATAATGTTCTACAACGGGCTGAATAAAATCCTTAAATCCGTTAGACACAATGTAAACTTGATCTCGGAGCGAAAGTATTTGATCTTTGTTGCGATGGAAGGAATCTGAAATTTTGCTTTTTAATACTTCAGCTAACTTCAACACGTCGTTGCGATGAGCTTTGATTAGCCTCAGGCGTTCCATTAGCGAAGTGCGAAAATCAATAGAACCATCCATTCCTAAATTAGTAATATCCTGTATTTTTTGTAGTACTGCCGCTTTCTGCTCACTGCCCTCTAGTACAATTTCACAAAGCACATCTAGCGCTTCTACCTTGGTAAAAGTGCTATCAAAATCAATGATCAGATTTGTCTTTTTCATGGTCGGATGAGATAGAATCGTTCTTTGCCTATTTATAAGCTACGAAGGTAGGATTTTCTTTATTGTAATCTAATTGAATTTCACCAGTTTGGATTAATTTTATTTATATGTAAGAGAAATCTGCTAAAACGCTTATAACCAATAACCAATAACCAATAACCAAGCATCACGAAAGCACAGTTGTCATTGAGCTATCCAAAGTGCTGAATAGCTATTTACTATTTTTGAAATCATACTCGTATAATTAAAACATTTAACGTCGTATTGAAAACAAAATTCAAAATTTTTCCTTATATTTATAGGATTATTAATATGATAATAAGTCTAGTTTGATAGTAAATCAACATATTGGAAATAAAACTTACGGGACAAAGCCAGCTACAATAGTGTATTTCCTTTAGAATTAATTCTATTTTATTTTTTTTCACACATTAAAATTTACTGTACCATGCAATTTAAAATGTACTCAGTCTTGCTAATGCTATTTAGTTTTAGTACGATATTCGCTCAACAAATTAGGATTGGACAGGAGGTTCAACCTGTTCCTCTGCCAATTATAAACATTGCCTCTGATGTAGGGCAATCTGAACAGTCCTACTATGTAGAGAAAAACACTCGTAGTCAAACTAGTACTACTTTTGATTTGAATTTGCCAAACGACCTATCGCCATTCTCACTTACTCAGGTAATCTCAAAAGATGCCATTAGGTCAGAAATAGCAAAAAGAGGATCGCAAGGACTACAAAAAGAGTTTTCAGCCTTAGAATTAGTTGAAAATACGCTTAATGTACCAGAAGCGTACAATGTATTAGTTTTACTAGAAACAGCCAATGGAGATTTCTTTCAATGTACAGGTTCACTAGTTGATCCGAAGGTAGTACTGCTAGCAGGACATTGTGTATATGATGAGGAATTGTTTGGAGGCTTTATCGAAAACGTAACAATTCTTCCCGCTTATGATGGAAGATTTATAAGCACATTCCGATTTGCCGAAAGCGAATCCATTTTTGCTTCAAGTGGATGGATTGAAGACGGTGACTTTGGAGAAGACTTTGCCTACATTACACTAGATCGCCCGATTGGAGCTTCAGTGGCTCGGTGGATAACCGAAGAAGGTGATCCAGAACAATTTGAATACGAAGCAGAAAGCAATAATTTCACGCTACTCACAGGTGAATTTAGTAATCAAAGCTACCCCGGAACAGAGCAATTTGAGGGAGACCGAATGTACACTAGAAATGGTACTTTCGATGAGATACAGGAAACAATTCTTTTGCACAACAATGAAAGTTTTACTGGTCAATCAGGTAGTTCTGCTTATAAAACATCTAATAACGGAACTCCAATTATAAATGGAGTATTATCCTTTGGAACCGATGATGGTACGACAGGCTACGTTCGATTGACGGAAGAAAAAGTAAGTCAATTAGATGGAGCTATTGCCGATGCTACTGCCGAAGAAGCAGACTTACTCCCGCTACCTACTCCATTTTTCGCAGGTTTTATAAACTCACAACAAGACCCAGGTACGCTACTTGACACCTTAATTGTTGGAGTAACTAATTATTCTAATACTACCTACAATGGAAATATAGTCTGGGGTGTATTTTTATCAGAAGATAATGAGGTAGGAGACGATGATATTGTTCTTGGTGGGCTGCAAGTAAGTGGATTTACACTAGAGGCAAAGCAAACGGAATTTTTTAATGGAGCAGGCATAATAGATGTTCCCGCAGATGTTCCAGATGGCGACTATTTTATTGGCACATTTTTATCGGTTGAAGATGCAAATGGAGATAATGACTTCCCTTTGATCGGTGATCTCACGCCAATCCAAATTGGAAATCCATCCGCTCTACCTGCAACAGTTGTGGACATCATTGTAGCAAGCGAGGTGCACAACACATTGGAAGCAGCAGTCATTGCCGCAGGATTAGCGGATGATTTGAGTGCTG
>CAYWKD010000027.1:30889-53200 GCA_964458705.1 uncultured Saprospiraceae bacterium | reverse complement strand
TCATTTCAGCAGCCTCTTCTTTGCTAGGTCGCTTTCCATCTTTGTTTCTAAGGTCAATTGGGCGATATTTTTTAAATCGTATAGCTGGGCCCCAACGTCCATTTTCAATAGATATCTTTTCTTCCTCCCATTGCTTAATGATGCGATCCGCTTCTTTCGCTTCTTTATTAGCGATCAACTCAAACATTTCATTCTCTGTGATGGTATCAGGATTGTATTTCTTCGGAATGTTGATAAATAGCTCGTTCCATTTTAAGAACGGTCCAAATCGCCCTTTACCCTTTGTTACTGGTAATCCTTTATACTTAGCTACTGGAGCATCTACTTTACGCTTTTCCTCAATCAACTCAATCCCTTTATTGAGAGAAATTTCTAGTGGGTCTTCCCCCTTTGGTATAGAAATAAAGGAATCACCATGTCTTACATAAGGTCCGTAGCGACCGATGCCAACTATAACTTCAACGTCTTCGTAAGTCCCCAGCGTTCTGGGGAGTTGAAATAGATCAAGTGCATCCGAAAGGGTTAACGTTTCAATGTTTTGTCCTTTGCGAAGACTGGCATATTTAGGCTTTTCGTTTTCTTCCAATTCTTCAGGCTTTCCAATCTGTGCCACAGGTCCGTTTTTAGACATTCGCAACAATAGCGTTCTGCCAGTTCCAGGATCAGTTCCCAAAATTCTTTCGCCTGTTGCTCGACTTGCCTCTTCCAATGTTTGCACAACGTCAGCGTGGAATGGTTCGTAAAATTCATGTAACATTTCTGTCCATTGCTCTCTACCCATTGCAATTTCATCAAATCGTTCTTCAATGGAGGCAGTAAACCCATAGTCCATGATGCGATCAAAATGTTCACTTAGAAAATCGCTCACAATCATTCCCATATCCGTTGGGAACAGCCGGTTTTTTGTTACTCCAGTGATTTCAGTTTCCTCTTTCTTAGCGACTTTACCACCTTTAAGTAAATAGGAGGTATATTTTCGCTCAACGCCTTCCCTACTATCTTTTACAATATAGCCTCTACCTGCTTCCATGATTTTACTGATAGTGGGTGCATAGGTAGAAGGTCGTCCAATACTTAACTCTTCGAGTTGCTTTACTAAGCCTGCTTCTGTAAATCTAGCAGGGGGTCTTGTAAATCGTTCGGTAGCAGACATGTGATTGAGGTCTAATTCTTGTCCGACTTTCAATGGCGGCAATATGCCACTTGCTTCATTTTCTTCCTCTTCGTCATCTTTAGATTCTATATAAACTTTCAGAAAACCATCAAACTTTATGACTTCGCCGTTGGCATGAAGTTGTTCTTTAAGGGTAGAAATAGCAATCTTAACAGTGGTTTTTTCTAGTTGTGCATCTGCCATTTGCGAAGCAATAGTCCGCTTCCAAATTAAGTCATATAATCTTTGTTGATCGCTATCGCCTGGGACGAAACTATTTTGAATGCGCGTTGGTCGAATGGCTTCGTGTGCTTCTTGAGCATCTGCCTTTTTTGTTTTGAATCGTCGAGTTTCTAGGTATTGTTCACCAAATTTTGACACGATTTCTTTGGCAATTTCTTGAATCGCCACTTCACTCAAATTAATAGAATCTGTACGCATATAAGTAATATGCCCTGCTTCGTATAGCTTTTGTGCACTAGCCATTGTGCGCTTTACAGAAAAACCTAGTTTACGACTAGCTTCTTGCTGTAGAGTAGAAGTCGTAAATGGTGCCGTAGGGCGACGCTTGGTAGGGCGAACAACAATATCATCAATGGTGAAAGTAGCACCATTGGATTTGTTTAGAAAGGTTGAAGCGTCTTTTTCTTGGTCTATCTTACTGGAAAGCTCCGCTTTTAACTTTACTTTCTTGCCTTGCTCATTTTCTACGTCAAAAGTGGCTAACACTTTGTAATAAGGTGTTGCCTTGAAATTTTGTATTTCACGCTCTCGCTCAACGATCAACTTTACCGCTACTGACTGCACCCTTCCTGCGGATAGTCCGCTTCTTACTTTTTTCCATAACAAACTCGATAACTCAAATCCCACTAGACGATCCAGTATTCGTCTTGCTTGTTGAGCATCTACTAAACTTAAATCTACTGTTCTTGGCTGTTGGATCGCTTTTTTTATGGCAGGTGCAGTAATTTCTCTAAATACAATGCGCTTAGTCGTTTTTTCATCCAATCCCAGCACTTTACATAAATGCCATGAGATCGCCTCTCCTTCTCGATCTTCATCAGTGGCTAGCCATACATCATCTACTGTCTTCGCCATATTTTTTAGTTCATTCACTACTTTTGTCTTATCGGGCGATATGATATATCGAGGCTTGAAGTCATTTTTAACATCTACACTATCATTTTTTTTATCCAAGTCGCGTACATGCCCGTAGCTAGATCTAACCGTAAAATCTTTACCTAATATTTTTTCTATTGTTTTTGCTTTGGCTGGCGACTCTACTATCAATAAGTTTTTAGACATATATATTTATTCATTTTTACAATGGTCATAACAGCGTTTTATCTTACACGTTTTCCTCTCTAACGTTGTTTTACCTATTTATTTCAATATGCAAATATAGGAGGGTCTTTTAAAAATGTACAATATGAGCATATTTAGTAACGCTTAAAGAATAACTAGCCAAGTTGACGAATGTTTTAGATGGTAGAAAAATTATTCAACGCAGAAGGTTGATATTTAAAGCATTAGGCTCGCTTGGCTCGCTCCCACAGCACCGATTGCCGACCAGATAAATAACGGAAAAAACCTCTAAATACGGCATAATTCATAACACAAAAATAATACGGTACAAAGAATACTTTTAGCTTTAGCTTGCGCTTTTCGAGTAGATACCCTCCGATAGCAAGGGTATAAAATAGTATTTGCCCTAGCAAAAAGAACTGGAATAAATCGGCATCTTGCACTGCTAAGTATAGGCTACTAAAAAACAAAATCACTAGCGCTAGCGGCGCAAGTGTCCAGCGAAGTACTCGATGTGAAATGTACTGAAAAGTCAATAAACCATACTTAAAGATATTGAGTAGCGGCACTAATCGAGCAATGGATTGAAAGCCACCTGCTGCAATTCTAATTTTACGCTTTAGCTCTTCACTCACTGAAGCAGAGGCCGTTTCGACAGCGTAGGCTTGGGGTTCGTAAGCAACCTTGTATCCTTGAGCAGCAATTCGCATAGTCATATAAAAATCTTCCACGATAGAATCTTTAGGAGGGGCCTCGTAGAGTGATGTTCGGATAGAAAAGAGTTCTCCTGCTGCTCCGACTACAGAGTTCAAGTCCGAATCCCATTTTTTTAATGCTGATTCATATTTCCAGTAGAGTCCTTCTCCTGCACTACTGGCTTCCTCTTGATCTTCGAGATGTATGCGCTTTTCACCAGCCACTGCCCCTACTTTTGGGTTTTGGTAATGCCGGACAATATTAGAAATAGCATCTGGATTGACAAAAGTATTTGCATCCGAATAAATGACGATAGGGGTTGTAACTTTGGGCATCACTCGATTGACTGCGGCAATTTTCCCGCCTCTTTTGTCTTCATGGAAAAGATGAACATCTATGTCGCTGGGGTATGGATAATTTTTTATCCGATCAGGTGTAGTGTCATTTGAGCCGTCCGTTACAAAGAAGAAAATAATTTTATCCTTAGGGTAATTGAAAGCTAGAGAGTTTTTGATTTTCTCCTCAATATAATCCTCTTCGTTGTAGGCTGCAACAAAAAAAGTAACTGGCACTGGTTCTCCTTCACTCTTATTATCTATACTTCGACGATTTTTTTTGAAAAAGATAGCCTTTGCCTTGACGAGTAGAAATAACAAAAAACCATATCCAACGTAAGTATATAAGATTAACGCTAAACATATCCAGAAAATAACTTCTATTGCCTTTGAATCATTCATTTGTAACAGGAGCATTAACGATGCAAAACAACTTGTAAGGGAAAGTAACATGCCAAATATTTATTTTTTTTTAATTTCTGTATTATTTTAGCGTCAAATATAGGGCAACCCACTACGATAATAAACTTTTGATCAGCAAAATAAATATTAAAATCTAATAGTATTCAATTTTTTACGATATATTAGATGTTGACTACCAACTATATAGCTGTACTTCTCTACTCAAAAACAAAGAAGATGCGTTTGAACGCCTTTTGAAACTTGTCCGATTGTTTTTGAATCAAAATTGCTTATTTTACATCGTAATATGAAGGTAAGGAAATGAAAGCACATTGAAAGAATACTGTGTTTTCAATATGCAATTTTAGACTATTCATGATTTTTAAGTAAGTACTTATTAGGATAATCAAGTAAAATTGAAGTGTTGAGAAAGTAATTAGACAAAAGAGAACTATCCAATAAAAGGACTAATGATTAAAAAGCTATATATACTTATAATTGAAGACGATAAGGGACTTAGGTCTTTATTGCGTGCTGTTCTTGAAAAAAAATATCAGCTTGTTTGTGCAGACAGTGCTTTGATGGGTATGAATTGGCTATACGATAATGATAATGAGTTACCAGATCTAATTATCATCGACATTGATTTGCCCGACATTTCAGGAATGGATATGTTGGAGCAAATGAAAAATAATGCTTTTTTTGAAAATATTCCTCTAATTGCTTTATCCTCAGAGAAAGACCAGCAAATCGCAGCCCGATGCTATGAACTAGGCGTCGAAGGTTATTTTGTTAAGCCATTTAATCCAGATTATTTATTGCTAAAAGTAGGCGAGATTTTATCAGCAAAGACTAGTTATGCTTAAAAAATTGTTTAACTAAATTTTATTCTTTTCCACATGAAGCAAATTATACCTACTTACACATTAGTTAAAAGAGCAACAGTACTTTATTTTGGTAGTAAAGAGAATCTGGAGTCTAACTCTATTCCATTTTCCATTGAAGGAAGCGGACTACAATTAGTGAGAATGCAACACTTGCCAAGTGCAATGGAATGGCTGAGAGAAAGAAGCAAAACGAGAAGACCACTTTCTAAATCTCTTTCGCTGCTATGCGATTTCGACGAACTGTCAAAGGATGGATTTGAATTACTAAAATTCTTAAAATCAGATAGAGCACTTCAGCATATTCCAGTTTTCGTACATAAGTATTCATTGCATACTCGTGAAAAACAGATGCTTAGAAAGCTAGGTGTGGATGATTGTTTTGAGACTCCAATTGACTGGCAGCTCGTTATAAAAAAAGTGGACTTTTGGAGTAAGTACAAACGTAAGATAAAATATACTACTTACAACTTTAACCAGACCCAAAGACCTGCTATTCCCTTCACTAAAAGAGTCTTTGACATTCTTGGTGCATTAGCTATTCTCACAATTATTAGTCCAGTACTGATAATTATTGCTACTGCTATAAAAATTGACTCAAAAGGACCTATCATTTATCGTTCTAAGCGAATAGGAATGGGGTATCAAAAATTTGACTTCTTGAAATTTCGTTCTATGTATCAGGATGCAGATGAACGACTGAAACAACTGGTTCATTTGAATCAATACGACAATGGTGAGCTAGAAAACTGCTTTATCAAAATCAAAAACGATCCCAGAATTACGAGAGTCGGACGCATCATCCGCAAAACAAGTTTGGATGAACTACCTCAACTCTTTAATGTACTAAGAGGCGAAATGTCCTTAGTCGGTAATCGTCCTTTACCCTTGTACGAAGCGGAATTAATGGTGAGAGATGAATGGGCAATGCGTTTTATTGCGCCCGCAGGTCTTACAGGGCTTTGGCAGGTATTCAAAAGAGGTAAAAATGATATGTCCACCGCAGAACGAGTGGCATTGGACGTAGAATATGCTAATAATTATTCTTTCTTTTACGATATCAAATTGCTATTGAAAACGCTACCAGCCATGATTCAGGAAGAAGATGTCTAGGTTATGCTCCTATCTAATTTTTAAAATTGACACTCTTGACAAAGGTATCTATCATTACAGTAAACTATAACCAAGCACAGGTAACAGCAGAGCTACTCGAATCACTCAAAGGTATCAGCTACAAAGACCTTGAAGTGATTGTAGTAGATAATGCTTCAAAGGAAGACCCCACAGCACTATTGAAATCTGTTTACCCAACGGTAACAGTAGTGAGAAGTAATAATAACTTAGGATTCGCTGGTGGTAACAACTTAGGGATTCAAGCTAGCAGAGGAGATTATTTGTTTTTTATCAATAACGATGCAGAAGTAACCGAGGGCGCTATTGAATCCATGCTTTACCTGTTTCATAAAGTGCCTAAATTAGGTGTTGTAAGCCCCAAACTCTATTACCATCTGCCAGAGCGAAAGCAACCGCTCATTCAATATGCGGGTTCTACTGAAGTGAATACACTTACGGGCAGGAATAAGACCATAGGATTACAGGAAGATGAAAATGGACAGTATGGTAGCCCCTACCCTACTGCTTATGCTCACGGAGCAGCAATGATGATACCAAGAAGTGTAGTAAGAGAAGTAGGTATGATGCCAGAGGAATTTTTTTTATATTATGAGGAATTGGATTGGTGCACTCAAATCAAGCGGGCAGGCTACAAAATTTATGTAGAGCCAAGAGCGGTGATCTATCATAAAGAGTCTATATCCGTTGGAAGGTTAAGTTTACTAAAAACCTATTATATCAATCGAAACCGCATTCTATTCATGCGGCGCAATAAGTCGGAGAAAGCATTTATGCTTTTCTCTATCTATCTATGGTTGGTTTCAGTACCTAAGAACTTAGCACAGTATTTGCTGCGTGGTGAATTTCAACATGCGCGCACTTATATCAGAGCAGTGGGATGGAATTATGGTTTTAAAAGTCGCCCCAAAGATGCAAGACCTAGTTTAGCCGCTGGATGAGAGCTACAGGAAAAAGATTAAAAAATAATTACCCATGATCTACGCTATATACTTGACCATAAGTTCCTTGCTTGTATTTTTTCTTGTACTTCCGCTTTGGAATGTATTACTGTCTTTATTAGCAAAGGAAAAAATAGTCCCCGTAAGTAACCATAGCTTTGATTATGCCAATATCATCACTGCTTACAAAAATGCAGATATAGCAAAACCCCTAGTTCAATCCCTGATTAAGCAAACACACACGAATCATCATATTTATTTAGTTGCTGATAATTGCGACGTAAGTGACTGGGACTTAAAGCATGAAAAGCTAACGCTACTCAATCCGCAGCCTGCACTTAATTTAAAAGCTAAGTCTATTATTCATGCTGTTGAGCATTTCAAACGCCAACATGACTATATCGCTATTTTTGATGCAGATAATGTAGCACATCCAGATTTTCTTGCAGAAATTAATCACTATGCCAATGCTGGACATCAGGCCATACAAGGGCAGCGCACTGCCAAAAATTTAGATACTATGATGGCTTGTGTGGACGCACTAGGCGAATTTTACAAAAATTATGTTGAGCGATATGTACCTTACCTAATTGGCTCATCTTCTGTGATTTCTGGTTCAGGGATGGCAGTAGAAAAAGAACTTTATAAAGCCTATCTGAACAGTGCAGAAATTCAGCAAGGAAAAGAGCTTTGGAAGAAAATGTTGCAAGAAGACAAAATTCTTCAAAATTTCCTGCTTCGCCGAAAGGAGCGTATTGTTTATGCTTGGAATGCCATTCTTTATGATGAAAAAGTAACAACTGCTGATGCTGTTGAAACGCAGCGTAGTCGTTGGTTGTATTCTTACTTTCAAAACCTACCCAATTCTTCTAGTCTGATTTTGAGTGGATTAGCCAATTTTAATTGGAATCAATTACTCTTTGGTATCATTACTGTTTCGCTACCACTTTTCATTTTGCTAGGTTTGGCGGGACTAATGGCAATCCTAGGTCTCTTCATTGAGCCGTGGATGAGTCTAATTTTAATCTCAGCAATAGCACTCTTTGCTGGAAATATCTTATTCACACTTTACCTTTCAAAAGTACCAAAAGCAATTTGGAATGCACTAGTGGGCGTGCCACTTTTTATATTGAAACAAGCAACTGCGCTCCTAAAAATGCGTAATCCAAATAAAAACTTTAAACATACAGAGCACAAGCATTCGGTCAATATTGACGAGTTGATCAATAAAAATTAATCCGACAAGTACACAATCGCCCAAACTACGCTAATTATGATTTTTAATAGCATTGCCTTCTTGGTGTTTATTTTGGCGTTCTTACCCGTCTATTTTACACTTAAAGGTAAAAGTAAAATCATCTTGTGCTTACTTGCAAGTTATTTCTTCTATGGCTGGTGGGATCGGCGTTTCTTGAGTCTAATTATTACCTCCACATGCATTGACTATTTCATAGGATTGGAGCTTAATAAAAACAATGATGAGCAAAATCGCAGACGCCTTTTAATCATTAGCGTTGTCGTCAATCTCGGATTTCTAGCTTTCTTCAAATACTTCAACTTTTTTGCTGATTCCTTAGAAGACCTAATGCTTTCATTAAACATCACTCCTTCTTTCAACACCCTCAATATTATCTTGCCTGTCGGAATATCCTTCTATACTTTTCAATCTATGAGTTACACGATTGATGTTTATCGACGAAAAATTGATGTAGAACCTGACTTTATTCGATTTGCAACTTACATTGCCTTCTTCCCACAACTTGTGGCAGGGCCTATTGTAAGAGCGGCTGATTTCTTACCTCAATTTCGCAGAACGATCTCCTTTAATTGGCAACGATTCACGGGTGGGTTATGGCAAGTGCTTTGGGGATTTTTCAAAAAAATAGCCGTTGCAGATTCACTTGCACCCTTTGTAGATCAATGCTTTGAACTGCCCGAAAACTTCTCTTCTATCCATTTAATTGCTGGTGTTATTTTTTATTCCTTTCAAATTTATTGTGACTTCTCGGGTTATTCTGACATTGCCATTGGGCTGGCTCGAATGATGGGATTCGATTTTCCAATCAACTTCCGAACACCTTATTTCTCTAAAGATTTTAGTGAATTTTGGACGCGCTGGCACATCACACTTTCTAGCTGGCTACGAGATTATCTCTACATTCCGCTCGGAGGAAATCGCTATGGCGTTTTCAATACTTACAAAAACTTAATGATAACCATGCTACTCGGTGGATTGTGGCATGGCGCAAGTTGGGTATTTGTATTTTGGGGGCTTCTTCACGGTATTTACCTAGTCGTACAGCGTTTAATTGGCGCACCAATTTATAGAACTTTGCAGTCTATTCACGTTCCCAAAATGCTACTCACAGGAGGTAGCATGTTAATCGTTTATATTTTTACATGTCTAGCATGGATATACTTCCGAAGTCCAGATTTCAGCACAGCAAGCACAATTATTAATAGAATTATATTAATGGACAATCTAAACCCTTCTAGTATCATCAATAAATTCTTATTCATCAAGGGTAGTTTGCTCCTACTAATCTTGTTGCTAATAGAAATCACTGACTTTCGGTTCAACTATCTCAAGCTAGCCGTTCAAAAGCCCGCTTTTCGGCTAGTTTCTTATGCCTTGTTACTTTGGCTAATTGCACTGTTCGGTACATTCGGCAGTAGTGCTTTTATTTATTTTCAGTTTTAGTATCCACAAATTCAAAAGCCAATCCCTAGCCATTTATCCTCTAATTCCTTTTCTTTGCGAATGTTCTAAACAAGAATAGATAGTTAGTTGTTAAAATTTCACCGTTCATATCTAAAATAAAATGGCACAAGCAGCATTCGATAAGGTCAATGAAGTATTAGAAGAAATTCAGGTAGCTCAACCCATTGGAGAGGAAGCAATTGAGCAATTTCGCATTCGCTTTCTTGGCTCAAAAAACATCATCAAGCCGCTGATGGGAGAAATTCGCAATATCCCAAATGAGCAGAAAAAAGAATTTGGACAACTCATCAACAAAGTAAAACAAGTAGCAGAAGAGAAATTTCAAGCTCTTCAAGATGCCGCCACCGAAGCCGAAGAGCAGGCAGGAGCAGAAAATATGGACTTGACTGCGCCGGGCGAACCCATGACGATTGGTGCTAGACATCCCATTTCAATTATGATGAATCGCATTATTGAGATTTTTACCCGAATCGGCTTTGTGATAGCAGAGGAGCGAGAAATAGAAGAAGACTGGTATAACTTTACTGCTATGAATACGCCAGAAGACCACCCTGCTCGTGATATGCAGGATACGTTTTACATGCGTGATCTTGAAAAGATGTTGCTCAGAACACATACTTCCTCCGTTCAATCGCGCATGATGATGACTCAAAAACCGCCTATTCGAATTATTGCTCCGGGCAGAGTTTACAGAAATGAGACAATCTCCGCACGCTCACACTGCCAGTTTCATCAGGTAGAAGGACTTTATGTAGATGAAAAAGTTTCTTTCGCAGATATGAAACAGACCTTACTCTACTTTGCTAAAGAAATGTACGGGCCAGAAACAGAAATCCGCCTACGACCATCCTACTTCCCATTCACAGAACCAAGTGCAGAGATGGATGTCTATTGGGGTCTGAAAGATGAGACGGATTATCGTATTACAAAAGGGACAGGTTGGTTAGAAATTCTAGGTTGTGGCATGGTTGACCCTGCTGTACTCGAAAATTGCGGTATCGACTCAAAGAAATACACTGGCTTTGCTTTTGGTATGGGGATTGAGCGGCAGGCTATGCTAAAATACCGGATCAGTGATATTCGCTATTTGTTTGAAAACGATGTGCGCTTGATGAAGCAATTTGGTACACTAGTTTGATAGTGGACAGATATTCAGTTGCTATGACTAAACTTTTGATGATGACAACTGATGGATATCCTTTTAAAGTGCTCAATACTGACTTAACCTTACCGAGATTAGTTGGCACAATTTCATTTTTATTTGGCATTTTCTCTTTAATTGCTATTGCTTTTTTTGTCAGCCCAATAAACATTTACCGCTATACAGGCTTTAGTATTTATATTTACTTAAAACTCAATCCTTTATTCATATGTGGCAAGAAAACGACAACAAGATTACTGCTAGTTTCAAGTTTAAAGACTTCAAGGCTGCTTTTGCATTTATGACAGAAGTGGCTTTTTATGCTGAATCACAAGGGCATCACCCCAATTGGAGCAATGTTTACAATACTGTTAATATTCAACTTTCCACACATGATGCTGGCAATGTAGTAACAGAAAAAGATCACAAATTAGCTAAGGCAATAGATAGCGTTTTTGAAAAATATCAGTAACAGATTTTATTGCTTTGTTCTAAGGTTTTATATCGTCGTTCGACTTGGTGTCAATGATTCTTCTTTTATTAGATTTGGTTTGATAGCATTTCTTATCAATACAGGATTTGCAAAATCTTCACCTTCAGTCAATGGCAAACAGTCAAATTTATCTTACGCATCATTAGAACATTTTCATGAGATATAAGATTTACAGATGGATTCCTTATCCAAATCGAACTATTTCTGATAGATAACTTAACGCAGAGGTTTTAAGAGTACTCCTTTGTCAAAATGTTAACAACTAAAACAACAACATCTGATCACTATGCGTGGCATTGTAAATTACTTCATTAAGAACGAAATCGCTGCCAATCTCTTGATGGTAGCAATCATTATATTTGGTATATTTGGTTATCTCAGGATGAAATCTACGTTCTTCCCAGAGCGACCTTCCCGAATTATTAGCGTTCGTTTGGTTTATCCTGGTGCTTCACCAGAGGAAATTGAAGAAGGCATTGTTTCAAAAATTGAAGAAAACCTAAAAGGTGTAACAGGTGTAGAGCGAGTAACTTCAGTCTCTAGCGAGAACAGTGGCTCAATCACAGTAGAAGTATTTAAAGGCTACAACACTGACCTTGTACTAGATGATGTAAGGAATGCAGTAGATCAAATTAGCTCTCTACCCGATGGACTTGAACCACCAGTAGTTTACAAGCAGGAAAATATTGGTCTTGCAATTACTTTTGCCTTGTATGGTGATGTAGATTTAAAAACTTTAAAGAATTACGGCAGGCGAGTAGAAGATGATCTATTGGCAAAAGATGGTATTTCCAAAGTAGCATTGAGTGGCTTCCCAGAGGAAGAAATCGAAATTGCATTCAGAGAGCGAGATTTGAGGGCCTATAATCTGAGTTTTCAGCAAGCAACGGATGCTGTGCGTGCTGCCAACATTGAAATCACAGGCGGAACCGTAAAAGGGGAAGAAGAAGAGTTACTCGTTCGCGCTAGGAATAAATCCTACTATGCAGAAGGGTTCAGAGATATTGTAGTTAGGAATAATCCAGGCGCAAGTGTGGTTTACTTGCATCAAATTGCGGACATCACTGATCGCTGGGCAGATGATCCTAACCGCAGCTATTTGAATGGCAAGCCCTCAGTAGTAGTTACCGTTAGCAATACATTGGAGGAAGATATGCTGACTATTGTAGAAATGGTCAAAGAGTATATTGATGAATTTAATGGTGCAAATGAAGTCGTAAAAGCTGAAATTGTGAACGACGCTTCCAAAAATTTGGTTGATCGTATTAATCTACTGACCGAGAATGGAGTGCTAGGATTTGTCATTGTTGCGGTTCTTCTAGCTCTGTTTCTACACTGGCGACTAGCAATTTGGGTAGCGTTAGCCATACCTATTTCTTTTGCAGGTATGTTCATTTGTGCTTCTTTGATTGGCGTTACTATCAATGTAATTTCGCTCTTTGGAATGATTCTTGTAATTGGAATTCTCGTGGATGATGGCATTGTAATCAGTGAGAGTATTTATCAACTCCATGAAAAGGGAATGCCACGCTATCAGGCTGCGCTGGAAGGTACTATGCGCGTGCTACCTGCTGTTTTTTCAGCCATTATTACTACGGTAATTGCATTCATGACCTTCTTTTTTATTGATGGGCGACTAGGTGATATCTTCCTCGAGATGTCTATTGTTGTTATCTTTTCACTGATCTTTTCTCTCATTGAGGGAGCTTTTATTTTACCTGCTCACGTTGCACACTCTGCGGCTATGAAGGAAGGAGCAAAGCCCAATAAGGTACAGCAATTTTTCGATAAAATTATGTTCTTCATGCGAGATAAGCTGTATGCTCCCGTACTGCGATTCTCTATGCGAAATGGTATGTTCACGTTTGGAGTTCTTCTTGCAACGCTTATTATTTCAATTGGAGCATTTCAGGGAGGAATAATTCGAGCAACTTTCTTTCCAACTATTGAGAGAGATAATGTGAACGTAACGCTTCAGATGCCAGCGGGTACAACAGAAAAAATAACAGAGCGATGGCTCAATCATATTGAACAGGCAGCCAATGAAGCCAACGAAGAGTTGAGCGAAAAATACTTCAAAGGTGAAAAGCAAGCCATTACTAAAATTGAAAAAAATATAGGCCCTTCTACTTATAAGGGAACGCTTAACCTCACTTTGATTGATAGTGAATTACGAGATAGTCTCAGCACAAGAGACGTTATCAATGCAGTACGTCAAAAAACAGGTTCTATATACGATGCAGAAATAGTAACGTTTGGAGCGCAAAGTCCTTTTGGAAAACCTGTGAACGTCTCTTTGGTAGGCGAAGATTTAGCAGAGCTAAAAGAAGCAACAGAAGCAGTTAAAGCAGAACTTAGCCAATTAGAAGAACTGGAAGATGTAGTAGATAATAACCAGCCTGGCTTGCGAGAAGTCAATGTAGCATTAACCGATAGGGGGCGTTTCTTGGGCTTAGATTTGAGGCAAATCATCAATCAGGTGCGGAGTGGATTCTTTGGAAGCGAAGTGCAGCGGCTGCAACGTGGTCGGGATGAAGTGAAAGTTTGGGTGCGCTACGATAGGGATGATCGAAAAGACCTGACTCAACTGGAACAGATGCGCCTTCGCTTTGTAGATGGTCGAGAGTATGCAGTTTCGGAAGTGGCTGATTTGAATTTAGAGCGTGGAGTTATTAATATTAACCATCTCGCCATGAAGCGCGAAGTCCGAATAGAAGCAGACGTTGCCAACGATAAAGTCTCAGTAAGTGATGTTACAGCTAACATCAAAAGCAACATTATTCCTGAAATTTTAAAAGACTATCCGTCTGTTCGTGCTGTCTATGAAGGACAAAACAGAGAGCAGGAAAAGACTCAACAATCCATACAGACATCTCTACCCATCATCTTAGGATTGATGTTTATGGTGATTGCACTTACGTTTCGTTCTATTTCACAAACGGTTGCCGTCTTTTTATTGATTCCATTCGGATTGATTGGCGTGATCTGGGGGCACTGGTATATGGATCAATCTATTAGTCTATTTTCTGCATTGGGTATGATTGCTTTAATTGGTATTCTCGTAAATGATGCACTGGTCTTTGTTGCCTCGTACAATGACAACCTCAAAGAGGGAATGCCACAAATGGAAGCACTATATGATGCGGGATTGAGCCGTTTTCGTCCTATTTTATTAACCTCTGTAACGACCTTTGCAGGACTCGCTCCGCTGTTGCTAGAAAAAAGTTTTCAAGCACAATTTTTGATCCCAATGGCCATTTCTGTTTCCTTTGGATTACTAGCTATTACGGTTATTATTCTTATACTCTTACCCATTTTCTTGGTTGCATTCAACCGCTTTAAATACTATGCTGCTTGGGCTAAAACAGGTACTGCTCCTGCTTCTTTTGAAGCGGTAGAACAAGCTACACAGCAAGATGGAAACTATGGTTACTTATGGTATTTAGTACCTATTTTATTGGCGGTGGGAGTTGGAGTTGGTCTTTTACTATTTCAGTAATACAAACTTGGATTGCTCGATAATTACAAGTGTAATGTCGTCTATATTGTGAGTCTATATTTTTAGATTTTTCGCAAAGAGTTTTTAAACCCTCAGTTACCGAAAGAAGTAAAATATTGTTCTTTCGGTAACTAAAGGATTAATTTTCATTAATTTGCCATTCTTCTTTCTTGACTCATCATCTGAAAGCCTTTGCTTTCCAGCGTTTTGTTCAATTTAGGTAGCATCTCACTTTGAAGTTCCTCCCAATCTTTCAAGTATTCATTCAATTCCTGTGTCAATTGATCCTTCACTTCAATCGCCTGATCGGTCGGAGGATAATCGCCCCGCTGCTGATCCGCCATTAGGAAAGCCAGTCGATTATTGACTTTGATACCAAAGTTGAGTGGGTCTTGATAGCTTTGATTTTGCGTTTCATGGATATTGTTTTCAATTACTTTCATCTCTTTGTCTATATTCTTCGTCATATCCAATACCTCTTTGTATTCCTCTCGCTTGCCCAGTTTTTCATTCAGATAATTCAAATCTTTTCTAAGGCTACGAATATCTAACATTGCTTGATGCGCTTCACTCACTCGATCACGCACTTCAACCAAGAAATCAAACTGCTGCTGGAGTTCTTCTTGCGTAGTCTCAATTCTAGGGTCTTTCAATATTTCAAATGTTTGTTCAATAGATTTATCATTGACAGTCAATTTAGCTTTGTACTTGCCCGGCACTGCTTTCGGTCCTCTATTTGGAGAGGAATACAAAATCATACCCGGAAAAGTCTTAAAGCCTGAATAGCGCATATTCCACACAAAGCGGTTACTCCCTGACTTAGCACCCAGTTTCTTTTTACTGAAGGTCTCAATAATATCGCCATCTAGTTCCATAATTTCAAGGCTCACCTTATCATCACTATTCAAATTATTTACAAAATAATGAAAGAGTACACCATTTGGATGATTTTGTCCTTCCTTCAACTCATCGTGTCTATCTCCGCCCGCCATTCGGTAGGAAGGCTTAGGTTGGTATAAATAAAAGTTGGCATTTGCCACTTCGTCGCTCAATTGATGTAGGGGTGTCAAATCATCAATCATCCAAAAGCTACGACCATGCGTTGCAGCGATCAGATTATTGTCTCTAACGTGCAAGTCGCGAATGGAAACAATTGGTAGATTCAACTGGAATGGCTGCCAATTTTTACCATCATCAAAAGAAATATACATTCCCCATTCTGTACCTGCGTACAGCAATCCATCACGAGTTTTATCTGCTCGAATGGCACGAGTATAATAATTTTCAGGAATACCATTTGTAATCAACTCCCAAGTCTTACCGTAATTAGTAGTTTTATATAAATAAGGCGTATAATCTCCAAACTTGTAGTGCGTAGCTGCTACGTAAGCATGACCTTTCTTTGTAGGATGAATATCAATGCAATTCATCATATTCAAGCGAGGCGAATCTTTTGGTGTAACATCCGTCCAGTTTTCTCCTCCATCTTTTGTAACGTGCAACATACCATCATCTGTACCAGCATAAATCACTCCTTCCTCTAATGGACTCTCCATCACTGCAAAAATATTAGCATAAAACTCTGCGCCAGTGTTGTCCTGCGTAATTGGACCTCCAGATGATTTTATGGTTGAGGCATCATTGCGAGAAAGGTCGGGACTAATGACTTCCCAACTTTGACCGCCATTAGTTGTAACGTGTAAATAGTTTGACCCAGCGTACAGTTTTGTAGGATCGTGTGGACTAAAGAAAACTGGATAATTCCAGTTGAAGCGATATTTCATTACCTCTGCACCTGAACCTGCTGGATTGAACGGCCAAATATTCGTAGAGCGAGTTTGACCAGTCGAGTGGTCTTTTCGCATCATGTAGCCCTTGTAAGTTCCACCATATACAATATCTGGGTTTAATGGATCAGGAGCCAAGTGAGCACTTTCACCACCTGCGCTTCGTTCCCAGTCTGATTCAGTGATTGCATTTTCATCTGAGCGATGAGCGATGCGAATAGTGCTATTGTCTTGTTGCGCTCCATAAATTCTGTAAGGGAAATGATTATCCGTAGTAACTCTGTAAAATTGTGAAGTCGGTTGGTTATGATAAGTCGTCCAGTTTTCTCCTGCATCATTACTAACTTGTGCGCCACCATCATCAGCAATCACCATGCGCTGATTATTTTCAGGTGCTATCCACAAATCATGGTGGTCGCTGTGCGGCGTAGAAATTCTTTCAAATTTTCGCCCACCATCTTTTGATCGCCAGAAGCCAACATTACAAACATAAACAATGTCCTCATCCTGTGTATCAGCATAAATGCGAGAGTAATACCAAGCGCGCTGGCGTAAATCTCTATTTTCGTTAATCTTTGTCCAAGTCTCGCCGCCATCTTCTGAGCGAAAAACACCACCGTCTTTGGCTTCAATAATTGCCCATATTTTTTCGGAATTGAGTGGAGAAACCGTAACGCCAATAATTCCAAGAACACCAGTCGGCAGCCCTGGATGATTGGTAATCTGTTTCCAATTGTCGCCGCCATCTGTGCTTTTCCAAAGATGACTACCCGATCCACCACTATCCATTCGGTAACCATTCCTCTTGATTTCCCAAGTTGAAGCATAGACGATGCGAGCATTATTCGGATCTAAAATTAAATCAACTGCTCCTGCTTTATCACTTTCGTACAAGATTTTTTCCCAACTTTTACCGCCATCTTTTGAGCGATACACGCCCCGCTCCTCGTTAGGTCGCCACAAATTCCCCATGGCTGCTACATATACCACGTCTGGATTTTGAGGGTGTACCCTTATTCTTCCAATATGCTCTGTACCCTTCAAACCAATATGATTCCAAGTTTTCCCAGCGTCTGTTGATCGCCAAAGCCCCCAGCCAGAAGATACATTCCCTCGCACTGTTTGCTCCCCTTCGCCCACGTAAATCACATTTGGATCACTCGGAGCAAGAGCTATTGCACCAATAGAACCTCCAAAATATCCATCTGAAATGCACTCCCATGAGTTGCCGCCATCTTGCGTGCGCCATACACCGCCACCCGCAGTTCCCATGTAGTATAAATTAGGCTTGCCTTCCACACCAACGGCTGTTCCAGAACGCCCACCTCTGAACGGTCCTACTAGTCGCCACTCTATTGCATCGTACAAGGATTCATCAAAACTAGTTGTTTGCGCTTCCGCAATTGTTGGGATTTGAAAAGCTAGGACTAAGCCGAGCATCCACACAAAATATCTCATTTTTGTTTAGGTTTTGTATATTATTCAATATTGAAAACTAATGTAATAAAAGTTCAGAAAAAGCAGTAGATTTTTTGGTTGTTTTAGTGTAAAATTGACAACCTGCTGCCATTATGAAAAACGAATCCAAAGAAAACTAATAATAACAATGGTAGGTTTAACAATAAAATTGTCTATGAAAAAAACACCTGACTTTTCTCAAATCCGCTATCAGCGTCCTGCAAAATCTCCTATCGGTGTGTCAAAAAAAGTATGGCAAACTCCAGAAGGCATCACAGTGCCGTCGCATTTTGAGCCTAGTGATATTGAGGAAGCAGAGCATTTGAATTTTGTGGCAGGTCTGCCGCCCTATTTGAGAGGACCGTATAGCACAATGTATCTTGGGCGACCATGGACAATTCGGCAGTATGCAGGCTTTTCGACAGCAGAGGAGAGTAATGCTTTTTATCGGCGCAACTTGGAACAAGGGCAAAAAGGACTCTCCGTAGCTTTTGACTTGGCTACGCACCGAGGTTACGACTCTGATCATGAGCGAGTGAGTGGTGATGTAGGAATGGCTGGTGTAGCTGTTGATTCGGTAGAAGATATGAAAATCTTATTCGATCAGATTCCGCTAGATAAGATGTCCGTTTCCATGACTATGAATGGAGCAGTGATTCCCGTGATGGCATTTTATATTGTTGCTGCGGAAGAACAAGGTATCGAAAAATCTAAACTGAGCGGCACGATTCAAAACGATATTCTCAAGGAGTTTATGGTGCGTAACACTTTCATCTACCCGCCTGCACCCTCTATGCGGATCATTGCAGATATTTTTGAATATACCTCACAGCATATGCCAAAATTCAACTCTATTAGTATTAGTGGCTACCATATGCACGAAGCAGGCGCACCAGCTCATGTGGAGCTAGCATACACGCTGGCAGATGGTTTGGAATATATTCGAGCGGGCTTGAAAGTAGGACTACAAATTGATGATTTTGCACCACGCTTGTCCTTTTTCTGGGGCATTGGCATGAATCATTTTATGGAAATTGCCAAAATGCGCGCCGCACGGATGCTCTGGGCAAAAATTGTCAAACAATTCGAGCCGAAGAATCCAAAATCTATGGCACTACGAACCCATTGCCAAACTTCGGGATGGAGCTTGACGGCACAAGACCCGTTTAACAACATCGCTCGCACTACCATCGAAGCATTAGCAGCCGTTTTTGGTGGCACGCAATCTTTGCACACCAATTCACTAGATGAAGCACTAGCACTGCCAACAGATTTTTCAGCCAAAATTGCAAGGGATACACAAAAATATATTCAGCAGGCAACGGATGTAACTAAAGGGGTTGACCCTTGGGCAGGTTCGTACTATGTGGAATATTTGACACAGCACTTAGCGGAAAGAGCATGGGAATTAATTGAAGAAGTGGAGGAATTGGGAGGTATGGCAAAAGCCATTGAAAACGGTTTGCCAAAACTAAAAATTGAAGAAGCGGCTGCTAGAAAGCAAGCTAACATTGATGCTGGGCAGGACAAAATTGTAGGCGTCAATATTTATCAAACAGAGGAGGAAGAAGAAATTGATGTGCTAGAAGTAGATAATACCGCCGTGAGAACAGCCCAGATTAATCGCTTGAATGACATCAGAGCTAAGCGAGATGAAGTAGCCGTGCAGCAAGCCTTGAATACCTTATACCAATGCGCTCAATCAGGCAAGGGAAACTTACTAGCCAAAGCCATTGAGGCAGCAAGATTGCGGGCAACCTTAGGCGAAATTTCAGATGCTATGGAGCGTCATTTTGGTCGCTATCAGCCTGTTACACAAACCATCTCGGGTGTATATTCCGCTGAGATCAAACAAAATAAAGCGTTTCAAGAAGCTAGAATCTTGTCCAATCAGTTTGCTCAATTAGAAGGTCGTCGCCCTCGCATTATGATCGCCAAACTGGGACAAGACGGGCATGATAGAGGTGCAAAAGTCATCGCAACTAGTTTTGCTGATTTGGGTTTCGATGTAGATATAGGACCACTCTTCCAGACGCCCGCCGAAGCAGCTAAGCAAGCTGTTGAAAACGATGTACACTTGTTAGGCATTTCTTCCCTCGCAGGTGGTCATAAAACGCTAGTACCTCAGACACTGCAGGAACTAAAAAAATATGGCAGAACAGATATTTTGCTCATTGTTGGAGGTGTGATTCCGCCAAAAGATTATCCGTTCCTGTTCGATGCAGGTGTAGCAGGAGTTTTCGGGCCTGGAACGGTGATAGCTGAAGCAGCTACTTCTATATTAGAAGTGATGATTGAAGGGCGAAAATGAGTGAACAGCCAGATCAAAAGCAACCATACAAAACGCTAAAAGGATAGCGCAGCAAATGTGCTTGTGGGTCAAATTTGTGTATTGAATGGCGCAAAAAATGATTACCCTACTCTAGCTTACCAATATTTGATTAAATTAGCTCATCAAAATAACCTTGTATGGATCCGATACAACAAGAAGCTATTGAGATTGGCGCAGCAATATTAAAAGATATTGTAGAATCTGCCTACAGCAGCGCAACAAGCTGGTGGGGCAAAAAAAGTAAAGAGCGCGATTTCCTAGGGAGGAGTACCCGCAGGTATGCGGAAAAAATGATCGAGCGCTACAACTATGTAAAGGTGATGGGTATGCACGAACCTGTCCCGCTCAAAAGCCTATTTGTCCAGGTAAATATTTTGGAAAAAATTAGCAGCCGCTTAGGTTTATCACCTGAAGCATTGGCATCTTTTTATGAGCGCGATAAACGCCGTTTGAAAAATAAGCAAAAAAGCATAGATGGAACAGCGGCAATCAATAAATTGCAGCGATTCATTGTGCTGGGCAAACCAGGTGCTGGCAAAACCACCTACCTAAAGTACTTGACACTTGCCATGCTGGATAAAAATAGTGCAATCAAGGACAAGCGTTTTCCTATTTTCATTACTTTGAAAGAGTGGGCAGATAGCAAACAGCCACTGATGGACTTTATGGTAAAGGAATTGGACATATGTGGCGTTGAGGAGGGAGACGACTTTGTAGCGCGACTACTGAAAAAAGGCAAATGCTTGATCCTCTTTGATGGCTTGGATGAGGTGAGCCAAGAAGCCAACCAAGACGACATTATTCAACAAATCATTGAATTTAGCGAGAAATACAGCGACAATAAGTTTGTTATTAGCTGTCGGGTAGCAGCTTATAACCATTGGTTTCAAAAGTTTACAGATGTTGAAATTGCCGATTTTAATGACCAACAAATTGAAAACTTTATCCAAAACTGGTTTAGAAAAGAACCTCAAGTGGCTAAAGCATGCTGGGGAGAACTAAAACAGCAGCAAAGCCTAAAAGAACTGGCGCAAACCCCTTTGTTACTTACCTTGCTTTGTATTAATTACGATGACAATGATCGTTTCCCCGAAAACAGAGCCGACCTTTACGAAGAAGCCATAGATGCCTTATTGAAGAAATGGGATGCCTCCAGGCGCATCAAAAGAGATGAAATTTATAAAGACCTCTCTTTACTTAAAAAGCGTTCACTTTTCGAGAAAATTGCTTACGTAACTTTTGAAGAGGGTCCATATTTTATAAATCAAAGAAAGCTAGAAGGTTACATTCAAGGCGTAATAGAGCACTTTTCAGATTTTGAAGCAAAAATGCGTTTAAATTTAGACCCAGCAGCTATTTTGCAAAGTATTGAAGCGCAACATGGTATTCTTGTGCAGGGCGCTAAAAGGAGTTATTCTTTTTCCCATCCAACTTTTCAGGAATACTTTGTGGCAAGCTATCTCGTGAAGGAGGAACCTGATTTTGCAGCAGTGCTGATCCCGCATCTGGACGATGCTCGTTGGAAGGAAGTTTTCCTATTCACTGCGGGGCTGCTGGATGATAAAGCCGATGATTTATTGTACGCCATACAAAGAGAACAACATAAGCGCATTCGAGCAAATGATGTATTAACCATCTTGCTAAAGAGCCTAGAAGAATCACTTATAACAACTCCTTCCAATTCCTATACACTCACAGAGAGAAAAGTGGGAGCATTGTATCTTCTTAGTGCCCTTTCCTTTCATTCTAACCTTTCCTACGAACTAGCTCGCCGTTTTGGAATTGATCTTGAGGGTGAGTACGCCAACGACAGCCGTGCCCTTGTCTTTAATCTTCCTTTTGATCGCAATTTTGACTTTAGTGAAATAAATCGAACAGCAAAGACCATCAAAAAATTATGTCGCGAAAATAAAAACGATCAATCCACTATGGCATCTTTTTTGAAAGCCAATATTTTATTGATGGACTGCCTGAAGGCAGCAAGCTCTCTGCATAAAGAAACAAGGCAAGATATTTTGGATCGTTTATTGAG
>CAYWKD010000027.1:0-30789 GCA_964458705.1 uncultured Saprospiraceae bacterium | reverse complement strand
TAAACGGTTAAACACAGGGACTTGCTTTCAGCCGCCAGCGTAAAACCATATCATCCTAAAAACTGTATTCTTAAAAAAGCGAGTATGGAAGATTTGTTAGCTCCGATTCTGAAGTCTATTGACCCAAAGGCTTTATTGGATGAACTACAACAGCGTTGGGCTGCCGAGCAAAAAAAGCGGCATCAATTCTGGGCAGAGGTGGATGAAAACCAAAAAGCAGAATTTATTGAAGGAGAAATTGTTTACCATTCGCCTGTTTATGAGCGGCATTGGATGATCTCTACTAATATTCTAGGTTTTCTTATTCCTTTTGTTCGAATAAATGATCTAGGCAAAGTAGGCTGTGAAAAGGTTATGATTCGCTGTTCCCGCAATGATTATGAACCCGATATTTGCTTTTGGAGAAAGGAAGTATCCGACCGATTTAAGCCGCTGCAAAGTGCATTTCCTCCGCCCAATTTTATTATTGAAATATTATCCAGCAGTACCGAACATCGCGATAGAGGCATCAAATTTCTGGACTATGCCCTGCATGGTGTCGAAGAATACTGGATCATTGACCCCGAAGCGATGAGCATTGAGCAGTATGGTTTGAATAGTACTAGCCAGTACGAATTGCGAGCAAAGGCAACACAAGGCGAGCTAAAAACCAATGTCATCGAAGGGTTTACATTGCAAGTAGCAGCTATTTTCAAGTGATTTGAACGCTAGCGAGCGTTTCAATTCGGAGCAAAGCCCTCTCACCAAATTGTAGAATGATTTATGATGCGTTTCGTGAATTACTTCGTACTTTACCCTCAAAATCATCTAAACTATGACAAACACTCGACTGAATCCAACAACAACAGAAGCGGTAAAGAAATTGGGCGCACATTTCGATGAAATGAAAAACGTCCACATGCGGGATCTCTTTGCTCAAGACCCTGATCGATTCAAGAAATTCTGTATCCGATTCGAGGATATAATTGTAGATTTCTCTAAGAATAGAATTACAGAAGAGACACTAAATTTGCTGCTAGCGCTTGCGGAAGAAATGCGTGTGAAGGAATCTGCAGCACAAATGTTTAATGGTACAAAAATAAATGGAACAGAAAATAGAGCCGTGCTACACGTTGCGCTTCGCAATCGTTCTAATGAACCCGTTTATGTGGATGGAGCAGACGTGATGCCAGAAGTGAACAAAGTGCTAGACCGCATGGAAGTCTTTTCTGATAAGTTACTTTCGGGCGAGTGGAAAGGCTTTACGGGAAAAAGAATCACAGACATTGTCAACATAGGAATTGGTGGCTCGGATTTAGGTCCAGTAATGGTAACGGAAGCTCTAAAACCCTACTGGAAAGAAAATATTACTCCGCATTATGTTTCTAATGTAGATGCAACTCACATAGCTGAAACCTTAAAAAAAATCAGTCCTGAAACCACCCTTTTCATGATTGCGTCCAAAACTTTCACGACGCAGGAGACCATGACCAATGCACATACGGCGAGAAATTGGTTTTTAGAATTTGCTAAGGATGACGTACAGGTTGCCAAGCATTTCGTGGCACTTTCTACCAATATCGAAGGAGCAAAAGCATTCGGCATTGCAGCGGAAAATATATTTGGCTTTTGGGATTGGGTCGGTGGCCGCTACTCTTTGACTTCCGCTATTGGGCTTTCGATTGCTTGTACAATTGGCTTTAAAAACTTTAAGCAGTTGCTGGAAGGCTTCCATGCAATGGATAACCACTTTCGTCATGCACCTTTAAAAGAAAATCTACCGATCATCCTTGCAATGATTGGCGTTTGGTACAACAACTTTTTCAATGCTGAAACAGAAGCTATTCTACCCTACGATCAGTATATGCACCGTTTCCCTGCCTATTTTCAACAAGGAAATATGGAAAGCAATGGCAAACATGTGGATAGGAACGGTGAAAAAGTAAATTACCAAACGGGACCAGTTGTGTGGGGAGAGCCTGGAACAAACGGGCAACACGCTTTCTATCAATTGATTCATCAGGGAACAAAGTTGATTCCTTGCGATTTTATCGCACATGCTCAAAGCCACAACAATATTGGCGATCATCATCAAAAATTGATTTCTAACTTTTTTGCTCAGACCGAAGCCTTAATGATGGGCAAAACGGAAGCAGCAGTACTGGCAGAATTAGACGGAACGTCGCAAGCGGAAATTGATCGAGTGAAAGCGTTCAAAGTATTTGAAGGAAATAATCCAACTAACTCTTTGTTAATCAAAAAGTTGACACCTCACACGCTAGGGAGTTTAATCGCTCTCTATGAGCACAAAATTTTCGTGCAGGGTATCATTTGGAATATTTATAGCTTCGATCAGTGGGGAGTAGAACTTGGCAAACAATTAGCTAAGAAAATTTTGCCCGAACTACACGACGATAGTGTTGTTACTACACACGATAGCTCAACCAACGGGTTGATTAATGCTTACAAAGCAATGCGATAAAAAGTATGATAAAAAAGATAAAACCTAAGCAAGGACAGGAAAGCGTCTGGGACTACCCTAGACCACCAAAATTAGAGGCGACATCCAAACAATTAAAAGTAGTAATAAATGAGATAGCGGTTGCCTTTACAAATCGAGGTTTTCGAGTGCTAGAAACTAGTCATCCTCCCGTTTATTACTTTCCTGAGGAAGATGTGAAGATGAGTTTATTCAAAAAGATGCCTGGTAGAAATTCTTTCTGTGAATTTAAAGGTGCTGCAACTTATTGGATGTTCGAGCAAGAAGATAGGGTAATTCCAGCAGTAGCATGGAGTTATGCCAACCCTTCAAAATACTTTGAACCCATAGCAAACTACCTAGCATTTTATCCAAGTAAGATAGATGTTTGCTATGTGGAAGAGGAGCAAGTGCAAGCGCAAGAGGGCGATTTTTATGGCGGCTGGATTACGTCAAATATTGTCGGTCCGTTCAAAGGCGGTCATGGCACTTGGGGTTGGTAAATGCTAAGAGAATCTACAGACTTACAGTAAAATGTTACTTCCTTATGGTCAGAAGAACGGACATCTTATACACATCTCGGAAGTAAAACGAGGTAGAACAGATTTAGTATGCCCTTATTGCCAACAAACACTGATTGCGAGAAAGGGAAAGCAATTAGCACACCATTTTGCACATGAAACAAAGAGTTGTCTAAGCGGAAATAACGATTTCTTTGGATTGAAAAGTGAGCTACCTACTCAACTTACCCTTTTGCAATATACTCAAAAGCAGCTCAACGAAACTCAGAAACAGCTTAATAAGTTCCGCAATAATGAACAGCAAATACTCCGTCAGTCCGAATGGAATAAAAAATGGATCCGGATGCTTGTGCAGCAACTCGACAACCACACTCGGCAAGACGCTCAAATAGTGCGAAAGCAGATTATTCAATATTGCAAGGATGAGTTTTCTACTTTTCCGTCTTGGAGATTACTTGAGTTAGATGATTTTGGCAGTCCCACACCAATGCTTCAGTACGCAAGGCAAGCCTTAAATAATTATCATTCAA
The DNA here is from genome assembly GCA_964458705.1 of uncultured Saprospiraceae bacterium. Taxonomy (GTDB): domain Bacteria; phylum Bacteroidota; class Bacteroidia; order Chitinophagales; family Saprospiraceae; genus JAAUTG01. The sequence continues at coordinate 27,280 of CAYWKD010000027.1, read as the reverse complement.
CAGAACACAAGCTGATTGAAACGCAGGAACGCCTCCAACTGTACGAATCAGACTGGGCGTGGTTCAAACAGTTTCAATTATACTTTCTGAAAATCACAACGGGTGAGTATGCTTCTTTTTATAAAATTGGCTTGACCTCAAGGGCTATAAGCGTTCGACTGCGAGAAATTGAACTCGATTTATCCTCTCTTTTTCAAGCACCGCATATTGAAGTGCTTTTCATAACAGAAGGAGTTGCTTTTTTGGAGCATTTCTTCAAGCGGAAGTACCAGTCGCATCGCTATAAGTTGGAACAGTTTACGGAGTATTTTTATTTTGAGCCGTATCAATTAGACCGACTGCTCAAGATGCTTCAGAAGGTAAAGACCTACAAGAATAACCTACTGCCTTAGTGACTTCAACGTTTTGAACATCATGCCGTCTTTAGAAATTAATGCGCCCTGCTCCATCAAGTCAAAAATTTCTTCTTTACGTGTTTTTTGGTAGCTGCGCTCGCCGGTATAAAGTTGCAACTGCGCTCCAGAGAGCTGCATCTGTTGCAGCATTTGCTCGGGTGAATGACTAGCTGTGAAGTTCAGCTCTGTATTGCCAATTACCCGTACACCCACCATTTCGATATGGCTTTCATGAAACTGAAAAGTGCGTAAATCCTGCTCCATTTTCCACTCCAAATAATTTATGTCTGCCAATATTTTATCAAAAACAATATCGCTAAACAGTTCAATTAAGCGGTTGACCTTATCGGGCGATTCTTGTTTTAGTTTTTCCCAGTCTGCTGCTGTTACCTGATTGGTCGCCAAAAATCGTATGAACTCCGTTTCCAACTCTGCTAGTTCGTCCTTACTCAATGCTCTGTATTTCATATTGTCTCTATATGCTTCTAAATTTTTCAGCTAAAGCCCGAGGTTAATAAGCCTCGTTTAAATCTGCTGGTAAATCTTTCAGATTGTCTATTCGTTTATAAATATCAGCCAACGCTAATTCAAATCCTACTGAATAAAGCATGATCTTACTATCTAGCCCTTCTGCATTACCAGTACGCCAAAGATCATCAGCTTCTTTGAACCAAGTTTGCACCTTTGGAATTGTCTGATAAACAATCATATATTCCTTAAAAGAAGGCATACTTCTGTATATCTCAAATTTATCACTTTTATCATACTGCTTCGTTGAGGCGGATAATACTTCAATTAATAAAATGGGGTTTGCTACAATGGTTGAGTTACTTTCATAATGCTCAATGTTCCCGCAGACAACGGATACGTCTGGGTAAATCACCTTATTGTATTTTTCAATTTTAACTTTTACATCTGAGTTTAAAACAGTACACTTTTTCCCTAATCGGTCTATTTCGTTATCCAAAGCAGTTCCAATGCTATTGGCTATGATGCCATGTTGTATGGTGCCACCCGCCATTGCCCAAATTGTGCCGTCGTGATACTCATGCCTTTCTTCAGCGGCGGCTTCAAAAGCTAAGTACTCTTTAAAGGTATATTTTTGATTTATTTTTGCAACTCCATCCATTGTATTTCTAAGTTCTTTCAACTAATGCGCTATCTCATAAAAGACAAGTAAAAAGTAAGCTATGTTCAACGCTAAACAGTAAAGCACTTATTGGCAAAGCTCATCAATTTACTCTCCTCAAACTTATTGGCCATCAACTGCACTCCAATAGGCAAGCCAGCTTCGGTTTGTCCAATTGGCAAGGCAATTGCTGGAATGCCTACCATATTGGCATGGACAGTAAAAATATCGGAGAGATACATCTCGACTGGATCGTCCTTCATTTGTCCGATCGTCCAAGCTGGCGTTGGACTAGCTGGCGTAAGAATGAAATCGTACTGTTCAAATATTGCTTTGGTGCGTTGCGAAATGATCTGTCGCACTTGCTGAGCTTTGGTGTAGTAAGCATCGTAATAACCCGCACTCAAAACAAATGTTCCTAACATGATGCGTCGCTTGACTTCTGTGCCAAAACCTTCGGAACGCGATTTGGTGTAAGTTGCTCGCAAATTCTTTGCATTGGAACTGCGATAGCCATATCGGATGCCATCGTAGCGAGAAAGATTAGAAGAGGCTTCCGCAGTCGTCAGCACATAATAAGCAGGAATGATGTAATCTAAGTAATTGAACTCAATGCACTCCACCTCATGTTCTGCCATCTTGAGCTTTTTGATGAAAGCATGAGTCTGGGCTTTGACGGTTGCATCTAATTTAGGATGCTCCAACGCTGATTTGAAGTACGCTATCTTAGCTTTACCCTCAAAGTGGAGTTGCTTGGAATATGGTGGCACTTCGCGCTGACTAACAGTGCTATCGAAATCATCTTTTCCTGCCATCACTTCCAACAGCAGCGCAGCATCTTCCACGCTTTTCGTCAATGTACCAATCTGATCAAACGATGAGCCATAAGCCAATAGGCCGTAGCGAGAAATGCGCCCGTAGGTGGGTTTCATGCCTACTACGCCACAGAGTGCAGCCGGCTGGCGCACTGACCCTCCTGTATCAGAGCCCAAAGCAGCCAAACAAGTACCCGCTTGCACTGCCACTGCCGAAGCACCCGAAGACCCTCCCGGCACTTTAGTCGGATCAGCGGCATTGCGCGTAATGCCATAGTGCGAGTTTTCGTTTGTTGAGCCCATTGCAAATTCATCGCAGTTGGTTCGACCAATAATAATGGCATCGGCTGCAATCAATCGTTGAATAGCCGTTGCTGAATAAGGCGAAATGAAGCCCTGAAGTATTTTAGAAGCTGCCGTTACAGCATGACCTTCATAACAAAGTACATCTTTTATAGCAATGACCATCCCAAAAAGTCTGCCTCGCTGCGCTTTAGGCTTCTGCATTAAGTGTATCGCCCGCTCCTTCGCTGCTGCCTCAAACACCTCGATGTATATATTGAGTGAAGCCGTCGCTGCTATTTGATTCAAGTAATGCTCCACCAAATCTAGCAAAGTCAACTCCTCTTTCGCTATGGCTGCCTGAACTTGTCGCAGGGTAGTGTATCTTTCCAATGCTTACTTATTTATTCCCATTGCAATAGTAAGCAATTGTGCGTGTTTTTTAGAATAGTAGCAGACAAGAAACTTAGAGACGAGGAGGCAACTTCCGTTCGATCACCTTTTTCCTATGAAAAGAATAATTAAATTGAGAAAAAAGATATATATTTGTATTGCTAATCGATTACAGTCTGTAAGATACGTCTTGATTCCTCCTGTAGGTTATGCAAAAGTGTGCTACAGACTTCCAAAGTGCATCTTATAAAAGAAAACCAACAATGAGTAAATCATAATCCATAGTTACATGAAAAAAAGACAAATAACAATAGCAGTATGCTTGATCTTTAGTGGAAGTATGCTTTCAGCGCAGACAGTGGTTGATTTTACAAAGCCTGTTGCACAAGGTGGAGTGGCTGTTTATACAAACCCTAATATTGCTAACGAGCCAATGTATGAAGCCAACGGAGTGCGCATGTTGTGGGCAGGGGATGCGAATGGAGATGGTGCTGTAAAATTTTCAGGAGCAAATAATGACAAAAATGTGGTTTTAGGAGTGGTTGGATTAAATAATGTGACTAATATCATTTCTGGTTACAATATGGCAGATGTGAATTTAAGCGGCACTACAACATTCTCAGGTGTAAGAAATGACAAAAACGTTGTTCTGGCGACAGTCGGGTTGAGCAATGTAACTACTATAATTCAAACACACGTTCCATCAAATTAGCAATCGAAATATGAAAACTCTCTACACGTTAGGAATAGTCATCTTTCTAAATATTACAGGCTTTTCTCAATCCTATGAGATCAGAGCAAGGTATGTAAGTGATAACACAATAGCAGTAGATGTAAGAATTACCTCAGGAACTCCACCAACAACTTCAGAGTTCATTACAGATATTACTTTTGGAATAAGATGGTTAAAATCCTATGGTGTAGATCTAGGAAATATAATTGTGCCTAGTCCAACATATAATGTTGTCAAAGCTGGTGTAGAAGAAGTTAGTGGTAGTTTTGAGTACCAAGCATTCTCTGCTGCTCTGAGTACTCCATTTGCTCTACCTGAAAATTGGATACTCGACGAATGGGTGGAACTTATTGAAATAGCGCATAACGGTGCAGGAAGCGGAACAGGTACTTTTGAAATAGCTCCTTCCTCAGGTTTTGAAATGAATGTCGTACCTAATATTGGTATAAGTTTAACAGATTTTACACCTACTGTAAACGGCTCAGCAACCAACGTCCCCCTTCCCGTAGAACTTACCCAATTCACTGCCACAGCTACACAAAAAGCGATTCAACTGATGTGGGAAAGTGCGAGCGAGCAAGATTTTTCGGGTTATGAAGTGGAAAGAAGCACTGATAGCAAGGCTTTTCAGAAAATCGCATGGGTGACTGGAAAAGATAATGCGCTAGAAGCAGCTAGCTATACCTACAAAGATACTGCTGTAAAGACGGGTATCCCTTACTATTACCGCCTGAAAATGATAGACTTGAATGGTGCTTTTGAGTATTCTCCTATTCGCACTGCTACGCTCAAAGGCAGCAACAATTGGAATGTAAATATTTATCCAAATCCAGTAAGAACGACTTTTACTGTAAGTATCAGCAGTGAAGTTAATGAAAATGGAACAATGTATTTGTACGATATTTACGGTAGGCTAGTCCACCAAATGTCAATAGCTATTGCAGCAGGTACACAGCAGCATACTGTTCAGCGCAGTAGTTTGCCAGCAGGAGTTTATTACTTGCAGCTACAAACGAGCCAAAACACATACAGCCAACAGATTGTGTTGCAGTAATGGATGTGAAATTAATTTTTCGGCAGGCAGCTTTCTGATCGGCTATCTTAAACGGTCAGCCGATCTTACAATTTTTTCGTCCTTTCTAATATTTCTTAAAGCTAGAATCAATAAAATAGTTGCCAAAATAGGTAAGAAAACACCTAGACCATCATCGGGAGCAGGTAGGGTTTCGCCATTTTTAGTAATATCATCGGTGAGGAATAGTACGATTCCTAACACAAAACCTATAATCGTTGCAACGATTGCTATGCGACTTAAATTGATTTGCAAAGAGCGGTTTTTGAATAAAAAAATAGATACGAGGGCAATCAAACCAGCACCTGCAAATAGTAAGACTAGTCCTATATTGTCATTTACATTGTAAACACTATCGGTAAAAAGAGCCGACTCATAGATGGGTTCATCAGTAGTAGCAAATGGCAAACCGAATAAAGCTAAGCAGGAAGCTCCAGCAAGTGCTAGATAAATAGATTGGATGCGTTGTATCATTTGAATGTCTATTATTTTGGAGCAAAATTAGTAACTATTTATCACTTTTAGTACCTACAAAACAAATACACTACTTGCTGGACTTGCGACTAAATCATTTGAGATTGCTGTTTGACTGAAAAGTAAGCACTTTCAATCTTCTATTAGGAAAAAGTTATCACAATCATTCTTTTTGTTTAAAACGCTCCAAAGCCGCTCGGGTAAATTCAGTAAGTGCCAAACGGCCACTCATAGCTGCACGTTCTGCCAGCAGAGCATCCCAGTTTGCTGTACCATCCCAGAATATTTGTTTAATCTGCCGCATTGCCTGTGGGCTGTAGGTGAGCAAAGATTGAGTAAAATGCTCGATGTAACTGTCCATTTGTTCTTTGTCCTTGAACACTTCTACGAATAGCCCCTTTTTTTTAGCCCATTCTGCTGTTTTCCATTCTTGGGCATTGATGCTGAGATGTGAAGTAGCAGCTAGTCCAATTTTACGCATAACAGCTGGCGCTATTACGAACGGACCGAAACCAATGGATAATTCGCTCAGTTTTACGGAAGCATATTGAGTAGCAAAACAATAATCCACTGCAGCAGCCAAGCCAACGCCTCCACCGACCGCTTTGCCTTGCACTCTTCCTAAAATCAATTTGGGACATTTTCGCATAGCGTTAATAACATTAGCAAAGCCCATGAAAAATTGTTGCGCTGTTTCTTGATCTTGCAGTTCAAGTAGTTCATCAAAACTTGCCCCGGCACAAAAAGTGCGATCGCCACCACTTTGAAGTAAGATAACCTTTACTTTATCCTCTTTGCTCGCTTCCTGAATAGCATTTACAATTTGTAGTAAAAGAGGAGATGGTAGTGAATTATGGGCAGGATGCGAAAAGGTGATAATGCCCAGTTGCGATTTGACTTCGTAGTGGACAAAGCCCTGTTTTGACATATTCATACAGATTTATTTTTCTGATTGATAGAACAAAGATATTTTTCCAAACTAAATAAACGAAAAGCATAACACTTACATAAGTGAACAAAATCATTTATTGCTTCACACAATTTCCTGTTAATGTGATTATTATATCACTAAATATTTGAGCAAATAAACATTTAAACCTGTTCACTTACCTAAACAGATAAAACCAACCATTCACTTATGATTCTAATTGTAAAACGTCTTTATCATTTACAATTAGCGAAATATGTACTATATTCGTATTGGAAAATTTACAACATTTTATAAATGCAAAAGATACAACACTTTATATTTTACGCCTTAATTGCCTTATTATCAGTGGCTTGCCAATCTAACAGCCCTACTGAACTAGCTGAAATGGTACTTGTGAATGGCAATATTTACACAGTAGATAGAAGTGCTCCCAAAGCAGAGGCACTAGCAATAGCAGAGGGCAGAATCATTGCCACAGGCAGCGATAGAGCAATTAAAAAATATATCGGTGATTCCACAAAAGTTATTGATTTGGAAGGAAAGTTCACAATGCCGGGGTTCGTTGAGGGGCACGGTCATTTTTCTGGCTTAGGAAAAAGTTTAATGAATTTGAATTTCATGAAATCTAAGAACTGGAATGAAATAGTAAATGAAGTAGCAGAGCGCGCTAAAACAGCTAAACCGGGCGAATGGATTATTGGTCGGGGTTGGCATCAGGAAAAGTGGAATGAACCTTTGACACTTCAAGTGCTAGGCTATCCTTACCACGATGAATTGAGTGCAGTAACACCTAACAATCCAGTCATGCTGACCCATGCAAGTGGACATAGTCTTTTCGCAAATGCCAAAGCTATGGAATTGGCAGGAGTGAGTAAAGAAACACCAAATCCAGTAGGAGGAGAAATTGTTAGAGATAGCCAAGGGGAAGCGATTGGTGTATTCGAGGAAACTGCCGAGGGCATTATTGAAAATGCTTACCAATCTTGGCGCAGCACACTCTCAGAAGAAGAGAAATTACAAGAATGGTATCAACAAATTGAACTAGCGGAACAGAACAGTTTAGAAAATGGCGTAACTTCTTTTCAAGATGCAGGTTCTAGTTTTGCAGAAATTGATCGCTACAAAAAACTGGCAGAAGCAGGCGAGCTAGAGGTAAGATTATGGGCAATGATTAGTGCCGCTCAGGATAATTTAGAAGAAGAAATAACTAAATTTCCGATGGTTGGAATAGGTAATAACTTCTTTACCGTTAGAGCAATCAAGGCTTATATGGATGGTGCATTGGGTGCCTTTGGAGCATGGCTACTAAGTCCATATGATGACAAAGCTGACTTTTTAGGGCAGAACACAACTCCTATTTCAGAGATCAAAAAAGTAGCAGATATTGCCATCAGTAACGATCTGCAAATGTGTACCCACGCCATTGGAGATCGAGGCAACCGCATGGTGCTAAATATATACGAACAAGCCTTCTACGAACATCCTAAAAAGAAAAATTTGCGCTGGCGAGTAGAACATGCACAGCATCTTGACACAACGGATATGCCTAGATTTCGAGCCATGGGCGTTATTGCTTCTATGCAGGGCGTACACTGCACCTCTGATGCGCCCTATGTTGTGAAACGATTGGGCGAAGAGCGAGCTAGATATGGTGCCTATCCTTGGCGATCATTGATTGATGCTGGAGCAATCATTATGAATGGTACGGATGCACCCGTAGAGGACATTAGCCCTATCGAGTGTTATTATGCTTCCGTAACTCGCAAACGCAGCAACCCAGATATGGAATTTTTCCCCGAGCAGGCTATGACAAGAGAAGAAGCTATTACTTCTTACACACTTACACCCGCTTTTGGAGCTTTTGAAGAAGACATTAAAGGTTCTTTAAGTGTTGGAAAAGTAGCAGATATTACTGTACTTTCTAATGACCTTATTAATTGTCCAGAAGATGATATCTTGGATACAAAAGTACTGATGACTATTGTAAATGGCGTAGTAAAATACGAGGCTAAAGACGATTGATAGTTGGCTTAGTAATTGTTTATAAACTAAGACTTCAGAAAGATTTATCCATCTAAAATCTGATCACTTCCTTCCTAGGCGAATTATTTTGATACCTCTTTTGTTATCTTTTCAACTTTTCATGCAACAAGTATTTCTATTTCAGAAAAACACTACTATCTTTGCAATCCTTTTTGAAAGGAGACGCAACAATCAGCCTTGGAGGAATGGCAGAGCTGGTTTAATGCACTGGTCTTGAAAACCAGCGTGGGTTAACGCCCACCGGGGGTTCGAATCCCTCTTCCTCCGCATTTTTGTTTTACAAAGGATTCCCACTTAGCTGTGTGAATCCTTTTTTGTTAGCTATTCTTACGATTCAAAAATATCTATTTGCGGATAAAAGGCTGCCCAACTGAAGAAATAACCAATGTAAGAACGAGTGGGTAATAATTGTTCTCCTTGATTAGGTCCTACTACAGCATAGCCAAAAATATCCCATTTGTTACCCAATTGGTCTGTGGCTATGATGCCTTGTTCGTCACTTACTTGGAATGTTAATTTCGTACCATCACTTAATGAAGACTCATGAGCTACCAAGTAATTATCTTCTTCGCTGCCCAATACAACTATATCTAAACCATTAATTTGTTCCTGCACAATTCGTTTTTCACGAAAAGAAACAAATCGGTAGGCTTTGACTGCATCCTCTACAACAATGCCCAAAACGCGCTCTTTCTTAGGCAGGCGATTGTCTTCGTTATTCACAGGAAAAATAAGTGCATCCGACGTTTTGTAATCGCCATAGGGGTATCTGTTATAAGGTCTTGAAAAGTCGGTATTGGTATTCAAAACTTTAGCTTTGGGGTAGAGCGATCTGAAAGTCGTCCAACTAGTTTCGACAAGTGGAAATACTTCAACATTTGTTCCTTGCAATGTTCCTTCCACACAGTCCATTCGCATTTGCGACCAGTTGCTGTCTGTTTTTCGATCATAAGGAATCAAGTTCGTGTTATACAATGAGCCAGACACACCGAATGTTGTTGCAACCCCATCTATTGTTCTATTCCAGCCTATGGCAGTTCCCGTCAAGGGACAATAAGTAACTGCTATGTTTAGATCACATAATTTGTCGTTGACAATTTCATGCCAGTCCAAAATAGGGTGAGGATAAGCTCTAATTTCCTCCCCTACCCTAATACCGATCACTAGATCTTCGGCAGTCAAAAAATCCACTGACTCGGCATCTGTAAATCGCGGTTTGTCAATAGAAGGAATTCCATCCTTACCAGGACCTCCATCTCTCACCTGATTCTGCGGAATCAACCAATTGCGCTGACCAACTTTGGGGTCAACTCTATTACTTGTCGAAAACTTAAGTTCTGCCTCACAACTTATAGTGCCTGTTTCAGTTTCTGGCACGACAGTATTATCAGCAATTACAGTGTCATTTTCATTACAAGCTGTTGCAATAAACACTCCAATAACGATTATCAATTTAATAAATGTCATGTTATTCATAATTTAGAAAGGATTGATGATGTATTTTCAGAAAAACCAATACGCTTATAAATACCTACTGTAAAGCGATAAGTAGGACTCACCTGAGTGTCCGTTACTCTTGCATAAAAAGGCACTTCTAGGTTTACATTAGCTGAAAAAGTGGGACTCAGCCAAAATGCTAATCCTCCTGCTACAAAACCAAAATCTCCGCCTGTACCCGGTCTTGGATTGTCATTGAACGAATCTGTAGTTACTGTTCGATACCTGAACGTCAAGCTAGGGTCAAGGAGATATTTTGCAATGGCAACTCGATCTGCTAAGCCTGCCATCAATTGAAATTCTTGACCAAATTGATAAGTATTACATTGACCAACTTGGCACAAATAGTCATTGAATTTACCTCGATAACTGTAAATACTCGTAGAGACAAAACTCAAGCTAGGTCGAAAATGAAGCGCATGGGAAAATTGTCCCCAAAGCAGACCATCCCACGCACCACTGCCGGGTTGCAAATCCAAACTAGGTTGAATAGGACTATTATCCGAGAATTTATCGGTCGCTCCCAAAGGAAATTTAATTCCTACACCCATTGAAAAACTAGTAGTCTGGTCAAGATTGGAAAAGAAGTTATATTTTAATAGCAAAACAGCATCGCCCACTCCCCTAGTTCTTGCTAGATCATTGGAGCGTTTGATTAGGCGATCCTGTTGAACAAATGAAAAGAAGGCATCTGCCGAGAATTTATCATTAAATGAATAGCCCACTTCTAATAAAGTGGATTGTGTGATGCGTTTGCGTTCTTGGCTATCTTCTCGCTGCGTTTCTGTCTTTAGCGTATTTAGAGCATTCAAATCGTAAGTTAGGCTTAATTGAAGAACGTTTGCACTGGCAGCAGGCAGACCAAGATTGCTGGAGACGGGTACTCCTCCCGAGCAGCAAGCCTGTGCCAAAATCGAATTAGTAGCACTTCCAAAAAGAAAAAAGGTTAATGTAAGACACCGTAACATAGGAACTCATTTTCTGAATCAACTTCTCTATTATTGATCTAGTTGTTCATTAACTTGTATAATCATAAGGAATGTCAAATTATTGACAGATGTAAGAAAGATATTGAGACTACATCAAAAGGCTAAGACATACAAAACTCAGTGATACTTAAAGCCTTGAGGTTTTACGCTAAATCTTGTTTAATGAGGTGGGAGTAAAGTGAGCTATTTCCTTGCATTTTCTGGAGACCTCTAGTGTCTCGTGGAATAGAATAAAATGAAAATCAAAAAAAATGGAACAAAATCAAGATCAATCCTGCAAAACACCGCGTTGGCGATTGCTAAAAGCACAATTGAACAACCTGCTGCCAAAGGCTTTTGAAGCCAAAATTAGTACTTACGAGAAGCCTATCATCATTGATGTTCGCACAGCAGAAGAATTCAAAGACGGCCACATCGAAGGAGCAGTAAACATCAGTTATTTTGAAGAAGATTTATGGGAGCAATTAACGAAATTTGGAAAACATGAAACTTTCTTCATATATTGCCGAACGGGTAGGCGCAGCATCAGAGTCTGCACTTTGATGAAAAATGGAGGTTTTGATGAGGATAAGATTTTTAATCTCGACGGTGGATTAATAGCTTGGAAATCCGAACTTTAGCAAACCGCTTGCTCATGAATTTAACTAAAAAGAGTTGAACAGCCTAATGAATCGCTTATTTGTTCTTTTCATCTTCCTTCTTTTTTCCTCTCAATCAAGAGCACAAAATACTAGTGCTGACGTAAATTGGTTAAAAAGATTGGAGCAATACGAGATTAAACCTGTACTAGCTGCACAAATGTGGGCAACTTACACCAATAATCAATTACGCTGGAATGAAGAAAAAGCGGTCTATGAAAAAGTGGATAATCGCCTCAACTTTTTGTTCCGCAGAATCAGATTTGGTCTTAAAGCTACTCCTTACAAAGATCTTTCAATACGAGTAATTGGAGCATTCGACTTCGTCGGACGCGATGTACTTTCAGGATTTTCAGGCGGTGCTAACAATAGCAACTTACCCTCTTTTGATATGTGGGAAGCCTACTTTCATTGGAAAATGAACAAAAAAGATCACCTAAATCTCATTGGAGGCTATTTTCCTGTTCAACTTGGACGTGAAAGTATGACAAGTGCCTTGAGCGTTACCTCACTTGAAAAGATTTGGTCACAAAACTACATACGTCGCCATTTAGTCGGTAGAGGTCCAGGGCGAAGCATGGGCTTAAATTTAGGAGGCTTATTCTATAAACCCGAAAAGAAAGTAAGTCTAAGATATGATTTAGGCATTTACAATCCTGTTTATTATGATTTAGGAGGTAACTCAGTAGGGAGCGCGTTTTCACCGTTGCTATCAGGTAGATTATCTCTATCCATAGGAGACCCCGAGCAATCTTCCTATCGAATTGGCTATAAAATAAATTACTTTAGCGAACGTAGGGGGCTGACGATTTCAGCAGCTACTGCTTGGCAAGGTACAACTGATTTTTATGATCGCAACACGGCTTATAACTTTGACTTGCTCTTTAACTGGAACAACTGGAACGTAGATGCCGAATGGACGCTTCTACAACGAGCTGAAAACAGCAACTTGGGATCATCGCAAGCCCGCCATCTTCGGGTGAGCTATAACGTAAATATCAAGAATCAATCCGTGCTAGAGCCGCTGTTGATGGTTATGCAGTTCGATGGAGCAACAGATGCTGAAGCGCAAGCAGAAGCTATGGCTGTTAATACTTTTTCAGGCGTTGATCACAATTATGATTTTGGCGTAAATTGGTATTTACACCCACAACATTTAAAATTGTCCCTACATTACACTTGGCACGAAGGCAACAACGGCGACTTAGGCGATGGAAAGAACGTCAATAATCTTTACTATCAAAGCACCGCTGGCGCAATTCGAAAAGGCGATTGGTTAGGACTAGGCATGGTGCTTAGATTGTAGTAAAAATTGGGTGGAAGTTTTTTATTACAAATGCTCGTAAAAAAATCAAACGCCACCATGAACATGAAAATGTAAGTAAATCTAATTTACATTTTACTAGCTTGAACTAGAAAATATGTCGTTTTTGTTGCAATTATTCCAATGCTAGAGTTGCTGAATAGCTACTTTTTACAAATTCTCTGTTATTAGAACTGCCCAAAGTTTAGGAAAACTCTGGGCAGTTACATCAAAACCTTTTTGACTGGTATAAAAGTAATGACTTATTCAAAAAATGGTAATACTTACTGGTAAGTGCCAAACTTGCAATCACTTATCCATTTTTACAAGAGAATAATTAGTAGTGATTTTCATATCGGCACTCATATCACCCATTTGTCCACCCGACATATTCATTTTCCCTTTTAGGTCTTGCTGACTTTGTGTCTTAGTAGCCCAACCTGTTTTTTCATCTACTTGTGTAGTACCTGTTTGTGTACCTTTTAAATCATAAGTCATTTTCATTCCCATCATCTCCATTGGTTCTACTCCTTCTGCTGTTACGATATCTGATTTGAAATCAATGACTGCAATTCCTCCTTTTCGCTCTTTTAGGGTATAGGTAGTGCTAACATTCATTTTCATTCCAGTCTCCACTACATTATTCGTTACCCAACTATCGCCAACTTTTACAGGCTGCTCAGGATAAAAGCCAGTCAACTGCTTAAGATTATTGCTAATAGCACTTTCACCAAAAAGCCCTTCCATCTGTGCTTTCATTTGATCGCCCCCTGCACTTTCATCAAAAAGATCCTCCAACATATCGTCCTCCACATCCATTGAAATCATACGACCTTTCTTATCCAATTTTACTTGAATTTCTTTGCCAATCATATTGGATAATCCGTCTAGCATTCCTTTTGGCTCGCTATCTTCTGGATTTTCTGAGTCAAATTTCCTATTCATCATTGGATTAGTCTGCTCCATTTTGATTGCAGCAGTCTTGATTGTTACATCAATTGTTCCATCTGGCTTTACTTCATTGATTTTATAGGCTTGATCAATGGTCTGTTCAACAAGCACTATCTGATCCATTCCCATTATAGAAATGCTGGTCTCTGTTTCGTTGACCGTTCGGTAAGTGAATACATCTGAAGTAGTTGGCTGTAAACTAAGCTCTAGCATTTTGCTGGAACAAGAAGAAAGCACCACTAGAATCATTAAACTGAGCAACACCAAAGATAATTTTTGCATAATTTATTTATTTGAAATTGTTATTTGAATAGACAGGTTTGAATGTTTGATGAGGTAATAATCACATTAAGCAGAAAGTTTTGTAAATAAACAATCTGAACCCATCAACAATTTTGTCCACTTACTTACTTGACTGCTTTACTATTTTTTTATTCCTCGTTAAGATAATACTTCTTTGATACAAACGGTTCATCCAAAAGACGAAGTAAATAGTGTGGATAATATTAATCTATTATTGCCACTTCAAAAAAGTCCATAATTGATTCATGGTTGGGTTGCTTCAATGGACGCAATAATCGAAACCCAACAAAGGGTGCATCGGTATTCCACCAAATACTTTTTGGAATTTGTGGATCGCGATATTGCCAACGAGGACTAGAGGGCAGCCGAGCCGAACAATGACAATCTTCTGCATTATCATCATAAGAGCCACCCCTTGTAGTATGCTTATATTTTGCAGTTGGTTTTATCCATGGGTTATCTGAGTTTTCAGCCAATTGCTCGTGATAGTCTGCTAGGTATTTGTCTAGCGTCCATTCAGCTACATTGCCTTGCATATCGTGTATGCCTAATAAATTTGGGGCTTTCTCCCCCACTTTATGGAATTGCTCATAACTATTTTCATAGTACCAAGCCATTTCTTCTACATTATCTACTTTAACGGCAGTAGAACCAGCTTTGCAGGCGTATTCCCATTCTGCTTCTGTTGGCAGACGATAGAAATGCCCCGTTTTCAAGTACAGCCATTTACAATAGCGCAGTGCAGCCTGCTGCGTCATACTCACTGCTGGAAATCCACCAACTGTTCCCATACCAAATGCCATATCTTCGTAGGGGGGAGTCGGTCGAGAGATCGCATCTACATCAAAGTATTTCGCCTCCGAAGTGGCTACTTGTGTATCCTGATTTTTGTATTGAAAGACGACAAATTGATCGAATGTAAGTTCGTACTTTCCTATCCAAAAGGCATCTACTCGAACAGTTTGAGGCACACCTTCTTGTGCTTCGTACCATTCGTGCGAAGTTGGTAAGCCCATTTCAAAACTGCCTCCTTTCACATATACCATGTCAATGCCCATTTTAGTACCTGGAATGTTTTCTGTGTAATTACTCTGAGCAACAATAAGGATTTGATTCAGCATCAGGTACAGAGTGAAAATGAAACGACTGTATTTCGTGAACATATATGATAACTTTAGACTGATAATTTTGTGAATTTACAAAAATTATGAAGACGCTTTACCCAATTTGTGATAACTTTTCCAGATAATTTCAATGTCTTTATCAATACTATAATCTTTAGCATAAAAAAAATTGAGCCGCTCTAAAGTACTAGTATTGAGTTGAATATTCTTATTCACATGGTCAGTAATATCCAATACTCCTCGCTTCAATTTAGGCAAAGAAGAATGATTGGCAGCGGCATAACCCACCCATGATTTTTGATTGAGTAGCACTTGCATTAAGTTCTTCGTAAACTGTATGCGATGCTTAATGAATAATAGATGAAGGGGAAAAGTAAGTAATACCAAAAAACTCAGTAGCACATCTAGCAAGCGTTTATTTCTGCGTTGCAAAGGTTGATTTATGTTGTACTGAACATCAATGGTGTAAAGTTCGCCCGGAGCATTTTTGGAATGACTGCCAATAATAGAAATGCTCTCAAGCGGAACAATTTTGTAATCAATTGTTGCACCCAACTGCGTCATCCATTTCATAATGGTCTCTGAGCTTACGTCTTTAGAACAAAAAATAATTTCCTCTACATCATATATTTGTACGACTTCTGAGAGTTGTTCCATAGCACTCAAGTATTCAGTGCTGTGATTTATTGTTTCGGGTGCTACTGTGCCAATAAAATTTTGCTCTACATTGGCTTGTGATAGTAGCTGTTGCACTCGTTTACTTTCTGGCAGTGAGCCAATAATAATGAGGTTTTTGAGTTTTGTTTTGCCAATCTTAAAATTGCGAAATTGAATAAAGTGCAGTATTAACCGAAGCAAAGTAGTCGAAGTCAAGGTCCAAATTGTACCTAAAATAATGATAGCTCTAGATGCTCGGTATTCTAAAGGTAAAAAGCCATAAATTGCTGCAATAATGACCGTACCCAACAATACCCCTCGCACCAATCTTCTCAAATCACCTTTTTGCTCATAGCTCCCGTTAAAATATATTCCAGTCAGCCAAATGAGCGTATAAATTGGAAAATTGAAGTAAATCAGCCAGTCGGGATAGTAATCTGCTTGTTTAAAATGATAGTTACTCCAAAAGTTCTTTAAAAAAATTAAGCCCCAGTAAATAACTGTGGCATCCAAAAAAGGCAGGTATAACTGCTTAATAGAATTACTAAATAGTGTTAGAAAAGCACGAAAATAGATAGCTCCTTTCAATATCAAAATAAATAACGAAGCCTGCTGCCCTT
Organism: uncultured Saprospiraceae bacterium; assembly: GCA_964458705.1. Taxonomy (GTDB): domain Bacteria; phylum Bacteroidota; class Bacteroidia; order Chitinophagales; family Saprospiraceae; genus JAAUTG01. Next base: position 10,931 of record CAYWKD010000027.1, on the reverse strand, counting down.
GAAAATGTTTCTGAGCAAAAAGAATCATAGCATTGTAAAAAACTCGGACGTAGTTTAGGCTTCCTTTTTTTGTACTTTCTCCCTTGTAGTGAATAATCGCCGTATCCGCAAAATAATAATTTTGGAAACCTGCCAAACTAATTCGGTAGGACAAGTCAATGTCTTCACCATACATAAAAAACTGCTCGTCGAGTAAGCCAATTTTATCTAGCACACTTTTTCGTATCCACATGAATGCTCCCGCTAGCACATCCACAGGGTTAGTTTCATCTTTACTTAAATGCCCCATGTAATAACGGTTGAAGGTAGAGGATTTTGGGAAAAAATTAGCTAATCCAAAAGTCTTACAAAATGCGGTAAAGGGACTTGGAAAACCTCTCTTTGACTCAGGTAGAAACGCTCCTGTGCCATCAATCATTTTCACGCCTAGCGCACCCGCTTTTGGATGTGCTTCCATGAAATTAAAGCACTTTACGAAAGTATCTTCTTCTACCACTGTATCGGGATTGAGCAGAAGAACATACTTACCCCTAGCTCGTCGTATGGCTTGATTATTTGCAATAGAAAATCCAGGATTGTGTTTATTGGCAATTAACTTGACATCAGGAAATTTTTGCTGAACCATCTGAACCGAATCATCCACTGAGTTATTATCCACTACAAATACCTCTACCGATAAGTCCTGTGCTGCCTTTTGAACCGCTAACAGTGCTTGCTCTAAAAAGTATTTAACGTTGTAATTGACAATGACGATAGAAAGATCAATGCTATTCATGGAATGCAAAGATAATAAGGTATGGGTTTGTGCAGGCTACCAAACGAGTTTTCTTATTAGCAAAAGAAAAGCAATCTACAATGAATTTATTGATATACGTTTGGCATTAAGTTTTATTACTATGCTTCAGGTACAGAATATCAAATTCTACTCACAATTTTTTTAGACCATCTAAGCTAACTTCCACAAATTGGAAGTAAGAAAACTAAGTACTAATTTCAAGTGCCAAAAGCGTTGATTAATAGCAATTTACTTCGATGTGAACATTATATCGAATAATATAATCGCAACAATAACTTTTTTTTGTATATTTGCATCAATAATTTTACAATTAAGTAAAATTCAAATACAAAGCGTAGTCCACCTCATAACTTGAAGAACATAACTAGTGTCAATAAAGTAGGTGTTTGGGTCATAGTCTGTCTGTGTCAAGTGTCTTTTATTCTTTCTCATAAGTGTCTGACGCAAAGCTATGACCTTTTTTTATTCTATCTAAGACTAGTTTCACATTTTATAGCCTTCCTGAAGCATTGTTTTTGCACTACTAAATATTCGTAATCACCTGATTGAAAGAAAATTAGACAGACTATAAAAATAGTAATTCAGGACTTTACTACCTCTATTTTCGACTAAATATTCTAAGAAAGACTTCAATGATTTTAGGTAAAAATTAAAATTCCGGAGTCTTCTTTGAAAAACTTCGGAACTCTATTTAACCTATTTGCAACAGATACAATATGATTTGTAAATTTCAGGACGTAACTAGTTCGATGCAAACTTCTTTTACATTCCTAATTTAGCCCTCACCATTGAAGCTACATTTTGGCTTTCATCTCTGTAAAGCAATACAGCTTCATCAAAAATAAATTGAAAACCATTTTCCTTAGCTACATCTTGAATAGCTTGGTTGACCTTATCCAAGATGGGTTGAATCAACTCTTGCTGTTTAGCTGCCAACTTCTGCTGACTTTCTGTTTCAAATTTTCTCAATTCTTCTTCTTTCTTTTGCAATTTTGTGGCTTCTTCTTCCTGTTGTTTTGGAGAAAGCGCACCTTCTGCAACTTGCTTCTGTACAGCTTGATATGACGTCTGCAATGACTGGATATCTTGTTGATACTTCTTTTCTAACTGTTTTCTCAGTGCATCAATGTTTGCATTTGCCTGCTTCACTTCTGGCAATTCCGCCAATATTTCAGAGGAATTGATGTAGCCAAATTTTTGTGCTTGTGCCGTGAATGCTACAGTGGAAAGAATTAAACAAAGAGCAGTAATTTTAAGTATATATTTCATTTTAATGAATTTGAATAGATAATTTTTAAAATGGATTGCAAAGGTAATAACAGATATTAGATAAATGGGCTATTGGATGATTAAAAAATAAAACCCATCCAAAAGCTACTATTTATCAACAGGTGATTACAATCTACTAATTACATCTTCTGTGATATCGTAATTTGGATTATTGAAAATCAAGCCTGCACTACTCGACTTGTCAAAGATAAAATCATAACCGCGATCATTTGCATAATTTTCTATGATGCGATACACTTTTTCTTGAATGGGTTGTACAAGTTCTTGTCTGCGCTGAAAAAGCTCTCCTTCTGGTCCGAACTTACGACGCTGCAATTCACGAACCTGTTTCTCGCTCTCCATAATTTCGTCTTCTCTTTGACGACGTGCCTCGTCACTCATCAAGACTTGTTCTGCTTGGTATTTATTGTACATCCCTTTGATGTTGTCGTACTCCTGAGCAATTTCTTGTCTCCATTGACTAGCTTGTTTGTCCAAAGCTTCTTGAGCCTTTTGGTATTCTTCGACACTTTCTAAAATAGTTGTAATATCTACTACCGCTATTTTTTGAGCATCCATTTGGAATGATAACATTGCCACAAGAGCAAATGCCGTTGAAACTGACTTAATCATTTTATTCATAATTGTTAAATTTTGATTTTACAATAAGTAGATTTTTCATGGCAAAACTAATACAATTCTTGCCACAATATTTTTCTGAATACATATTTAGCTGACTGCTACAATCACACCAATATTCACTATTATTAGACTGCCACAACACTAAGCAAGTTGCGCCATGTGCTTCTCAATTAACTAAAATTTAACGCACCTATGAGCACTTTAACGGAATATTAGAAAAACTGATCGTGTAACCAACTCATATTACCTAATTTGTTTGTGAGAAGAAGAAAAATAGCAGCACTGTAGAAAGTTTTATCCTACAACATACTAACTAAAACTAATTTAATAAACATAAAAAATTGGTTGTCAGCATAAAAAAACTCGGTCTATTATTTTTTTATATACTTGTAAGGGTCATTGTTTTTTGTTTTTTAGCCTAACAATTGTTCTTGTACTTTACTAAGTAAAGTACTCTGTTTAGTGCATCATACATCAAAAAAAACAATATCATTTTGCATATATAAATATAATTTTTATATTTGTAATAACGAATTATAATCCATGTGTCAAGTTAATCAAAAGGCTTGTTTCTTAAATATCTTTTGACTCATTCTCTTGACAGCTTGCATCTTGGATAAAAAAAGTCTGTTGTATCTGAGCGTATTGACAAGCATTCACAGTTTCTAATCTTAATATTCAAGCAGGTCAGCTTTGTGCGGATTACAACAAAAATAAATTTATTAGACTGTAAATCGCAGAAGAATGAAATTTAAGTACTTATTTCTTTTTGCAGCATTACTCTGTACGAACTTTGCTGCGTTCGGGCAAAATAATGTTTCATTACTGAACATTTTTTACCATCGTGTGAATCTCATTAGCACAACTAATTCTAATGAAGTCTTCTTTCTCTTTCGCAAAAGTTCGGATAGTAGGTTTATCGGCTCGCCTTACTTACATCAGGAATGGCAAAATGGATTAGTTATCTCAAATGATGGATATGCCTTTGAAGTGAAAGGGAGGTATAGAATTTTCAATGATGAGTTTCATATCTTACATAATGATTCCGTGAAAGCGTTATTTCCTCATTTGATTCAAGGTGTAATACTGGGGCAGAGTACATTTATTACTGCCGAATTGATGACTCCTTCTGGAGTTGATCATGCCTTTTTTGAAGTTTTGGTGGATGGAGATATTAAATTGTTAAAGCGCTATCAAGTGAAAGTCAAAGAAGTTAAAGATGATTTTTTACGCGTAAAAAGTAGAGACTGTCAATATTACTATTTGAGAGATGGAGAAATGGCACAGCCCGTGAATTTGAAGAAAGATAACATACTGAATATGATGCCATTTCATTATGTAAAGGTACTGGAAAAGGCAAAAAAAGTAAATAGCGATAATGAATTGGAAATGATTAGTTTATTTGAGTATTGTAATAGTCTCTAGTACTGCTTGAAATAAATATTTTGAAATAAGTCTTTACTGCTTGTGGAGCAATGAAGACTTAATTTTTTTAAAGCGAACCTAAAATCATTGTTTTCTCCTGAAAAGCTATTTTTTCTATTAGTTTGTCAACTGTAGTTTAGCTTTTTCATACTGATTTTCAAGGAAATCGTATGGGACGTAGCCTCTAGCTATCATTATCCATTTATCATTTCTTTTTCAGGAAAAAGTTATTTAACTCACTACAACATTTACCATTCTTTTCGGCACAACAATTACCTTTCTCACCGTCTTACCTGCCGTCCACTTTTTTATCACTTCCAATTCAAGTGCTGCTTTTTCAATTTCAGCTTTACTAGCATCAATAGCAAACTCAGCAGTAGCACGCTTTTTACCATTGATGCTAATAGGATATTCTATGGAATCTTCCTTTAAATAGTCTTCATTGAAGATCGGATAAGTGGCATGATGCACACTGCCCTCTTTGTCCAATAAGTGCCACAACTCCTCGGTGGTAAAAGGAGCAAATGGAGCTAATAAAATCACCAATGGCTCAAGAATAGCCTTTTTGTTGCATTTCAATCGACGCAGTTCATTGGTGGTTTCCATAAAAGCAGAAATACAGGTATTAAAACTGAAGCGTTCAATATCTTCTGTTATGCGCTTAATGCAAGTATGAAGCACCTTCCATTCTTCTTTGGTGGGCGCCGTATCTGATACTTCAAATTGTGATTCACTAAAAAATAAATCCCAAAAACGGCGTATAAATTTGGATACACCACTGATTCCCTGAATATCCCATGGCTTCGAGCTTTCAATCGGACCTAAAAACATTTCATACATTCGAAAAACATCAGCACCGTGTTCTTCAATGACTTCATCAGGATTAATGACGTTAAACTTAGATTTAGACATTTTACCCACTTCCGATTTGGTCAAGAAGCGATCGCTGCCCTGTGCCAGAATAAATCTAGCATCTTTGTACTCTGGTCGCCAATTTTTGTATTGCTCAATGCCTTTTGCGTCAAGATAAGAATTATCTGAGCCGTAATCTGTTACAAAATCAATATGCACTGGCATTTGTGCTAATTCTTTGGAATCATACTGATCTATCAACTCTGCACTAATGTAATCACCTGTTGGCTTGTGGTAATAAGCAAATTCTATCACTCCTTGAATCATTCCTTGATTGATGAGCTTCTTGAAGGGCTCATTTGTTGGCACTAAATCCAGATCGTACAAAAATTTATGCCAAAAACGGGCATACATCAAATGTGCCACGGCATGCTCTGCACCGCCTACATATAAATCGACATCTTGCCAATAATTTACTGCCTCCTTTCCTGCAAATGCTTCACTATTTTCCGGATTCATATAGCGCAGATAATACCAGGAAGAGCCTGCTACGGCTGGCATTGTGTCTGTTTCTCGTTTATAACCCTCTTTAAAATTCACCCAATCTGTCAGCCTAGAAAGAGGCGATTTTCCTCCTTTGCCTGGTTGGAAGTCTTGTGTATCAGGTAATTCGATCGGCAGTTCTCTTATAGAAAAAATTCTTGGAATGTTCTTTTTATCGTAATAAACAGGAAATGGTTCACCCCAGTAACGCTGACGACTAAAGCCTGCATCACGCAATTTGTAATTCACTTGTGCTTTTCCAATGCCCATTTCTTCGATGCGATGATTGACCTCTTTAATAGCATCTTTAACTTCCATGCCATTTAGAAAGTCTGAATTGATGATTTTTCCAACTTTATCACTCAGGCTTGCTCCCGGATAATCTGATTTATCCACCACGTCAATAATTTCTAGTCCAAACTTTTTCGCAAAAGTCTGATCGCGCTCATCATCGCTGGGCACCGCCATGATCGCCCCCGTTCCATAGCTTACCAGTACATATTCTGCAATCCAGATTGGAATTTCTTTTTTTGTGAATGGATTGATTGCGTAAGCACCTGTAAATGCACCTGTTACTTGCTTATCTGCCATACGTTCAACTTCGGAGCGCGACTGCGTATAGGATAAATAATTCCCAATTTCTTCTTGTTGCTCGGGCGTTGTCAACTGCTCCACCAAAGGATGCTCGGGCGCAAGCACCATATAAGTTGCACCAAAGACAGTGTCTGGACGAGTCGTGTAAATTTCGATTTGCTCTTTGCTGCCAACAATATCAAAAAATAGCTGCGCTCCTTCTGATCGTCCAATCCAATTGCGCTGTATAGTCTTTAAAGCGTTCGACCAATCAATACTTTCTAAATCATTGAGCATCCGCTCGGCATAGGCAGTGATACGCAAATTCCATTGTGGCATTGCTTTTTGTACTACTGGATAGCCACCCCGCTCTGAAACACCATCTTTTACTTGGTCATTTGCTAGAACTGTTCCTAGTTCCTCACACCAGTTCACATAACCAATTTCAAGATATGCTAAGCGATAATTCATTAGCACATCACTCTTTGCTTTCGCTGACATTTTTTTCCAAGCACTCTTAGAAAACTGCTCTCTATCTGAAGTAGCTGCATTGACATATTTATTACCTTCTTGCTCAAAGCGTTTTTTTAGGTCGCTGATTAGCAATGCCTTATCCGCATCCAAATCGTAGTAATGCTCAAACAACTGCGTAAAAATCCACTGCGTCCATTTATAATAATTCGGATCGCAAGTTTTCACCTGCCGACTCCAATCAAACGAAAACCCTAAGTTATCTAGCTGCTCTCGGTATCGCTTAATATTTTGATCGGTAGAAATAGCAGGATGAATACCCGTCTGCAAAGCATACTGCTCGGCGGGTAATCCAAACGCATCAAAGCCCATTGGATGCAAGACATTGAAACCCTTTAATCGCTTATATCTTGAAAAAATATCCGAAGCAATATAACCAAGCGGATGACCTACATGTAGCCCTGCTCCTGAAGGATAAGGAAACATATCCAAAACATAATATTTAGGCTTATCTGCATTATTCAAGACTTTATAGGTTTGGTTTTCCTCCCAGTATTTTCGCCACTTCTGTTCAATTTCGCTAGACTTGTATTCCATGATATTTGTTGTAAGCGTTTAGCTAATTAGCTATTATTTTTTTGTTATCTCATAACTTTTTCGAAAATGAATACAAAGCTAATGATTTGTGAAACAACAACAGAACAGAGCAAATAAGTTTCTTGGGAAACTTTGTATCGCCAATTGATCCGTATGGATAGAACCCAGAGTAAGTCAAATGTAATAATACGATGAATAGATGATTTTGATTCGAGCGTTAGCTATTTGATGTATTGATGAAAAAACGTAATGATCTTCATTATCAAAACACCGCTAGTGAAATCTGGAAAGGCGACTAATTAGGGCTGGGCATGGTGTTTAAATTATAATAAAAAAATTTCTACTTTTGCAGTATGAAGGGACAATTGACTGTTTACAATAGTTTAACTCGCCAAAAAGAAAGATTTCAACCTTTACATGAAGGGCATATAGGAATGTATGTTTGTGGGCCAACCGTGTATAGCGATGTACATCTAGGCAATTGCCGAACGTTCACCAGTTTTGATGTGATTTATCGCTATTTGCTCTATTTAGGCTATAAAGTTCGATATGTCCGAAATATTACAGATGTGGGGCATTTAGTTGGCGATGCAGATGAATCAACCAATAGCGAGGATAAACTTGTTAAAGCTGCGCGATTAGAGCAGCTCGAACCCATGGAAATCGCTCAAAAATATGCTAATGGATTTCATGAAATGATGCGTATTTTCAATAACCTGCATCCAAGTATTGAACCTTCTGCTACTGGACACATCCCCGAGCAAATTGAAATGGTACAAACTATCATGGATAATGGCTATGCTTACGAGCAAAATGGCTCGGTCTATTTTGATACTCTCAAGTTTGCAGAGGACAAAAAGATATACGGAAAGCTATCTGGCAGAGTCATTGAAGACTTAATGGTAGAAACGAGAAGTGACCTAAAAAATCAGTCTGAAAAGAAACATCCTTCCGATTTTGCTATCTGGATGAAGGCACATCCCGAACATCTAATGCGTTGGAAATCCCCCTGGTCTGAGGGTTTCCCGGGTTGGCATTTAGAGTGTTCAGCTATGAGTACCAAGTATTTAGGGGAAGAGTTTGACATACATGGCGGAGGAAATGATCTAAAGTTTCCGCATCATGAAAACGAAATCGCTCAAAATGCAGCCGCCTGCCATCACACTGGTGCAAAATATTGGCTACACAGCAATATGCTTTTGCTGAACGGCAAGAAAATGTCCAAAAGCGATGGTAACACAATCACACCACAGCAACTTTTTACAGGCGAAAGCGAAAAAATATCCAAAAGTTATAGCCCAATGGTTATTCGCTATTTCATGCTACAAGCACATTATCGCAGCACGCTTGACATAACAGATGAAGGACTTCAGGCAGCAGAAAAGGGATATAAAAAGCTAATGGAAACCAATGTCGTTTTGCAAAAGTTAGAATATTTTGGCAAAGCGGCTATTGACCTTGATATTCAAAATGACATCACACAACTCATCAAGGGCATACACGAAGGTATGAATGATGATTTCAACACCGCCAAAGCTATTGCTAGAATAATGGAACTGAGCAGCTACATCTACAAATTCCAGAATGAGCAGCTTCCAATTCAAAGCATAGGTAAAAAAACACTGAAGTTACTCAAGCAGACTTTTCAAGATTTTATTTTTGATGTATTGGGTCTAAAGAATGAAAATACAGGCGGCAGCGGCAAAACAGACAATGCTTTGGAAGGTGTAATGGATCTTATCATTGATATTCGAAAAAACGCTAGGACAAAAAAAGACTGGCCAACCGCCGATCAAATTCGAGACACACTAAATGAATTAAATATTATTTTAAAAGACGGCAAAGAAGGTACAACTTGGCATGTAGAATAATAGTCGTCATTCATAATATCCAAAATTTTCGATGCTGAGCAGTGTAGATGGTTATGCTCTCTCATTGAAAAACTATCATAAAATGTTTGCGCCTAATTTGATCCTAAGGTAAAATTGGCTCAAACAAATCCTCTTCTAACCCCAGCAGTTCATAATCCTGCCCTGCTTCTACGTGCGATATTTTCAGATAATAACCGGCTATTTTATGACCTGTCGAAATTTTTGCACCCAACAACAGCGTTTTCCAATCTTCCCACGTAGATTCAACGCCACCAATAGGAATCATTTTTACCCACATTTTCCATGCTATTGGAAGCCCCTGCTCATTTAAAATCCAGACATAGGCGTCACCTGGCGTAACACCTCCAGATGCATATTCAACCATCAACCCTTCACGTCCGTCTTTTAACTGAACGATGCTGCGCTTTGTGCCTTCATCGAAAATCTTTGAAGGTGCATTTAGCCAAAAAGAATCATTGCAAAAATGACTCCAAGCCGTCTGTACTAATTTATCTACTCGCTCACCTGATAACTCTACACCATTTTCATAGGCTTTCCCTGCAACCTCTTTTGTATTGAGCAGCACTTTATATTTACCCCAAATCACTTGCACTAAATTCAACTCTTTGTCCCACGCAAATTGATGCTGATTAGCAAAATCCCAACGAATTATTTTTATGCTATCCCATGCTTCATAGTTGATGGCGGATAGCATTTTCTTTGCCAATTCATCGGCTTCCGCACTTGCTACTCCCTTTGGCTTTTTTTCGCTAAGTATCATCCCAGCTATTATAGCAGTAACAATAAGTCCTAACAAACCAATACCCAACCATTTTAGTACTTTCAGCATTTCTGTTTTATTTAGTTAGAAAATTGAAACTGAATTTTCAATCAAAGGTTGATCAACTTGAAAGATTTAAAAGAACTCATTAATAATATAAGGTGTTGCAACCATTGCGAAGCAGACTTGCCACATGGAGTGAATCCAATCTTTAGCTTTTCCGCAAAATCTAAGGTTGTATTGGTTAGTCAAGCACCTGGTATTCATGCGCACACAAAAGGGATTCCTTACCAAGATCAGAGCGGAGTTCGTTTGAGAAAATGGTTAGGCGTGTCTGATGAAATATTTTACACGCCAGATAATTTTGCCATTCTTCCAATGGGCTTTTGTTATCCAGGAAAAGGTAAATCAGGAGATTTGCCCCCCAAAAAGGAATGTGCTGAACTTTGGCATGAAGCAATTTGGCAGCAACTGCATGAAGTACAGCTCATTGTGCTTATTGGGCAGTATGCTCAAAAGGCTTATTTAGAGAAGCGAAGAAAGAAAAGTCTGACAAAAACAGTGCTTTCATACAAAGAATATCTTCCGCAATACTTTCCAATAGTACATCCCTCTCCTAGAAATCAAATTTGGCTGAAGAAAAATAGCTGGTTCGAGGAAGAAGTGATCCCAGTTTTACAACATAAAATAAAACTTGCACTAGAATGACAGTTATTAATCAGGTAGTCAATAAGATAAATTCATAACTAATTGTTTATCAGTACTAAATCAATGCCTCTAGTTTAAGAAAACAGGCATTTCTATTGGCATCCATCCACTCTGAGTGGTAGCAGATCGTTGGCATTTTGGGAAGCCTACATTCTGGACTTGCAAACTTTTTTTCAATAAAATCAACTGTACTCAACAATCAACTATAATAAATAAATAAAAAGTTATATTTTCGCACCACTTAAAAAAAAGCGTAGAAAGGTAGATTTTTTGGGCATAAATATTTACCTTTGCATTCGCTTTTAAAAGAAGAGCGTTTTTTGACATAATATTAACATGAATTGCCAGTGTAGCTCAGTTGGCCAGAGCAGCTGATTTGTAATCAGCGGGTCGGGGGTTCGAA
>CAYWKD010000026.1:0-53561 GCA_964458705.1 uncultured Saprospiraceae bacterium | reverse complement strand
GAAAGCTCACGCGCACACGCGTGCGGTCAGCGTTTTTTATGCATAAGGTCTATTATTTAAAAATATTTGTCATAAATTTAGGTAAGTGAGATTAGTTACTCACTATTTTATCTCAGTTTTTAGTGAAGATGCGGATTTTAAAAACTATTCGCCGTTAAAAATGATACAAAGTGTAACTTTGACTACAAATTAAAAGCACTTTTACACAAATTGAAAAGAATGAAAATCCAACTTTATTTACTTCTGTTTATTACAGTTTTTACCGCTGGTTGCTTTAACTATGACAAATCGTCAACCAAGAACAATGAAACGAGCAATACTCCTTTCCTTTGGGAAAATGCACAAATCTATTTCTTACTAACCGATCGTTTCAATAATGGCAACCTTGATAACGACGTGAATTTTGACCGAACTGAAACTACTGCAACGCTACGTGGCTTCATGGGCGGCGATATAAAAGGAGTTACTCAAAAACTAGAGGAAGGCTACTTTAATGACTTAGGTGTGCAAGCAATTTGGTTTACTCCAGTGGTGGAGCAGGTGCATGGTGCTGTGGATGAGGGAACAGGCAATACCTATGGCTATCATGGCTATTGGACAAAAGACTGGACAGCGCTTGATCCTAATTTTGGCACAGAAGCCGACCTCGCTGAAATGATTGCCACAGCACATCGAAAAGGTATTCGTGTACTTGTTGATGCCGTTATCAATCATACTGGACCTGTAACTTCAAAAGACCCTGTTTGGCCAGAAGACTGGGTACGCACTGAACCTACCTGCACTTATCAAGACTACGCCTCAACCGTTAATTGCACATTGGTTGAAAATCTTCCCGATGTCAAAACGGAACGTAGCAAAGCGGTTGACTTGCCACCTTATTTAGTTGAAAAGTGGAAATCAGAAGGCAGATATGAAAAAGAAATAGCGGAGTTAGATGCTTTTTTTGAGCGCACGGCTTATCCTAGAACACCTCGCTTTTATATCATCAAGTGGCTAACGGACTTCATTCGTCAATATGGCATTGATGGCTATCGTGTGGATACTGCCAAGCATACCGAAGAGGATGTTTGGGAAGACTTACGAGCCGAAGCCGAGGAGGCGTTCAAAGCATGGAAAGAGCAGCACCCTGACGATGTGCTAGATAATGCCCCATTTTACATGGTAGGAGAGGTTTATAACTTCTTTTTTAGCAATGGTAGAGCCTTCGATTATGGTGATAAAAAGGTAGATTTCTTCGATAGTGGCTTTACAAGTTTAATCAATTTTGATTTTAAACAAGATGCTAAAATGGACTACGAAGCCCTATTTAGTAAGTATTCTAAACTACTGAATAGAGAATTTAAAGGTAAGACTGTTGTAAATTATATCAGTTCTCATGATGATAGTGAACCTTTTGATAAGACAAGAAAAATGCCTTTGGAAGCAGCAACTAAACTACTGCTTTGTCCTGGAAGTCCGCAGACTTATTACGGCGATGAAACGGCTAGAAGCCTAACTATTGAAGGCACACAAGGTGATGCTACGCTGCGTTCGTTTATGAATTGGGCGGAGCTCTCTAATGATGTAAAAAGAGCAAATTATAGTATCAAAGAAGTACAAGCACACTGGCAAAGGTTAGGGCAGTTTCGAGCAGCACATCCAGCAGTGGGTGCAGGTGAGCATCGGATGCTTTCTGAAAAACCTTATGTATTTAGCAGAACGTACACTCAAAAGGGGTATTCTGACGAAGTCATCATTGGCTTAGAAATTGAAGGCAAAGAAAAAGAAATTTTTGTGGCAAATCTTTTTGAAGACGGTACAATGCTCAGGGACTACTACTCTGGCAAAACAGTGCGAGTAAATAAAGGGAAAGTAACATTTGAGTCAGATGAAGCAATCGTGCTACTGGGAAAGTGATTACTGTAAAAACGTAAGATAGTTTACATAACTTTAATCTATTTTGTTGGTAAACAGTGATAATTTACTTCTAATTTCACCGGCAATTAACTAATCATTCTTTGCTATGAGATTATTGCTACTGCTATTGTTATTTTTTGTTTGTGCTTCAACTAATGGACAAACACAACTTGGTGATTGGACTTTTCATCCCAACTATACGCTAAATCGAAATGCAGCTAATTATCCTGGAAATAAAATTGAGATGCCTGAAAGTCGTTTCCAACGCTTCAAAATGATGGGCGACCCCATCCTCTTTTATGGTCAAAAGCCGACTGAGCGGCGTTCAGATTTTTTAGAACCTGAGCAATTTCCTACCGAAGCTTTTTCAGTTGAAATGTGGTTGTTAAATCATGTCAATTTACCAATTGGCGTGCTGTTTTCTCTAAAAGGGAAAAATGCTTCTGATGAGCCTGCTCTATTGCTTGGATATTACGATACAGAAGCTGTTTTTCATATTCAAACTGACTTGCCCGCTAAACAGGATTTGGTCGCACCAGTCAACAGAGGATGGAAAAAATACTGGAATCACTTGGTTGGAACATACGACGGACAAGCGATGAAACTCTATTTAAATGGCGATTTAGTAGTGTCTAAAAATATCTCAGGTCTGCTAAAATATCCAAACGATCCTTTGATTGAAGTAGCGGGATATTTTGCTCATGAACCTTATATGGAAATATCTAATTTGCTAAAATCCAACAGACTATATGATTATGCGCTGAATGAAGAACAAATCAATGATCGCTTTGATAGTCTCAAAACAACTGTTGAAAAAGGTACACTATTTCCAAATGTATTTCACTTCAATGCTGGTCCCTATCTGCATTACGCCACTCCCAATAGTATTAACCTACTTTGGGAAACTAACCAAATAGCAACCGCTGAAGTAGCTTACGGAACTTCCATTCCTTTGGAGAATAAAAGAAAATTAGATGAAGCGCAGTTAATTCATGAAATCACATTAAATGATCTATCGCCTGAGACACCTTATTATTATGAGGTAACTGCTACGACGCTTAGTGGCGATGAAATGAAATCAGGGGTTTTGACTTTTGGCACAGCACCAGTGAAAAAAACAGCTATATCGTTTTGCATTATTGGAGATACAGAAAGCCGCCCACATATCAATCATCGTTTGGGAGAAATGATCTGGGAGGAAAAGCCCAATTTCATCATGCACCTTGGCGATGTAACTGATGGCGGCAAAGAGCTACATAAATTTGAGTGGAATTACGAGTATTTCACAGGCATTGTTCCCGTGGCAAGTAGAATTCCTGTATTTCCTGTTCCCGGTAATGGAGAAAGTGATTTATATTGGTACAATCGCTATCACAAATTGCCAGCGCCAGAATCCTACTACGCTTTTAAATACGGAGATGCAGAGTTTTTTATGCTTAACAGTAATGCCAATTTAGAACTAAAAAAAGGAGGAGAACAGTATGAATGGCTAAAAGAAAAATTAGCTCAATCTGATGCAAAGTGGAAGTTTGTAGCGCATCATCACTGTCCAGTTTCTTCTGATGAAAATGATTTTGGTAATACTTGGCAAGGGAAAACCTCTACAAAAGGAGATCCGAAGTTTGATGATTTGAAAAAACTCTACGAATCAAGCGGTGTAGATATCGTGTTCTTTGGGCATGTTCATTCCTACGAACGCACTTATCCTTTGATAGATGGGCAGATTGATGAAAAAAATGGCGTAATTTATATTATGAGTGGAGGTGCTGGTGGGCATTTAGAGGATTTTGCTCCCACGCGCTACAATTATTCTAACAAAATACAACGGGGTAATCATTACTGCCGAGTTGATATTTTCGATAAGACATTTACTTTTAAAATGTATGATTTGGAAGGACGAATGAAAGATATGTTCGAGTTGAGAAAAGAGTAATGAAAGAGTTTGAGCAAGAACTTGAAGGGTGAGTCAAATAAAAATACAGAAAATGCACAGGATTGAATAGCACATGGAAAAATCCTGTGCACTGCGATTTTGTTTTAACTTAAAACTTACAATATCTCAACAATGTTTTAATAAACGACACAAGTAAGTGGACAAAATTGTTTGCAGATTTAAATTGTTTATTTACACATTTTTCTGTTTCTGTTAATGTGATGATTATGTTACTAAACATTTAAATCTGCCCATTTACTTACATTCACGTATAACTGCAATTTTTATAATTTGTAATTTTACAGATAAAGACTTACCGTAATCTTATTTAATCATATAGATTTGCATAAATAATTGAAATCAAATCATTCACTTCCAATAAAAAAGAAATAATGAGCATCGTCGAAATGAAAGTCCCAACTATTGGAGAATCGGTAACCGAAGTAACGCTTTCTCATTGGTTAAAAGAGGATGGCGCTTATGTAGCACTAGATGAACCTATTTGTGAGTTTGAGTCAGATAAAGCTACGCTTGAATTTCCAGCAGAAGCAGCAGGAAAACTGATCTATGTGGCAGCAGAGGGGGATGATTTAGATATAGGCGCATTGGTTGCTAAAATTGATACAAGTGCGAGTGCAACGGCAGAAAGCGACTCAAAAGCAGTAGCCGCACCTGTTGAAGCAGAAACTACTACGGATGCAAATGTGGCAAATTTAGAAAATAAGCCAAAAGAAGACTTTGCGCCTGCTACGGCTAATTATGCAACAGGACATCCTTCGCTTGCGGCAGCTAAGGTGTTGAGAGAGAATGATATTCCTTCGACCACTGTTCAAGGCTCAGGGCGCGATGGTCGCATCACAAAACAAGATGCAGTAGCTGCTGTCCAAAATAAGAAAACGCAGCCAGCTCCTAAAGTTGAACAATCACAACCCAAAGTAACAGTGCCTGCTTCAACTGCTAATTTTAGTAGAGGTGAAGAGCGCAAGAAAATGAGCCGTATGCGTCGAACTATCGCAAGACGTTTGGTATCTGCTAAAAATAATACTGCGATGCTCACGACATTCAACGAAATTGATATGTCGAATTTGATGAGTATGCGAAAAAAATATCAAGAGGACTTTGTCGCTAAAAATGGTATTAAACTCGGCTTCATGTCCCCATTTGCAAAGGCTTGTGCAAAAGTACTTTTAGAAATGCCAGACGTTAACGCTTTTATTGATGACGATCACATGATTTATCATGAATATGCTGATATTTCTGTTGCTATTTCTACACCTAATGGGCTAGTCGTACCTCCTGTCAGAAATGTGGAATCGCTGACTTTGCCAGAGATTGAATATGCTATTAAAGATTTAGCAATCAAAGCTAAAGAGGGTTCTCTTTCTTTAGAGGATATGACAGGTGGAACATTCACAATTACAAATGGTGGAATTTTTGGTTCGCTTATGAGTACACCAATTTTGAATGAACCACAATCGGCTATTTTAGGTATGCACACTATACAACAAAGACCAGTAGCAGTGAATGGTGAAGTAGTCATTCGACCAATGATGTATATCGCACTTTCCTACGATCACCGAGTGATAGACGGAAGCTCGGCAGTAACTTTCTTAGTGAAGGTGAAAAATTTGATTGAAGATCCTGTTAAGTTGTTGTTGGATTTGTAGGCATCGTGCTAGTAAATTCCTGCGTAGATTTCAGAACCTACGCAAGAATTAGCGTTAAAGCTCAGACCACACCTAAATCTTTTAAAATGTTGGTCAATTTATCGTTCAACTGCTGCTCAGTAGTATAAAACGTCTGCTTGCTGCTTAGTGGTGTATTCACACTGCAATAGAATTTCACTTTAGGTTCAGTTCCTGATGGGCGTGCTGAGATAATACTGCCATCGGCGGTAAAAAATTGTAAAACATTAGAAGCAGGTAAGTCAATTGCTTCAATAGTACCAGAAACCATATCCCTAGAAACACTCGTTTTATAGTCTTTAATCATAGTCACTGGTGAACCGCCTAGAGAAGTTGGTGGTTCCGTGCGTAATTGTTTAAGCATAGCTTGAATTTCTTCTGCGCCTTTTTTACCCTCTTTTTTCAGTGCTACCAATTTTTCTTTGTAAAAGCCATATTCCAAATACAAGTCCTGTAAGGCTTCAAATAAGCTACTGCCTTGATCCTTAAAATAAGCGACCATTTCAGCAATCATAGCACATGAAACCACTGCATCCTTGTCTCTTGCATGTTCTCCTACTAAGTAGCCATAACTTTCCTCTCCACCTGCAATAAAAGTGCGCTGACCTTCAAGTTTGGTCATTACTTCGCCGATATATTTGAAGCCAGTGAGGGTATTGTAGCAGTCCACATTTTTAGAAGCTGCTATTTTATCAATTAAATAAGAGGTTACAATAGTTTTGACCACGTATTCTCGCCCTGTTAACTTACCTGCTCTTTCCCAAGCTGTCAGAACATAATGAATCAAAAGACAAGCAGCTTGATTGCCATTCAGTAAAACAAACTCATCTTTGTCATTCTTTACTGCAATGCTTACACGGTCGCCATCTGGGTCCGTTGCCATAACTAAATCTGCATTTACTTCTTTTGCTTTTTTAAGTGCTAAATTAAGTGCTTCTTCTTCTTCTGGATTAGGGTAAATGACCGTCGGGAAGTTACCATCGGGTTGAGTTTGCTCTTCCACTAAGATTACATTTTCAAATCCAAATCGCCTTAGTGCTGGAGGCACTAGCACTCCACCTGTACCATGAATAGGAGAAAAGACAATTTTTAGATTCTTCTGCCGCTTGATAGCTTCTTTAGAAATAGACTGTGTAGCTACAGCCGCTAAGTATTTTTCATCAATTTCTTTTCCGATTGTTTCAATATTTTGCGCTCCGCCACTAAATCTGATGTCATTCACATTCACTATTTTTCTTACTTCCTCTAACACATTTTTATCATGTGGTGCTACTAATTGACCGCCATCCGCACCGTATGCTTTATAGCCATTATATTCTTTTGGATTGTGGGAAGCAGTAAGCATCACGCCACCTTGACAATCTAAGACTCTTATGGCAAAAGATAATTCTGGCGTTGGTCGGAGTCCCTCAAAGAAGTAAACATGAATGCCATTTGCAGCAAAAACCTCCGCTGTAACGCGAGCAAAAGTATCCGAGTCATTTCTATTATCATGAGCAATCACCACTTTTATGGGTTGATTGGCATAAGTCTTCAACAGATAATTGCTAAAGCCTTGAGTAGCTGACCCTATGGTATATTTATTTACTCGATTTGAACCAACACCCATCTTACCGCGCAATCCACCTGTTCCAAATTCTAAATCTTTATAAAAGGCATCAGTCAAAGTATCAATATCATTATTAGCCATCAATGTTTGTATGGCTTCTTTGGTTGACTGATCGTAGTTGCCACGAAGCCAGCCGTTGACTTTTTCAAATATTGCAGGTTCTAGTACTGTCATGTTAAATAATGTTGAGATTAGATAAAAATAATGGTTTATAAATGTTCTTGAACGAAGAGCAAGTTAATCAATTTTGAAAGTATAGAGGTAATACAACGAATGAAAGATTAAGGGAATTGGATAAAATGCTTTGGGTGTATCATCTACAATGTGGGAAGAGTAACTTTAAAAACTAAGAATTTTAATGAAACATTGCTTATATTTGCAAGTATAAATGATAGTGCAAAAATTGGATGTTATACATCCACCTCGATTTATAAGGTCACATCTCTCATACAATACTGCCACACTACTTAAACAAACTATTCTGCGTATTGCTACTGTTTAGAGCCTAACTAGTATAGTGAACTGATGGCTTTGGATAGTAAAAAACTTAAAGTCTGTTAAAACCATGAAGTTTGCTAACTTAGTGTTGACACTAGTATCACTGTGTCTTTTGAGTAGTGCAGTATTTGCTCAAAAATACGATTCCACCAATACGGTACAGCTTGTGGCAGAGATTTTGCCTGAAATGCCCGCCATTCAACTAAAGTGGGTTTCCCGTAGTGATGCCATTCATTATCTTGTTTACAGAAAGCCTATACAATCCGACAACTGGAGCGATCCCATTGTTGAACTTGACAAAAATACCACGAACTGGTTAGATAAAAATATTGAAATAGGTAAACGCTACAATTATAAAGTCGAACGTGTTACAAGCGGTAGATCAGGTACTGGATACATTCTTTCAGGTATTCAAGTTGCTGAAAATCACAACACAAAGGGCATAATTGTGCTAGTGGATACAACTGCTATTCTTCCAAGTAATACTCACTTTCATCAATATTTATTGGATTTAGAGAATGAAGGCTGGCATTATTATCTAGTAGAAGTAGATAGAGAAGATCCACCACCTAGCGTTAAGTTGCGTATTCAATCTATTTATAAGCAAAATATTAATCAAATTACTCATTTGGTATTAATTGGGCATGTATCTGTACCTTATTCTGGTGCTGTTTATCCAGACGGGCACGGACCCGGTCAGGGAGATCATCATGGGGCATGGCCTGCTGATACTTACTATGCTGATTTAGACGGAAATTGGACGGATCGTTCTACTACTGTATTAGATAGTGCAGACCCAAGGAATTTGAATAAGCCCGAAGATGGTAAATTCGATAATTACAGTATTCCTGATGCAGAAGTTGAGCTAGGAGTGGGACGAATAGATTTTGCCAATTTACCAGTTTTAAAAGCAACAGAGCAAGAATTATTAGAGCGATACTTTAACAAAAACCATGCGTTTCGTACCAAACAGTTCACCCCACAATACAGAGGATTGATACAAAACAATTTCAAAAATCATGGAGAAGGATATGGTCAGAATGGCTTAAAGAACTTCACTCCGATGTTCGGAGAAGATAAGATAACTTACGATAGCTATTCCAAACTGAATAAAGAAAGCTACATCTGGGCTTATGCAGCAGGTGGCGGATCGTACAACGGAATCAATAGTATTTGCACAGAACAGGACTTACTAGCGGATTCTTTGCAGGCTGTTTTTATGATGCACTTCGGAAGTTATTTTGGTGATTGGGATCATGCCGAACATAATTTTTTGCGTGCAGTGTTGGCATCTGGCACGGTACTTACAAATTGCTGGGTAGGTCGTCCAAATTGGTTTTTCTATCCAATGGCAATGGGCGAAACGATTGGTTATTGTACAGAACTCTCCATGAGCAACAAATATCATGAGCATGCTGGTGGTTTTTCATCAAATGGTATTCACATGGCTTTAATGGGTGATCCTACTTTAAGAATGTATGTCGTCGCTCCACCCAAACTTTTTTCGGTAAGAAAAGCGATTGATGCTTTGATTTTTTCATGGGAAGCATCCAAAGGTACAAATCCTAATGGTTATTATCTCTACAAAAAAACACCACAGCAGGATACCTTTCAGCTAGCACATCCAACAAGAATAACCGATAATGTTTTCAGATTGCCCATCAAAGTAGATAGAAGCGAAGATCAGAATGAGTATATGTTGAAAGCGGTAGAACTTACTCAAACGGCTAGTGGCTCTTTTTATAATCTGAGTGCAGGAGTAAGAGCTAAGGTGAATAATCATGAGGTTTTTCCAGTTGAGTTAATAGGATTAAAGGTGAAAACAGCACCATCTGGAATACTGCTTAATTGGTCAACTGTTTCAGAAAAAACTAATCTTAGCTTTGAGATACAAAGAAGTCGTGATGCTAAAGAATGGGAAAAGATTGGATTTGTTGAAGGAAATAGTACGACTTTAGAGCGAAAATGGTATGATTTTATTGACAGTCGTCCAACAGATGGCAACAATTATTACAGACTGAGGCAGGTTGATGTGGATGGCGACTATGAATATTCTAAAATTAAAACTATAAATTGGAATCAGCCCATCAGATTCTCTATACTTCCTAATCCCACAAAAGACTGGTTTAAAATAGAAGGAAAGGAGTTGGAGGAATACGATTTTCAACTTATTGATGCGCTTGGACATCTGAAAATGGAATTTTCAGGCAACACAAAAAATATTTCAATTAAGCACTTGCCAAACGGCATCTATACATTAATTGCTCGAAAGGGGAAAGCTGTGCAAAGCGCTCGGGTGATTAAACAATAAACATTACTTCGGCTCGGTGGTCTCGACTACCGAGCTTTTTAACAGTGCTTGTAATTTGCATTCGCTTAGTTCTAAACTACCGATTCATTAAACTGTTACCGATTATTAGAGCAACAATAGTGGAATGCGTACAGAACTAGAACTCAAATTATTTCCTGATGAAGCCGCTAACGAAAACATAATTTTGGAGCGAGCTACCAAAAAATGTAAATTATCTGGTCAAAAAATTGATGAGCTTGTAACTCTGCGGCGCTCCATAGATGCTAGAGGTAAACGACCTATTGTACTCCTCAAAGTTGCCGTATTTTCTGGGGAAACTTCCAATGCAGAACCCGCTATCTTAGAAAGATTCAAGAATGTACATGATCGTCCATCAGTTTTAATTATTGGTGCTGGACCAGCGGGATATTTTGCTGCTTTAGAGTTGATTGAGTTGGGACTCAAACCAATCGTACTTGATCGTGGCAAGGATGTTCGGCAGCGCCGTCGAGATCTGCGTGCCATTCAGCAATTTAGTCAAGTAGATCCAGATTCTAACTACTGCTATGGAGAAGGCGGTGCCGGAACTTACTCAGATGGTAAACTTTACACTCGCTCGCACAAGCGTGGGAAGATTCAAAAAGTCCTGCAACTACTAGTCGAGCATGGTGCAAATTCAGATATTCTAATCGAAGCCCATCCTCATATTGGTTCTAATAAACTCCCACAAATTGTCTCTAACATTCGGGCAACTATTGAGCACTTCGGAGGTCTTGTCCACTTCAATACGAAAGTAACAGATTTAATTATTGACAAAAGCAAAATTATCGGGGTTAGCACAGCAAATGGTAAATCCTTTTATGCGGACGCCACCATACTAGCAACAGGGCATTCTGCGAGAGATATTTTTCAACTGCTGCACAAAAAAGATGTTTATATTGAGTCAAAGCCTTTTGCACTAGGCGTGAGGATAGAGCACCCGCAGCCACTAATTGATCGAATTCAATACAATCAAGTCAAGCGAGAAGCGCATCTACCAGCTTCCAGTTACAAACTCGTAACACAAGTGCAAGGTAGAGGTGTGTTCTCTTTCTGTATGTGTCCCGGTGGATTGATCGTACCTGCTGCTACTGCCCCTGGAGAAATTGTCGTGAACGGGATGTCTATGTCTCGTAGAGATTCCCCTTTTGCTAATTCAGGCACAGTCGTTGCAATCAATGAAGAAGACTTAGCACCTTTAAAAAGCAAGTATGGCGTGTTTGCAGGGCTAGCTTTGCAGCAATCTGTCGAGCAGACTGTCTTTCAGCACGGACAAGGTAACCAACAAGCTCCAGCACAACTATTGACCGACTTTGTCAACAAAAAAATATCTAGTAACCTCCCTAAAACCTCTTATATTCCAGGTGTTTATGCAGCACCTTTGCACGATTTACTACCGCCATTTATTTACAAGCGATTACAGAAAGGCGTTCAAGATTTTGGAAAAAAGATGCGCGGTTATTATACCAATGAAGCTGTGGTTGTTGCTACGGAAAGCCGCACCAGTTCGCCTATTCGCATTCCTAGAGATCAAGTGAATTTTATGCACGAGCAAATTGCAGGATTATTTCCTTGCGGAGAAGGAGCAGGTTATGCAGGAGGTATTTTATCGGCTGCTATGGATGGACAAAATGTCGCAAAGGCAGTATCAAGATTCTTTGATTAGAAAGAAATTGGTGTAACTTTACGATGAATTTGGTTTTCTTGAAAAAGAAATGAAAAGGGAATCAGGTGCAAAACCTGAACTATACCCGTAGCTGTGAGCTTTCAATCGCTTTTGCTATTTATGCCACTGTTTAAAAAAAGATGGGAAGGCAGCAAAAGTAAAGCGAGTCAGAAGACCTGCCAAAATCAATGTTTTCATTCATGCCTTCGGGAATAAAGGTAGGTGAGTTGATAAGTTTTTATGTTTCTGTTAGATCATATTGTGCACCAATTTGGATGAGTTGTGCTATTGATTTGTATTGTAAATAATCAATAAAAAATTAGTTTAATGATTACCGTTAACTGCTTTAAATATAGTAGGTACGGGTCTTCTGTTTTGGTTCATGTAATGATTTAAAATACCTAATTAGAAATTATAAAATTTAGACCCACAAGCTTTCCTAGATGGCAGATGATTTAACTCATTTGCAATGCGATTTTGGTACGTCATTATATTTTTTACGGCTCAAGTTTCAGCGCAATCGCTGGATACAATCTACTTGAATGATATTACGATTCAAGCCCTGCGTTATTCTCTAGATGATGTAGCGTCTCCAATAGATTCTACAATACTAGTACAATTTCCTAGTGCTACACTCTCGGAGGTACTTCAACAGCAATCTAATATTTTTACTAAAACTTATGGGGCAGGCAGTAGTGCCACGACTTCTATTCGCGGTGGTAGTGCAAGTCATACTTTGGTCTTATGGAATGGCTTTCCTATTTCAAATACTATGCTTGGACAGTCTGATTTTTCACTACTGCCAAGTGCTTTATTCGACGAGGTGCAATTAGAACTTGCTGGTAATAGTGCAACTTGGGGAAGTGCTGCCATTGCAGGATCAGTGCATTTGAACAATCAACTCCAAACTGGGAATAGGATTCAACTGAGAAACTCTATTGGCAGTTTTGGTTTGCGAAGCCATTATTTGAAAATGCAGTTTTCTACAAGGCGTTGGACTAGTGCTATAAAAATTTGGCAGCAGCAGGCTGAAAACGATTTTTCTTATCGATTGAATGGCTCAAATGAAACCAATCGGCAAACTCATGCTATGTCCAAGCAGTGGGGCTTCATGCAGGAAAATCAGTTTAGTCCTAACCAAAATTGGATATTCACCTGGAACAACTGGTATCAGAATACAGATCGAGCAATTCCGCCAACGACTACACAGAACCGAAGTATAGCCACGCAAGAAGATGAAAGTTTTAGGACAACACTAGGAGCAAAATGGCTTCTAGATCAAACTGTTTGGCAGGCAAGAACAGGGCTATTTTGGGAACGGCTAGATTTTTTCGATCAGGGTATAAATTCTCAAAGCAACATCCTAAACATCATCAATGAAATAGAAGGTAAGGCTTACTGGAAGTATCAAACATTGAACTGGGGGATCAATTTTACTCGACTTCAAGCCGAGACTAGTGGCTATGAAAATCAAGCTTTGCAGCACCGATTGGCGTTGTTTACGAGCTATGACTTTCACAGAAATAATTGGACTGCAAAACTTGCCTTGCGACAAGAATGGGTTGATAATGATGTTGTTCCAATCACTCCTTCTTTGCAATTTCAATACAGCTTAAACAATCAATTAAACTTGACTGGTAATATAACCAGAAATTTTCGATTGCCGACCTTCAATGACTTATACTGGGAAGTTGGTGGTAATCCCAATTTGAGGGCTGAATTGGGTTGGAGTGAAGCATTGGCAATCAATTGGCAGCAAGAGAATTGGTCAGCAAGTGTAACGGCATTCAATCGCAACCTTAAAGATCGAATTTTGTGGCAGCCTTTAGAAAATAGTTTCAACTGGTCGCCTCAAAATATAGATCGAGTGTGGAGTAGGGGAGTGGAGGCTCGACTGAACGGGCAATATGAATTAGATAAGTTGAAAATATCCGGGCGTTTGGGTTACGATTATGTGCGCTCAACAGTAGAGGACTCTAAAGATGTGAAATTAGTTGGAAAGCAGTTAATCTACACACCTGAGCACCAGTTTTTTAGCACAATTAATATACACTGGCAAAGATGGCAGCTAAACTACAACCACAAAATAGTAGGGCGAGTCTTGATTCAAGCTAGAAGTCCTAAATATTTGGATAGTTATCAATTGGGCTTCCTATCGATTGCTCGCGATTGGGAGTGGAATACTCTTTCAGGGAATGCGCTAGTCAAAGTCAATAATCTATGGAATGAGCAATATCGCATTATTGATCGGCGACCAATGCCCCTTCGACATTATGAATTTTCATTTTTAATCAAACTATAATAACTTTTTATGAAGCGATTATTACTATTAGCATTTACATTGATAGCATTTAATTATTTGCAAGCACAGATGCAAGCAGACGTTGAAGATTTTGAAAGTTTTGGCTTGGAGCGGAACACTTTTTTGAACAATGGTGGAAGCAATGGCGGTTTTCAAAGCAACAATGTTTTTTTGCCCAACACCTTCACTTCTAGTGAATTTGGTGATTTTTGGTCTGGCTGGTCTATTTCTACCATGCGGGATAGCGTTACTTCTGGATTTACGAACCAATACAGTGCTAAGCCAGCTAGTGGATTTGATGGCTCTGCAACCTATGCCGTTGGTTTTGGCACAAACCTGTTGAAATTAACGGAAAAAACAGTTGGTACTCCGATTGATGGACTATACCTTACTAATAATACTTATGCTTACAACAGTATGAGAGATGGTGATGCTTTTGCTAAACGCTTTGGTGGAGAAACTGGTAACGATCCAGACTTTTTTAGGGTAACTATTAAAAGCTATTCTGAAGGCACATTAAGTCAGGATAGTGTGCTGTTCTATTTGGCGGACTACCGATTTGAAGACAACAGTCAAGATTATATTGTGGATACTTGGGAATATGTAGATTTGACTTTACTGGGTTCGGTGGATAGCCTTGCGTTTAGCTTTGAATCCAGTGATGTTGGTGATTTTGGTATCAATACACCTCTTTATATTTGTGTGGATCAAATTACTTTTACGCAGAATGTTAGTTCAACTAGCGTAGCGGAAGAACTTGGAATTGAAATCTATCCAAATCCTACAAGTGATTTCATTCACATCAAATCGCCTGTGCCAAATCTTAAATGGAGTTTGCTCGATCATCATGGACGGTTATTAAAAATAGGTAGCAATGAGCTAATTGATTTGACTGCACTAGCTCGTGGTATGTACTTCGTGAGTATCGAAGGTAAAGGAGTTGTGCTACCAGTTGTGAAGCAGTAAACAATCAAAGATGTAGAGGAGCAAAGTTTAATCAGTTGGCCTATTTTTTATTTTGAGTAGCTTTTTGCTTTGCTCTTTTCTTTATATCTATCTTAGCGTGAAATAAGCGATAAGATGGAATCATCCAAATCAATTTCATTAGGAATAGCTGAAAAACAACCTTTTTTAAAAAAGTACCAGTCCTATTTAGGAGAGTTTGTATATGGAGGGATAGATGGTAGTGTAACTACTTTTGCTGTGGTAGCTGGTTCGGTAGGAGCTGGACTCAGTTCTGCTATAATTTTAATTTTGGGTTTTGCTAATTTATTAGCAGATGGCTTCGCAATGTCCGTTGGAGCTTATTTATCTACCAAGTCTGAGCGAGATAATTATAGCAAACACCTGCGAATGGAGCAAACTGCTATCCGAAATAATCCAGCACAAAAACGGGCAGAAGTAAGGCGAGTCTATATGGCGAGGGGCTTTGAAGGAGAATTGCTAGATCGAGTAGTGGAGCAGTTGACTAGTAATGAAGAATGTTGGTTGGAAGTAATAATGAAGGATGAGCTAGCTATGATTCCTAACCAAAAGTCGCCATTGGCGATGGGTGCAGTTACTTACTCAGCCTTCATTTTAGTGGGCATAATTCCACTTTCCGTTTATCTATACGATTACTTAGTTGGCTTTTCAGGAGATTTATTTTTGACGACTTGCCTATTGACATCAATAGCGTTCATGGCAGTAGGAGCATTAAAAACTTACGTTACAGAAACCAATCCTATTAAGGGTATTTTTGAAACTCTAGTCTTAGGTGCAATTGCAGCAGGAGTGGCTTATTATGTAGGGGACATATTAGAAAAAATTATTCAGAATTAATGATACTGAAACAAAAGATACAAGAACTAGCATCGTCAAACTTACCAGACACAATCCAAATTCGGCGGCATTTGCATCAGTTTCCTGAACTTTCTTTCCGGGAAGTCCAAACAGGAAAATTTATTGCTCAAAAGCTAGAGCATTATGGAATAACCTGTGAACATGGCTGGGCTGAGAACGGTGTAGTAGCCTTGATAAAAGGCAAGCATCCAGAAAAGAAAACGATTGCCTTAAGGGCTGATATTGACGCACTCCCGATTCAAGAAACAAATGATGTGGCTTATAAATCGAAGCATGAGGGTATTATGCACGCCTGTGGTCATGATGTGCATACCGCTTCATTGCTAGGAGTGGCCAGAATACTGAATCAAGTAAAAGATCAGTTTGAAGGACAGGTTAAACTGATTTTTCAGCCTGCGGAAGAAAAAGCACCTGGCGGTGCATCTATTCTTATAAAGGAGGGTGTGCTTAAAAATCCTGCTCCATTAAGTATTCTTGGTCAGCATGTACATCCACCATTGGAGGTTGGAAAAATTGGAATACGAGCAGGTAAATATATGGCTTCTACGGATGAGCTTTTCATAACCGTGAGTGGTAAGGGGGGGCATGGTGCTTTGCCACATCTCTGCATTGATCCCATTTTGATTGCTGCTCATATTATTACTGCTTTGCAGCAAATTGTGAGTAGAAATGTTGATCCAACAATGCCTTCGGTGCTCACTTTCGGAAGCATACAATCCCAAGGAGGAACGCACAATGTGATCCCGAATGAAGTAAAAATTTTGGGGACATTCAGAACAATGGACGAACAGTGGAGAAGTGAAGCGCATACGAAAATGCGTAAAATGGCAATTCATCTAGCAGAAGGGATGGGTGGAAATTGTGAATTTGAAATTCTGAAAGGCTATCCTTACTTAGTCAACAACGAAGCATTAACAGGACGAGTGCGGCAGTATGCAGAAGAATATCTAGGCAAAGAGAATGTAGTGGATTTACCAATTCGTATGACAGGAGAAGATTTTGCTTTTTATTCTCATGAAATCCCAGGTTGTTTCTATCGCTTAGGGGTAAGAAATGAAGCCAAAAACATCACTTCCAATGTTCATACACCCACTTTTGATGTAGATGAGATGTGTTTAAAATACAGCACTGGTCTGATGGCTTGGCTTGCAGTGAAAGAGTTAGAATGTTAATTCTTTATTAAAAAATTGGCACATTTGTTTGCTTTAGAAAATCTACAAACCTGCTTTTGCTACTTTCTTGGTCTGCTTCAATCTAATGCGCTTTGCTCTTTGTTTATACAATACGGTTTGTTCTGAAGCAATCATAACTGTATTGTTGTCAATAAAATCAACACATTCGTATTGGGTAGCAGGTGCAAAAAAGCGAATTTTCTGTTCTGTAACTGTACCATTCAGAAAATCATCACCTGTAAAATCGCGAAGGATAAAAATGCTTACTTTTGACTTGGGAAGGAACTTCCAAAGCACTTTAAAGTTATAGGTTAGTAGCACTACGGTTTGCTCGTCAGGACTAATAGCTGCTGCTGTTACCACCCGATTATTTAGCAGTATGCTATCGCGAAGTGTTACAGTTTGTCGTCCCGTCTTGGCAGGAATTGTGTAGTGTTTGCTGTAAAAACTGCTATTTCGCAAGCTATTCTTTGAAAACAAGTGCAGTTTATCTTTATGCCAAAAAAAGCCTTCCATATTGAAGTTTCGCTGTTCAGAGGATGGTGGAAAAGCTGTTTGGTCGGGATAGGCGAAATCAATAGAATCTAATGCTTCGCTGCTGGGATTGTAACGATAGATTTTTAAGTTCTTTCTGTTGTTGGCATTATTTCCAAATTCACCAATATAAATATTTCCAGCGTCATCACTCGTTAAGTCTTCCCAATCGTAATTTTTAACATTTAGATCAGTCGTTGACATCAACGCTCCTTTAGCGTTAGTAACGTACAGCGTTGGCGTATTTCCACTATCGTTAATCCACCAGAAGGTATTTTGATTTTCAATGTACAAGCCCGATGCCTCTTCTAGGACAGCAGGTAGCTTTATCTTTTTTTGAGCAGTTGCTATCACACAACTTGTAAGCAATAAAATGGTGAATATCTCTTTCATATTGGTTGATTTGTTGGAAAATCGTAATTAATTTAAAACTTGGATTCTCCGAAAATAAGAATAAAAATGATTGCTCAAGTGCTTGCAAAAAATGATTGTATCAAATCCACCGAAATATCCGTCATACGATTAACAACTAGATCAGCGTGCCTAATATCTTGATTGCTTCCATTTTGATGACCAATACAAATCATGCCTGCTCTTTTTGCAGCAGTAACACCATTCTTAGAATCCTCAATTACTAAACAGTCGTCAGGTGTAACTGCTCCTAGATTAGCCGCCTTCAGAAATATCTCAGGATTGGGCTTTGATTCGGGTAATTCTGCACCGCTCACTCTATGGTAGAAAAAATCAGAAAGCCCTGTAAGCTCTAACACTAAGTTAATGTTATCACGATTGGCAGAAGAGGCTAAAATCAATTGCAAATCAGCTTGATGCAATGATTCTATCAAAGCTCTAGTTCCACGAATAGGCTCTACCGAAGCTAGCGATCTTAAGCTACTTTGATACTGCTCTCGCAAGTCATCCATAAAAGTATTAACAGATGGTGCAAGGTTGTAGGTTTCCTTGATGTAAGTGAGGTTCATTTTAGCAGAAGAACCAACAAATTGCTCTAGCTCTTTTTCTGTCAAGTGAACGCCAAATTCTTTGAAATAGGCGACTGTATTACCTCTGTGTATAGGTTCGCTATCAATAATAACGCCATCCATATCAAAAATAACAGTAGGTTTCATTTTTTGAAGTGAAGGTAA
Source organism: uncultured Saprospiraceae bacterium (assembly GCA_964458705.1). Taxonomy (GTDB): domain Bacteria; phylum Bacteroidota; class Bacteroidia; order Chitinophagales; family Saprospiraceae; genus JAAUTG01. The sequence goes on along the minus strand of CAYWKD010000026.1, from coordinate 34,950 downwards.
ATAACTTTAGCGGAGTAGTTCTATTTTATCATGTTAAGAAAAGTGCCAACAAACCAGTTAGAATCTGCATTAATCAAAGTGTCGAGCGTTGCATCTGCTTTGCTTGAAAATAACTTAATGTCTTTTATGACGTTGCGGAATTCCTCTGCCTCTTGGTCATCTCCTTCTATACTGGAAATATCGTCTAGGATTTTGAGCATTGGTTCTAATTCTCTTTTTTTACGCTCTACAATAACACTTTTAATCACCTTCCACATATCTTTTTCTGCCACGAAATATTCTTTTCGCTCTCCTGTCTTTAGTTTTTTATGCACTAGCCCCCAGTCGATTAAGGCACGAATATTCATGTTGGCATTCCCCCTTGAAATTTGCAGTTCTTCCATAATTTCTTCCGCTGAGAGCGTATCTTTAGAGACGAGTAATAGGGCGTGTATTTGAGCCATCGTTCTAGTGATCCCCCAACTTGACCCCAAAGTTCCCCAAGATTGTATGAACTGTTCTTTTGCTTCTTCTAACGTCATCTCTAATTGAAGTTAAATGTTCGTATAGAATGCAAATAACTTAAAAAATTAGGGAAAATGCACAAAGCGCCTGTCATCATTAGGTTTTTTTAAACAACTTCTTTTTCTGATATTTCAAAATACTGCATTTGATGTAACTTGCTGTAATAGCCATCTTCTTTTTGTAATAGCTGCTCATGCGATCCAAACTCTTTTACTTCTCCCTTATCTAGCACCAAGATGTTATCAGCGTGGCGAATAGTTGAAAGACGGTGGGCTATTATAATTGAAGTCCGTTTAGTAATAAGCTGTTCAATGGCATACTGAATCACAGCCTCTGTTTCAGGATCAATGGAAGAAGTAGCCTCGTCTAATATTAAGATATCAGGATCAAAAACTAAAGCCCTTATGAAGGAAATCAACTGACGCTGTCCCATCGAAAGCGTGGCTCCTCGCTCCATCACTTGATATTGATAACCATTGGGTAATTTCATAATAAACTCATGCGCTCCAATCATTTTTGCAGCATCAATTACCTCTTGTGCTGATATTTCGTCATTTCTCAATGTAATATTATCCATAACAGAACCAGAAAATAAAAATACATCTTGCAACACCATGGCAACTTTACTTCGATAAGCCGCCAATTCATAGTCCTTGATATCAATATCATCTACTTTTATGATTCCTTTCTGTATTTCATAAAACCGATTAAGCAAATTAATAATAGTTGTTTTTCCTGATCCCGTACTGCCAACAATCGCCAGGGTTTCTCCTGATTTTATTTCAAAACTTAGGTTCTTCAATATCCATTCTTCTGCATTGTAGGCAAACCAAACTTTTTCAAAGACAACTTGCCCCTTAAAATTTGTAGGTTTAATGCTTCCATTATTTTCTATGTGTTTGTCTAAATCTATCACGTCAAACACACGTTGAGCTGCCACCAAGCCCATTTGTAGTGTGTTGAATTTATCCGCCAACACACGCATTGGTCGAGTAAGCATAGAAAGATAAATAGGAAAAGCAATCAATACGCCAAGTGTTACTTGTTCATCTAAGGCTTGTCGAGTGCCAAACCAAACCATTAAACCCAAGGCTACTGCTGAGATAATCTCAACTACTGGAAAAAATATTGCATAATAAAAGATGGCATCTAAATTAGCTTGTGTGTATTTTCTGTTAATGTGCTTAAATTTTTGCATTTCTTCCTGCTCCGCATTAAAAATCTGAACGGTACGCATTCCCGTGATACGTTCTTGCAGAAAGGCATTCATCTTCGTAAGCTCTGTACGCACACCCTGATAAGATACTTTTACCTTTTCCTTAAAAATGTAAGTAGCATATATGAGAAGTGGAAAAGTAGTCAGGACGACTAGCGTTAACTGCCAACTTGAGTAAAACATGACTACCAGAACCGCTACTAAAGTCAATAAATCAGCAATGATTGTAATGATACCTTCCGAAAAAATGCTGTTCACTTTTTCGACATCGTTTATTGTTCGAGTAGTGGAAGTTCCAATGGGTGTCTTGTCAAAATAAGATAATTTCAGACTCATTATTTTTTTGAAAACGCGTACTCTCATGTCCCGAATAACATTTTGCCCTAACAGTCGAGTAGTATAAATAAAGGAATAGCGCAGTGCTCCCTCCAAGAAAAGCGTTCCTACTACTATCAGCGAAACGAAGTACAATCCATTCAAATCACTAGTGAAAATATATTCATCTACCATTTTTTGAATTAAAAATGGACGCAAAGTAGCCACAGGAGCAATCAATACAGCTAGAATAGTTGCTGTCAAAAAAATGAGTTGGTGGGGCTTTGCTTCTACAAGCACACGTTTAAGTAGTTGAAAATCTATCTTATTTTTACTCATGGAAAAGAGGATGTAATTTTTATTTCACGCATTGTTGAATTGAACAATACTTAGGGATTAACAAGAGCTAAACTAATTAGTTGTTTACGAAAATATGCTAAAAATGAAAAGCAAAGAAGTTCTAGTAGAACATTGGATTAATTCGTATTTTTGTCCTTCTATAATTTTCTAAAGAAAAACGACACTGCGCTATCGCCGTGAAAAATTTGATACCACATTTCATTGAACGCAAATTTATTCAAAATGAATATCAAGGTCATTTTGAAGGATATGCTATGTTTATTGATTTATCTGGATTTACGGCACTAACCCAAAAATTATCCAAGCAAGGACATGTTGGCGCAGAACAGCTATCCAATATTCTCAATCGAATATTTGAACCACTTGTCGAACTCGTTTATGACCAAGGGGCATTTATTCCCTATTTTGCAGGAGATTCTTTCACTGCCATTTTTCCACCTCCTTTCACGCCTAGAGCACTTGATCGTCTGATTTATACTGCGCTGAAAGCCAGATTGCTATACAAGGAACAAAGTTTTCTAGGTTCTTTCAAGATCAGTATTAAAATAGGAATCAGCTTTGGGGATATTGAGTGGGGGATTGTTGGAAAAGAAGAACATAGCTTTTATTTTAAGGGAAATGCAGTGGATCGTTCTGCTAAAAGTCAGTTGAAAGCGAACAATGAAGAGATCATTATTCATGAAGTATTAAAACAACGGCTTCCTGATCAATACCAACTTGAGCCTATTGCGATTGGCTACTATGTGCTTAGGGACAATGATCTAGATTTTAACCTAGAATCAAAAGATAAACCCACAACTCCACTTTCTGAGAAAGTACTAGAGCGATTCATCCCCAATCAAATATTGACGCTCAATAATCAGGGGGAATTTCGTACAGTCGTTTCTGTTTTTATGTCATTTTCTAGCATTACTACCCACGAGCAAATCAATCAATTTGCTAGTATTCTGCTTAATCGAGTTAAAAATTTTTCAGGCTATTTCAAGGAGATTGATTTTGGAGATAAGGGTGGCGTTGTTCCTATCTTCTTTGGTGCGCCTGTATCTTTTGAAAATAGTGCGGATCGGGCATTAGAGTTTATTCTTTCTGTTCTTGAAGAGTTAGAAGACAGTTTTGGAACATCAACTCAATATCGAATTGGTCTCACAATTGGCACAGCCTACACCGGGTTTATAGGTTGCTCAGAGCGAAGCCAATATGCTGCTGTTGGAAACTGTGTTAATTTGGCGGCTCGCCTAATGACTTACGCCGATGATGGTGAAATACTAGTAGATGAGGAAATTCAAAAATCACGTCAATTTAAGTTTAAGCACAAAGGAAATATTCGCTATAAAGGATTTGAGGGTGATTTACCCACATTTGTTCTAATAGGACGCAATACTGAAAACAGGTTTACTTTCAGTGGTGAAATGGTGGGTAGAATGGAGGAGCTAACACAACTCATCGATTTTGCCACAGCACTTTTAAGGGGTAAATCAGCGGGAGTAGTTTGTATTTATGGCGAAGCAGGTATTGGTAAAAGTAGATTAGCTTTTGAATTTAGAAAGAGATTATCTTCGAAGTTGCCTATTAACTGGTTCGTCTGCAAAGCAGATCAGACGTTAAAAAGAGGAATAAATCCTTTTTCCTACTTTTTGAGTAACTACTTCAGGCAATCCCTAGAACATACCGCAGAACAAAATAAATCCAACTTTGAAAAAGAGTTTCAGCTACTCATCAACGATATTCAGAAGCTACAACGTTCTGAAGCAGGCGAGTTGATACATCAGTTGTACAGAACAAAGACCGTTTTAGCGGGATTGCTGAATATTGAGTATCAAGAGGATTCGCTATGGGAGCAGTTGGATGCAAAAGGAAGATTTCAAAATATTAAAATTGCACTAGTCAGCCTGTTCATTGCAGAGTCCCTGTTACGTCCGTTGGTGATTTTTCTAGAAGATGGACATTGGTTCGATGAACCTTCTAAAATTTTCTTAAACGAATTTGTACGATACATTAGTCCCTATCCTATTTTATTGCTTATTACGTCAAGATACACGGACGATCAAAGAAAACCACTACTTATTGAAAAAAATGTACTCGAAGAACATGAACTACCCTTCTTAGAGCTAGATTTGAATGCGCTATCTGAAAACACAATAGAAGCATTTGCGGTCAAAATATTGAAAGGCGATATTCATCCAGCGTTTTTAGCAATATTAGTAAAGACGACAAACGGCAATCCTTTTTATCTTGAACAAGTGCTAGAATATTTTAAAGAGAATGATTTACTCATCAGAGAAGAAGGAAAATGGAATATTAAAGATAAAAGCATAAAACTCTCCAATTCTATCAACGCCATTCTGACCGCTAGAATTGACAGACTATCGCATTTAGTGAAAGAAACTGTTAAAGCAGCAGCAGTAATCGGTCAAGAATTTGATCTTTCAGTTCTATCGGAAGTTATGCAAGGGCAGGAAGCCTTTTCCAAAAAAAATGGTAACTCTAAATATGTGCTAGAAGAGCAGGTGCAGCAAGCAGAAAAAGACCAAATCTGGCAAGCAATGAATGAGTTGCGCTACTTGTTCAAACACTCATTACTTCGTGAGGCAGTTTACAGCATGCAACTTAAAACGCAGGTCAAGCACCTGCACAAGCTTATAGCAGAAGCCATTGAAAAACTCTACGTAGATAATATTCACCAACACTACTTCGATCTGGCGTTCCACTATGAACAAGCCGAAGTACAAGAACAAACAGATTATTATCTCAGGAAAGCAGCCGACTTAGCTAGAAGAAATTATCAGAATGATCTTGCCTTGGAGTACTACACTAAGCTACTCAATAGAATACAAGAAAAAACGGATCGCATCCAAGTCTTGCAAGTGCGCGGACAGGTACTAGAAAGACTGGGGCGCTGGGAGTCCGCACGAAATACGTATGAAGAAGCGCTAACTTTAGCTAGACAACTTAATGACAAATATTTACTCGGATATGCCAACACCAACTATGGCAAGTTGCTGCTGTTGCAAGGCAAATATGAAGATGCTAGAATGCACCTAGAAGTAGGCGCAACATTCTTTGAGTTTATTAAAGATCAAGACGGTATGTCAAAAGTATATGGTAGCCTAGGCAACTTATATTTTAGGCAAGGGCAATATGAAGATGCTAAAGCCTATCTCATTCAAAGTATCGAATTAGCCAAGGCTTCTCCAAATATCACTCCAGACCCACAAATTACTGCTAATTTGGGACTAACCTATATGAATCAGGGTCAGTATGAACAAGGCATTAATTGGCATGAGCAGGGTATAGAAATCGCAAATCGAACCAACGATCGCCTAGGCATGGCAAATTTACAAACTAGCCTAGGGATACTCTATTTTGAAAAAGGTGCATACAATACAGCATTAGCTTGCTATGAAAAAGGACTTCAACTGAGCAAAGAACTTGGCGATAAGCAGATTATGGCAATTGCCATTGGCAGCATCGGAAGAATATATGAACGCAAAGGCGATTACGAGCAAGCAATGAAACACTATATGCATGACCTCGATATATGTAAAGAACTTGGCGACAAGCAAGGTGAGGCGATTGTAATGGGACTAATTGGTGATCTGTTTAGCGTCAAAGGAGAATTTGATAAAGCTATTCAATACATAGAAAAAGGATTAAAAATAAGTAGAAAACTAGGCTATCAAAAAGGAATTGCTAAAGCTGTAAACACGCTTGGTGATGTCTATTACTATAAAGACAATTATGAAATGTCACTACTCTATTACGATAGAGCGATTGAAGTTACTAGAACAATTGAAAATAAGCTAGTGCTAGGATTTAGCTTGACAGAAAAGGCAAGAACGTTGCTAGCTGCCAATCAATTAGATGCAGTACCGCCTGTGCAACAAGAAGCTATGTCCGTAGCTAATGAACTAGGAAATCCTGATTTACTATTTGAAGCGATTATTCTGACTGCTAAGATGAAAGCTCGGCAACAAAAGCAAATGGAAGCTATTCATCTAGTGGAAGAATTACTTTTTGAAGACTTAGATGAAGGACAAGTCGCCGCTGCCTATTACGAACTGAGTAAAATTAATCCTGATGAAGACCGCTATCGGCAAGAGGCTCTGAAGCGCTATCAGTCCCTTTACAAAGCGACACCTCAATTTGCATTCAAAAGAAGAATGTATGAATTGGAAAACAGATAGTCATACTCTTTCCCCAAAATAACGCTCTATACGTTTCCACTCCGTAGCCGTAATCAAACTTAGATAAAATAGCAAAATAAAGGTATTTACCAGCATTCGCCATGCAAGAGCAACTGTTGGACTAGTCATTCCCTCAAACAAAAAGCGTATTTGCTCACTCAGCCAATAACCTGCCACTGCCAAACCAATGTATAACAGCATTTTGTCAATTCTGTATGGTACTTTGTAATGTCGCTGGCCAATAAAATAGCTAGCAATAGTCATAGTGCCGTAAGTAATAAGTGTTACCCATGCAGCAGCAGTGTAGCTATATTTAGGAATAAAAATCAGATTTAATACAACAGTAATAACGGCTCCCCCTAAAGCGATATAAGCTCCCCAAATCGTACGATCAGTTACCTTGTACCAAACTGAAAAATTGTAATAAATGCCAAGCAGTAAATTAGCCATCAATAAAATAGGAACAACATGAAGTCCCACCAAGTATTCGTCATTCTGAATGAATATAGGTGCAATAATATCTAAATAAAGCATCACACCTAAAAAACCAGTAGCTACGACTATTGTAAAGAAATTGGCAACATCTGCATAGACAAATTTGGCGTTATTATCATTCTTTTGTTGAAAAAAGAAAGGCTCACCAGCATACTGAAAGGCTTGCCTGAAAAGGGCAATGAACATAGTTAATTTGTACATAGCGCTATAAATGCCATTTTCTCCATCTCGAATAGCTTGCGTATCGCCCGGCGCCAGTAAAGGAATCAGTAAGCGGTCAATCGTTTCGTTGACCATAAAACTCATGCCCACCACAATCAATGGGGCAGCAAATCGAATCATCTGCTTCCACAATATCCAATCAAAAGCATTCAATTTGACCTTGAAAAGCTGTGGGCTTAAAATTAAGAATGTCGCAATACTACCAATTATATTAGCAATAAAGATGAACCTTAAATCGGTGTAGCCAAGTAGCTTGAAGAAGATCAAATTAAAAGCAACGATCAGCACCACTCCTCCGAGTTGAGCCATTGCAAATTGAATCGGGCGATTATCAAAGCGCAGCTTAGCATTCAGCATAGCATTAACTGCATCTACACAAAGAATTATTAAGGCTAAGTAGAACAACTCTTTCAAACTAAAATAAGGCGTAAAACGGAGTAGAGCTGGCATAGAAAAATAGAGCAAAACAGCAACTATTACAGTCACTACAATAACGGATAGAGCAGCAGTAGAAAAAATAGCATTTTCATTTGCTCTGTTATCACTAGCATATCTGAAATAGGCTACTTCAATTCTATGTCCAGCTATGACAAGCAACAGAAAAGTAAGTGTGTAAACAGTGGTTTGAATACCAAATTCATCGGTAGGTAGCACATCCGTGTAAAGGGGAACTAGAGCAAAGTTGATTAGTTTGGTTAATATCTGTGAACCACCATAAATTGCGGTTTCTCCAGCAAGTTTTTTTATGGACATGCTAAAAATAAGTTCATAATGTCCCTTATTTAGAGACATTTTTGTAATCTTGTACTTGAAAAGCACAAAGCTAGAGCAACTCGCCTGCTATTGCAAACTACCTTAAACATTATTTTTATAAATCTATCAGTCTAAATAGCATTTGCAGATAAATACTTATGATCTGCTCAGGCATTAGGCTAGAAACCTTTACGTACAAATACATGGTAAATATCTCACTATTAAAAAAAATATGCGAAACGCCTGGTGCACCTGGTTTTGAAGCTCGTATCCGCAACCTAGTGATAGAAGAAGTAACATCACTTGTTGATGAAGTACACCTCAGTTCAATGGGAAATGTTATTGCTATTAAAAAAGGGAAAGAACAAAAAAAGGTGATGATAGCGGCTCACATGGACGAGATTAGCTTTATCGTAACACATATTGACGAGAATGGCTTCGTACGCTTTCAGCCATTGGGAGGTTTTGATCCAAAAACATTGACTGCCCAACGGGTCATTATACACGGTAAGAAAGATATTATTGGCGTGATGGGTACAAAACCTATTCACATCATGAGTGCCGAAGAACGCAGTAAAGTCGTTCCAATGTCAGAATATTTCATTGATCTTGGCATGAAAAAAGTGGAGGCAGAGAAAATTATTTCAATTGGTGATCCTATCACAAGGGAGCGTGCATTGATAGAAATGGGCAACTGCGTAAATAGTAAATCACTAGACAATCGGGTGTCTGTTTACATACTTTTAGAAACGCTTCGGGAGTTAAAAGAAATAGAAGTGCCTTACGATATATATGGTGTATTTACGGTGCAGGAAGAAGTAGGGCTCAGGGGAGCAATTTCAGCAGCTCATCAAATTGATCCAGATTTTGGTTTTGGATTGGATGTAACGATTGCTTTTGATACGCCCTCTGCACAACCACATGAGGCAGTAACAGAACTAGGAGCTGGCACAGCCATTAAAATACTAGATGGCTCTACAATTTGTGACTATCGAATGGTGGCTTATATGAAACAACTAGCAGACAAGCATAAGATCAAATGGCAACCTGAAATTCTGCCGAAAGGAGGAACAGATACAGCAGGCCTGCAGCGTTATGGCAAAAATGGCTCCATTGCAGGGGCGGTTTCCATCCCACTGCGCCATATTCATCAAACTATTGAGACGGCACACAAAGCAGATATACGAGCGAGTATTGATTTACTGAAAGTTTGTTTACAAGAGCTTGACCAATACGATTGGAGTTTTGAAGGCAGACCTGTTGGAAAACAAGGCAAAGATTACTTTTCAATCTAAAATGATTGACTTATCTCAAAATCAAAAGATTAAATGGCATCATTTGAAGTAATTGGTGGACAGCCCTTACACGGGGAAATCACGCCACAAGGGGCAAAAAACGAAGCACTACAAATCCTTTGCGCTACTATCTTGACAGATGAGCAAATAACGATCAGCAATGTTCCGAATATTGTCGATGTGAGCAAACTGCTTGACTTGTTGCGTGGCTTCGGCGTGAAAGTAGAACAAATAGACAAAAATAGCTATACGTTTCAGGCAGATGATATTGACTTAGACTACTTTGAAACGGACGACTTCCGAAAAAATGCAACTAAGATCAGAGGCTCTGTGATGCTCATGGGGCCGATGTTAGCACGTTTCAAAAGAGGCTTCCTACCACAGCCTGGCGGCGACAAGATCGGACGCCGCAGAATGGATACGCATTTTAATGGACTAGAGAAGCTAGGTGCAACATTCACCTTTGATACAGATAACTACGTCTATAACATCAGAACTCGAGGGCTAAAAGGTACTTTCGTTTGGATGGACGAAATTTCAGTAACAGGTACAGCCAATATGGTCATGGCTGCTGTCATGGCAAAAGGTACAACCACAATCTACAATGCTGCTTGCGAACCTTACTTACAACAGCTATGCTCCATGCTCAATCGTATGGGAGCAAAGATAGAAGGCGTAGGCTCTAATCAGCTCATCATTGAAGGGGTTACCGCCTTAGGTGGGACAACGCACAGAATACTACCTGACATGATTGAAGTAGGTAGTTTTATCGGGTTAGCGGCTATGACTCAATCTGATATTACGATCAAAGATTTAAACTTGCATCAGTTAGGTATCATTCCTAGAACATTTGAGCGCATGGGCGTAAAAATGCAAATTGATGAAGACAGTATTCATATTCCCGCCCAGAGAAGTTATGAAATCCAAACGTTTATTGATGGCTCTATTATGACTATCTACGATGCACCATGGCCAGGCTTCACGCCTGACCTAATGAGTATTATCTTAGTAATGGCAATACAAGCAAAGGGTAGTGTGTTGATTCATCAGAAGATGTTTGAGAGCCGTTTGTTTTTTGTGGATAAATTAATTGATATGGGCGCACAAATCATTCTCTGTGATCCACACCGTGCCACGGTCATTGGTCTAAATAGAAGATACCAACTACGAGGTATTCGCATGACTTCACCCGATATTCGCGCTGGTGTTGCGCTACTAATCGCTGCACTTTCAGCAAAAGGCAAGAGTGTTATTGAAAATATCAACCAAATCGATCGTGGCTATGAAAATATTGATGGACGTCTGCAAACATTAGGTGCTAAAATAAAAAGAGTAGAATAGCACTCAGTCTTCTAAAGGTCTAAAGCTGATTGGCGCAGTCGCTGCAAAAACGGAGAAGCAAAAATAAAATTCTGTAAGAGTTCGTTTTCGCTTTCCAGTACTTCATGCTTATTACCTTGCCAGGCTACTTTACCTGTAAAAAGTAATGTAATGTGATCGCCGATTTCCATTACCGAGTTCATATCGTGTGTATTGATAACAGTGGTAATGCCTTTTTCATAAGTGATGCTTTGAATCAATTCGTCAATGACCATAGAAGTCTTGGGGTCTAATCCAGAGTTGGGTTCATCGCAAAAGAGGTATTTAGGATTTAGCACAATTGCTCTAGCGATACCTGTTCTTTTCTGCATTCCGCCACTTGTTTCTGAAGGGTATTTGTTATTTGAACCGTTAAGGTTAACACGGTCGAGGCATTCATTCACGCGGTGGCGTTTCTCTTTCAGAGTCATATTAGTGAACATATCTAAAGGAAAACGTATATTTTCTTCAACGGTTAGAGAATCAAACAATGCTGAGCCTTGAAAAAGCATTCCCACCTCCATTCTCATTTTGCGTAACTCTTTCTTGTTCAAAGCACAAAAATCAACATCATCATACCATACTTTCCCGTCTGTTGGGCTTAGCAAGCCTACAAGCGTTTTGAGCAACACCGTTTTGCCAGCACCACTTGCACCAATAATTAGATTACATTTCCCTTTTTCAAAAGAAATGTTTAAACCTTTTAGAACATGAACATCGTCAAATGATTTATACAAGTCTTCTACTCGAATCATAATTGCATTTTATAAAGGTCAAGGGGATTTATGTTGTTAACAACAAAGCAATTAAATAATCTGCCAATAATATTAAAATATCACTGAAAACAACAGCGTTAGTACTGGCCTTCCCTAGTTCGATACTTCCACCTTTTACGTAGTAACCTTGAAAGCAGGAGACAGTTACCAAAATAAAAGCAAATACAAAGGCTTTTATAAACATCATTTTCACGAAGAAGGGATCAAAAAAAGAACGCAAGCCTTGAATGTACTCTGAATCGGTCAGTACACCCGTTGGCACACTTGAAAAATAGCCACCCACTGTTATAATAACAGCAGATAGAGCAACTAACATCGGGATGACCACTAAAGCGGCTATTAATTTAGGTAGGATCAAATAAGCAGCAGTATTTACACCCATAATTTCCATAGCGTCAATATGTTCCTTCTGTCGCATTCCACCTATTTCTGCCGCCATATTCGAACCTACCTTGCCCGCTAGTACAAGGCAGGTGATAGTGGGTGCCATCTCAATGATTGCAATATCTCGAACAATATAGCCAATGTACCACATCGGCACGAACGAACTTGAAAGTTGATAGGCGAACTGCACTGCCGTTACTGCACCGATAAAAATGGAAATAATGCCAACGATGACCAGAGAGCCAATGCCAATATCATTCATTTGGCGCATCGTCTCTTTATAGTACATGGAAAACTTCTCTGGACGCGAAAAAACCTGACGCATCATCAAAATATATTTCCCAAATTGATGTAGTATGTTTAAATTCATTTTGCAAAGATAAGATAAGTAAGTGGACAGGTTTAAATGTTTATTGATATAATAATCGCATTAGCAGAAAGTCGTGTAAATAAATGGACAACCTAAATCTGCAAATAAATTTGTCCACCTACTCAGCACACTCTATTAGATCATAGAAGTAAAAACTAGCAAAAAAAACGTGAGAACCTTTGGAATAGTTTACTGATCTAGTATTTGAAGTAAAATTAATACTGTAAAATCCATCTTAAAAACTCTGAATCAAAATAGTCTAAATATGAAAAACACTTATTCGATTTTGCTTTGTTTTATGCTGCTGGGCTGCCATGATAGCTCTGATACAAAAAGCGCACCTTCTATTATTCACGCTCCTATTTTATCTATTGATTTAGAGCAAGTTATTTCAGGTGACAGTCTAGCTCATCAAATGATTACCATACCCAATGATGCTTTTTTTCATACAGCAAAAACATATCGGGCAGTACCGTTGGAATCCCTGATTCAGCAGTATTTTTTATCACAACTTGAAGATACTACTGACGCAATTTTAGTATTTGAGTGTAAGGATGGTTACAAGCCCACTTTGCCTTTGTCTGTTGCATTGAACCACAAAGGATATATTGCATTAAAGGACTCAGATGCTCCTATTCATCAGCCTTGGGCAGATAGCCTCGCTTCAAAATTTCATCCATTTTATCTCGTCTGGCAAAGCGACAACGAGTATCTAGTGTGGCCTTATGGGTTATACAAAATTAGCCTACAAACATTTGAGCAACAATATGCGGCTGCGTTGCCAGCAAAATCTATGTATAAGGGTTTTGAGCTATTCAAAAAAAACTGCATGAAGTGTCATTCCATTAACAAAGTGGGCGGTAATTTAGGTCCTGAGTTTAATCATCCCAAAAACATTACTGAATATTGGAGAAAAGAGGACATATGGCAGTTCATTCAGCAGCCACAAGCCTATCGTTACAATAGTCAGATGCCGCCACAGACACAGCTTTCAGCAGCGCAATTCAACGAGATATACGCTTATCTGAAAGGAATGCAAGGAAGAAAAATAGAGTAGTTAAAACTTAGTGTTGCTACTATTGTTGTATAGACAACAAAAAATACAATGACTAATGGAAAGAAATGTGAAACTAATCAGTCATGCTAGTCCAGCACAAGTTGGAGATGGTTTTTTCATCCGTCGCCCGATGCCTAGTGGAGGCATTCGATTGGGAGATTTGAGCCCATTTTTGTTGCTCGATCATGCAGGGCCTACGAAGTTCAACCCAGCAGTAAAGCCTCGCGGCGTAGATGCACATCCACACAAAGGCTTCGAGACAGTAACTATTGTTTATGAAGGGGAATTAGAACATCGGGATAGTGCGGGAAATAGCGGTAGTATTAGTAAAGGAGATGTACAGTGGATGACAGCAGGTGCTGGTATTGTGCATGAAGAAAAGCATAGTAAGGTTTTTACTGAGCAAGGTGGCACGCTAGAAATGATACAACTGTGGGTAAATCTCCCAGCAGCGTCAAAATCAACACCTCCTAAGTATCAAGAAATCAAGGCAAAAGATATTCCAAGTGTTGAGTTGGCAGATGGCAGCGTAGTGCGAGTCATTGCTGGTAGCTTTATGGATAATATTGGAGCGGCATCTACTTTCACCTCAATGAACTTGTTCGATATCAAAGCTAAAGCCAATTCAACAATAGAATTTTCCATACCGACGGGTGATAATGCTGGAATCTATGTATTAAATGGAAAAGTAAAGTTGGCGGATGGACAAATCGTAAATGAAGCAGAAATGGCTCAATTTGAAAATGAAGGCGAACTTCTTTATTTTACAGCAGTAGCGGAAAGTACAATTTTGTTTCTATCTGGTACGCCGCTAAATGAACCAATCGCCAGCTACGGGCCATTTGTCATGAACAAGGCAGAGGAGATTCAGCAAGCTATTCAGGAATACCACACTGGAAAAATGGGAACGTTGTGAACTATATTTTTTAATGTCTTAAGCTAGTTTCAAAATAACTGCTCGACTGTAATGATTTGTCTATTTAACTGATGTTACGCACCATTTGATAATTTACTGTTTCAAATGTTGAATATTGTAAGCTCTTGTTCTTTTGTCTTGATAAAAAAGAACCAAAAAATCGAGACAGTATTCCTTTTTCAACCCTTTTTCCACTAAAAGAAATAAGGTCGAATAGCTATTTATTATTGTTTTGCGTAACATCAGTAATTAAATACACAAAAAAACCAATACTTCCAGTCCACTACTATTTAAACATTGCTAAATTTTACTTTTTTTATTGTGAGATTTAAGTAGAATAAGTATAACTTTGCTTTGAAATAAAATAACACTTATTGTTTTTATAACCTATTTATTGTGTACCGAAAAATCCATGCGACTTTTCATTGGCGAAGCCATAATTTAACTGTTATTTTCATCAAGCATATTTCCATAATTTACTTTCTTGTAGTTCTGACGAATTATCTAGCACTATGTCTATGTATAACGATTTAGTACAAAAACAAAAGAAAATCAGTGTTATTGGTCTTGGCTATGTTGGCTTACCTATAGCACTGGAATTTGCTAAACACTTCTCTGTAATCGGCTTTGATATTAGTGAAACTCGAGTTGAGTTGATGAAAAATGGCATTGACCCTTCTCGTGAACTTGATGCTAGTGCCTTTGAGGATGTAGATATTCACTTCACTACAAATGCGGATGAATTAAGAGAGGCTCATTTTCATATTATTGCAGTACCCACAGATATTGATGAATACAAAGTACCCAACTTAATTCCACTCAAGAAAGCATCTGAAAGTATTGGCAAAGTACTCAAAGCAGGCGATTATGTAGTGTACGAAAGTACCGTTTATCCGGGTTGCACAGAAGAAGACTGTTTGCCAATTCTTCAAAAGTACTCGGGATTGTCTTGCCAAGTACATCAAAATGTAAACAAAGTTTTAGCGTTCACAGATGAGGAAAACGAAATTAAGGAAGATCAAACTACCTTTAAAATAGGTTATTCGCCTGAGAGGATAAACCCTGGCGATAAAAACCATACCCTCACCAAAATATTAAAAATAGTAGCGGGAAGCGATTCTGAGGCACTAGAAGAAATTGCAAAAGTATATGGACATATTATAGAAGCTGGTATTTACAAAGCATCTTCTATCAAAGTGGCAGAGGCTGCTAAAGTGATTGAAAATACGCAGCGCGACATCAATATTGCTTTGATGAATGAGCTTTCTATGATTTTTGATAAAATGAACCTAGACACTAAAGAAGTATTGGAAGCTGCGGGTACGAAATGGAACTTTTTGAAGTTCTATCCCGGGCTTGTTGGAGGGCATTGTATTGGTATTGACCCCTACTATTTAACCTATAAAGCTCAGCAGTTAGATTTTATGCCCCAAATGATATTGAGTGGCAGAAAAATCAATGATGGAATACCCTCTTTCATTGCTAGAAAGCTCGTCAAGCAATTAATTCAACTTGGTAAGAGCCCTCAAGATTGTAAAGTGCTTATCATGGGCATAACATTCAAAGAAAACGTAGCTGATATTCGCAACTCCAAAGTGGTGGATCTAGTCAACGAACTAATGGAGTATGCGGTAAATGTTCATATTACAGATGTTTATGCCTCTCCGAATGAAGTAGCTCACGAATACCGCTTGACAATCGTTGAGCGAATCTCAGATGATTACGATGCAGTGATCGTAGCGGTAGCACATGAGGAATACCAAAAAATGACGATAGATTACTTTAAATCTATTATGAAAGATAATCCTATTTTGTTTGATCTAAAAGGCATTTACGAACGTACAGAAGCCCTTTATTACTGGCGATTATGAGAATACTTATTACTGGCGGAGCGGGATTTATTGGCTCTAATTTGGCCGAAGCATTACTCAATAATGATAAGGTTGAAAAAGTAAGAGTGCTGGATAATTTGGCTACTGGCTTTCGAGACAACATAGCTCACCTGCTTTCTCATCCAAGATTTGAATTTATGGAGGGTGATATATGTGATTACGACACCTGTGTTAACGCTTGTGAAGGCATCAGCAGAATCAGTCATCAAGCTGCATTAGGCTCTGTTCCTCGCTCCATTCAAAACCCCATTAAATCCAATGCAGTAAATATCAGCGGAACACTGAATATCTTTGTAGCGGCAAAGGAATGTGGGATTGATAGAATCATCTATGCGGCCTCTTCTTCTACTTACGGCGATTCTGAAACCCTACCTAAAGTAGAGGAAAATATTGGAAAACCTCTATCCCCTTATGCTGTAACTAAATTGGTGAATGAAATATATGCCGACGTTTTCCATAAACTCTATGGTACTGATTTTATAGGCTTGCGCTATTTTAATATTTTCGGACCTAGACAAAGTCCAGCAGGAGCTTATGCCGCTGTGATTCCTTTATTTTTTAAACACGCTCTAGCTGGAGAAATTCCAACCATTAATGGCGATGGCACTTACAGCAGAGATTTTACCTTTGTTGCTAATGCAGTACAAGCAAATGTATTAGCACTTTTTACAGATAATAATAAAGCCTTAAATCAAGTTTATAATATTGCAGTTGGCGAAAGAACTTCTTTAAACGAGCTTTGGCACATCATCAAGGACATCACAAAAACCGAAGTTGAAGTACGTTACGGTGATTTTAGAAAAGGCGATGTACCCCATAGTTTAGCTTCTGTTGAAAAAGCAATGCAATTGCTAGGTTATCAACCTAATATAAAAATAGAAGAGGGGCTAAAATTAACTTATGAATGGTACAAAAAAAGTATTTAGTGAAAGTAAAACTTTTAGTGCTTGAACTTGCTTAGAAAATATAAATTAGACCGCTTGTTATTATTACAGGAAAATAAGAATCAATCTTATTGGAAGAACATTGCTTTGATCTTCCTAACCAGCTTAATTTTTTGCGCCTGCGCCCGCTACGAAGACCTTGTTATTTTAGATGAAGGTCCCGAATTCCCTACTGCGCCAGAAGTCATACTCAACAAGCGTCTGCCTATCATACAACCCAATGATGTGCTCTACATCACCGTAGAAGCGGATGACCCAGAAGGTTTAGCAGCAGAGCCTTTTAATAAGAGTTTGGGTAATAATCTTGGTGGAGGTGGAGGAAATCTAATTGAATTAAGTGGCTACTTAGTGGACACAGCAGGATACATAGAGTTTCCTATACTAGGCGAACTAAAAGTGGGAGGCAGAACCACTGACGAGTGTAAAACAATAATAAAAAATGAACTGCTGACTTATATCAAAAATCCAGTAGTCAATATTCGATTTCTAAATTTCAGGATTAATCTCATAGGAGAAGTGAGTAGCCCTGGCGCTTACAGCACAACTAACGAACGGCTTACCATCTTTGAAGCACTGAGCCAAGCCGGCGGCATAACACCTGTGGGGAATAGTACCAATATCCTTATTATTCGTGAAAAAGAAGGCAAAAGAGAGTACGGCAGAATCAACCTCAAATCTAGAGACGTTTTTCAATCGCCCTACTTTTATCTTCAGCAAAATGATGTACTCTATGTGGAGCCTTTAGAAACAAAAATAGCTGTAGTGCGAGACCCTGCGCTACGGATACTTCCTTGGGTTTCTTTTGTAAGTTCTTCACTTGCGTTTTTGATTGCGGTATTTAGAAATTAAGCGTTGACAACGGACGAGGTAAAAATAAAAGTTGATATTTCATTCATTTCTGAGTTAGCAAAGAAAACAACTTAATTTTGCAGCAATATAGTTCACAGAACAATACACCAGAAGCATTCCCTGAAAAGAGCAGAGACTTATCCGCCGATCTACAATACTTTTGGCGCAAGTTTAGACAGTATTGGTACTGGCTAATCATAAGCACTTTGCTAGGTTTGGTAATTGGCTATATTTACCTTAGATACACCATTCCGGTGTATGAAGCCGTCGGTACACTACTGATAAAAGATGAAAAAAATTCTACTGATTTATCACAAGAAATCATTAGCAATAGATTGGGCTTGGAGGTATCGCGCTCTACGGACAATGAAGTCCAAATGATGCGTTCCAAAACTATGATGGAAAGCATTGCCAAGCAGCTTGAGTTAGAGGTGGCATACATCGTTAAAGGAAGAGTAATTGATAGACAAGTTTACAAGAATAGCCCTGTCAAAGTCATATTTCATCAGTTCGATAGAACACAACGATTTGAATTTCGGGAACTCAACGATAACCAATATGAACTCTTACAAAACGAGCAAACTTGGAAATGCCCCTATGGTGATACTTGTGTAGTCAATCAAGGGCTTATTGCCATCCGTAAGATTACAGATTTGATAATGGGTGACGATAATCAGTTTATTATCAACATCACACCACTTCCTATTTTAGGTCAGCGACTTATCGGTCAAGTTAATGTAAGAACGCTTGGACAACAAGGAAGTAGCATCTTAGAGGTCAGTATGCAAGACCCCGTGGTAGAGAAAGCCATTGATGTGATAAACACCCTATTTGACATCTATGAGTCGAATACGCTTCAACAAAAAACAGCCTCACTTGAAAAAACTTTACGCTTTATTGATGACCGTTTAGTCGCATTAACGGATGAACTCAGCAATGTAGAGTTAACAGTAGAACGATATAGAAGAAAACAAGGAATCCCATCTTCCCTAGAGGCGAATGCAGGAATGGCACTTGGTCAAGTTCAGACCTTTCAGCAGCAGTTATCGGAAATAGAAATACAACTGAATATCCTTCAGATCGTAAAACGAACGCTATCAGATTCAGAATTGGGTTATAGGTTGATTCCAACTAATCTCGGTTTAAACACAGAAATTCTAGCGCCAAGCATTGAACAGTATAACATCCTAGTCAATCAACGCAATCGCTTGTCCTCCAGTGTTAATCCAAATCATCCCAGTATGTTGCGCATTACAAGCCAGCTAGACGAAATGAAGCCACCGTTGCTCACTTCCTTAGATAATTTGTCTAGAGATTTAACCCTCAAAAAACAGCAATTAGAAAAAGACATACAAGCGGGTAATCGTCAGCTACAGTCGCTGCCGCGCAAAGAGCGTGAATTACTTGAAATAGGCCGACAACAGCAGATAAAAGAAAATCTTTTTCTATTTCTATTACAAAAACGCGAAGAAGTCGCCCTTTCACTTGCAGGTACTGCCTCCAATTCAGAAGTCATTGATGCTGCTTACTTCAAGGCGCAAGTTTCTCCCGATAGCAAGCTCATTTATGCTAGTGCAGGAGTAGGTGGTTTACTATTCGCCCTTTCTCTTGTTTTTCTCAAAGAGTTGCTTTCCAATAAAATAGAAACGGAAGAGGACGTAAAACGCCTAACAACTATACCCATACTTGGTAGTTTGCCAAAATCAAAAGGCAAGGATCAAGTGGTTGTAAAACAAGGTAGCCGCTCTGCGATCAACGAAATGTTCAGGCTGCTGCGCACCAACCTCAATTTCATTACGACCAACGATAATAGCAAAGTATTCGTTGTTACTTCTACGGTGAGTGGAGAAGGCAAAACTTACATCACGGCTAATTTGGGCATAACGCTTGCCCTTTCTGGTAAAAAAACACTTCTCATAGGGCTTGATTTACGCAAACCAAAATTGTCCACTTATCTGGAGCAGGATAGTAACCAACCGGGAATTACCAATTTTTTAATCGGCACAGCTACTCAAGAAGAAATTATACAAGTCACCAATATTCACGAGCAACTCTACTACATCAATAGCGGTCCTGTTCCCCCCAACCCTACGGAGCTTATTATGGATCAAAAACTAGAACAACTACTCCTCGATTGCAGAGCGCAGTTCGATTACATCTTGATAGATACGCCTCCCGTTGGTCTGGTCACGGATGCTCTTTTGTTGAAAGAACAAGTGGATAGCTACATTACAGTAGTGAGACATAAATATACCTTAAAAAGTGGCTTGCGAATGCTAGATGAACTTTATCAAGGCAAAAAAATGATACGACCTGTTTTGATTTTGAATGGAGTGGCTAAAGGTGGTGGATATGGTTACGGTTACGGTTACGGGTATGGTTATTATGAGGAGAAGAGTTAGCAGGATATGCAGTTTATGGGTATTATGGTTAGCTAATACGCAATACTTGGAGGGCTAGAAACCAAAAATGTTTCTTCTTACACGCTAGTGTATAAAAGTGCAACAAAAATAATCTATTTGATTGACGAATATTCTATAAAAAATAAGTCCTTTGGCTGAATTGTCGGGTAAAAATAAATATCAATATTATTAATTGTCGGATGATTTACTATATTTGTGATACAAAGCAGTAAATTATGATTAAAAGAGCGATCTATCAGGCATTACAAAATCATTTGGGATCAAAGGCTATTACGGTAATTATTGGTCCTCGGCAGGTAGGAAAAACTACCTTGGCGAAAAAGTTGCAGTCGTTTTTAAAGGAAGAGGGGAAGGCCACCTTATTTTTTAACTTGGATATTGAAGAGGACAGGCGTTACTTCACGAGTCAGGAAGCGCTACTACAGAAGATAAGATTAGAGGTAGGTAGCGAACACGCCACGGTATTTATAGACGAGCTGCAAAGAAAGGAAAATGCGGGCATCTTCTTGAAAGGGCTATATGACCAAGAACTCCCGCTGAAATTTGTTGTGACTGGCTCGGGAAGTCTGGAGCTTCGAGCCAATGTATCCGAATCGCTGGCAGGAAGAAAGCGAGTTTTTGAAATACATCCAGTATCTTTCATAGAGTATTTTCATTACAAAACCGCTTATAGATACGAGCAAAAAGAACAGGCCTACTTTGCATTGGAAGGCAGAAAGGCAGGCTTTGGCTTGCTTCAAGAATATTTGTCTTTCGGTGGCTACCCCAATGTTATTCTGGCTGAAACGATTAGCGAAAAAAAACTGACCATTGCGGAACTGTTCACCGCTTACATAGATAAAGATATCAAGGGCTTGCTCAATGTACAGCACACCACTGCTTTCGCTTTATTATTCCGTCTGATAGCAGATCGGGCTGGGAAAACCATTAATTTTTCGGGCTTGGCCAATGAAGTCAATGTGGCTGTCGGAACGCTAACGCGCTACCTGCATTACGCAGAAGAGACTTACATGCTCAAACGGCTGAATCCTTTTTTTAATAACGTAGGGAAGGAGCTGACGAAATCACCACAGTACTATTTCAACGATATTGGCCTGCGCAATTACAGTGCGGCACAGTTTGATTTGCTGCACATCCACCATCCAGCCTGTGGCTTTGTTTTTCAGCATTTTGTTTTTCAGCAACTGGAGCTACTGTGTAAAAAAGAAGGCTGGATGTTGCATTTTTGGCGCTCCAGAGATCAAGCAGAAGTGGATTTCGTCATCCATAAAGTCAACTCGATTGTGGCCATTGAAGTGAAATTTAAATCACTAAAATCAAGCCAGCTAACAGCTTCTATGCATAGTTTTATCAAGAAATACCAACCAGCTAGGGCCATCGTCATCAACCTGAGCTTGCAGGAAAGTCGAACAGCAGAAGACTGCGAAATCGTCTTTATGCCTTGGTGGAATTTACTACTAATAGACAAGCTTTAGCTAGGTCGCTCCGACACCTAGGACGAACTTTCTCTCCGCTGCGCTTGGACTAGAAGCGGAGCTAAAACCTAAACCCCGATCGAAGTGTAAACGCTTGCTCTCCCGCTTCGATCGAAGACAAAATCATCGCACCCTGCTCGGAGGCGTCTTTCGCCAGCGCAGCGACGCGAATGCTCCTCCGAGCTGTGGTGCCAGCGAAAAGGCTAAGGCAAAAAGCTAAAGCTAAGGCCAAGGCTTCTCAGCGCAGCCAGAATCTTTACCTACGAGCAAAAAGCGCCTTAGCCAACACCACTGCGCCTACGTTGTTTGCCTCGGCTGAAAGCAAAATCTACCAGATTGAAAAGTTGCATTAAATATGTCCGAGTACTTAGGTGCTTTTTAAATACTTCTAAAGAAATAAGCAACTACTGGATAACTTAAAGTGTTGTAGTAGCCAGACCAAATAAGTATAAAATGGCCATACTATCTATTGAGCGAACGGAGGAGGCTATTGTTATAAAGCTTCCCTTGGATGCAACAGCTGATTATATTCAGAATACACTCGATTATCTTCGTTATGTGCAGTTGGGAGCAAATAGTGAGCTTAAGCAGTCGGATCTAGATGAACTAGCCGTAGAGGCAAAGTCCGGCTGGTGGGAAAAAAATAAAGCCAGATTTAAGGATGTAGAGGGCTTTGAAGACTTGGTAGAATGAACATTTTTGTAGTTGATTCGAACGTTATTTGGTCATTAGCTTACAATCCTAAAAGCGAAATAAGCCAGTTTATAATGGCGGCTGACCCAAGCGTATTGAAGTTGTATGCTCCTGAATACTTAAAGGACGAAATTAGCAGGCATTTTGATAAGATCGTGGCCTTGTCGGGGCAGTCTTCGGATGTGGTATTAAAAGTCTTGGAACTGGCTTATAGAAAACTGAATTTTATCTCAGACGAACAAATTCCATTCAAGTTTTACCGAGATGCTATCCCTTTATTGAGAGATATTGATATGAATGATATCGTCTTCGTGGCTCTCAATGACTACTGTGATAGCTTCTTATGGACAGGAGATAGACGCTTACTGAATGGACTACGAGCAAAAGGTTACCAAAAGGTAGTAGATTTTGATGAGGTGAAGGAAATTGTGAAAAAGAAATAGGAGCGGAGTTGAAATCTAGGCTTCGATCAAAATCTAGAAGCGGAGCTAAAAACCTGAACCCCGACCGAAGACAAAAGCAGCATTCCTCCTAGGTGTAAATGCCACTAAACAAAAACAGCTATTTTTATGTAATCTTAAAGTGCAACTTTAAATTTACATAAAATGAACATCCCAAGAAGACTTAAAAGTCATATTGAAGAACTAGGGCGCTACTATCCCATCATTAGTTTGACGGGGCCGCTGCAAGCGGGTAAAACCACCCTGCTTAAGAAAATGTTTCTGGCTTATCGCTATGTTTCACTAGAGGATCCAGATCAGCAGTTGCGAGCGACTAATGATCCTCGGGGGTTCCTAAAACAGTATGACTACCGAGTGATTTTTGATGAAGCGCAGCGCGTACCCGCCTTGTTTTCTTACCTGCAAACAATGGTAGATGAAGATCGGCAAGTGGGACGCTATATATTGTCGGGATCACAAAATTTTCTGCTCAGGAAAAGTATTACGCAGTCATTGGCAGGAAGAGTGGGGATCGCGCACCTCTTTCCAATAGATATGCAGGAAATAAATGCGGCCAACCAACGGCCGGCAACTTACGAAGAAGCTATTTTCAGCGGTGGGGCTTAGTGTGCCCACCATTCAAAGTTGGTTCTCTATCTTGGAACAGCGTTTTTTAGTTTTCAGACTATCGCCATATTTTAAGAACCTTGGAAAACGCATTGTTAAAAGTCCAAAATTGTATTTTTATGATACTGGCCTACTTTGTTATCTACTTCGGATGAAATCCAGCCAAGATGTAGTCAATTACTATCAACTGGGGGCGATATTTGAGAATTTAATCATCTCAGAACAAATGAAAATCGCTTATCATAACGGAGAAAAACCAAACTTCTACTTCTACCGAGATAGCAATCAGTTAGAAGTTGATCTACTCAAAGACACTGCTACTAGTGTAGCGTTAACAGAAATCAAAGCCAACCGAACCTTCAACAGCAACATGCTATCCAAGCTAGATAAAATCGCCTCCTTGATCGATCGCCCTAGCCACAAAACACTCATCTACGGTGGCGACCAAAGCTTTGAAACACAAGGAACAAAGGTGACGGCTTGGTTTGAGGGGTAGGTCGCTCTGACAGGACAAACTTTCTCTGCGATGCGCTTGGAGGAAGATATACGTACTAGAATAAATGCTTCAGAACTATTAATGAGCCTAAAAAAAGCAGCCAAAGCCAGTATTCTGTGGACTTTTCTCGAAACAATGATTGGCAGGGGCATTGGTATTGTAGTGGCTATTCTGCTGGCTAGAATGTTAAGCCCTAGAGAGTTTGGCTTGTTGGGAATGATTTATATTTTTACAGGTACTACCTCTAGTTTGGTGGACAGTGGGATGTCTGCTGCTCTTGTCCGCGATAAGAAAGCGGATGCACTGGATTTCACGACTGTTTTCTATGCCAACTTCTTTTTTGCACTACTCGTCTATGGCATGCTTGGCGTACGCTCGGATGCTTATATCTGGTCATAAAATTATTATCGCAGCATGACTTTTCAAGTCTTGTGTGATGTACATATTGCGTTGAAAGTAGTGCGTTTCTTTCAGGCTAAAGGATGCAAGACACTTCAGGTTAATGAAATTTTAGATGGTTATCATACTGCTGATCGTAAAATTGCTGATTTTGCAGATGAAAACGCTTATACATTGGTAACAAAGGATGCCGATTTTAGAAATAGTCATTTTATAAAAGGGAGTCCTGAAAAACTGCTCAAAATAGATTTAGGAAATATCTCTACCCCTATGCTAATTTCCATTTTATCACCGCAGAAATTGGACAGGCACACGAGAGAAGTTCAGGAATAGATCATTTTTATATCGACGCTCTAGCAGATATAGGCGTGGATGCCATAAAATTCCAAACGCATATCGCTCAAACTGAGAGTAATTGCTATAAGCCTTCTTAAGAAAAATTAGTTAGCACTATTATTTAATCTAATTAAGTTGAAATGAAAAAAATCCCAAAAATATTAGATTGCACACTTCGAGATGGTGGTTACTATACCAACTGGGACTTTGACCGAGAAGTCGTTAAGACATATTTGGAGGTAATGAATAAGCTTCCTGTGGATTATCTTGAAGTTGGTTACAGAAATCCTGAAATGAAGGGGTACTACGGAGAGTATTACTTCTGTCCTGTTTCTACTCTGGATTGGATGAAAACTATAACTTCTAAACGTCTGGCAATTATTCTGAACGAAAAAGATATAAAAGCTGAGCAGATTGATGAACTTTTATTACCTGTAAAACCCTATATCGATTTGGTGCGAATGGCCGTAGATCCCGCAAACTTTATGCGTGCACTGAAAGCGGCAAAGGCGGTTAGAGAACTGGGTTTTGAAGTCGCCTTCAACGTTATGTACATGTCTAAATGGAATGATCATCCTGATATGATGACCAACCTTTCGCTACTGGATGGAACAGTAGATTATTTTTATCTAGTTGATTCCTACGGCGGTGTTTTTCCGGAGGAGGTAAAAGAAACCTTAACTAAAGTGAAAGCCAATACTAACGCCAAAATTGGGTTTCACGGACATGATAACTTGGAAATGGCGCTAGCCAATACGCTTACTGCGGGCGAAAATGGCGTCGATATAATGGATGCAACCATTACCGGAATGGGCAGAGGAGCCGGGAATTTGAGAATGGAGCTTTTGTTGACGGTTTTGAATAGCCGATACGGCACCGAAATCAATTTTAATGCGCTGAGCGAAGTAACCGGAGCCTTCCAAACGTTGCAAGAAAAATATGGCTGGGGCACTTCATTGCCCTACATGGTTTCAGGTGCGAATTCACTTCCGCAAAAAGAAGTGATGGAATGGGTCTCGAAACGGTATTTTTCATTGAATTCGATCATTCGCGCTTTGGGTAACCGATCCAAAGGTATTAAGGATAACGATTCGTTTACCCTGTTCAAACCCGAGCGAAGTTCGTCCCAAGTGTTGATTATTGGAGGTGGGCCTTCAGCGAGAAATCACGGAGATGCCATCCGTCGTTTTTTGGAACAAAATCTTGATATGCCCATTATTCACGCATCTTCCAAAAATGCGATGGCGTATAAAGACGTCCCCAATCCACAGTATTTTTGCTTGGTCGGGAACGAAGGGGTTCGGTTAGAAAAAGTATTTCAAAGCCTCAAGTCTTTTTCAGGGCAGTGCGTACTTCCACCTTTTCCGCGTGAAATGGGAACGTATGTGCCCAAACCGCTTCGGGATCACATGTGTGAGCTAGAAAATGTAACTTTTACCAAGATCGTGATGGATTCGCATACCGCAATAGCTATACAGACAGCGCTACTCATGAAGGTCAAAACGGCTTATTTTGTTGGATACGATGGATACGCAGGCGGGACGATTGCCCAGAAAGATCAAGAACTTTTTACCGAAAACACCAAACTTTTTGAAGATGCAATTGCCTCGAATTTAATCTGTAAGGCACTTACACCGACCAAATACACCGCTTTGACGGCTTCCAATGTTTATCAGTATATCTCGTAAATGAAACAAGAATACATCCTTATCATTCCAGCGCGTTATGCCAGTACCCGACTTCCCGGAAAACCTTTGATTGATATTGCGGGCAAACCGATGATCCAGCGGGTGTACGAGCAGTGCTTGAAAGCGGTTTCCAAAGAAAAAATTTATGTCGCTACGGATGATCAACGTATTTATAATGCTGTACTTGAGTTTGGTGGGCAGAGTATCATGACTTCTCTGGATTGCCTCACTGGAACAGATCGTGTAGCCGAGGTAGCAAAACAAATACCTGCCGAATTTTATATCAATGTGCAAGGAGATGAGCCGCTTTTTAACCCAGAAGATATCCAGCGTTGTATTGCTGCATGCCGAGCCCATCCCGGAGAAGTGGTGAACGGTTTTGCTGCTATCGATCGAGAAGAAGATTATTTTTCGCGAAGTGTGCCCAAAGTTGTTTTTAGAATGGACAAGCGCTTGTTGTACATGTCACGCGCTGCCATTCCGGGAAATAAAAATGGCGAATTTGCCTTGGCTTATCGCCAAATTTGTACCTACGGATTTCCGTTGTGTGCTTTGTTGGCGTTTACCGAACGAAAGGAAAAAACTGCGTTCGAAGATCAAGAAGATATCGAAATACTTCGCTTTTTGGAAATAGGCTATGAGGTGCGCATGGTAGAAATGTCTGCGGATTCCATACCAGTAGATCACCCCGAAGATGTACAATTTGTAATCCAACGACTTCATGCCTAAGCATCCTTCTGATTATTCGGTGATCCTTTGGGATTTTGATGGCGTGATCCTCCACTCGAATGCCGTGCGGGAATTAGGTTTTCGCGAAGTGCTGAAGAACTATCCCAGCGAGCAAGTGGAGGCACTGATCGATTATCACAACCAAAATGGCGGATTGTCCCGCTACGTGAAATTTCGGTATTTCTTTGAAATTATTAGACAAGAACCTATTACTACCGAGCAAGTTGACGAGCTCGCCGGTGCATTTAGCGAAATCATGCTGCGCGAATTGCCGCAGAAAGAAAATATAATTGCTGAAACCCTGTATTTTATACAAAAATCCCATACCCGTGGAATAGAACAACACATCGTTTCGGGATCGGATCAAAATGAACTGCGAACGCTTTGCAAGCATTTAGATTTGGATGGGTATTTCAGTTCCATACAAGGCTCTCCGACACCTAAAACAGACCTTGTAAATGGAATCCTTACTGACCATGCCTTATCTAGCGATCGTTTTTGCCTCATCGGTGATTCGATTAATGATTACGAAGCCGCTCGCGATAACGACATTGACTTTTTTGGGTTTAATAATGAAGAGCTGAAGCCCAAAGGACAGGGCTATATTTACATATTTTGATGAGTAAAATTTTTAAATCAGATTTGCTTAAATCCATAGGTAGTGGCTATTTACTTTTTTTACTCACGAATCTAATTGCGTTATTTTTAACGCCATTTATTTTGCGTTACGTAAACAAGGATGAATATGGTTTCTACATCCTTTGCGTTGAACTATTCGCTTGGCTGGGGTTTGTTAATCTCGGTACAGCAAAAGTATTAGGACCTTCAGTTGCACGTGAGCTAGCTCATGAAAACGAAACCGAAATCGTTTACTTTTTCAATTCATCTTTTTGGTTTCAACTTGCAGTGTCGCTGTTGACTATCCCGTTGTACTACGCCATTGTCATTTTTTCTGGAGCCGAAAAATCCAATATACCGGGATATGAAACTTTAATTTTGTTATTTGCCTTTGCGGTATTTATACAAAATATGTCAGGTCAATTTAGCGAAATGATTATTGCGACTCGTAAAATACATTTGGATAATCGCATACAAATCTTAACGCTGCTACTAAGGCTTGTATTCATATTGATTTTAGTGCCCATAATCGGTATCAAAGCGGTCTTTTATATTTATTTTGCTATATCCCTTATCGACTTTTCTCGCAAGTATAGACGCGTTAGAACACTGTATCCCACTTTAAATATACAGTGGCGGTTTTTTTCAAAATCCCACTTCAAGGATCTCTTGTCTAATGGTGTTTTTTTTACATTGGCAAGCCTCACGACTATTTTAGTGACCAAGTTCGATCAATTTTTTTTGGGTAGGGAAATCAGTCTAGCGCTGGTGGCAAACTATTATGTTAGCATTAAGCTTGTTCTAATTGCCGAGAAGCTGATTGGAGTATTTTTCAATAATTTCCGTCCACATATTTCGAGGATGTACGGACAAAAAGAACATAAAAAATTAGAACAGCTATACCTTGAACTCTCTGCGCTCGTTCTGGGCCTCAGCGTATTTTTTGTGTTAATCTTGACGCTGGTGAATAAAACTTTTGTTTCGTATTGGGTTGGCGAAGAAATGTTTATTGGAGATGAGTTTAACAAATTCATCGTCCTATTTTATGCATTAAATGTAATCACGCTTCCATCCCGTATCATTTTGGTTTCCACATTAAGTTTTATTCGTCATTTAACCATTGCTGGTTTTTTTCAAGGTGTTTTAAGAATCAGCATTCTATTTGTAGGATTTTCTACAATGGGAATTAAAGTACTTCCAATTTCAAATATTGCGGCATTATTTTTATTCGGCTTTGCGTATCAGCTGTTACTCACGATTCGCTTTTTTAATGGAACTAAAAAAGTTAAAATTTCCAGTGGGGCTATATTTATTTCATTATCCGTAGCTCTTATTTTATCATTCATAAAGATTAATTTTCTTTTCGCAATGATCGCTTTGATTATTGGCACACTGTTTTTATTTTCAAAAATTAACTTAAAAAATATCACGACCAAAACACTCTTTTTGCAATGAAACCCCACCTCGCCATACTCCTCGAATTCGGTTTTCATGAAGTGAAGAAGTACATTCACAGTGGGCTTTCTGAGGGGTTTAAGTTGAGAAAAACGTTATTATAGATATGGATCGCAAACCAATCATTGGTATAAGAGTAGAAACAGGTTTTCATCAAGTAAAAAAGTTTATTTACAGTGGCCTGATAGAAGCACTTACTCGACGATATACCATTATTTGGATTGCACCGAGAGATATATCTGAAGAGTTGAGGATTATTTTTGAAAGATATGGCACTTTCCTTTTTATTGATTTTAAGTGTTCAAAAACGGGTTTAAAAATACAGAGTCTTCACCGGGCAATCCGTGAAGCTTGGTTGCTCAAAAAAGGAGAGCAACTTTTCAAATTGTACAATAAACCAAGACCTAAACGAGTAAGAGATAGGTTTTTGGGAATAAACCTGCTTCGATATTTTGCAGATCTTTTTATTTTGTCGAGAATACGTCATTGGTATTCAGCCTCGGATTTTATTGATCAGCTCAGAAAAAATAAAATTGAAGCCTTGATTACTACTTCTTACAACTCAGAAATGAGTAAAGTCTTTTTTGCAGCGAGTAATCAGTTATCTGTTCCACTCTTTTTAATGATCAATAGTTGGAAAGATATTTTTGTAAATAGTTTTATACCCTTTGCCCAGATTAGAGAAATTTGGGTTTGGGATAATCAAATGATAAACGACATTTTAAAAAGAAATCCTCATTTAAAGCAATCCAAATTTAAAATTACGGGAAACTCAAGCTTTGATCAGCTCATAAACTACTCTCCGAAATATAATAAAGTGTATTACGATAATAAATATGGTGCTGATTCAAACAAAAGTTGGATTTATTGGACTATGGCCCCACCAGGTATTTATGATGATGAAATAGATGTTCTAATCGCAGTCGGGAAAAAACTTTTAGAAGCTGGCCTCAAAACTCATCTTTTAGTACGGCGCAATCCAAATCATGGTGAAAAAGATTTTAGCGATCGAGAACTGCCAGATAACATTACTTTCACCAATCATTTGATTAAATACGATCAGGAAAAAGATGAAATTATTCAACCGTTAGAAGATGAAATAGAATGGTACGATCTTTTGTATCACTCTAAATTAAATATAAGTATACCAAGTACAGTAACATTAGAGTTTATTTTCTTCAATAAGCACGTCATCAATTATGAGTTTGATAAACAAAATCAGATAAATCACAATCTTAAATCATTTTTTGAAAGTGGATTTTATAAGCCGCTGTTTTCAAACTCAAATTATGTTCATCGGGCACAAAATATGGCTGAGTTAATTAATTCTGTTGCGAAACATATCAATAATGATGAACAAGCAGTAGCTGGGCATAAAAAAAGCTCTCAAATTATTATTCAAAGACTAGATCAATATCTGCAGTGTTTGTAAAGTTTTTAAGACAATCAAAATCGGTGGTTTTTGAAATGATTTATAAAGTCATTCCCAAAAGCCAAATCGATAAAAAACTTAGGCCTTACGAAGATCAATGGCTATTCATCGTTGGCTGCAATAATAGTGGAACGACTTTGTTAAAGACGATAATTGAATCGCATCCCGAGGTTATAGGTGTTGAAGGCGAAGGTCAGTATCGGACAAAAGAGTTTACAACTGACCGAGAAATTGGACTAAATCGATTATTTTCTGAACGATTAGATGTGTTTCGTGAAATAAATAATGTTGATTCGCTAAAGGTGAAATACGATTGGTTAGTAAGTTTAATTCGCAGAAAAAAAAGGTTTCATAAATACATTCTGGAAAAAACCACGGTAAATGCGGTTCGAATTCCATGGTTGATTGAGCATTTTCCCAATGCTCGGTTTGTTGTTATTTTTAGAGAGGCGTACGGGGTGGTTGAAGGGATGAAGCGCAAAGAAGGGATCGATATTCACCGAGGCACAGCGCACTGGAATAAAACGAATACCTTAATCATGGATGATTTAGCGGGAAAGAATGATGTTTTATGTTTGAGATACGAAGATCTATCTGATTCTCCACAAACTTATATTTCTCAAATCTGGGAATTCTTAGCGTTGCCTGATAATAGCCCTATTCAAGGTGAACAGAAATATAAAGTTCATGGGAAAAGCAGCACTATTTCAAATCAAAATGCAAAAAGCAAAGAACGACTTACCGCTCAAGAATTGAGTTTTATTTTAAGAAGTAGTATGGAAGTACAAACTCGAATTGATGAATATTGCATTAAAGGTTAAGGTATTTCAGCATAGCCCGATTTGGATAATGGAATTGATATCCGAAATGAAAGAAGCTGGTATCAAAATGTCCGTTGAAATAACACCTAACAAAAAACCATCCGATAGCTATTTAGAAAAGTTTTACAACCGCTATGGACGTTACAATACCTCTTGTTTATTTTTTACAGAAATTAAACCCTTCAACATCGAGATAAGTCAAGATAATTGTGATGAAATATTAGACTTAACGGGAGTTTTAAATAGGCATGCTTACCAAATTAACTTGCCTTTTGAAACTTGGAGTTTATCTGCAACCCTCCCACGCGATGCAATGTATATCGAGTTGTCACGGAAATCTAGAGTTATATCAAGCAAAGTTGTAGGCGTAATAAACACGGATCGAGTTATAACCAGTAAAATACAACTCGCTCTACATATCAAAGATTTAATTTTTTCCTACTTCACAAATCGGGTAATTTACAAGAGCGATGTTATAAATAATGCCAACTATTCATCATTTTTGAAAGGGCTTTGGATTCGTGTTTTTACAATTATAAAAGCTAAACTAACTTATGCTAATTGGAAGGTTAAATTAGTAGAGGGAAACAACCACTACAGGCTTAGTGAAGCCAATTCGAAGGATTTACTTGCGGATCCTTTTTTGTGGAAATACAACGATGAGTTATTTTGTTTTTACGAGGAACAAACCCAAAAGCAGCCCGGAGTTATAAAGGTATTTGGGGTGCGCAATAAAACTAGTGAGCTGGTTATTCAGGAAAAATATCACCTGAGTTACCCGCAATTAATTCAAGATGGTGAAGACCTGTTAATGATTCCTGAGTCAAGCGCAAACAGCACATTAGATATCTATAAATGCCTTCAATTCCCCAATAAATGGAAAAAAGTTCATACTATGTTTTCTGGAAGAAAACTACATGATGCGACCATTTTGAAACATGAGGGAAAGTACTGGCTCTTCGCTGTTGAATGCTCCGATGACCGAATGAATCCTTGGGTAGATTTAAAAATATTTTATGCAGATAGTTTATATGCTGAGTGGAAATCACATGCCATGAATCCCGTATTATCGGATGTTCGATATGCCAGATGTGGTGGATCATTCCTAAGAAGAGACAATGAAATCATTCGGGTATGCCAGAATTCTTCTGGGAGGTATGGTAGAAATTTATCATTTAGAAAAGTGATTGAGCTAACAGCGGATAAATTCCGCGAGGAGGAATACGAAATGCCACTTGAAATTAGGGAAAAAAATACGGCAATGCATACGTACAATGAAATCGACCCAAGTACTTACGTTTATGATTACATTCGATAAATGAGAATTTTATTTGTGTGCAATGAATATCCTCCGTTGCCTTGCGGTGGAATAGGGATTTTTGTAAGATCATTGAGCGAACTATTAGTTCAAAGAGGACATGAAGTATTTGTTCATTGCATGCATAACTCTGTAACAAATTCTGAATGGGTGTCGCTTAATAATGTCAAAGTTTTTATGTCTCGAGGTTCAGAAAATAAATTTTCTGTTTTAAGTCACTTTATATCGCGACTAGAACAAAGTAAGTCGGTAAAAAAAATTGTTAAAGAAAAAAAAATAGATGTTGTTGAGTCCTATGAATGGGCAGGGCCTTTGTTGATTCATCCAAACGCTCCATTGATCATTCGATTACACGGCGGGCATCATGCACATGCCGTGGATGAAAAAAAAAGCGGCTCACATATGTTGCGGTTTTTTGAAAACCGAACCTTGCAGATTGCAGATCATATTGTAGGTGTCTCTCAACACATGATTGACATTTCGAAAAAAGCTTACGGTATAAAGAAAAATGTAAAATTGATTTACAACTTTTATGATCCGAGTAAATTTCATTCCGATAGCAATAGACCAAAAGAAATAAACACCATTCTTTTTGTTGGTAAATTTCATGTGCGCAAGGGAGTGTATGAGATGTTTGATCGTTTAAAAGAATTACTCATTGCACAACCAGATATTACATTCAAGTTCATTGGAGGATATCAAGCTAAAGATAAAGCGTTGGTTTTAGATCAAATGCCCCGTGAAATAGCGGAACGCGTAGATTTTGTCGGACGAGTACCACATGAAGAGTTGTATCGCTATTATCAGGAAGCAGCTTTTACACTAGTGCCTTCCCGTGCCGAAGCATTCGGGTTGATAGCGATCGAAGCGATGGCCTGCGGCAGTATTGTAATCATGAGCGATGGTCACGTGAGTAAAGAACTCATTCAAGATGGAGAAAATGGCTTTCGCATTGATTTCAAAAAGGAAAACGACTTACTTGAGTTATTTAATGTTTTATCCGATCATGAAGCATTAAATTCAATTTCGATGAAAGCAATAGATAGCGTAACTCGCTTTAAAATGGAAGATATCGTCCAACAAAACATCGAGTTTTATCGAAAAATATTGGAAGAATGATCTCCGTAATTATCTGCACGTATAATCGGCCTGAAAAAATATGCGAACTTTTATCCATGCTATGGAACCAAAGCAAAGTACTGGCTGAAATTATTGTTGTTGATTCCAGCGACGAGGTAGACTCATCTCTTCAAAGCAACAATAGAATAAAATATGTGCGCTCGTCCCACAAAAACCAACCTTATCAACGCTATTTGGGGTATTTGGCATCCAAGCAGGATTGGTTGCTCTATTTGGACGATGACATGGAGCCGGTGGATATGGATGTGATTAACTCCATTTCAGAACTTCCGAAAGCTTACGAAGCGGTCGCTTTTGCTATCCGATTCGAAAACTTACACGAAGACTCCTCCCTTGCTGCGCTGCCCAAGTCAACTTTGAAAAAGGGTAAAGGTCAATTGAACCATTTTGTTAGATGGTTTACTGGATATCCTGTTTTAGAATCAGGAAAAGTGGGCTGGAATGGTGTTCGTGGTAATCAGCCTATGGGAGGATATACAGAATGGTTTAGCGGAGGGGCTTTTCTCGCGCAAAGAGATGTTATCTTTAAAGACTTTAACTTTGGACTTTTCACCATATTCGAGAAAAAAAAAGGAATGGGTGAAGATTTAATCATTGCTTTTTCGATAGCCCAAAGAGGAAAAATTTGGGCAACCCCAAAATCCTATTTTTGGCACAATGACCAAAAAGATAGTACGTATAGTTTAGATGTCAAAAGCTTTAACCGAAGAGTCATTTATTCAAGGCTATATTTATCTTTGGAAAAGGCTCGACTAGAAAATCGCTCAACACTGCTGGCTTTTGTCCTTTATGCATATTATAGTTTTTGGAGATTTTTGGGTTTAATCATTAATACAATTTTGAAACCATCTGCGATGCGATGGAAAAGTTTGAATGGTTTTATATCTGGGTTTTTAAAATCGTTCACGTTGTTAAAAATGGATTTTAATCACGAAAAAACATATTGGACAACCGAAGCCCAACAAGACC
>CAYWKD010000025.1:0-56923 GCA_964458705.1 uncultured Saprospiraceae bacterium | reverse complement strand
ATATTAGTTATACGTTGCAAAGTTTCGTATAACTATTACTTATGCGAACTAAAGTGCGTATAAGTAATAGTTGGGTGCCAGCAAGAAAAAAAATTAAATCATTGGGAACTAATTAGACTCATTTGGATGTTTAAGGAGTTGATATACAGTTTTTTAAACAAAATTTTGCATAAATGATTAAAAATCAACATGTTGTGAGAAACAACAAGAAATGGAATGTAAAGGGAGCTGGTAATTCAAAAGCTACAAAATCATTTGAAACTCAGAAAGAAGCGATTGAATTTGCTAAACAAATAGCAAAAAACCAGAAATCTGAAGTTGTCATTCATGGGAGAGACGGAAAAATCCGAGACAAAGATAGCTACGGAAACGATCCAAATCTTCCGAAAGATAAAAAGCATTAACTAAGAAATTAATTTAAACTAAAAAGTGAAGAGTTGTTGATGAAGTTCAACAACTCTTCACTCATTAAACTGATACGAACCGATGAATTGGCAGACCTTTTTTTCTGAACATCCGGAAGTGATTGTAACTATATTAAGTGGATTTTTATTACCAATAATTTTGGTTTGGTTAAATAACAGGTACAACTTAAAGACCAAAGAGAAAGAACAAGAACTTCAAAGAGAGTTTAAATTCAATGACGAACAAGTAAGTCATGAAAAAATAATTCATTCTTCTTTGGTAAAAATCCTGTTTGAGATTCAAAAATTATATATTTCGCTGTCTTGTGATCCTGAAAAAGAAAAGGATTGTATAGTTGATGCGACAAAGGAGTTTCACAGTTGTTTTGCGAAGTATCAAGGAATAATTTCGGACAATCAGATATTTTTGAAATCCAAAGTAGTAAATGAATTGTACAAGTTTTATAACGTAATTGGTGAAATTCTCGTCGAATTAAATCAAATAAAAAACTCTGGTCAGCAAGAAATAGCCCGAGTATGTGTTTATGATCGTTCTCAAGAATTAGCGGATATAATATTGACGATTCAAGAAATATTTGTTTCTAAAAGACAGAAATTATTTGGGGACTTAAAAGTGATTCGGGCAGAAATGAAAGATTTTAAAACATGCTGTGGACCGCCTCCTCCAGGAGAATTAAGAGATAGGTATAATGAAGTCATGAAGGGGTTAAAGGAAATTCCTGAGCCTTTGGAATTAAAGACTTCGTCCTTGAAAGAGAAAGTAAAAGTTCCAAAATAAGACAGCCAGCACCCAACAAAGCATACCTCACTGAGAAAAACCAATTTTCAACTTAAAATCATTTACTGAATATTCCTACACAAATAAAAAGCTTACAATTATTTCGATTTTAAAATTTCAAAAATGAGTAAAAAAATATATTTGATTCTTGTGCTTGCTTTAGTCCAATTGTCAACTTCTGATTTATTGCACGCTCAGGAAATTCCAGATTGGCGAGCAAGAGTTAATTTAAGCGATAGCGCACATGTTGACCTCTTGCAATATTTTCAGATTTGGAATACCGTTACGCTCAAATCGCCAAAGACAGAATCAACACCAAGGCTAGATACATACATTCGTAGAGCCCGTTTTGGCTTAGGCGGACAAATAAATAGCAAAGCCCTTTTTTATGTTGGGTTTACTTATGATGGAATTGGGAAAGACAGCTTGAGTGTATCAGCCGGAGATCCAAATCCTGTTGATAACACCACATTTTTTATTAGAGATGCGTTTTTTACTTATAAATTCAATAATTATTTGAACCTTACAACTGGATATTTTAGACCAAGAGCAGGTAAGGAGTCGATTTATACATCTGCTTTCAATATCACACAAGAGAAGGGACAACCCAGTGTTCACCCTCGTGTACATATGGTAGGTAGAGCCATTGGTCGAGAAACAGGTATCAATTTAGGGGGCTTTAAGAGAGGTAAAAACCTTAGCCTGCTGTACGATGTAGGAATTTTTGATACCAATCATCCACTCATTCAAGGTGACAATTCAGTTTGGTCTCCGCTCTTTACCGCCAGAACAGTTTTGATGATTGGTGATCCAGAATTTGAGACTTATCGTCTCGTTTACGCTCAATCAGGGTTTATGGAGCGTAAAGGACTGAGTATTGGTGCGAGTGCCACTTATCAAAGTGAAACTAATTTATTTCGGAATAACCTTGTTTATGGGGTAGATGCCCAACTCAATTATGGACCTCTTGATCTCTTGGCAGAATACCTTTGGCTATATCGTGAAACTGCAAATGCAACCTCTTACACAGCCACAAACGATAATTCTTACGTGATAAAAGGAGCTTGGAATTTTGCCCTTCGTCATTCACAGATTCTGCAACTATCAGCAATGCATACAGCCACAAGACCAGATGACCTGTTTAATACGGATGATTTTAATCCTTTGACAAACGCTTCACTTCATACTGAGTGGGCTTTTGGATTTAACTGGTTAATTAAAAGAAATCGTTTAAAAATTGGTTTACATTTTGTTGACGGAAAACAACGTTACATAGATAATACAGGAAATAGTAACACTGGAGCATTTAGGTATGTCAACCCATCCATTCAATGGATGATGTAATAAAGGAAAAATTTATCAACTAAACTTTGAGACCAA
This sequence comes from uncultured Saprospiraceae bacterium, assembly GCA_964458705.1. Classification (GTDB taxonomy): domain Bacteria; phylum Bacteroidota; class Bacteroidia; order Chitinophagales; family Saprospiraceae; genus JAAUTG01. Next base: position 54,340 of record CAYWKD010000025.1, on the reverse strand, counting down.
AAAAACAACGAACGCACAACAACAACTACCGAAAAGTGGCAATTCAGTGGCTAAATCAAGCTTTATGCTTCTATCAAAGTTTGTGCTTGGTTGACATTGAAGTACTTAGAAATCACCACCTTCGGGTAGCTGCTACCCATTAATTTTCATTACCAAACTTCCGAAGTCTTTACTCCTGATCTGAAGTGCATGTTGATTAACCAAATCGAGCATACGAACTACTTCTCCAGTAAAATCACACCTGAAGCCATAAATTTGAATTCTTCTTTAGGGGAAGTAATGGCAGCAATTTCGTCTTGACTTGCACCCTTGTCTTCCGCATAGTGCCGCAGCTCTTCCACTGGCGTTACTTCCTTGAAAGCATAGCCTTCCATAATGACCTCACGACCTGCAATATCTTTAGGTACGAAAAAACCATAGTCTTTAAATTTGACAAACATTGCTTGATCGGATGACTCAGAAACAATGTTCATCCAACAGCCTTTGGCTTGGCAGACTTCCTCTACTTTACCTCGCACTTTTACGAACATGGAGTCCTGCATTGCCATTTCTTGCAACAAATCATCGAAAGTCATAGCTTCATCCACAGTAATTTTGTCACCGAAATAGTTACTTTCAAGCGTTGTAGCTGCTGATTCTTGTGCTACTTTTTGATTACAAGCTGCGAAAAGCCCGAATATCAATAAAACGGATAGATACTTCATAATAATTTAATTTTTGAATTGTATTGTACAAAGATAAATGAAAATGGCAAACTCATCATTAAGATAAATCAGTCCCGCTGATAGCTAAAGCTGCTTTTTCATGGCAATCATAAAGCCCAAGTGCATAGCTTCGTGCATATTATTGAAGATCACTGCTTCTTCAGCAGAATGTAAAATCACACCATAGCTAGTGGTGTATGGCTTATACTTATGGAAGCGGTGAGTTTCAAAGTCCTTTTGAGCTAAATCAACAGTTGATAGCAACTTGGTTCTAATGGATGCAAGTGTGCCATTGTCCATTACTTCCATTGGTCGAGTACCTTTTCGATACTGTTCGATCCATTTCTCATTTACATAAGGCTCTAGACCCGAAAGACGATAAAAAAGCAGTTGTTGCGTAACTAGTACATGTCCTAAATTCCACGCTAAATTATTTTTGTAGCCATCGGGTACCTGATTTAACTGATCCAAAGAGCAACCTTGAACTAATGTTAAAATATTATTTCTTGTCGCACGTAATAGATCAAGGTGATAGTGATACATAAGCAAAAAAATTAACAGTAATTAAAACTTAGGACACAAGATCGTTTCATTATCATAATTCCCCAAATAGGCTATTGAAATTTCAAAAGAGCTTTGTCCTTGTTGCGTAGATTGAATATCTGTTAAGGAGAGGTCATAGCTAAAGCCGAACAGCACATTATTGACCTCAAAACCTGTCATCAAGATAGCGGCAGCCAGTTCAAGGCTTTCATCCATTGTGCTTATGGGGCGCACCCAACCTCCAACATGAACTGCGTAATTTCTATTATCTCCAATTGCTAAACGAACATTACTTCCAGCATTGATTTGTGTATGCGGTCCTTGTATCATAGCTACGGCTCTAGGCATCAACATGATGCTTTTGCTTACTGGAATGCGTGCGCTGATATGTCCAGTTATTCTTCTTGAAAGCACATCGTCACCACGCTCAGGATCATCGTTTCTCCGATCGTAATAAAAACTAACTTGCGGCTCAAAAATATGATGCAGTGCTGCCCCCAAAAAAAGTCCAAATTGATTTTTGGGTGCATAGCTGTAGTTTAGTCCAACTGCAAAATCAGTAAAGGCAAAATTGTTGGAAGGCAAGATTTCTTGGCTTGCTCCTGTGTAGCCAGAAGCACCATTAAACTCATCCTCAAAGTCGAGATTCTCATAAGTAACATTGCGTTGATTCAAGCCCAACTGCAGGCCTAGTGAGAGATACTGATTATTGCGTTCATTCAAAGATTTATGATAAGCAGTTGAAAAACCTAGTTCAGTTGTACTAAATCCAATAATTGGTACTCGATCAGTGTAAAAGGTCATGCCAGCGCCAAAACCATCTTCTGTTTTTGAACTCATATAGCCAACAGGAAAACGAAGATCAAGACCCGCTGCAAAAGTAGTGTAAGGCTGATTAAGAACGCTGCGCCATTGATCTCTATAAATTAATGAAAAACGATAGCGCCCATCAAAGCCACCTGTAAGAGAAGGATTAAGGAGCATTGGTGCAGCAAAATTTTGTGTGAAATGTTTATCCTGCGCTTGCAACGCAGAAAGGATACTTAGACCAAGAGTGAAAGAAAGAAGAATTTTATTCATCAAAAAAATGATTTTTCGACACTATTTGATTTACAGATACTTATGAATGTCCCTTTTTTGCCAAAAGAACGATTAATTTAGCCTAAAGCTAAACGAACTTATCGCATTTCTTATTACATTTACTTGCTAACTGCTAAATTTGTGAAAGAACGCAATACAATGAAATACGGTGTATGCTCACTAAGTGTAGTCGCTATTTATACTACTCCTAGCAATACAAGTGAAATTTGTACACAGTTGCTCTTTGGTGAACTAGTAGAGGTGTTGGAAAAAAAAGGCAAACAGTGGCTCAAAGTACGCTGTCAGTCAGATAATTACATTGGTTGGCTAAGAATTAATCAAATTACACCTATCACGCCGAACGAATTTGAGACCTTCAACCATAGTTTTGCCTTTTGCCTAGATATCATGCATCCTATCATGGCAAATGATCATTTTATACCTATTACGATTGGTGCAAGGTTACCTCAATTTAGTGGAATGCAGTTGCGAATTGCTGATGAGACTTATCAATTTAGCGGTCTAGCCGTTTATCCTAGTGACATTAAGCCTACAACAGATTTCATTTACAAACTTGTTCGTCGTTACTTATATGTACCTTTCTTACATGGTGGACGCTCCCCTTTTGGCATTGATAGCTCAGGTTTGGTACAATTAGTTTTTCAGATGATGGGTATTCAATTACCCAGAGAAGCTAGTCAGCAAATTATGTTTGGAGCAACCATAGATTTTATTAATCAAGCACAAGTAGGTGATTTAGCTTTTTTTGAAAATAGAGTAGGCAAGGTAATGCACGTAGGAATTATACTGGCGGAGAGCAAGGTCATTCATGCTTACGGAAAGGTACGAATAGATCAGCTAGACCACTATGGTATTTTTGATGAAGCCCAACAAAAATATACACACAAACTTAGAGTCATTAGAAGAATGTTGTCTATATCTACTCAAAAAGCAGAGACTGATGCCCCTAATAATCAATCCAATAGACCCATGCAGCCCGTTTCTAGTAAAGGCGGTTTATTTGACTAGATAAAGTACCTGCTCAGGCGAATTGAATAAAGAATTATGGGCATACTTATTCTAAAGGAGAATCATTACCAGTTTTTCTTTCTTCCAAAACCTCCAAAGCGTAGCGTTAAGCCAAATCGGAAATTATTTAAATCCAAGGATTCAACCTGAGGACTATCATCTAGTCCATTGTACCATTGATATCCAGCTGTGCCAGCTACCCTGAACCATCTAAAAATATTGACCTCAATACCTGCTTCAGGATGAATCACAAAAAAGCGATCGTTTGTGCTGAAACGATTATTCTCAAATCTAATATCAGCAGCACCCCAGCCAAATCTTAAGCTAGTATAAGGGTGCAAGGCATAGTGCTGCAAAGGCACAACCCCCAACCAAAGTCCACCGTGCCCTATATCAATTGTAGCTGTTTCATTATCAATAATTTCTCTTAGACTAATATCGCCAATACCGTAGCCACCTACAAAAAAGTCGCCTACAATAAGTCCGCCTCCGCCACCTCTAGCAGTCTCAAAATCAGCCCCTTGTCCTAATTCAGAAAACTCAAAAATAGGACCTCCAAACCCTCCCACTCTACTAGATGCATTAAAAATCGTTTGGTCTCGCTGCGCTATTAAGCAAGTAGTCACCATCAAAAAGGTAATTATTAGATGTAATTTTTTCATTGTAGCGTTGTTTTTTTTGATCTGAATGATTCATTTGTTTCGCTAGTAATACGGATAAGTCCCTTTATAAGTAACTAAGAAAGTATTAATCCTCAAGCTAAAATTTTGTTAAAAGCAATAGACTATATTAAGAAAATACTAAAGCATTTGATTTTATAGTTGATAATGCCATCAGTTTGTAAAACGAAAATTGATTTTATCTTTGTTTCTACTTGAATGATACATTGAATCTGCCTTATAAATTAGAAATAAAATTATGGCTAAGCGACCACCAAAGGGAAAAAAACAGCAAGCAGCAAAACGCTCCAAACAACAAGTCGCTAAAAAAAAACAGACGGTTAGCGAGCAACAGCAAGCCGTTTCTAAATCTAAAACTGGAAGAAAAAACTATTCCTCTAAACTCATTTTTAAGACTATCGTCGAACAACGCAGCGATCTGTGGCAAAAAGTATTTATCGGATTAAGTATAGTTGCGCTAGTTACTACGCTGTTACTTTCCTTGGGCAGTGGCATTAATGGAGACGACTATTTTCAAAACATATATTCTGATAAAGTTCTGAGTTTTTACAGTTCTATGGGACAGGATACTTCTACTTTTGAAGTGCCCAAAGGAATTATTAAAATATACGGTGGTCTATTTGAAATTGCGACAGCAGCCACCAATGCTGCATTAGGCAATGAAGTAACAGACGAAAGCTACCACAATGTACGCCATATTTGGAATGCCCTTTTTGGTTTTCTAGCCATGCTTTTCACTGGACTGATGGCACAAAAAATAGGTGGTTGGCGAGCAGGCGTAATAGCACTTGCCTTCATTTTTGCAACGCCCCGTTTTTTAGGACACTCCTTAATGAACCCCAAAGATATCCCCTTTGCGGCTGGCTACATCATGGCAATTTATTTTATGCTGCCCTTCATCCAACAAATTCCTAAGCCTAACTGGAAGACAATAATGGGTTTGAGTTTAGGCATTGCTGTTGCATTTGGAATTCGTGTCGGAGGAATTTTGTTGATTGCCTATCTAGGCTTATTTGTTGGATTAGCTTATTTGTTGCAATATGATGTTCCTGCTATTTGGCAACAAGGAAAGCAAACCTTACAGGTGATTGGCTGGTCACTTATTCCTGTCGTGGCGGGGTTAGGATTGGGCTTATTAGTTTGGCCTTATGGTCTGATAGACCCTATCAATCATATTCCAGAAGCACTTAGTGGATTCACTCAATTTGCAGTTGGTATCAAAATGCTCTTCAAGGGTAAGATGGTCTTCGGAAATGAAGCTCCTATTTCTTACTTGCCAACTTGGTTATGGAATACGCTTCCTATTTTTATTTTAATTGGCGTACTGCTTTTTGTTGGTTTTGCTAAAAAAATAGTCAAAACACACACGCCTTTTTACTTATTTATAGCACTTTTCACCTTTATCTTCCCAATTGGTTTTGTGGTTTATCAAGGTTCTACGCTCTATGATGGCTGGCGACATTTATTGTTTAGTTACCCACCTCTAGTGGTGGTGGCTGCTATTGCATGGAACACAACCATCAAGCAGCTAGAAAGTAAAAAAATAGGGCTGATTGGAGTGCTAGTTTTATTGAGTATTACGCTAGCAGAACCATTAAGTTTTATTCTCCGCAATCCTAAGTTCCCTTATGTTTATTTCAACCCAATTGCTGGAGGCATACAGGGCGCATTTGGAAAATATGAGACCGATTACTGGGGTGTCAGTGTGAAACAAGGGCTGGATTGGATGGAAAAAGAAGGTATCATTGGGCAAAACATGACGGATACAGTCGTAATTATCTCCAACTTTTCTGATGCACTTGATAAATATGCCCAAAACAAATACAGCGGAAAGGTAAAAACAGGCTATGCGCGCTATCGCCAGCGCTACGATAAAAATTGGGATTATGGACTTTTTGCTACTCGCTTTATACCCGGAACTTTCTTGCAAAAAGGCACATGGCCTCCAAGCGATAAAACCATACATACTATTGATGCTAATGGAGTGCCTCTGTTAGCTATTCTCAAAAGTGAAAATAATTTAGCCTACGAAGGCGTACAAGCAGCAAAAAAGCAAGACTGGGCAACAGCGATTTCACTTTTAGAACAAGAAACAACACAGGCATCTTCCAATGAAGTAGCTTGGACAGAATTAGCAAGAGCCTATTTGCAAACTAATCAACTCGACAGAGCACAAAATGCCGCCAATCGTGCTTTAGCTATTGAGCCAGAGAATCTACAATCCACTAATTTATTAGCTTTGTACTACTTGAGAAGTAACCAAATTGCTGCTGCTCAGGATATTTTAATGCGATCGCTAGAGTTCGAACCCCGCAATTCAGTGGCGTATTATTACTTAGCTATCATTGACCAAAATAGTAATAATCTCTCAGGGGCATTAAACAATGCACTACAAGCCATTGAGGTCAACAAAAAATTTAAAGAAGGCTACCAGCTTGTTGCTCAAATTTATGAACAAATGGGAGATAACCAAAATGCGGCTAGATACATGCAAGCATTCCAAAATCTAAGTGGAGGATAATGGGAACGAAGGAAAAGTTACCTTAAATTTAAAATATTACCCATCTGATAGCAAGTTCGGCAACGAGGCTCGTAATGGTCTTTTTCGCCGAGCATAACAGTGCTTTGGTTAGCAGATAAGCGATAAGAATGAGTAGCTAAGTTGCCACAGTGTTGGCATATCGCATGAACTTTAGTAATATACTCTGAAACTGCAAGAAGATTGGGCATCGGCCCAAATGGCTTACCTTTGAAGTCCATATCCAAACCAGCTACAATTACTCGAACGCCTCTTAAAGCCAATGCCTGGCAGGTATCTGGCAGTTTCATATCAAAAAATTGGGCTTCATCCACTCCCACCACATTGACCCCTTCGATAAGGTCTAATATTTTCTCTGAGTGGCTGATCGGCGTAGAAAGTAAAGAATTAGCATCATGTGACACGACTTGTTCTTTATCGTATCGAGTATCTACTAGTGGCTTGAACACCTCCACTTTTTGATTGGCAAACTTTGCTCGTTTTAATCGGCGAATGAGCTCTTCTGTTTTACCTGAGAACATAGAGCCACAAATTACTTCTATCCAGCCTGATCTCTGCCCTCTAAAATGTGGTTCTAAAAACATGAAATATAGTTGTAGTTATATTCTGCTAAGTTACCGAATAGCTCGGGTTATGCTTTCTAAATTAGTTTTTAATTTTGCCCAAAATCACATCATTTTTTCGCTACACCACGGGGGGCTTAGTTGGAATAATCTTATTCTTTATCAGGAATAGGTTCTTTCAAATCACGATGTATAGCTATACTCACATTCAACTCAAACCCAATAAGTAATGCTAATACATTGAACTGAATCCAAAGCATAATGACAATCAACGCACCAATTGAACCATAGAATCTATTATAAGCCCCAAAATTATCTACATAAAAAGAAAAAATAACAGAAATGACAATACAAGAAATTGTTGCAACAGTTGTGCCAGGAGAAGAAAAAGAAAATCGTCTATGTGTGGAGGCTCCGTAGCGATAGATGAAGGCAATACCAACATAAAAAATAAATAAAACACCTAACCAACGAATTACATAAAGCCCTATCGAGAGTTCTAATGGTATATTGAAGATATTAATGAACCAATTTAGAATGTAATCGCCTGTTACAATAAATACGACAGACATCAGTAACAAAAAAAACAGAATGAAAATAAGCCCTACGGCAACTAGCTGTTTTCTAATGAGTGTTCTTTGTTTGAATACATCTTTGTAAGTCTTTTCAAAGCCTTTCATCAGAGTAACCATGCCATTCGAGGCAAAGTATACTGCTAGTATGAATCCAAAAGATTGCAAGGCAAAGCGTGGTTTAATTAACGTATCTTCGATAAAGTTAAATAATTCTCTACCTGCCCCACCAGGCATAATATTTTGAATTTCCTGCGATATAATTTCAGTAAGCATCCGCTCCATGCTAGGTAGGAATCCAAAAAAAATAGGTAGCATAGTGAATAATGCGATAAGTGCTGGAAAGAGCGATAGAAAAAAACTAAACGAAATGGCTTGTGCTCTCAAGAAGAGATCATCGCGTTGAATTTCGTACCACACAAAAACTAGAATATCCCAGATGGGCGTCTTATGAAAACCCGGAAAAGAATGACTCTTCATCCAATTCAATAGGAACTGAATGAATTTGTTATTTCTAAATTTTTCAACTAGCTTCTTATAAGATAATATTCCCAAATTTTGAACTTATTATTGCTAGTGCAAAGTAAGTTAAAGTCGATAAGAATGCAAAGTAATGTGTAGCCGTATTGCTGATTAGTGTCTTGTTTACTTCATTGTCTATCCTAGATAAAATGAAGAAATGGAAGAACAGAGCGTTGTATCTCGTCGAAATATTCTGGAGAAAAATAAAAGATTACCGATTCAAAACAATCCTGAAAAAAAGTTAGAATAGATTTTTTCTATAACTTTGATGTATTGTATTTTGTTGAATCAACAATGAATATCCCTAAAGATGAATAATGCTGTCGTTTTTAAGTAAACAATCAGATTTAGAGCAGATGAATCTGCTAAGACTTATCTATGAAAAATTATCTATCGCTTATCAAGTTTGCTCATACCATTTTTGCATTGCCTTTTGCTATGGTCGGCTTTTTCTTAGCAACACAGCAAACAGGTCTTAACTTTAGTTGGGAAAAATTAATCTTAGTTTTGTTGTGTATGGTCTTTGCTAGAAGTGCAGCAATGGCCTTCAATCGCTATTTAGATAGAACAATCGATCAGCAGAATGAACGCACTGCAAAGCGAGAAATTCCAGCAGGCATCATCAGCCCAAAGAATGCTTTGGCATTTGTAATAATTAATAGCTTATTGTTCATTGCCTGCACTTGGTTTATCAATCGGCTTTGCTTTTACCTTTCGCCCGTTGCATTATCCGTTATTCTAGGATATAGCTACACAAAGCGATTTACATTCCTTTGCCACTTTGTATTGGGTTTAGGACTTTCCCTTGCTCCTATTGGAGCATATTTAGCAGTGGGTGGCGGATTTGATACAATACCCCTACTCTATTCTGTAGTTGTGTTGCTATGGGTAGCTGGTTTTGATATTATCTATGCTTTGCAGGATGAAGCGTTTGATCGTTCATTGCAACTGCATTCTGTACCTGTTGCATTGGGCAAGAAAGGAGCATTGCAGCTTTCGATGTTGCTCCATCTGATTTGTGCAGTTTGTATGATATTGGCAAGTTATCTATTGGAAGGCCAATATCCACAACTTAGAGGGATTCATTGGGGAGCTGTAATTATTTTTACTGCTTTGTTAATTTATCAGCATTTAATTGTAAAGCCTAATGATTTAAGCAGGGTCAATTTTGCTTTTTTCACTACGAATGGTATAGCAAGTTTAATTTTTGGTACATTACTCGTGATAGACTTACTATTACTATAAAAATAAAGCACTATGAAGATTATTTGTATTGGAAGAAATTATGCCGATCATGCTAAAGAACTTAACAATGCTGTTCCTTCAGAGCCAATGATATTTATGAAGCCTCCTTCGGCTTTGTTGCGAGAAAATAAGCCGTTTTATTATCCTGATTTTTCTAATAATATTCACTACGAATTAGAAATCGTCCTAAGAATTTGTCGCAACGGCAAACACATTCAACCAGAGTTTGCTCATAAGTATTTTAATGAAGTTGGTTTGGGCATTGACTTTACGGCCAGAGATTTACAGGATAAATGCAAGGAGAAAGGGCATCCTTGGGAAATTGCAAAAGGCTTCGACAATGCTGCTGCACTCAGCCCATTCATTTCGATTGAATCACTGGATTTAGCTAATATTGAATTTTATTTGGAGAAGAACGGTACTCGTGTGCAACATGGCTTTACGAAAGATTTAATTTTTTCTTTTCAAGACCTTATTGTATATATATCTAAGTTTTTTACCTTGAATCAAGGAGATGTGATCTATACAGGGACACCTGCTGGAGTGGGTGCAATAGCGGTTGGTGATGTATTGAGTGGATGTATCGCTACAAAAGATGGAACAAAAGAGCTATTGCGATGTGAAATCAAGTAAATACTGACTGCTGAACTGCTTCGATTGTTACCTTTAGTCAAATATCAATTATTTTGAGGAAGTACTAGCTTTCACCACGGTCAGGTACTGTCAAAGACTGAATCGAAAAGTGCTGAAAACAACCTACTTGCTTCTTCTCATCAACTTATCCCAGTAAGCGTTAACCAAGTTTTCAAAATCTTTTGAAATGTCAAAACGAAGTAGGAGCAAGACGTAAAGCAAGACTACAACAGCACTTCTAACGAGCATATTCAGCACAGGCGAGAACGAGAGTGGTATAATGTAACCGATTAATAAAGTAACAAGAGCAACTAGAACTAGTAGGAAAGTAGATTTTGAAACGGGAATCATATCAAACTTCCACCATATAAAAATCAATTTAATCAAATTATAAGCAAAAACAGAAATAAACGTAGAAAGAGCAGCACCAACTGCACCGTAGCCTAAGATTTGGATAAATAAATAATTGTTCAGAATATTAGCTAAGGCAAGAAATAGCACGACTATTAGATTGAACCGATAATATTTAGAATAGAGGATAATCTGTGTATTCAAGCTCGTGATGAGATCAAATAATCTAGCCAATCCTAAGAATACAAACACTAAAATCAAAGGACTTAACTCCTCATACTTATTCATAAATGAAAGTAAGTCTTCTAAATTTGACAAAACACCTACGAAGATCAGCAATCCAGCAACCATGCCATTAATGGAAGTTCTTTGATAGAGTAACTTCACGCCATTCCAGTCTTCCGACTTAATTTTTTCTGCAATAATAGGCGCACCTATGCTCGTCAATGCCATCAGTGGAAAGTTGATTGCATTTGCCATGAAACCTAGTATATTGTACTGTCCGTTAGTGGTTTCATCAATCAAAGAAGTAACCATAAAATTATCAATACGAACAGCTAGCATACCTCCCATTGTTGCAACTACGCCATAGCTAGCATAACTCCCCATAAGCTGAAGACGTTGCTTGGTTAGAAAAGAAAAGTTGGGGCGAATTTTAAATTCCTTTAGATGAATAACGTAGGCAATAAGCATCAAAAAAACAATGGCATAAATTAGTAGCATTAAGTAGAACAGGTTTATTTCAGTGTAGGCAGTGTAAAGATGTAGCAGCACTAGGACAGGGATGAGTATCTTTGTTAGTATAAAATCATTCAATAAGCGAGGGATAACAATACGTCCAAACACGCTGCTGTAGTTGGTAAGAACAAGATTTAAAAGTAAAGCTATTGCAATTCCCAAAATGATAAATTCATACTGCTCCAGCAGGCGCATATCAAAATTCAGATTTTCTAAAAAAGGGAAAATAGACGATTTCAAAAAAGGATAAATGACTAACCACAGTCCAATGCCTACAAATGCCAGCAAAAAAACAAAGCCGAGAAAGCCATTGTGCCGGTTTTCAGTATCCTTAAAATCTGGGAAAAAGCGAACAACGAGCGAAGTAGCCCCAATGGATAAAATGGGAAATAAAAGATTAGCCATTGACACGACAAACTGAATAGTACCATAGAATGCTTCATCCAATTTGTAGATAAAAATGGTGCTCAATGCTCCAACTAGAATACCAATTACACTTACTGCACTATATTTTATGCTTTGTCGTTGTATGAGTCCCATCAAAAATTTTCTATTGTTGCGAAACTGATTATTAGGCGACTTACCAACTCATAAGCAAATCGTACATTATTCAATTTTATAAATTACGCTATCACAATATGATATAAACAAAAGAAATACAGATTGTTAATGCAGTTACGTATTAGTACATTTGCTTTCAGTTAAAAAAATCATCCTACAAAGTTGTATGAATATTCTCATCGTTATTCCCGCTCGTGGCGGATCAAAAGGCATTCCAAGAAAAAATTTACGCAGCCTTGCTGGCAGCCCGCTCATTGCTTATTCTATTGCGAATGCTTTAGCTTCAAAATATCAGCCCGATGTTTATGTTTCTTCTGACGATGCTGAAATACGCCACATTGCCCAAAAACTGGGCGCAAAGGTAATCAATCGAGATTCAGCATTAGCACAAGATGCAACAACACTTGACCCTGTTATTTACGATGCTATGCTGCAAACAGAGCAACTAGAACAAAAAAAATATGATCTTATTGTTACTTTTCAGCCTACATCTCCTTTATTGAAAACGCAATCGCTAGACGAAGCCATTAAGTATATGATTGAACATCCTGAAACAGAAACAACAATCTCTGCTGTAAATCAATCTGGGCTTTCGTGGAGAAAAATAGAAGGGCGATTTTTACCTAACTACAAAGCACGCCTCAATCGTCAATACCTCACGCCTATTTTTTATGAAACAGGTGGATTCTTTATTAGTCGTAGAGCTATTGTAACTGCTAATTCAAGAATTGGTGAAAACGTACATATATATGAACTCCCTGAAAATGAAGCGATTGATATAGATACGTATGAAGATTGGAATCTGTGCGAATACTATTTAAGGAAAAAACGTATCGTCATCTCTACTATCGGCTATCCCGAAATTGGTCTAGGACACATCTACAATACACTTATTATCGCTAATGAAATACTCGATCACGAACTCCTCTTTTTTGTTGATAAGAAAAGTAATCTAGGTTATCAAAAAATTGCTTCTCATCATTATCAAGTGATACAACAGCAATCCAACAACTTAGTAGCAGACTTGCTTGCACTCCGCCCTGATATTATTATAAATGATCGCTTGGACACTTCCTCTGAGTATATGTCTGCTCTAAAAGAAGCAGGCGTAAAATTGATAAATTTTGAGGATCTAGGGGAAGGGGCGGTGCTAGCTGATTTAGTTTTCAATCCAATTTATCCAGAAAAAAACACTTTACCTAATCATTATTTCGGACCGAGTTTCTTTTCTGCAAGAAGTGAATTTTTACTTTCTCCAACTAAATCTATTCAAGCTCAAGTCAAACAGATACTACTCACCTTTGGTGGTGTTGATCCCAACAATTTGACGAAGAAAACCTTAGCAGCTATTTACGACTGGTGCTTAGAACAAAACATTGTCATTAACGTCGTAACTGGCTTGGGATATCAGCAGTTAGATTCGATAAAAGTATTTGAAAAAATCAATCTATATACTGACGTAAAAAATATTTCTGATTATATGCTAAAAGCCGATATTGCTTTCTCATCAGCAGGCAGAACGACTTATGAATTGGCTTTGCTAGGCATTCCATCTATTATTCTGGCTCAAAACGATCGAGAAATGACGCACTTCTTTGCCAATGATAGCAATGGTTTCAAGAATTTAGGGCTAGGTATTGAAGTAAAAAAAGAAAATATCCTGACCACCTTACAGTATCTAGTCCGTAACTTTGAAGAAAGAAAACTCATGCAGGATTTGATGTTGCAGTACAACATCCGAGATGGCAACAAACGAGTAATGAGTATTATTAACAAGTTTCTAAAATGAAATCATACGCAAAGTAGAATAAGATGGTGATACCTAAATTTGCACTGTTCCTATTAGTTAGTACAACTTTTTCAACGACAAAAACTACAATTAAAAAATCATAACTTTATGTGCTCAAAGCTATAGTTTGTTAGCAGTATTTCTAATCTAAGTATTCAAATCTCTAATCTAAACAATGCAACTAGCAGAAATTATCTCGAACCATAAAACTAATACCCCTTATGTAGCATCCCCTTTCATCATTGCAGAAGCGGGTGTAAATCATGAAGGCTCAATGGATTTGGCAAAGCGATTGATTGAAGAGGCCAAAAAAGGAGGCGCACACGCCATAAAATTTCAGACTTACAAAGCAGAAACTTTGGCTTCTAAAAATAGTCCCTCCTATTGGGATACTAGCAAAGAAGCTACGAGAAGCCAGTACAAACTTTTCAAAAAGCATGATAAATTCTGGAAGAATGAATTTGAGCAATTGAAAAAGCACTGCGATGAGTTTGATATAGAATTTCTCTCCACACCTTTTGATGTAGAATCCGCTGACTTCTTAGAAGACCTAATGCCTGTTTATAAGATATCCTCCTCTGATTTATCCAACTTTCCCTTCATAGAATATATGTGTCAAAAAGAAAAACCTATTTTACTTTCAACTGGTGCAGCTTATCTTTGGGAAGTAATGGAGGTAGTGGAAGTCATTAAGCGATACGGCAATCCTATCTGCTTGATGCACTGTATTTTAAATTACCCTACGGAAGATGAAAATGCTTATCTAGGCTTCATACCTACGCTTCGCCAGCATTTTCCAGAGCACATTATTGGCTACTCTGACCACACACTGCCAAAGGATATGCAAACTTTAGTTTCAGCGACATTGCTGGGTGCAAGAATAATTGAAAAGCATTTTACACACGATAAATCATTGCCCGGCAACGATCACTACCACGCCATGAACTGGCAGGATTTACAACTATTTTGGGTGAAGATGGAGCAGGTGCTGACAACTGTTGGAGACTTCGATAAGCGAGTGCTAGAAGTAGAAGCCATTTCGAGAAAAAATGCCCGAAGAAGTTTAGTAGCAGCAACTGACATTCCAGCCGAAACGGTCATCACAAAAAAGCATTTAACTTGGAAACGCCCTGCTTTTGGGATCAGTCCAAAACATATTAAAGATTTAATCGGCAAAACAACTAAGTCAGCTATAGAAAAAGATACTATTCTTCAATGGAATATGTTTGAGTAAAATGAAGCGATTATTGACAAACGACAAACTTCTAACTACAAATGTCCAATCACTACGTCATACTAACGGGTTCAAAAAATAATGCAGGCGACTACCTCATCAAACATAGAGCCAAGCAACTCTTCAAACAAACTCGACCAAATAGAGAAATTATAGATTACAATGCTTGGGAAGAACTAACGGATGAAAAACTCGAAGTTATCAATCAAGGTAAAGCACTGATACTCACAGGAGGACCGGCTGTACAAGAAAATATGTATCCAAAAGTTTACCGCTTAACATCCAATTTAAGTAGAATCAAAGTGCCTTTGTTGACCATGGGAGTGGGTTGGAAATCAGCTATTGGAGATTGGTCAGCTACTTTTGACTATCCCATGAGTTCTGATACACTCAGGCTATTCAATAAAGTCAAAGATGCTGGCTATCAGTCTGGTGTTCGTGATTACCATACTTTAAATGCCCTACAAAGCAAAGGCTTCGATAATTTCATAATGACGGGTTGTCCAGCGCTGTACGATGCCCAACATCTAGCTCTACCGATTGAGAATGAGAAAAAGTTAGACAACATTTCTTTTTCTGTTGGCGTAACGTTTGCTTATAGCAAGCGCATGGAAAAATCGCTCAAGTCCGTCATTGAGGCTACTCAAGAATTATTTGCTGGAAAGAATCTAACTGCTGTTTTTCATCATAGCTTAGATGAAAAAATGTACTCGAATGCCTATGGTACAGTAAATCCTTTATTCAAAGCGCAAATGCAACTCACAAAATGGCTAGCACAAAAAGGTATCAACCACATAGATATTGCAGGTGGCACAAATAAATTGATAGCGCATTACAGCCAATCAGATTTTCATATTGGCTATCGAGTCCATGCACATATATTTATGAGTAGCATCTCCAAGCCATCCGTTTTAATCGCCGAAGACGGCAGAGGAAAAGCACTAAGAAACGTACTGAATGGACTCATTTTCGATGGCTATGAAAAGACTTATTCTTTTAACACCTTTGTGGATAAACATTTAAAAAAATATACAGATTTGCATGTACCCAATTCCCATCTAGCCGAGGATATTGTAAATAATCTGAGATATGAATTTGAGCGAGGAAGACCAAGATTGAACAAGACGAGAGTAATGATTGATAACACTTTTTATCAAATGAAAGCATTTCTGGAACAACTACCGTAATCTATGCTCGAAAGATTTTACAACTGGCTACTACAATTTATTCAGTCCACACTGACATTTGCAAAAATTTTAATTCGATCAAATTTAGGTTTAAAGTCAGTAAAAGCTAAAGCTAATACTTGCATTATTATGGGCAACGGACCGTCCATTAAAGCAACTTTAACGGAGGATTGGAACAAACTTCAAAAGCACACCTTAATCTGTGTTAATCATTTTCCTGAAACAGACCAATTTGTAGAACTACAACCACTGCACTGTGTAGTTGGAGCAAAGGAAAATTGGCGAGCAGACTCCAATCAAGCTACCAAAGATAAAGCAGCAAGACTATTCCACGCCTTAGTAGAAAAAACGACTTGGAAGATGTATTTACACTTGCCATACGAAGCCAAAAAAGTAGATTGGCTAATGCAGCAATTTCAACAAAACCCTAATCTAAAACTCACTTTTTTTAATGATACTCCTGTTGAGGGCTTACCAAGCATCAACCACTTTTTTTTTAAGAAAAACTGGGGCATGCCCCGACCTCACAACGTATTAATTCCATCTCTCATGATTGCAATAAATGCTGGTTTTAAAAAAATATTTATAGTCGGAGCAGACCATTCTTGGTTAGAAGAACTGACTGTTGATGAACACAATCAGGCACTTTTACATCAGAGGCACTTCTACGATGAGGACGCTTCAAAGCCCGACCAAATGTACAAACTAGGTAAACGTCCTCGTCGCTTACATGAAATTTTAGAGAAATTTATGTTAGCATTCAAAGCCTATTTTGAGATTGATGATTATGCACAATCATTAGGTGCAAAAATTTGGAACAGCACACCCAAATCTTACATTGATGCTTTCGAGCGAAGAAAGTTGATGAATGATTAGCATTAACAAAACTGAGTTAAAATACCTATTCTCCACACTGGTCTGCATAAGTCAATTCACCTTATCAAAGTGGCAAACTCTTGAAATTCATACCGCTCCCCGCGCGGACCTTCGAACTGCACAATACAAACGTAAACACCGTTTGGTAAATCTTGACCACTATTATTTTTTTTACCATTCCATGCTTCTTCTGGATCACTGGTTTCAAATACTTTTTCGCCCCATCTATTCCAAATTGTAAAGGAAAAATCTTGAACACCTGTCAATACACCTGTGCCTCTGAAAAAGTCATTTGAACCATCACTATTAGGAGTGAAAGCATTAGGCAAAAAATAACGCACATCAGGAACAATGTCTAAAAATTGAGTAATAGAATCCTGACAACCGCTAGGATGCGTTACAATAAGTTGAATGGCTTGACGACCTGTATCTGGAAAGGTAAAAGTAGGGTTTTGCTCACTTAATGTGGCTATATTTCCCATATTCCATTGCCAGCTTACCGCCTCTCTTGATAAATCTGTAAAACTCGCAGTTGGATCAAGATTACTCAGTTCTGTTGGAAAAAATGAAAAATCTGCTGTTGGTGAGGGTAGCGTAGTAATCAAATTTGTAAAAATAGTATCTGTTTTGCAACCAATGGGAGAAGTGATTTCTACTGCTACTGTAAACGTACCTACCTCATCATACTCGTGCGTGGGGCTAATATCACTTCCTGTATCTCCATCACCAAAATCCCAACGAATATCATAAGTTTCGTCAATAGGAGTAGAGAGATTATCAAAGAAAATATCAGCGGGTACGCAGCCCGTAAACTCACTTGGTGCAACAACAATCAAGCCGGGCACAGGAAAGTAATTAACAGTCTTAGTAATTTCATCTGTACATCTATTGATATCCGTAGCACTAAGCGTAACAGGCAAATTACCTGGTATGCCATAAGTATGTTCAGGATTTTGCGAGCTAGAAGCATTGCCATCTCCAAATTCCCAATTCCACTTTACAATATCGCCTGCCCCCGAAACAGAAAGATCAGTGAAAGCAACTGGTCCAGCTATACAAGTATCATACTCAAACTCAAAATCTGCAGTGATCTCTGGATAAATATTAACAAAGATGTTGGCTGTATCACCGCATTCAGTATTTGGATTAAGCACTAATATTCCCTGATAGCGACCAGTATCAGGAAAGGTAACAACAGCATCCCAGGCAGAAAAAGTTTCTATTTCTCCTTCAATATCAAACTGCCATGAGTAAGTATCAATAAATTGACGCTGGTAACTTTCGTTGATGAATCTAATGGTATTGTTGCCACATGAATTAACGAGATATTGCTTGCCACCAATAATGGAATCTTTTTGAATATCTGCAATTACCGTTGGCTGGCAGTTAGTAACATTAAACTGAAAATCTCTTTTCAATTCACTTAACAAAACCCCATCCCTGTATTCCTGAACACAAACGCCCACCACGAACTGCCCAAGCTGATTGGGCGTACCTGTTATAACTCCTGTATTTGTATTGATAGTAACCTGTGGCTGTCCTCCAAGTGGTCGCAAGAAGTTGTAAGTTGGGGCAACAAATCGAACCTCGTCAAATGGTGGTGGACAAGGCGGAGAAGGTATTACACCATTACAAGCTCCTGCATCTCCCGGATTTTCTGGTGTTCCAAATTTTCCACCACCGAGTTGAGGAGCGCAAAAAGAGTAAACTAGTTGATCCCCATCGCTATCAGTAGCAGAGTGATCAAATTCCAAAGGCTGATCTACGCAAATAACAATAGGCGGAAATTGGTTAAAAGTAGGACTGCTATTACACAATTGCTGGGCAGTAGGAGTTATTTCGACAGAATAAGTCGCTCCTGCATCACCAGGAGCTGTGATATTCGATATAGTTTCATTGCGGCAGCATCGCTGATAAACGATATGATAACTTTCATCTACAATAGGCAGAGAAAGCTCAAACTGATATAGACCTTCTTCCACACAAACATTTCTCGGCAATTCTAAACAAGAAAAATTTGGCGGATCAACGCTACGAACACTTCGCAGAGGAGCCTGCAATGTGGTAAGGGCATTAAACTGAGTGAGATCGCCACAATCTTGATTTACACCACAGCGATAAACCCCAATATTCGCTCCTCCTCCATTCTGACCATCAAAAGGTGCACCTCCTGAGTAGCAATCTCGATAAACACGCATTGTGAATCTATAACGTCGCACTCCGTTTACATCGCCTAGACATTCGTAGGTGATTTCGCCACCAATAATATGTCGTGCTTCCACAAAAAGTACTGCTAACAAAAGTAGGATTATCGTAAAAATTTGCTTCATGACTTGATTTTAATTATTGAAGCAGTTTTTTATCGCACCAAAGTGAGACTGCCTCTGTAATTAAAGGACTTTCCTCTTGCCCCTGTAAACTCTATTGTATAAACATATACTCCTTCTGACATTTGCTTGTTTGTATTTTGATCCATACCATCCCAAGCAATATCAGGATTATTTGTTGAAAAAACTAATGTACCCCAGCGATTCCAAATCGTTAAATTATAATTTCTTGCACCCAACAAAATACCCTCTGGTTTAAATTGGTCATTCACACCGTCAAAATTGGGACTAAAAGCATTTGGAATGTAAAGTTGCGTAATTGGAGCTATATCAAAAAGCTGTGAGGCGCTATCCACACAACCACTTTCATGAATAGCAGTCAATATTACCTGATAAAATCCTGTATCTGGAAATGTAAAAGTAGGATTAAATGCTTTACTGGTTACTGTGCCAAAATCCCATTCGTAGGCCTGTGCATCAGAAGATTCATTGATGAAATCAACAGTAGCATTGAAGATAGTTGGCTGCTCTGGTAAAAAACGAAACGCCGCAGTAGGAGCGGGTGATATTTGTATAAAGTCCTGAAAAAACGCTGTCTGCTCGCAACCTATCGGCGAAATTACGACCACTCCGACATCATAAGTACCACTTTTGCTGTACTCATGAGTTGGATGAATAGCATTGCTTGAGTTGCCGTCTCCAAAATCCCAAGTAACATCATAGGAATCATCAATGGGAGCTGGCAGTGATGGGAACTTTACTAACTGGGGTTCACAGCCATTTGTTACATCTGGTGTAAGATCAGTAATTGCTGGAACTGGATAGTAGTCTATTATTTTTTCAATACTTGCTTGACAGTCATTTTTATCGCTCACTTCTAACTCTATGGCATAAGTACCGGGAGTGTTGTAAGTATAAATTACATCTCTGGAGTTGGCTATTTCACCATCTCCCAATGTCCAGTCCCAACTTACTAACTCATTATTTTCTGATTGGGATTCATCAGAAAGTACTACAACGCCAGCCACACAACTATCATAATCAATTAAAAAATCGGCGGCAATTGCTGGTGAAATATTGACTACTACGTTAGCGGTATCCCCACAGTCGCCTCCTGGATTTAGCACCAACTGACCATTGTACACCCCAGCATTAGGAAATTGAAGATTAGCATCCCAAGAATTTAGAGTCAACATGGAATCGGGTAAAGTAAATCTCCAGAAGAGGCTATCAATATTCGTTCTTTCAATGCTCTCGTTGACGAAGGTCAAGTCGTAATCACCGCAAGAAGTAATAAAAAAATCCGTCCCATTTATCATAGAGTCTGCTTGAATTTGAGCCGATACTTTTGGAGTGCACTCTGTAACATTTAGCTGAAAATCACGCTGAATGGCACTTAGCAACTCACCATCTCTATATTCTTCTATACATACTGACAATACAAACTGACCTAGTATCATCGGTCGCCCAGTAATGATACCTGTTTGAGCATTAATTGCCAAATTTGCTTCTACTCCTAGTGGGTTGATTTCTGAATAAATCGGTTCAATAAAAGAAATTTTATCATATGGTGGCGGCGCATCTGGATCAGGTGCGACACCTTCGAGGGAAAGCGGCTGAGTTACATTTGGGCCTCCACCATTATTTGGTGTACAAAAAGAATAAACAATCTGATCGCCCTCGGCATCCCTCGCTGAATGATCGAACTCTAAATCTTTTCCAGCACAAAGCACAACAGGCGGGAATTCGACAAACTTAGGACTATCATTACAAGTAGCTTGTGCGGCAGCAGTTAACTCTGTTACGTAAGTAGCACCAGCACGTTCTGGGTCTCGTATATTTGATATTGTCCCATTTCGGCAGCAGCGTTGATAAACTATAAAATAGCTGGCATCTACGATGGGCAACTCAACATCTATAGTATAAACACCTTCTTCCACGCACACCCAGTCAGGTATGTCTAAGCAAGGACTTGACGCCGTTTCAACTTTAGTTACAGTGGGAGCTTCTAAATCAAAGCGATAAGGTGTTGTTTTTCCCTCTTCATAGACCGTCATGCTTGCCACGAAGGCACCACCTGGAGCTGAATCAAAGTCTGCACCATTCCCTTGACAATCGCGATATATTTTCATGGTAATGGTGTATAACTTAGTATTCGGTGCTGCCCCCTCTCCTTTACAAGAGTAAGTAATTTCCCCCCCTATAATATGGTTTGACCACAGCGTAGTATGGAATATTAGTATAAAAAAGATACAACTTATGATTAAACTGATATATTTCAAATGATAAATTTCTTTGAAGCGTTAGGTAATAGTTTGTATTTTAACATAGCCTATGAATAACGCAGAAACATTGTTAATCCTTATGTGTGCTGTAAAAGATTTTACATTCAATAATGCTTTGAGATTGCTAAAGTATTCGATTTTGACCTACGTAAGTAGCTGTGATTAGGAAGTGAATAAGGAGTGCCAAAAAAAGTCGAAGCCCCTGAGGGCTTCGAATGATGGCGAATCATTACCTATAAATGGAGTAAGGCATTTTACAGAATGTAAAAGATAAAATAAAGCTAAATTGACTTGTTCTATTCTACCTTTCTCAACAAATCATCCACATTTGGAGTAGCCGCAACTGTTACAAGTTAAGCAACCTTCTTGATAAACTAAACCACCTTGCTCACCGCAATTGGAACAGGTGTTTTTAACAGCTTTTGTACCGTCAGCAATGAATTGCTTCAATGCTCTAGTAACACCATTTTTCCAAGAGTTAATGTGCTCTTCCTCCACATTTAATCCCGCTACTAGCTCCACGACGTAGTGCAATGGCATACCATGACGCAGGATGCCAGAAATCAATTTGGCGTAATTCCAATATTCTTTTTGGAAGGATCGAGAAAGTCCTTCAATAGTTACTCTATACCCTTCTTTGTCTTGAAACTGGAAGTCGTAGCGGCGTTCTCCATCTTCATCCTTGCTCTTGATTACCCAACCAGAATCTACATAACTTGGCAGACGGAAGGTATCAATAGAACGACCTGTGAAGATTTCATAAGGCTTTCCTTCTAGTAGCCCAACTACTGCAATCCACTCTTCATCATTTTCACGGAAGCGAATTACAGAACTCTCCAATTTTTTAGGTCGTTTTGGTGCTAGCGTTTCAGCAAATAACTCTTCGTTAGTAAGCGTTTCTTCTTTCTTATCATTAGAAATCAATACCCCAGAACGAGAGCCATCTCTGTAGATCGTACAACCTTTACAGCCTACCTCCCATGCGGTTTCATAAATCTTACGCACCATATCTACGGAAGTCTCATTTGGGATATTTACCGTTACACTGATGGAGTGATCTACCCATTTTTGAATAGCTCCCTGCATTTTAACCTTCTGCACCCAGTCCACATCGTTGGCGGTCGCATTGTGATAAGGTGAACGCGCAATAATGGTCTTCAACTCTTCCTCTGGCATTTTCTTTACCTGATTGGGATCAAGTCCATTAGCCTTCAAGTAGTCAATGAATTTGTGATGAAACACATTGTACTCTTCCCAGCTATCACCTACCTCATCTATAAATGTTATATTGACATCTTTATCATTTGGATTCACTTTGCGACGGCGTTTGTAAGACACCATGAATACAGGCTCAATTCCTGAAGCAGTCTGCGTCATTAGACTCGTAGTACCTGTCGGTGCAATGGTCAGTAGCGCAATATTTCTTCGTCCGTATTGCTTCATATCCTCATACAATGCTGGGTCTGCTTCTGCCAGCCGCTGAATGAATGGATTATCTTTTTCTCGTTCGGTATCGTAAATTGGAAATGACCCACGATCTTTTGCTAAATCAACGGAAGAACGATAAGCATTCAAGGCCAGTGTTTGATGTACTTTTACAGAAAAATCAATTGCTTCATCGCTACCGTACTGCAGATTCATACCTGCTAGCATATCGCCTTCTGCTGTGATACCTACTCCTGTCCTACGCCCTTCCATACAGGCTTTCTCAATCTTTTGCCACAACTTGCGCTCTACCATTTTAATATCCTCGCCCTCAGGATCTCTATTAATTTTATTCAGGATCAACTCAATTTTCTCCAACTCCATATCGATTATATCATCCATAATGCGCTGAGCATGCTGAACGTGCTGACCGAATTTCTCAAAGTTGAAAGTTGCTTCTGGCGTAAATGGATTTTCAACATAAGAGAAAAGATTAATAGCTAGTAGGCGACAGCTATCATAAGGACTTAGTGGAATTTCACCACAAGGATTCGTGGAAACCGTGCCAAAACCCAAATCCTCATAGCAATCTGGAATAGCTTCGCGCTTCACAGTATCCCAAAAAAGCACACCTGGCTCAGCGGACTTCCAAGCATTGAAGATGATCTTATCCCAAATCTTTTTAGCATCTGCCTCTTTCTTGAAGTTTGGCTCTGTTGCATCTACTGGATACTGCTGAGTATAGGTTTGTCCACTCATGGCAGCACGCATAAAGTCATCATCAATTTTGACAGAAACATTAGCTCCTGTTACTTTTCCAGCTTCCATTTTTGCATCAATAAAGTCTTCTGCATCAGGGTGCTTTGAAGAGATCGTCAACATTAATGCACCTCGCCGACCATCTTGCGCTACTTCCCTGGTACAGTTAGAATACCGCTCCATGAATGGCACTATTCCTGTGGAAGATAGAGCACTGTTCATCACGGGGCTACCCTTCGGACGAATGTGTGAAAGGTCGTGTCCTACCCCACCCCGACGCTTCATCAACTGTGCCTGCTCCTCATCCAAGCGAATAATACCTGCGTAAGAATCTGCATTATTTCCAATCACAAAACAGTTAGATAAAGAAGATATCTGATGGCGGTTTCCAATACCTGCCATAGGGCTTCCTTGCGGTACGATGTACTTAAAGTCCTTAAGGAGCTTGTAGATATCTCTTTCTGGAATAGGATTGATATACTTTTGTTCGATTCTTGCAATTTCGGCAGCGATACGTCGGTGCATATCGTCAGGCGTTCTTTCATAAATATTTCCAAAAGAGTCTTTTAGGGCATATTTATTCACCCATACACTTGCTGCTAATTCATCGCCATTGAAATAGTCAATAGAGGCTTTTAATGCTTCTTGGAATGTGTAAGTTTTTTCTAATTGATCGCTTCTTTGGCTTACAACAGTTTCGTTTATCTGCTTTGCGATATCCATTGTTTCTTATAAATTTTTGGTTAAAAAATGAACTACTGTTATTGCTAAGTAATGAAGTCACACCTCTGCATTTCCTTCTAAAGAAGAAAAGTAAGTAACTGTTGGTTGGCAGTAATTTTACTTGTGATACCTCTCTTGAAAAGTGAGGAAACAAAACTGGTGAAGTGCTAACTCTTATAACCTTAGTGAGTACAAAAATATATTATTGCAGTACTACTTGCTGCATTAATTATCCACAAAATGTGGATAAAAATTTTAAATGCTTGATAATTAATACTTTGCTCAAAAAGCAAACTTACTAACAATGTGGAAAACTAGTTGTGGAAAACAATTTAAACTATAATCAAACTAGTGAAAATACTGAACAAGAGCTAGTAATACTCTTATTTTGAGAAGTTAAATAAAGGAATGCCTGCAATACTTTTCAGTTGTACTTCGATCAGTTTTTGACGATACTGAATATTGCTGATTCGGTCTTTGATTTGTGTTTCTGCTAGAATAGCTTCTCGAACATCGAAGTTTGTAGCTCTTCCTGATTGATATAGTTGCTGAGAGAGCTGAGTATTTGTATTAGCTGTTTGTAAATTGCGAAGCTCTAAGTCTAACTGTTTTTGTGAGGCAGTGTATTCTTGATACAGTATGGCTAATTCAGACTTTAGATTTCGTTTAGTATCTTCTTGATTCAAAACAATATTTTCTTTGAAAAGCCTAGCATTATCTAAGTCTCGACGAATATCTCGACCGGGAAAAAGATTATAAGTAGCATTAATGCCGACGGTTGGTCCAAATGTTCGATTGGAAAGCAAAAATCCAATTTCTGCTCTGGAAAAATTGAAGTTATATCCAGCCGTAACATTGATTGTTGGATAAAGTGCTGCTCGCTCTTCTTTGATTTGAGCAAGCGCAATCTGCTCATCGTATTGCAATAGTTTTATGTCATAGCTTTGAGCGAGTGCAATATTGGTTAGTTCCTCCAACTTCGGCAGAATAGTAGCGGGCATTTCAGACGGAACTTCAAATGTGAAGACTGCATTTTGTCCGATTAATTGATTCAATGAGATTTTAGTTTGGCGAAGTTGATCGATAAGACTCAGTAGAATGGAGCTATCGGCATTAACGCGATTGGTCGTTTGCAATACTTCAAGGCTAGTACCTGTTCCGATCTTAACTTTATTAGCAGCTAAATCGCGCAGTGCGACATTCAATTCAATAGCTTGCTCTTGTATTTCGATTTGTTGCTTAATTCTAATAGTAGTAAAATAAACATTCTGAATTTGAGTAGCTAAATCTTGCATAGCACTAATCGTAAAAGCACGACTGCGTTGTTGATCCAGCTCAAGCCGCTCTTTGGCAGCAAACATTCGATAGCCATCAAAAGCGGTCCAGACTAATTCCAGTCCTGCTCTAGCATTGGTATTTCCAGCCCCCCTTCCTGTTCGTTCATCTCCTGAAAAAAATCTTTGAGTCGTATTATTACTCGTGTAACCTATTGATCCAACAGCAGTTGCACGAGGTAAAAATCCTGCATTGCCATAAGTGTTGAGGTTGGCACTGATAGCTTCATTGTTTCTAGCAATTTCAATACCATAACTATTCTGCAATCCAAGATTGATGGCATCATCTAGCAGAAGTATAGTCTGAGATTGAGCCTTGATCGTTGAAACTGCTCCAAGCATTAATAGCGTTAAGATAAGTTGCTTCATTATTTTTTCTTAAAATAGGTATAAATCGCTGGAATTACGAATAAGGTTAAAAACAAGGATAATACCAAACCACCGATGATGGCAACGCCCATTGGTATTCGGCTAGTGGCTGCTGAACCAAATGCCAATGCGATAGGTAACACGCCCAGCACCGTCGCTAGACTTGTCATTAAAATAGGGCGAAGGCGTAGAGTTGCCGCTTTAATGACGGCATCTTTTGTGGAAAGCCCTGCTACTCTTTGTTGATTAGCAAACTCAACAATTAGAATACCGTTTTTTGTTACAATTCCAATCAATACAATAATTCCAATTTGGCTAAATATATTGATGGTATGACCAAATAACCACAATGCCAAAAGCGCACCAATCAAAGCGAGAGGAACTGTAAACATGATGACTAAGGGATCAATAAAACTTTCAAATTGTGCCGAAAGTGCTAAGTAAATTAGTATTAGAGCAAGCGTAAAGGCAAAATAAAGACCACTAGAACTTTCTTGAAAATCTTTAGATGAGCCGGTAAGTGCTGTACTGAAGGTATCGTCCAAGACCTTGGCTTTTATCTCATCCATTGCTTCAATACCATCGCCAAGCGTATATCCCTCGTTCAAGTCAGCAGAAACGGTAGCCGAAATATAGCGATTGTATCGGTATAAAGTCGGAGGGTTAGATTCTTCTTCAAATCGAACTAGATTGCTTAGCTGAATCAAATCGCCCGCATTGTTTCGCACGTAAATGTTCGTTAAATCACTCGGTTCATCTCTGAATTGCTCACCCGCTTCTCCTATAATTTCATACTGCTTACCATTTCTGATGAAATAACCAATACGCTGTCCACTGTAGAATAACTGAAGCGTTTCAGCAATATCTCGAACCGTTACGCCTAAACTTCTTGCACGCTCTCGATCAATAAGGATTTGTAATTCTGGTTTATTAAATTTTAGGTTGAGATCTGTTACAGAAAAAGCTGGATGATTATCTGCCTCTTCCATAAATGTAGGAATCACAGCTTTAAGTTTTTCAAAATTAGGTGCCTGAACGACATATTGCACAGGTAGTGAACGACCGCCGCCTCCTACAGAAATTGTCTGTTGCTGAGCAATGAACGAGCGAGCATAGTTGAGCTTCGATAGCTGTGGATATAAACTCTTAACGATTGCATCCTGAGAGCGCATTCGCTCGGCAGGGTCTTTGAGACTGTAAAAAACAAAAGCAGAATTAGCAGCCGTTGTAGAACCAAA
Organism: uncultured Saprospiraceae bacterium; assembly: GCA_964458705.1. Classification (GTDB taxonomy): domain Bacteria; phylum Bacteroidota; class Bacteroidia; order Chitinophagales; family Saprospiraceae; genus JAAUTG01. The sequence continues at coordinate 27,034 of CAYWKD010000025.1, read as the reverse complement.
GCCTGGTGAGGTTACGGATATATAAGCACTTTTTTCTTCAAGTGTATCTAAGATGTTCAATACTTGAAGAATGTAATCATCCATTACATCGAAGGTTGTGCCTTCGGGTGCAGTGGCATAAACTCTAAAAGAACTTTTATCTTCTGTTGGAGCAAGCTCTGTAGGGAGAACTTGCAATAAGAAATAAATAGCTACTGCTGCACCGATCGAAAGTACCCAACCTAACCATCGCACTCGTATAAAACCTTTTAATAACCAATTGTAGCCACCTGTCATCCCTTCAAAGAATCGCTCTGATACATTGTAAAGGAATGAATGGCGTTCTGATTTTTTTAGAAATCTTGAACTTAACATTGGAGTCAAAGTCAGCGAGACAATAGTAGAAATGACAATCGCACCTGTAACAACTAAGCCAAACTCTCTGAACAATCTTCCTGTGATGCCTTGTAAAAAGATGATAGGCAAAAACACAGCGACAAGCGTAACTGACGTAGCAATGATTGCAAAATAAATTTCTTTCGAGCCTTCATGTCCAGCTTTTATGGGGTCTTCGCCAGCTTCTATCCTTCGGTAAATATTTTCTAGCATCACGATGGCATCATCTACTACAAGACCAGTGGCTAGAACTATTCCAAGCAAAGTCAGCACATTGATGGAGAAGTCGAATAAATACATCACAAAGAAGCAACCAATCAAAGAAATTGGAATGGCAAGCGTCGGAATTAAGGTTGTTCGCAGGTTGCGAAGGAAAATGAAAATGATGAGTACAACGAGTCCAAATGCAATGAGTACCGTCTCCCGAACTTCTTCAAGTGCTTTTCTCACAGAGATAGTTCGATCAAAAGCAACGCCAACTTTAATGTCGGCTGGTAAATCCTTTTTAATCTGCTCTACTCTCTTGTAAACTTCGTCTGCAATCTGTATGTGATTAGAGCCAGGCAAAGGGGTGATAGCAACGCCTGTCATCTTTAAAATCCCATTACCTCTAAGTGCCGTTTTTAGATTTCTTGGTGCAAGTTCCACGGTCGCTACATCTTTCAATAGTACAGCTATTCCATCACTCTCGCGTACTACCATATTCTCGAACTCTTCAGAAGTATTCAGTCGCCCAAAAGTCCGAATCGTCAGCTCTGTTCGATCACCCTCAATTTTTCCAGAGGGTAATTCTAGGTTTTGCTGCTGAATGGCATTCCTGATGTCGAGAGGCGTTAGTCCATAACCTGACAGCTTGTTTGGATCAATTTCAACTCGAATAGCATATCGTTTTTCTCCCCAGATTCTAATGTTTGAAATACCGGGAATGGTTTGTAGCCGCTCTTTGAAAATATCATTTGCTATTTCACTTAGACCTAATAAATCTCGATTTTCACTTTGTACTGTGAGTGCCATGATGGTAACTGCATCTGCATTAGACTTTGACACAATTGGCGGATCTGCATCGGGAGGTAAATTTCTCTGCGATTGTGATACTTTGTCCCGCACATCGTTGGCAGCAGCTTCAAGGTCTGTTCCCAGTTCAAATTCAACAGTAATAGTACTTCTACCATCAGCACTGGTGGAGGAGAGCGATCGAATACCTGCAATACCATTAATACTTTCTTCCAGTATTTCTGTGATTTGCGTTTCAATGACTTGAGCATTAGCTCCGATATAGTTGGTTGAAACAGAAACAATGGGCGGATCAACGACTGGGTATTCTCTTAGCCCTAGATAGTTGTAGCTAATCACTCCAAAAAGTAGAATGACAATGGAAATCACAGTTGCTAATACGGGACGATCAATACTTACGGAGGAAAGACTCATAGTGAAGTATTTTGAGTAGGTTGAGGAACATTAACTTTTATTAAAGCACCATCAGAAAGGGAAAGCAGACCTGTTACAATGACCGTATCGCCTGCTTGCAAACCTTCTAACACTTCAATTTCATCTGCTAAGCGGTTACCAGTTGCTACTTCAGTGGCAATGGCTCGTCCTTTTCTAGCTACAAATACTTGTTTACCTTCCAGAACTGGAATAACTGCATCTGTGGGTACTAGCATGGCTTCGTTGTTTGTTCCTGTTACTAGAGTAACTTTAGCAAATTGACCAGGCTTTAGCAAGCCTCGATTATTAGAAGATGTCGCTCTGACTTTAAAAGTTCTGGTGGCAGGCGAAATCTCTCCACCAATGGCATATACTTTAGCATTAAATGTTTGCTCAGAGCCCACTACTGTAAATTCTAGTGGTTGATTTTCTTTTACTTTCATGAGGTATTTTTCTGGCACATCAAACTCTAGCTTAATGGGATTAATTTGCTGAAGATCAACGATTACGTCATTTGAGGTTACATAAGCCCCTTGGCTGATTTGTCGCAATCCTAGCACTCCAGAAAATGGCGCATGAATCTTTGATTTTTCAATTTGAATGTCTAGAATTTTGATTTCTGCGTTGATGTCCTCGACACGATTTTGAAGACGATCCATTTCTTCTTCGCTAATGCCCTGTACTTCTAGTAGCTCTGCTCCTCTAGCCACTTCCTTTTCAGCCAAAACCAAATTTATCATTAATCGGCTGCGCTGCGCTAACAGTTCTGAGTCATCTATTTGAGCAAGCAACTGTCCCGATTTCACAATAGATGACTCTTGAAAATGCAAGGAAACTAGTCGTCCAGCTCGCTCTGGACGAATTTCTACGGTTTCATTGGCAATCAAATTACCTGTGGCATTTATTTTTTCGTCTACTGTACTATTCTTCACTACAAAACCCTTGACACTCATTGCCATTGGAGCTTGAGCAACAGGAGCAGTTTCAGAAGTTTCTTCTTTACATCCTTGAGCTATCATTAAAATTAGTGCGACGATCAAGGCAATAACTTGTCTCATAAAAATAAAAATTCTTTTCAATTGGGTAATTTTATGCTAGTGAACCGAAATTATAACGTCTCCACTATTTTAAGTTCAAAAGTAAGATAAAATAGAGCTTGAAATTTGAAGATTTTTTGAAGATTAAGATTTGCTCCCTCTTGAGTTGCTAATTAAATAATGAGATATACTAGATAATCATTTTAGAATATGGCTGATGTACAAACCGCTGATGCACACTTCACAACATTTATACCTTTAAAAACGGCGAGTATGCTGAAAGTAGATCGTTACTAGAACACTTAATAGAATAGAAATCGCAGCTACGTATAACACTGCCCAAGAAGCATTCTGGAATGGTAAATCAATATTCATACCGTAGAAACTAGTGATAAACGTTGGTACACTTATGACAATAGTTACTAGCGTCAAGCGGCGTACATCTACGTTTAAATTATTGGAGATAATAGAACTGTAAGCATCCATTGTTCCATTGAGGATGTTTGTATAAACGTTTGCCATATCTAATGCTTGACTATTATCAATAATGATATCCTCAAATAAGTCTTTTTTATCCTCGTCTTGTTGGATACGAAGAAAGTCAGTTCGCTTCATCTTCATTTTTAGTAATTCATTAGCACTCAGTGAACTCACAAAGTAAACTAATGCTTTTTCAATACTCAATAATTCTTTTAACTCTCTGTTTCTACTTGAACTGTACAGTTCCCGCTCTATTAAATTGCGGCGTAGGTTCAACTGCTTGAGGCAAGTCAAGTACCGATAAACTGTTTGTTCTAAAATCTGAATGACAAATAGTCGTTCATCAGAAGGATTAAAATTGCGAACCCGATTGTCTAAAAATAATTGAAGTACAGGGTTCTTGTAGGAAGAAATTGTAATTAAAACTTCTGGCGTTAGTATAATTCCAATTGGCACGGTAATAAAGATGGCATCATTTTCAGACTTCTCTTCATTAAGAATGGGTGTATTCAAAACGATCAATCGAATGTCTTCTTCAATTTCATAGCGAGACCGTTCGTCTATATCCAATGAGTCCAAGAGAAAATCAAGTGGAATATCGAACTGTTGAGCAATTTCTTCGAGTTCTTCTTGATTGAACGGAGGAGAAATGTTCACCCAACAAGTAGGTTCAGGTTGGAGCAGTTGCGTGAGTTCCCTGTCTTTTCGGATGTAATATCGAATCATAATCCTCCATTTTTTTAGATGTCACACCTTTTTATTGCTCATCTTGATGGTTACTTGAGCGTATAATTACGTCATGCAAATGTATGTTACACAAGCGAGCGCAAACATACAATAACTAAAATAGGAGTGCAAGTTTCAATGACGGAAGCGCAATTTCAATTGCTCAACGAAGTGAACATAAAGGTCAATATCATCAAAGGTTGCCCCGCCCCAGCAGGGTGTTTTGCCAATTAAAAGCCTATAATAATCAGATACGATATCTCCTTGTTGTTCATAGTTGAAATCCCAAATCATTTTATTTGCTTGCTGAGCTTTCTTTAGTCCGCTCAAACCACCGTAGTTGTAGCCTTCTTGGGTGCGCTGTGCCCAGAGCGCTCTGGGTATGTAAACTGCTCCAAAGTGTTGATATTGCCATACGTGAATCAGTTCGTGTATGAATAGTTCATCAGACATCCTCCCCCAAGCATTTATAGTATTAAAACTAACATAACATAAGTGATACTGCTTAGGCCCCAGATAAGCTCTTTCATCAATTTTCACTTTAGAATAATCAATGGAATTACCATAGATACTACGAGCAAGACCAATTTCTCTCTCTGATAAATAGCGCGCACTATACTTCAAATGAAAAGCTAGCCAATCGTATAGACTAGTTAATCTCATTCGATCCAAAATAAGAAAGGTAAGTTCCGTTATTTCCCAAAATAATGACAGATACATAAATTGCTAAACAGGATAGTTCCTGCTCAGTTCAACTTACTTGATGACTGGCTTTTTTAGTATCAACCTATTTCAAACTTCATCAAAAGTAAAATTGCCGACAGCCATCTTGAACTTATCTTTATTAAAAAATAAACCATTAGGCAGAATCCTTGTATAAGAATAGAATTTACTGAAAATCCGTCAAATAAAAAGTAAATGTTAGTTACTTTAGACCAAATAGTCTTAATGACTGGTATATAGCCTGTTGGCTTAGAAGTTGATCATTCGAGGTTTCCGAAATATTTGATTTTGATCGGTAGCAAAAATTATTTTACATAAAATCACAAAAATGAAGATTGGTATCGTATGTTATCCAACTTATGGAGGAAGTGGTGTAGTGGCAACAGAACTAGGACTAGGGCTAGCTCAAAGAGGGCATGAAGTACATTTTATCACTTATAAACGCCCAGTAAGGCTACCACATTTTCACGAAAATTTGTACCATCACGAAGTGAGCGATGCTGATTATCCTCTATTTGAGTACCCTCCTTACGATACTGCTTTAGCTAGTAAACTTGTTGATGTTGTGGAACATGAAGACTTGGATTTGCTGCATGTTCACTATGCTATTCCTCATGCTACAGTAGCTTATATGGCAAAAAAGATTTTATTAGCACAAGGCAAATATATTCCTGTTGTTACAACTCTACATGGAACAGATATTACGCTAGTAGGCAAAAACCCTGCTTTTGCTCCTGTGGTAGCTTTTTCTATTAATAAATCAGATGGTGTTACAGCGGTTTCTGACAATCTTCGTCAGACGACTTATAAAAATTTTGATATCAAAAATGATATAGAGGTAATTTATAATTTCATTGACCTCGAGCGATTTAGTCGCCTGAATAAAGATCATTTCAAAAAAGCTATTGCTCCAGACGGAGAACGCATTATTGCTCATGTCTCTAACTTCAGAAAAGTAAAGCGCGTAAATGATGTCATTCAAATTTTTAAGCGAATACAAGAGATTATCCCCAGCAAGTTGCTCTTGATTGGTGATGGACCTGAGCGCGGAAAAATGGAAGTGCTCTGCCGAGAGTTAAAACTTTGTGATGCCATACGATTTTTAGGAAAACAATCTGCAGTAGAAGAATTGCTAGCCGTGTCTGACTTATTCCTTATACCTTCTGAAAATGAGAGTTTTGGACTTGCAGCACTAGAGGCGATGGCTTGTGAAGTACCTGTTATTTCTTCTAATGCTGGAGGTCTCCCAGAAGTAAACATACATGGAAGTACAGGTTTCTTAAGTGATATTGGAAATGTGGAGGAAATGGCTAAGTATGCCATCAAGATATTAGGCAAAGATGAAACTCTGCAGCAATTTCGAAAGAATGCTTTAGCACAAGCAAAGCGATTTGACATTAAAAACATTGTACCCCAATACGAGCGGTATTATGAGCAGGTGCTTCAGACAGTTCTTTATCAAGAAAAGTAAAACACTATTTGAGTTGTCCTACGGCTGCTTGAACTTTGGCTTCTAACTTCAGATAAGTCGATCGGAGTTTCAATAATTTTAACTGGGCATCAATCAATTTCTGCTCCCGACTATTGAGAAGAAAAATTGAACTCTCACCGATTCTAAATTTAAGATTTTCTGCTTCCAACAAACTCTGATAGTTCCCAACGGCTGCCTCTGATAGCTCTATTTGATTGAGAGTAGTCTCCAGTTGTTGTTGCAGAGCATTCACCTTGTTTTGAATATCTAAACGCTTATTATTGTACTTGAATTGGGTTTGCATTTGCTCAATTCGCACCAAGTCTAGACTTGCACGTTCTTTACGTAGCAATAATGGAAAGCTAAAGTTAATTCCCCACTTATAATTTTCAGTAACCAAAGCATTAAACTGATTATCTTCTTCTTCTGGAGGATTAATAAAATCAAAGCCGTCCGCTAGAAAATTGTATTCTACATCTAATTTAGGCTTTAACATCTCTCGCTTTAGCCGTTCTTTAATATCTAAAGTATTCTGTTTTAGTCGAATGGACTGCAATGCGGGAATTCGGGCTGGGCTATTGAGAAAGATAGCAATTGAAAAAGTTGGATCAATAACATAGTCTTGATCTAGTCCTGCTGGCAAAACATCGCTGGCAACCTTTAGAGGATTGTCATCTTCGTCCCAAAGGAAATTAGAAAGAAAAAGTGTAGCATTATTAAATTCAACTAAGGCGTCCGCCAAGCCAATCTGGCGGTCTTGTATTTGAGTGGCTGCTTCGAGCGTATCAATAGCCGGCTTATCTCCTTGCAAAAAACTTTCCTTTGTAATATTAAATTTTTGAATGGCGAGGCGAACTGCGTTTTCAAATACTTTAACAGCTTCCGCTGTATAAGTCCAATTCCAATAGGCCTCTGTAGCTGCTAAAAGTAAGTCGTTCATCATTTGCTGCTGTTCTGCTTCGTTAATTTGGTTGAGCAAACCAGCCTGTTGCACTTGTGCTCTTCTATTGTCAAATTGAAGTCCTTGCAACAAGGGAACTTTTACACCAGCAATTGCCTGACCCGCTGCTGGTAATCCATTTTCTGGATTCACAAAAAGACCATTAGTCCAATTGTAAGCAGCTTTTACATCTATACCAAGCCAAGTCGGGATTTTAACCCCTCCTTCTCCTACTTGATAGTAGTTTTTGCCATCAAAAGACTTGTTTTTATAGTCCGTATAAAGTTTAGGATCAAAGCTACCCTTGGCTTCCATTAATGCGGCGTCGGCTTGTGCTGAAAGTAGATTAGCTTGCTTTGCCATAGGATGATATTGACGCACCCAATCCAAGTATTGTTCTATTGAAAGCACCTTAGTTGTATCAGGATGAGCAGCTAAGCTAATCGAAAAGAATGTAATACAAATTATAGGGACTATCCTCATGGTATTTTTACCTCTATTAGTTCAGTAAATGGTATTGTTCCAATATTAAAGTTGCCTACTTTGCTACTGCTCTCACTGGTGGCTTGAATTTATTATCTTCTTTTGCAGGACTTTTCTCGTAAAAATCAGGTGGGAAACCGTTTAGGCGCCGCCAAATTTCATACCACACTGGCACTCTTTTGAGCAATGCAATACCCTCTGCTCCTGAACCTACACGTAAGGCTTTAGGCCAAGGTTTCTTATCGTTGGCAGATACTAAAACCCTGTACTCCAAGTCTTTATCAGGGATGTTATCAATTGCTATAATCTCTCCACTATATGTGCCAAAAGACATATCCGGCCATCCAGAAAAAATAAAGGCTGGCCAGCCATCAAAAATAAATCGAACATTCTGCCCAAGTTCCATAAGCGGCATATCCATAGGCTTTACATAAAGTGCTACTGCCAGTTCATAATCTGTTGGCACAATACTTAAAATAGGTTCTCCTTCTTTAACAATTTCACCGATACCTGGCTTCACTACTTGAGTGATGTAGCAATCTTGTGGAGCTATGACGTAGTACATATTATTCCGCAGTTGATAATTGGATAGCTCATTACTTAATTTATTCAAACTACCCTCAGCATCATATTGGTTAGATAAAGCACTAAAGCGATCTGATTCTGCTTTGGCAATCTTGTTAGCATATTCATTATCTACATTTCCAAATTCAAGATTAGCAATGCTTAAATCATTTTCACTTTCTACTACTTTATTATTCGCTGATACCAACTTAGCACTTGTTTCTTGCAATTTAAGTCGCTTTCCTTCTAGGTCTGTCAGTGATTTAATCCCTTTTTGGTAGAGTGTATCGGTTCGTCTATATTGATATTCCGCAACATTATAATCTACCTTGGCCTGTGCTGCATTGGCTTTAGCTGATTCTAGCTTTGCTTCTGACTGTTTAATTTTATTTTTAAGTTGCTCCCGCTTTTGTATTTGCTCTCGCCTGAGCGCCGAAATCTGATTCTGTAAGGCATTCGCTTTATTGCTATATGTTTGTATAGCAGATTCTTTTGCAGCTACTTGATTGGCAGTCCGCTCTACTAAGTTAGGATCAAAATATTCTGCCTTTACTTCTGACAAAAACAGAATGGTATCACCTTTGTGTACCTTTTCACCTTCCCTCACATACCAATTTTCAATCCTACCTGCAATAGCAGAATGAATTGTCTGAGGGCGCTGCTCTGGCTTTAGCGTTGTAACTTCTCCTTTCATTTGAATATTCTGTCGCCAAGGCAAGAATACAAATACAACAAATATGATAAGCGTAATCAATAACCACCAAGATAGCATACGATTGGCGGAGGCAATTTTAGTTTTTTGATTGGAACGATATTGTTCCATATTTACTTGATCTTGAATGCTATTTTCAGATATGTTCAGCATGGATAATTCTGTTGTGAAATAAGTTGATTAAACATCTATCGTCGCTGTTGGCTTCTCCTGTGGCAGCTTAAAAATATCCTGAACGTAAGGGTCATTCTTAATCTCCTTGAATATTCCTTGTTTAATTATTTGACCATCTTTCAGGATATAAACTACATCGCAACGCTCTGCAAAAGAGGGATTGTTAGAGACGGCTATTAATGTCCAATCGTTTTCTTTGTGCGTTAAATAGTTAATAATGAGTTGTCTTTCTCTAGCCTCAATGCGAGGAGCAAAATTTTCAAGTATTAACAATTTGGGTTGATTAATAATCGTTCTGGCTAAAATAATTTTAGTTCGAATGCTTCTTGGGACATTTAGTCCACTTGCTAATAATTCCGTGCGATAGCCGTTAGGTAATTTATTTACAAAATCATGTAGGCGAACTTCCTTCGATATTCCTATTACTCGCTTCAAATTCAAATGCTCGACACCAAGTGTAATATTTTCAATGATAGACCCATTGAATATTTCTTCTTCATCACTCAAACTGCCAATATGTTTTCGCAAGCTATCAATATTTATACTTCGGAATGGAACATCATTATAAGCAATTGTTCCTTCAAAATTTGTGTAAAGTCCACCGATAAGTTGAGCCAGAGTGGACTTTCCAGCGCCGTTATAACCAGCTATACAAATGCGCTCACCACTTTTAACTTTTAACGAAATATCTTTGATTGTTGGCGTAATAGCATCTTCAAACTTAAACGTCAAGCCTTCCACATCCACGCGTACGCCATCTTCTATATTAACCTCCTTAAATGGAATGCCTCCATTACGCTCTAGTGGTAAATCTGTAACAAACCCAATTTTCTCTAACCCAGTTAAAACATCATAGACAGTCTCCATTGTTAGAATTAGTTTTTCAACAGAATTCAAAATTAAGATCACAATAATTTCCGCCGCCACGAACTGTCCTAAGCTAATTTGATTCTGAATAACTAAAATACTTCCTAAGACTAGCAAAGATGCTGTTATTATTACCTTAAATAAAACAATACTGCCGTATTGGATCAGTAAAATACGAAAGTGTTTCTTTCTGGCATCTAGATAGTTAGAAACGAGGTTATCTGTCCGAGACATTGGCAAGTCACATTCTCCAGATAACTTAAAGGTGTTCATAGCCCGACCTAATTCTTCCAACCAATGGGCTACCATATATTTATATTTGCTTTCCTGAAGACTTGTTTTGAGACCTTGTGGTCCCGTTAATCGAAAAATACTAATCAATATTATTAAAAGCACCAAGCCAAAAAAGACAAAAAACGGATGATAAAGAGCTAATAAAATAAGTCCCCAGACGATCTGCAAAAGCGCAGTCGAGAAGTCAATCAAGATTTTTGGAATACCTTTTTGTATTATTATTGTATCAAAGAAACGATTAATTAGTTCAGGTGGATAAATTCCAGATAATTTTTCTAGCTGTAAACGTGGAATCCGCCAAGCAAATTCAAAAGAAGATCGCGCAAATATTCTACGTTGAAGCATCTCGGTTACAGTCAATTGCATTACAGTTAATACTCCTGTTAAGGCTGTACCAATAGTGATAATCGCAATCAGTAAATAAAGCGAAGAAGAAGTTTCTCCTCCAACTAGTAAGCTAATAATCGCTTGAATACCAAGTGGTAAAGATAAGGTTATAATACCCGCAAAGATGGCATATAAATAGATGTAAAGAATGTCTTTACGATCCAGCTCGAGCATTTTGAAGAAACGCTGCGTTGATTTCATTTATGATATAATTACAATTATCTATTATAGTAAATCTACTATCTATACAAAGGATAGCTTTATTTTGTTCTTAACTTTAATCTGTGTTGATTCGTTATGTAAAGAACTCTCGTATATAAAGTTAAGTTTATAGAAAATTTAACTGCCTGCTGCCAACCACTCATATCAAATGACAATCTTATTCAATAACAAAAAAAAGATTGATGAACATCTTACTTGCAATACTGTGCCTTTCCTCTATTCAAAACGATTGGAAAGAGTACATTGATCCTGATGGTGCGTTCCGCCTGTCTGCGCCTGCTACAATGACACTAAAAATAGACACTGTACAAACAGATATTGGTGCGCTAGTCTATCGCACACTTTTTCATCAAGCAGATGTTTCTCTTGCTAATCAAGTATTTATGCTGAGTTATTGTGATTATCCCAAAGGTTCAATTCACTCTGACTCTACAGATTTACTTACAGATTTTTTTGAATCTACCATACGTGAAGCAACTTTTAGTGTAAATGGTGAACTCATGTACCAGTCAGATGAATCGCTAGGAGGATTTCCAGGAAAATACTGGCGCATCGACTATCGAAACAGAAAAGCGGTGATAAAAACTAAAGCATTCATCGTACGAAACCGCTACTACGCAATACAAGTAGTTGCAACAAAAGAAAAGCATTTAAACCAAGACAGCGACCAGTTTTTAAACTCATTCCGATTGTTGAAATAGAGGCAGCAACTAAATTTCGTATTCTTTTATCTTACGATATAGCGTTCGTTCGGATATACCTAATTCAGAAGCAGCATCTTTTCGCTTTCCACCATGTTTTTGTAGAGCTTTCTTAATCAACACCTTCTCATGCTCTGCTAAAGAAAGTGTTTCCTCTACAACTTCTAGCTCGTTATAGTCGTCTTCAGTGTGTTCAATAATAATAGGTTTACTATCATTTTTTTGTTCAAAAAAGTTGTCCTCAGAATCCTCTAATGCTCTAATACGAGCAGGGTAATTTGAACTTGCGCCTACGGAGGAGGTAGTATCAGAGGCGTAGTTATTACTTTGGAGTTGCTGTAAACTCCGCCAATCAGGAACATTCAAGTCGTTTCGACGAATTAACTCAAATACCAATGACTTTAAGTCATTCAAGTCGTTTTTCATATCGAATAGCAGCTTGTAGAGAATCTCTCGTTCTTGAAGATTAGCAGGCTCTTCCTTTGGAATCATGGGTAAGTTGCGCTTGCGAATATTAGGTAGCAGCTCAATCAATTGCTCTGCTGTAATTAGCTTCTCTTCCGACAGAACAGAAAGCTGTTCAGCCACATTTTTTAATTCTCGAATATTACCCTTCCAAGTGTAATTTTCTATTAAGAGCCTAGCCTTTTCATCAAGTTGTATAGGAGAGGTGCGGTAACGCTCCGCAAAGTCAACCGCAAATTTGCGAAAAAGCATATAAATATCTTCTATTCGCTCACGAAGCGGCGGCACTTCAATAGGTACTGTATTCAGGCGATAAAATAAATCTTCTCGAAACTTTCCCTTTTTAATTTTCTCTAGCAAATCAACATTTGTAGCAGCAATGATTCGCACATCCGTTTTCATAACTTTGGAAGAACCCACTCGAATGAATTCTCCCGACTCTAGGATTCGCAACAAATAAGCCTGTGTATCCAAAGGCATCTCTCCAACCTCATCCAAGAATATTGTACCTCCATCTACTGTTTCAAAATATCCTTTCCGGTCACCCGTAGCGCCTGTAAATGCTCCTTTTTCATGTCCAAAAAGTTCTGAATTAATTGTTCCTTCTGGAATTGCACCACAGTTGACCGCTATAAATTTATTATGTTTTCTAGCACCTAGTGAGTGAATAATTTTAGAAAAGGCTTCCTTACCAACACCGCTCTCCCCAGTAATCAATACAGACAAATCTGTATTTGATACTCGAACTGCTGTGCTCAATGCCCGATCTAATGCCTCTGATCGTCCAATAATTCCAAATCGCTGTTTTATGGATTGTAGATTGGTCATTTATTTATTTTTACGATTCGTTTTTTCTGCGCTAGATTTAAGGTATTTTTATCTCTTCGTCGGACAAGTCTGTGTACTTTTTAATTTTTTCAATCGTTTCGCCTTCTGCTTTCATTTGCTTGGCGATTTCTATGTTCTTCTGAAGCATTCCCTGTTCTATCCCCTGCTGAAGTCCTTCAAGCATTCCTTCTTCTCTTGATGTATCTACAACATTATTCAAATCCCGATAATATTTCAAACTATCTTCATAGGCTTGGCGCTCATCAAGAGAGAACTTAGCAATTTCTGCCGCTTCAAATAGTTCCTGGAAGACTCTGTCCTGCAGAATAGCTGGTTGATTTTGTAGATTAGCAAGGTGTTTAAATACAAACAGCCACTTATCGAAATGATTTTCTAGCTCTTCTTCTGATTTTCTAAATTTTGGCAGCTCCACATAAACAAACTTGAGTTTATCATAGAACACTTCGCATCGCTGATTCTTTAGTTCAACAAAGTGCAAAAGCGTATCCTCCTCCTTGTGATCGTCAAATATAAAATCTAAAATACCAACAATATAGACAGGAGCTAATTTGTAGTTCCAATCTCCTTGCTTCGCTTGCTCTTGGACTGGAAAAGAGGCATAATAAACACTTCGATCCTTGAAGAAATTCTGCTTAGCTTTTTGTAGTTCCACAATAAATTTTTCGCCTGTTACGCCAACACAATACAAATCGAAGATAGCTTTTCTATCCAATTCATTTAGTCCTAATTGCTCGTTTTTAGCATAGGTTAAATCCTCTATTTGATGACGTTCTGGCAATATTTGATTTAAAAAATCAATCAATAGAATTTTGTTTGGCTCAGTACCAAAGAGCTTCTTAAATCCAAAATCTGTTAGTGGATTAATATACTTGTCCTTTAATGCACTCATGATTTATTTTTCTTGTCTTACGCTAAAACAATTTGTCCAATCAAAGTGGCACTAGTTGCATTTTCTACACTTACATTGACATAATCTCCGGGGCTATATCCCGCTACCTTTGGGAACACAAGCATCTTGTTTTGGGAATTACGCCCTTTGAAATCATTTTCTGACTTTTTAGAATCTCCTTCAATTAGCACTTTAAAAGTCTTGCCAATATCTTTTTCATTATGAGCCTGCGATATTTTAGTTTGTAAAATAATGATCTCTTGCAAACGACGCTTTTTTGTTGCTAGAGGAATATCATCTTCGTACTTTTTGGCAGCTAAAGTGCCTGGGCGCTCAGAATAATAAAACATATAAGACATACTATATTGAGCGAACTCCATCATACTTAAAGTATCTTGATGCTCCGCTTCAGTTTCGGTGCAGAAACCCGCAATCATATCTGAGGAAATAGCACAATCAGGCATAATTTCATAGATGCGACGCACTTTATTCTTATACCACTCCCGATCATAAGTTCGATTCATTAATTCTAGCACTCGACTATTTCCAGACTGAACAGGCAGATGAATATACTTGCAAATATTTTGATACTTTGCCATTGTAAAAAGCACCTCGTCTGTAATATCTTTAGGATGAGAAGTTGAGAACCGCACCCTCAAATCAGGATGTACTAGAGCTACCATTTCCAGTAATTGAGCAAAAGAAACTACTTCGCTTGTCTCAGGATTTTCCCACTTGTAAGAATCCACATTTTGTCCCAAAAGCGTTACTTCTCGATAGCCTTTATTGTAAAGATCCGTTGCTTCTGCTACTATCGAAAACGCATTTCGGCTGCGCTCGCGCCCCCTTGTAAAAGGCACAACACAAAAAGAACACATATTGTCACAGCCTCGCATAATGGAAATAAAAGCTGTTACACCATTAGAATTCAGGCGCAGTGGGCTAATGTTTGCATAGGTTTCTTCCCGACTTAAAAGCACATTAATGCCTTTGTCTCCATCTTCTGCGGTAGCTAACAAATTGGGCAAATCTCTATAGGCATCTGGTCCGACCACTAAGTCCACTAATTTTTCTTGTTCGATCAGTTTCTTTTTCAGTCGCTCGGCCATACAACCCAACACTCCAACCATTGTTCCCGGACGCTGCTCCTTAATTTTATCGAACACTCTCAATCGCTTGCGAACCGTTTCTTCTGCCTTTTCACGAATAGAGCAAGTGTTAATCAAAATCAAATCTGACGTTTCCATATTTCGAGTAGGTACATAACCTAATTCTCCCAAAATAGAAGCCACAATTTCACTATCGCTAAAGTTCATCTGACAACCATAGCTTTCAATGTAAAATTGCTTTTGACCCTTATTCTCAGGCATATCTTCTTGAGAAAACACTTCTCCTTGGCGATCTGTCAAGACTTTTTTTACGCTTTCCAATGTCGGATTGTCATCGTACATAAGCTATTTTTCTTACTTGATTTTTTTTCAAAACATTTGCAAAGATATAATTTATTCTGTCAAAATGGCAGAAAAACACTCACTAAAACCATAGCAAAGTCATAAGATAAAACAGCAAGCAAAACCTAATTGATTAAAAGAAGTAGCTTGATTTTTCAAAAGAAACTAATTATCCAACACTCTGTGGAAAACTTTCTGTCAACTCACTACATCGCTAACTTGTTTTTGATAAAATAAACGTTGATAATACTTATGCCAGATTTCTTACATCTTCATTGTCATACTCAGTACTCTTTACTAGATGGTGCTTCTGATATTGCCATCATGATGGACAAAGCCAAAGCTGATGGTCAAAAAGGCGTGGCATTGACGGATCATGGGAATATGTTTGGAGCATTCAAGTTTGTAGCGGAAGCTCAACGAAGAGCATTAAAGCCAATCATTGGTTGTGAATTCTACTTAGTGGAAGATCGGCACAAGCAGTCTTTTAGTAAAGCCAAAGGCGAAAAAGATAAACGTTTCCATCAATTATTATTAGCAAAAAATCAGCAAGGTTATGTCAACTTATCAAAGTTATGCTCGCTAGGCTTTATCGAAGGTCTGTACAGTAAATATCCTAGAATTGATAAGGAATTGGTTAAACAATACCATGAAGGTATAGTAGCAACAAGCTGCTGCATTGGTGCAGAAATACCTCAAACAATTTTAAGTGGTAAAATAGAAGAAGCAGAAAAAAAACTAAAGTGGTGGTTAGATATATTTGGAGATGACTACTACATTGAAATTCAAAGACATAGAGGACTTGAAAATATTGACAATCTCGGCGTGAGTCAGGAAGATATAAATCAAGTATTACTTGACTTCGCCAAGAAGCACGATATAAAAGTCATTGCAACTAACGATTCTCACTATGTAGAAGAAGATGATTATATTTCTCATGATATGCTGCTTTGCATCAATACCAACAGCATGGTAGAGAATAAAGAACGTTTCAAATTTCCAAGCTCTGATTTTTACTTCAAGACGAAAGCTGAGATGGAGCATCTGTTTGACGATGTGCCTGAGAGTTTGGATAACACGCTTGAAATCTATGACAAAATTGACACCCTTGAATTAGCTCGCGATGTACTACTACCAGCGTTTCCACTACCAGAAAAATTCAACACTCAGATTGATTATTTGCGCCATTTGACTTACGAAGGAGCGAAGAAACGCTATGTCACAATCACACCAAGCATTAAAGAGCGATTAGATTTTGAGCTTTCTGTTATTGAAAAAACGGGCTACCCTGGATATTTTTTAATCGTACAGGATTTTACTACTACTGCTCGTGAGATGGGCGTTTCGGTAGGTCCAGGACGTGGTTCAGCAGCAGGTTCTGCCGTATCTTACTGCATTGGTATTACAAATATTGACCCCATCAAGTACGACCTACTATTTGAGCGTTTCTTGAATCCAGAGCGGATTTCAATGCCCGATATTGATATTGATTTTGATGACGAAGGGCGTCAAAAAGTAATAGATTATGTGATAAATAAATATGGACAAAACCAAGTAGCACAAATCGTAACTTATGGTACGATGGCAGCCAAAATGTCACTACGAGATGTCGGGCGAGTAATGGATATTCCGCTATCTGAAGTAGATAAAGTAGCTAAAACGTTTCCTACTCACCTGCAAGCAACACTAAACAAAGTGCTTGCTGATGGTGATATTCAACCTAAACTGAAGGATGTCCTCAATTCAGAGGAAAAAGAAAAAGCCTATCAATTTCGCAAATTATCGGAACAGCCCAACAAGATTGGAGAAATGATCCTCAATGCCAAAAAATTAGAAGGCTCTATCCGAAACACAGGTATTCACGCTTGTGGAGTAGTGATTACGCCGGGAGATATTACTAACTACGTTCCTGTCAAAGCAGATAAGGATACGGGAATGTTAGTTACCCAATTCGACAACTCTGTGGCAGAGGAAGCAGGTTTGTTAAAAATGGACTTCCTAGGACTAAAAACGCTGACCATTATTCGAGATGCTGTGCAAATGATAAAAGAAGATTACGATATCGAGATTGATCCTGAAGCCTTACCACTTGATGATCAAAAAACGTATGAACTATTTCAGCGTGGAGAAACAGTCGGTATTTTCCAGTATGAAAGCACAGGAATGCAAAAGTACATGAAAGAACTTGCACCTTCAGAGTTTGCAGATTTGATTGCCATGAACGCTCTTTATCGTCCAGGACCATTGGAGTACATTCCTGAATTTATCGATCGAAAACACGGTCGAAAACCTGTTGAATATGATCTTCCTGATATGGAAGAATATTTAAAGGAGACCTACGGCATCACAGTCTATCAGGAGCAAGTAATGCTCCTTTCTCAAAAACTTGCCAACTTTACTAAAGGTCAGGCGGATGTATTGAGAAAAGGAATGGGAAAGAAGAAAAAGAAAGTAATTGATGCCCTCTATCCGAAATTTATCGAAGGTGGTGAAACAAATGGTCATCCAAAAGAGAGGTTGGACAAAATCTGGAAAGACTGGGAAGCCTTTGCCTCTTATGCCTTCAATAAATCACACTCGACGTGCTATGCTTTCGTCGCTTTTCAGACTGCCTATCTTAAGGCACACTATCCGGCTGAATTTATGGCTTCGGTACTGACACATAATAAAAATGATATTTCAAAAGTAACCTTCTTCCTCAAAGAGTGTAAGCGCATGGGCTTGACTGTCCTAGGACCTGATGTAAACGAATCCGCTTCTGATTTTTCTGTAAATCAAGATGGAGCAATTCGCTTTGGAATGTCTGCTCTGAAGGGCGTAGGAGAAGGCCCTGTAGAAGCTATTTTGGAGGAAAGAGAGAATAACGGCAAATTCGCCAGTATTTTCGATATGATGCGCCGCTTAAACCTGCGTGCCGTCAATAAAAAAGCAATGGAGAGCTTGACTTTAGGAGGTGGATTAGATTGTTTTGATGGTATGCACCGGGCGCAGTATTTTACACCGTCAGAAAGGTATGATAGCTTCTTGGAACATATTTTAAAATATGGAAATGCTTATCAACACCAAAAGGCAGAAGCAGCGCATTCCCTCTTTGGAGCAACAGATGAAGTGATGATACCAGAACCTAATATCCCAGCCTGTGAGCCATGGAGTTTAATTGAAAAACTTAATCGAGAAAAAGAGATCACAGGCGTTTACATCAGTGGACATCCACTGGATGACTACCGAGTTGAAGTAGATCATTTTACCAATTGCCGATTAGATGACATTGAAAAAATGTACAAAATTAAAGAGGTAAGCATGGCAGGCATTGTGATTACAGCAAATCATAGGATCAGTAAGAAGGGAACAGGCTGGGGCTTATTCACAGTACAAGATTATTACGGCTCTTTTGAATTTCCACTTTTCAAAGACGATTATGTGGATTATTCACCTCGATTAGCAGAGGGACAGTGTGTCTTCATCAAAGGGCACTTTGAGCCTAAATGGAGTGGCGATGGCTATCAGTTTAAGGTCAAAGAGGTTAATTTACTAGAAAGTGTTACTGAAAATCTAACCAAAGAAATCACGCTCAAACTTACAATTGAGCAGCTCAATTCAACACTTTTACAATCTATCGAACGCCTTTGTGCAGAGCACAAGGGGAAACATAAACTTCGTATGGAATTACTAGACCAAACTAATAAAACTAGACAAACTTGGCGATCCAAAAAAGTAACCGTTAATGCTGGAACAGATTTCATAGCAGACCTAGACACTTTAGGAGTGAGGTATGTTTTAAACTGAATGCAATGCTATCTAAAAAAATTACAGACCTCAACCTAAGCTAATTAACAATTGATTACTGGATAATTAAATACTTATCCGGGTAAATTATTTTCTACCATATATGCAGCAAAAAGTTCCTTCAATTCATTTAGAAAAGCCTCATCTCCTGATCGCTCGACTGCTTGTAGAATACCTTGCATAGTGCCTACTGCCATATTCAAGTCCTGTTCATAACTACCAGCTCCCTTGATATCATCCTCGCTTAATGAGAAATAAAAATCGAGATGATCTTTAATTTCTTCTGCCAAGACATCTAAATGCGGCTTAGCCTTTTCATAAGCCCCAGCTTCAAGATAATTCTCAATGAAAAACATCGTTTGTGCATCATAAGGAAAATTCTTGTGAGGGAATGCCTTAAAGTATTGATCTATCAAAACGATGGCTTTATCATTTTTGCCTTCCTTTATTAGCTCATCCGAAGTGCGAAGCATCATCAAACGATGGCTTTGAACACTTGGCATATAGCTGTCATCAACGAATATATCATGCTGATCGAAACCACCCCATCGAAATTTCTCAGTTACATTCTCAAGCACCTTCTCCGTAGCCACTCTACCCGAACCAACGACACTGTACATGTTGTCCGTTTGGGACTTCACAGGAATTAATTTTAACGCTAGTCCTTCTAGCTGCATATAATCGCGCAAGCCTTGCATCTTATCTGGCTGACAAGTTACTGCAAAATAAATTGGGCGTTTGAAGGCATTGGTAGCAATAATATCTAGGATGGCTAGATCATCCTTAATGATATTGTTTTTATTGATTGAAAATTCTATTCTATCGACGATTTTAGCAGTATCTTCAATACCGACTGTTCCATTTGATAGCACTTCTTGTTTATTGACAGGAATGAAAACGCGCTTAGTCGGTAAATAGCTATCAATTTCTCGACTACTCTGCGTTCTCAGTTTATTATCTTTGCCGATAAATTCGATTACAGACTTCAAGTTCATCAAACGATCATTACTTGGATCGTAGCTCTCCATATTGTTCCTATTAAAATAGGGCGTTTGTACTCGCTTACGACCTCGATAAGCCGATCTTGGTATCGTCATCTCTATAGCGGGTGAATCATTGACTTTTCGGCGCAATTGGTCAATGTACCAATCCACAGCAATTAAACTTAGATTGACTACCCTCACATCTGTTCGGATACCTTCCACTTCTTGTGAATACCAAAGTGGATAGGTATCGTTATCACCATAGGTAAAAATAATTGCATTTTCTTCAACCGAATTCAAGAAGTTAGAAGCATAATCCCTTGCTCCGGAATGAAACCTTCTACTTTGATCGTCAAAGTTTTGCGTTCCCATTAACACAGGTGCAATCAATACTAAAGTTGCTGCCAAAGCTGCCCCTAAAGTACCTTTTAAATTGACTCTTTCTTTTAGGATTTCATACAAAGCAACAACTGCCATACCGACCCAAATAGAAAAAGTAAAGAATGAACCTGCTAACACATAGTCTCGCTCGCGCGGCTCGTTGGGCGGTTGATTAGAATAAATAATAATCCCAATTCCTGTAATGATGAACAATGCTAATAACGCTATTGCGTCACTTCTTCGGCGTTGGAAATGAAAAATTAGTCCGAGAACACCAAACAAAAAAGGCAACATGTAGTATCTATTTCTGCCCTCATGAGCTTTCATGGTTTCTGGCAGCTCACTCATCTCATGTAGCCGCGCTTCATCAATAGGTGCAATACCTGAGATCCAGTTACCGTCCTTAATATCCCAACTGTAGTAACCTTGTGAGGCATTTTGTTTACCTGAAAAATTCCACATAAAATATCGCCAATACATCCAACCCAATTGATATTTTATGGTAAATAGGATATTGTCGGCTAGTGTTGGAGATTCTCGGTTTGCTCCCCAACTTTCCATCCACATTTTATACAACTGCGGACGACTTTGTGAATAATCCTGCATTCTAGGAAAAAAGTGTTGATCAGATGCACGATATTTGTAAGCAACCTTTTCATCCACAATTTCGTATTTTTCTCCTACTAAACCATAACGCTCTTCTATTTCAGAATCGTAGGGTTGTGCATCGAAATCCGGACCAAATAGTAATTCTCGTTCTCCATACTGCTCCCGGTTTATATAGGGTAGCAAACGCATTGCATCACTTGGCTCATTCATATTGATTGGAGTGTTGGCATTAGCTCTGATAACTACCACACCAATTGTCGAAAAACCAACTACTGCTAAAGATAAGGCAACTAGCACTTTTTGAAGCGTAGCATTCAGATTCTTTTGAGCAAAAAATAAACCTCCTCCTATAACGGCAGCAACAACAATAAAAGTAGGAATCAAACCTGAATGAACGGGCAAGCCCATACCATTCACCGTCATTAATTCAAATGTTGACCAAAGCGATGGAATACCAACAATCACGAGCGTTTGGATAATCACAATGGATGCCACTCCTGCAACGGATGCAACTACCATACCTAAAAAAGTCGTTTTTTCATATTTCTTGAAGTAGTAAAATAAAGCCAGTGCCGGAAAAGTCAGTAAACTCAACAAGTGCACACCAATAGATAAACCAGTGGCATATACTGCAAAAACTAGCCATCGGTCGTGCTTTGATTCGTCAGGTAGAGCATACCATTTTACTGTTGCCCAAGCTGTCATAGCTGTGAACATAGTGGACATGGCATACACTTCGCCTTCCACTGCTGAGAACCAGATCGAACTTGCAAAAGCAGTCGTCAAACCAGCTACCACACTGGCTGCTGAAAGTGCAACAGCCTGCCCTTCGTCTTCTGTTCCTTCTCTACCTACTAGAGTCAATTTACCTAGCATGATGGTGATCCAAGCAACAAAGGTTGCCGCAAAAGCAGTACAAATACCAGACATCATGTTAACAGCGAATGCTATATCCGAAGGATTATCAGAGAATAACTCTGCAAAGAGCGTAAAAACACGTCCTACCAATACGAAAAGTGGTGCTCCCGGTGGGTGAACTACTTGCAGTTTATAAGCGCCTGTGATAAACTCTCCACAATCCCAAAGACTTCCAGTACGCTCAACCGAGAAGTAATAGACTATAGTTGCGATAGCAAATACTGACCAGCCAGCAATGTTATACCAATTTTTATAAGACTTCATGAATGATTTTTTTATAAAATCTAGTTATTTCAACTGGGATAATCGTTTTTAAGAACGACAAAAGTAATAAAATATGCAGGTCTAAAGCGGTTTACTTCAATGGAATTAAATAATTTGACTAACTACAAGCACTACAGATGAAGTTGATCCAAATTTTGGCGGTTAGCAATTCTTTTTAAATTTGAGTAGAGCATTTAATTTTAATCCACTCAGTCCCCTACTTCATACACGCCAATTACTTTAGTGTTCCAAGACTTGACCACTAGAAACGCTCGTTCGGGTTCAAAAGGAAATGCCTGAGCCTTGTATGGATTCAGTTCCTTCCAAAAACGATAGTTGGTGAGGTAGTAATCCGCATACTTTATATCCCAGACTAATTCTATTCGATCTCGAATATCTTTTGGCAGCATTCGGGCATTGGCATCACAGGGATAATTGGCAGAACGAACTTTTATTATTGCTCGTTCATCTTTTTTTATCAACTCTCGCAGAGCAGTTTGATAAGCTACCCCCCAATAATCTACATCAAATCGCTTTTCAATATTTGTTCCCGCTAGTACATTAAAATAAGTATGCTGATAGGGATGATTCCGAACAGTATAATTCAGCACAACATTCATTTCTAAAAACAATATGGTTAAGGCTATAATCTGTCGAGTATTGTTTGGATAAGTTGGCGTAAATTGAATAAAAGGAACGGGCTTTGGTGCCAGCTGAAAAACTCCTTTAATAGCCATATAAATCATGGGGGGATATATAAAAAACAAGTGCCGCCAACTATCATAAAGCGTTGATCCCTTGATAATTACAATTAAAACAGGAAATAAAAAAAGAGCAGCTATTGCTAAGTCAGCCATTTGATTATCGTTGGTATAAATAGCAAAGGGCTTCTGAAAGACGCTACTTAATTTATTGCGTAAAATACTCAAAAATCCTATCCAAAATAAGACAAGATAAGCAATAGGAGTAGTAATGTGAATCCAGCCAAGCGCATAATGCCAAGGCAATGACCTTGCATTGATGAAATCATTAAAGTAAAGCACATCACCTCCCCAGTTATATTTGGAAAGCAAACTAAACGCTGCAATGAAATTCGCCAATGGCTTTTCCCAGAGATAGGGCCAAAGCAGTATAGTAAAGGTAATTGCTACCGCTCCGAATATCCCAGCATTGAGTAAGTATTTTATCTGAAAAGCCTTTCTCTTTTGTAAAAACTCCGTAGTCAAAAAAATGAGTGTCAAAAACGGTACGATAACCCCCATTAAGCGAGCGTTAATGACCAATGCACAAGCCAAACCATGCCAAATTGCCCACGAGGTATTTTTCTTCTTCAAAAATTGTATCATTGTAAAACTAGCCATGATGTAAAAAGATAAAATCACCAAATCTTTTACATTAAAAAAGGCATTAGCAAAAATACGAGGACTAAGAATCAACATAGCTGTACCGAGCAGTGCCATTTCCCATCGAAGAAAACGGAGTTTGAGTAAGTGGTAGAAAAAAATAGAACTCATAAAGAAAAGTAAGAAAACACCGTAGTGCCTTACTAAAGTTACATCTCGATAATCAGTCAAATTGAGCTGACGCTGAACAAGATAAGCCGTCATCTGGAAGATAGTGCCGTGAAAATTGTATTCATATTCTCTGAAATTTTCTTCTGGCTCTAGTCGCTCCCATCCTAAGTTTAGCTGTTCACTCACATAATCCCACGCCACTCTTCCGTGCTTCCGCTGAATATCCTCATCCCAACCAATTCCATAGTCTGGGGTTATCCATAAACCTAAAGTCAAAAAAATAACAAAGAATAAGGGAACACCCCATTTTTCAATAGCTTGATATGTCATAGCTTACGTTTATTTTCTACAATACAAAAATGCAGCTAATTTTTAACAACCCAAACCTTATTCTTTATGCGAATTTTCGCTATTTTTGAGTTTAAAGCAATAGCAAACTAGTTCAACAATGGAAACTTACGAAACAGCTTTAAGCTATGCCATCCCAATGTTCATCATACTCATTCTAGTAGAAGCGGGAATTAGCTGGTGGCAAGGCAAAAGAGTAAATCGCGCATTAGATACCATTTCTAGTCTGAGTTCTGGTGTAACGAACACACTTTTTAACTTAATGGGATTAACAGTTGTCATCCTTAGTTACGAATGGATGGTAACGCATTTTGCCTTGCTCAGTGTAAGCGCAAACTGGACTTTGTATTTACTAGCTTTTATTGGTTTAGATTTTGCTGGCTACTGGTCGCATCGCTTCAATCATGAGATCAATATTTTCTGGAATCGCCATATCATTCATCACAGTAGCGAGGAATTTAATCTTTCTTGTGCTCTGCGCCAGTCCATTTCAGCGTTTGTTGGTATTTATTTTTTCCTTTACATCCCAATGGCTATAATAGGCATTCCAGCGGAAGTCATAGCTACCATTGCGCCTATTCACTTCTTTGCTCAATTTTGGTATCATACCAGATTGATTAATAAAATGGGATTCCTAGAACATATTATTGTTACGCCTTCTCACCATAGAGTGCATCATGCTGTTAACGATCAATATCTCGATAAAAACTTCTCTGAAATTTTTATCATTTGGGATAAATGGTTTGGTACATTTCAAGAAGAGCTACCGGATGAACCACCCATCTACGGGACGCTGAAGCCCGTCAATACTTGGAATCCTGTTATCATCAATTTTGTTCATCTCTGGAGTTTGGCTAAAGATGCTTGGAGAACGAAAAACTGGTGGGATAAAATCAGAATTTGGTTCATGCCGACAGGCTGGCGACCTGCTGATCTCAGCAATTCATCTGACAAAAAAAGCCTACAACAACGCCTAAAATACGATACTCATGCTTCCACTGGACTTATTGCATGGTCATGGATGCAGCTAGTGCTAACGATTATCTTGATGGGTTATATTTTATTAAATGTAGCAGATTTTGAATTCGTCGATGTATTTCTTTACGCCGTTTTCTTGATGATTTCTATTTTTGCTTATACTGCTTTAATGGACAAACACTGGGTTGCGCTACCTGCCGAAATCATAAAATTAGCCTTTGGATTATTCCTTATTTATCGAATGAATGGCTGGTATGACTTAGATTTACTGCTACCCAACGCTACAGCATACATTACGGTCTATTTAGGTAGTTCATTTTTGGTTACCCTTTATTTTACTTTTTCCGAGCAGAAAAAGACAAATGAGATACAATTAACCTAACTTTCAAGCATTATAGTCAAAAGAATTTCAGGATAATTTTAATTTAAAATATCAATTATGAGAGTTCTATTCGTTTACATTATTCTACTTTTCGGGATTAATATTTCTTTATCTGCACAGAATCAGACTAGTACACATCTTGCAGAAGCCAAATCAAATTATAATGCAGGCGACTTAGAAGCTACTAGATTTGCGCTGCAACAATCCTTAAATGAGTTAAATGTTCTCATTGGACAACGCATTTTGGATGAAATGCCTGAGCAGTTAGGCGAAGCAACTGCTCTAGCGGATAGCGACCAATATAATGGTTCTACGGTTGGCTATACAGGCATTTTCGTAGATCGAACCTATCAAAATACGGATGCAAGTCAGACCATTCAAATTAGCCTCATTCATGACTCGCCACTGATGAGCGGCTTGACTACATTTTTGGCTAATCCCCTAATCAATGCACTTTCGGGGCGAAAAATGGTTAAGATTGACAACTACAAAACTGCTCTTGAATCAAGTGATGCCACACCAATTACCTACACGCTTTATACGCCATTTGGGAAATCACTACTCACAATGACTTTCGATGGATTTAACAATGAAAATGAAGTCCTGAATCTAGCTAAACAAGTTCCTGTTGGCAAAATTATCAAGTTGGCGGAGTAGTGTGAAAGACGCCGTCACGAATCAATAATTACCTTGTGACTTTGCTTAAATTATAAGGTGCTAAACTTCTAAAATCTGAGCGATCAAATATTTATGAATTCGTTAGATTAAGCGTTTTCCTACAATCCAAAGCATCATGAAACGTCGCATAAAAAACCGAGCAGCATTAGAACTATATATTCAGCGGATCAAATCCATGCCCATTGAAATAAAGACAGAAGTATTGAGTTGGGAACATATCGATCGATCGCCGTATTCTTTTTCTTTTTACTCTAGTCACCAAAAGCGGTGGAATTTTACCCCCAAAGGATGTTTACGTGTTTCTACCCACTGGAATTTCAAGAAGCGCAATCATTCAGGAAAAGAAATTATACACTGTAAGACAGATATTTCTGTCATCAACAACACGCATTGGACTTTGGCACGCTTTGAAAATGGTGTTTGGCAAGTTGTCAAATCTTTGCCTTGTGTAAAATTGCAAAAGAAATCGAGATAGCGCACCTTGTTAGCAAGTTGCACCTAAAATTTCCTTTAATTGTCAAATGTCTGTATTAGTTTAGGGCAAACGCACCAAAATTAGTTGGTTGTGTTTATCAGTAGGTAATGAAATTGAAATTTAGTAATTTATTTTTTATTAAATATGTTAATCACAGGTCTTCAGTATCTGATTTTTCTAACAATACTTTGATGCGTTTGCCCTAGTATTAGTTACTTTAAATGAATAAGATTCACTTATTTTGTATGGGAATATTTAAAAGAAAGAGTTCTTGAATGAACAAAGAAAGTCAATATTTAATTTAACCTCTGTTCATTTTTATGTACGAAGGTTTTTCCTGTAAAAAAACACATCCATTTGTAAATCATCACTAAGATATGAGTAAAATATCAACCTACGCTTTCATAGCGATCATGGGCATGAGCGTTTTCGTTGCCTGCGAGCAGCCGACATCAAAGGCTACTGCAAAAACCTCAAAGC
>CAYWKD010000024.1:53007-57424 GCA_964458705.1 uncultured Saprospiraceae bacterium | reverse complement strand
TCAAGAAAAAAGAACAAGAACTTACAGCAATCAACACTTGAAACAGTAAATTATGAAATTTTGCGTAACGTCAGGTTGTAAGTATTTTAAGCGGTAGCTTTTTGAGTAAGTAAGTCCAAGTTAACCAATAGTGCAAGACAGATAAAGAAAAAAGAGCCTATTTTGTCAGTCTCAATTAAATCATTGATGATAAGAACAGAGCAAATGACAATAAAAGCGAAAAAAGTGGCTAGTATAAACGTACGACGAAACGGCGATTGTGTTTGATGATAAAGATACTGTCCTTTCATCAGAACGTAGCAACAAAGCAAAAGGAAGATAATAAGTCCCGGAATGCCCTGCTCCACAGCAGTCATTAAGTAGTAATTGTGAATGCCTGATTTTTCGGGATTTTCACTGACATAAGTTCTAAAGCTATTAATCGTGTAAGGCTTATAAAAGTCATAAAAATTGCCTGGTCCGAAGCCCAATAGAGTTTTTTGTTCCACCATGAAGAAACCTCCAATCCACCTATGAAAACGCTCCATTGTAGAAATATCCTCAAGTTTGTAAGTTGCTTCTAGCAGGTTATCAAATTCCGTATGCGTAATGGTACGCTCGTAGTTGGGAGCATATTCTAAGTAGTTATTTTGATAGACCATAAAAGAAAGTACAATAGCAAAAGCTAGCAATGCTCCGCCAATGGCATAAAGCATCCATTTTAATCGAATAATGAAATAAACAATCGGCAAAATCAATAGTGCTACATAGGCAGCCCGTGTGTAAGAAAAGTAAATTGAACTAACAAAAAACAATACAACACTAATTAAAAACCATCGCAACCACTTTTGCTCCCAATGCCAATAAACAGCATACCAAACAAATGGAAAAAAGACCGCCATAATACAAGCATAAGCTACATGGTTTCTGTAAAATGGACTCAGCACTCGATAAATGCTATCAAACGAAAAGCTGTATGCGGCATGACCTATATTGACGTAGATCATTGTTAGTAACATCGGAAGTAGTATCCACCAAAAGGCGGTTTTGATTTGATTAGGTGTTTGGAGTAAACGCCCTGTCAGAAAATAAAAAACAATAATATACCAAACTTTAGCTACGAAGTATTTGATAGAAACCAAATGGTGCGTTGAAGTAATCGTTGTAATAAATATCCATCCCAAGTGCAGCAGTAGCAGAACTGTGATCGGATGCCTTAAAAAGTTGGATTTGACAAAACTTCGGTCATAAAAAACCTGAAAAATAAATACCATCATTAAGCCCACTATAATGGGTTCAGTAGGCAGGTCTGTGCCGAAGCCATTCGGGAAATAGTACTCTGTAGAAAGTGGTAAACAAGCTAGTAGCAAATAATATATCTTGCGGTAATCCACTACCGTAACATAGGCAAGAAGAAGAGCCAGAGGCAGCAGCATTAGTAAGTACAGCTCTGTTGCAATACCCAGTAAGATACTTAACACTATGATTGCACCAAAAATAGACTGAATCGGCGGAAATGTAGGAAGTTGCCTCAAAGTTGAAGAAGTTAGTAACCGTCAAGCAAAAGTAGTAGAAATATTGAATCCTTCAAATTTGTGGGTTCAATAGACCATT
Organism: uncultured Saprospiraceae bacterium; assembly: GCA_964458705.1. Classification (GTDB taxonomy): domain Bacteria; phylum Bacteroidota; class Bacteroidia; order Chitinophagales; family Saprospiraceae; genus JAAUTG01. Next base: position 55,831 of record CAYWKD010000024.1, on the reverse strand, counting down.
TTTTATCAAAGGCGGCAAAGAAAAAAAGGCAGCATCTTTTTAATTCAAATTTATCGCTGATGTTACGCCCAATTTGACAATTTACTGTTTTGCGCTCGCCACGTTTACAAAAATTTGAAGGTTTCGCAAACGTGTTATTCCTGAAATAATCCATATCTTTACAAAAAACGCTGCACATGACCAACAAGCCAACATTTACCCAACACATCCGCAAGCTCATTGCTCAAGATGATCTAAAAACGGCGGTGCAACAACTTTCAAGCCTGCTGAAAGACAGCCCGCGCTTGGATGAAGCCGTGCAGCAATCAGCTCGCTACAACCAGGTGCTGAAACAAATCCGCCTCGGTGTCGTGGATTTTGAGGCAGCGACTATCGCTCAGAATCAAATTCGCCAAGGCGTTTTGGCGTTGTTGCGGGAGGTGGAGGAGCAGGCGCAAGCCCACTCGGAGGTGCAATCGGAAGTGGAAAAATACCAGCATTCTACGACGTTTATCCAACATGCCGAGAAAATTTACAATATTGATAAAATTCAAGAAGCCAATTTTGGTACTACCGTGAAAGATACCAAAAACGCAGTCGTTGATAGTACCATTACGGCTCATCAAGTACATATCGGCGATAAAATATACGGCAATAAAAAAATCCCGCGCGCCCTCACTGCTCCGCCCTTCCGCTCCGAAGTATTCTTCGGGCGACAGGACGATTTGAAAGCCATTCGGCAAAAACTCTTTGAAGGAGAAAATATGCTCCTGCTGGTGAACGGACAGGGCGGCGTGGGCAAAACCTCTATTGCTGCTCGGTACTATGCCGACCACCAAAAAGACTATGCCCACACCGCTTGGGTATTGAGCGAACAAAGCATTGCCAATGCTTTATTGTCCAATTTGGCAAGGCCCTTGGGGGTGGATTTTGAGCAAGACGAGACGGAAGCCCAGCGACTCAACAAATTGCTGACCGCTATGGCAAACCTCGATAAACCCTGCCTTCTGGTGATTGACAATGCCAATGAAATAGCTGATCTGGAGCGCAACTATCTGCGGTTGCGGCGGTGCAGCAATTTTCATCTCTTGCTCACGAGTCGCATTACCCATTTTGAGCAAGCTGCCACCCACGCTATCACAGGGCTGCCCGAAGCGGAGGCACTCAAATTATTCAAGCGCTATTACCCCAAGCTGAAAGCGGAAGAAGAACCCCTTTTCAAACAAATACACCAAGCCGTGGGCGGCAATACCTTGGTGGTGGAACTGCTGGCAAAGAACTTAGCGCTTTTTCATGGCATTCGGCAGCACTATTCGTTGGAGGAAATGCTCCACGATTTGCAGACCAAAGGCTTGCTTGCCTTGACCAAAAGCAGGGAAGTCAAAACGGGCTATCAAGCCAAAGACACGCTGCGCAGCGAAACCCCCGAAGCTATTATTGCCGCCATGTACGAATTGAGCGACCTTTCGAGAGCACAAACCGCGCTCTTGTCCGCTTTTGCCGTTTTGCCGGCGGAAAGTATTGGCTTTGATTGGCTGGAAATGCTGCTGCCCGAGGCGGCAGCTTTGGAACAAAACGCTCTCGCTCTCGGACAACGCGGCTGGATAGATTACGATGAAGCCACTGCATCCTTTAAGTGCAGCCCCGTTATTCAAGAAATTACCCGCAAAAAGAACCCCCTACTGAGGGCGGATTGTGATACGCTGATAGATACTTTGATTGAGAAATTGCATCCTGAAAACATTCATGAAGGTAATTTTAAGTATTCAACGGTTTTCACCAGATATACAGAATCAGTAATTGCCATATTTCAAGAACCTAATTATCAAGTTGCCTTGTTGTGTGAACGGACAGGTAATTTTTATGTGACAATGGGTAATCTTGAAAAAGCTATTGATAACTTTGAAAAATGTAGGGATATTTCAAAAAAACTTTGCGAAATAGAACCTGATGAACCATATAATAAAAATGAATTGGCCATTTCGTATTCAAAACTCGGCTCAACCCACGCCGCACTCGGCAATTTGGACAAGGCTTTGCAATTTTACGAAGACTATAATAAATTAGAGCAACAACTCTATGAAAGCTACCCTAATAATGTGGCGTTTAAAAACGGCTTGGCCATTTCGTATGAAAAACTCGGCAATACCCACGCCGCACTCGGCAATTTGGACAAGGCTTTGCAATTTTACGAAGACTATTCTAAGTTAGAGCAACAACTCCATGAAAGCTACCCCAGTAATGTGGCGTTTAAAAACGGCTTGGCGATTTCGTATTCAAAACTCGGCGAGACCCACGCCGCCCTCGGCAATTTGGACAAGGCTTTGCTATTTTACGAAGACGAGACCCAATTATTTGAACAACTCTATGAGCGCTACCCCAGTAATGTGGCGTTTAAAAACGGCTTGGCGATTTCGTATGAAAAACTCGGCGAAACCCACGCCGCCCTCGGCAATTTGGACCAGGCTTTGCAATTTTACGAAGACGAGACCCAATTATTTGAACAACTCTATGAGAGCTACCCCAATAATGTGGCGTTTAAAAACGGCTTGGCGATTTCGTATTCAAAACTCGGCTCAACCCACGCCGCACTCGGCAATTTGGACCAGGCTTTGCAATTTTACGAAGACGATGCTGAATTGACAAAACAACTCTATGAGAGCTACCCCAATAATGTGGCGTTTAAAAACGGCTTGGCGATTTCGTATTCAAAACTCGGCTCAACCCACGCCGCACTCGGCAATTTGGACCAGGCTTTGCAATTTTACGAAGACGATGCTGAATTGACAAAACAACTCTATGAGAGCTACCCCAATAATGTGGCGTTTAAAAACGGCTTGGCGAT
>CAYWKD010000024.1:0-52907 GCA_964458705.1 uncultured Saprospiraceae bacterium | reverse complement strand
CTATGAAAGCTACCCCAATAATGTGTCCTTTAAAAACGGCTTGGCGATTTCGTATGAAAAACTCGGCAATACCCACGCCGCACTCGGCAATTTGGACAAGGCATTGCAATTTTACGAAGACGAGACCCAATTATTTGAACAACTCTATGAAAGCTACCCCAATAATGTGGCGTTTAAAAACGGCTTGGCGATTTCGTATTCAAAACTCGGCAATACCCACGCCGCACTCGGCAATTTGGACAAGGCTTTGCAATTTTACGAAGACTTCGCTGATTTAATGAAACAACTCTATGAAAGCTACCCCAATAATGTGTCCTTTAAAAACGGCTTGGCGATTTCGTATTATAAATTGGGCGTATTCAACAGGAATCATTTAAAAGATAGACCCAAAGCAAGGACATATTTCCAACAAACGGAAATGCTGTGGCTCGAATTGGTGCGCGATGCGCCGCAGGTGGTGCAGTATCAGCGGTTTTTGGGTAGGGTGCAGAAGGATTTAAAGGAGTTGTAAAAAGCCGTTTAAAACCTCTTTTTGCGTTTAGGCATTACTTGGTTTAGGTTTACGAAGCCTTGAAGGCTTCGTAAACGTTTTTCCGCCTCAAACACCCCCAAGGAAATCCAAATAATTATCGGGTCGAATCACTTGAAATGGGGTATCGGGATACGCACGCTTGAACGTAATGAGCATGGAGGCTCCTTTTTCGGTACTCCATTTGAATTCATAAGCATGCAATGGTTGGGTTGCGTTTACGCTGGTTGGTTGGGGTACGTTTACGCTGGTTGGGGTACGTTTACGAATCCTTGGAGGCTTCGTAAACGAATGCGGGTATTTCAATTTATTATTATTCTGCGTGAGGTCAGCTACTTAGACGAGATTTGCAGGTCTTAGCTACAATCGCTTTTTGGGAATGGTTATGTTGGGCGCTTTGCCATACGTTGGCTTGAAGTAAGCTGCCTCTACGAATTGCTGTTGCTCGAATGCCTCTGCCGCCAAGGGCGCTAGGTGATCAGCAGCGCAAAGAATATTGACAAAGCTAGCCAAAGGGGAGGTAATAAGGGACTGGCATTTTGCTGCGCCATCCCCTGAAAACACAATGGACTGCCCCTGCTCAAAATAGGTTTGAAAGGCACTTGCTGTAACAATTAATGGCTCGGTGGTCGTCAATGGCTTATTGGTATAGTCAAAGAGCGCTGCATAGACTTCCATTCTTCGAGCATCAATCATTGGGCAGTAGAGGGCATCGGTTTTTTTCACCTCATCTGCTGTTGCGTGAGCAATGGCTTGCAGCGTGTCAATAGCAATCATCGGAATATCAAGTGCGTAACAAAGTCCTTTTGCGGTGGAGCTTCCAACGCGCAGTGCTGTATAAGAACCCGGGCCGCTACTCACTGCAATCGCATCTAAATCAGTAAGTGCCATATTAGCCGCTGCTACACACTGCTCAATTAGAGGGGTGATGGCGGAGGTGTGGGTGTAATTTTCACTGGATGTTTTGCTTGCTCGTAGGTTCGTTCCTTCACTAATGGCAACGGAACAGATATCAGTAGCGGTTTCTAGTAGTAGTAATGTGCCCATGTTGTACAAATTTTGGTTCGCAAAAATAGTAATGTTGCTACAACCTAGTGAGTGGACAAAATGGTTTGGGGGTTTAGATTGTTTAGTTGTTTAGTTGTTTAGTTGTTTATTCAATTTCCTGTTCATGGGATTATTGTATCACTAATTGATGTTGTATATCATTTGATGATTTACTGTTTCAAGTGTTGAATATTGTAAGTTCTTGTTTAGCGTAGCATTAGTTACTAACTGACGTTACGCAAAACAATAATAACTAATTATTCGACCTTATTTATTTTAGTGGAAAAAGGGTTGAAAATACGTTAAAAACAAAATACTGTTTGAGCGTTAGCGAGTTTATTTTGTTTAGTATTTTCAATGCTTTTGGAGCGTTAAAAAAGAAATACAGTCTTGATTTTTTGGTTCTTTTTTATCAAGAAAAAAGAACAATATCTAACAGTACTAAACACTTGCAACAGTAAATTATCAAATTGTGCGTAACATCAGTTACTAAAGCTAATAAATAGCTACCCTCTAGTTCTTGACACGAACTTAGCAATTTTTAAAAATCAGACTTGCTTTTTGTGGGTTTAATTGGTGAAGATATAAACTCAAATAACCATCTTTGAGAAAACTTAGCACACAAAATAATATGAGACCTGACATCTTAGAACGAGCGTTCGATACCGATCATTTCAAACAACAAGGAGTAGCTTTACTAAACATACTTAGTGACTATTTCACAGCAGCTAGAGCCAATGAAATCAAGGCAAACAACTACAAAAGTCCCGAAGAGAGCCTTGAGTTTTGGAAAAAACAATTGAAGCAGGAGCCTTTTGACTTCACGACGTTTTTAAATGATGCCATAGATCAATCTATGCACCTGCATCATCCTAGATATGTCGGTCATCAAGTAGGCGTTTCTTTACCAAGTGCCGCACTGATGGGGCTATTGGCGAATGTTCTCAATAATGGTATGGCGATCTACGAAGTGGGACAGGTAGCCGCTCCAATGGAGCAAGTGGTTGTTCAATCCGTAGCGGCACAGTTGGGCTATGGTGAAGCAGCAGATGGCGTGCTGACTTCTGGCGGCACATTGGGCAATTTGACAGCACTCCTTACAGCGAGAGCGGTGAAAGCGCCAACTGAAGTATGGAAAAATGGGACGCAAGACCAACTAGCGGTGATGGTGTCAGAAGAGGCGCACTACTGCGTGGATAGAGCTGTAAAAATAATGGGCTGGGGAGAAGCTGGCATCATTAAAGTACCGACAGATGAGCAGTTTAGAATGAAAATAGATTTGCTGGAAACGCTGTACCAAAAAGCGATTGAGCAAGGTATCAAAGTTGTAGCCGTCGTTGGAAGTGCTTGCACTACTTCTACGGGAACTTATGATAACCTAGACGGCATAGCAGATTTTTGCCAACAACATCATCTTTGGTTTCATGTAGATGGTGCACATGGAGCAGCAGCAGCTTTTTCCGCTCGACATCAGCACTTGGTTGAGGGCATGGCGAGAGCCGATTCCATTGTAATGGACTTCCACAAAATGTTACTTACGCCCGCTTTGACAACGGGTGTTTTTTACAAGGAGGGCAAACAGTCTTACAAAACATTTCATCAAAAAGCTCATTATTTGTGGAATAATCAAGACGACACAGAGTGGTACAATTTAGGAAAGCGGACTTTCGAGTGCACCAAACTTATGATGGCTGCTAGGGTTTACATCCAAATCAAAGAATATGGCTTTGAGCTTTGGTCAACCTACGTTCAGCGTATGTTTGACTTAGGAAAGTCTTTTGCAGACTTAATTAAGCAAGCACCCAACTTTGAGTTAGCGGTTGAGCCCGATTGCAATATTGTCTGCTTCAGATATGTACCTTTCAACGATGAGACTGACTTGAGCATTGTTAATGAACAAATTCGGCAAATACTCTACGAAAAAGGAGATTTCTATTTTGTGCAAACCAAACTTCGGGGTCAGACTTATCTTAGAACAACGCTGATGAATCCCTTTACAACCCTGTCCGATTTACGGGAATTGATAAAGGAAATTGAAGCGACGGCAATGTCAATAGCACCGCTAGAAGTACAATAATATCATTTCAGCTATTGCCTTGTGTTTGGAAGAACATTACCTTTGAATTAGAAATTCAACATTTTGGAAATCGCCCATTACATCGTTGCAAGTTTGTTGGCTATTAGTAGTATAGCGGGGTTGTTGGGTTCTTTTGTCTCGTTTTTTAAACAACACGATAATTGGAAAGCAACCCTCACTTATTGCTTTTTGTTATTGACCTTTGCATTGGGCTGTGCAGATGTCTTTTTGCTTCGTACCAACATTGTTGGGCGTTTCATTCATGTTTATCACTTGCCACTTTGGTACACACTTTCCTTTGGACCTCTGTTGTTTTATTATGTTAAATTCTCTCTCTTTCCAAATTATATTTTTCGAGGTTCAGACTTTAAGCATCTCATCTTGCCCTCCCTTCAAGTTTTTTCAGTTCTCTATTTCACTTTTCAAGTAACGCTTACTGATGATGTACTTTGGGACAATTTTATCCGACCCATCTACGGACCAATAGAATATAGTCTATTCTTGATCTTTTTGTTTATTTATACCTCGCTTTCCTACCGCTACATTCGATATAAGATTGCTTTGCTGCGTAGGCGTGGCACAAAAGAAGAAATAAATTTAGCCAATCAACTGCGACGAACAGTAAAGTATTTTGCTGTACTAGCAACTATCTACAGCTTCTTTGCACTCACTGACTTTATAGCTTATCAGTTTTTCTTTATCAATCTATACGAAGTCAAAGGATTCAGCTTTTTTGGTGACTTAGCCTTTTCTGGAATGCTTTTTTGGCTAGTTTGGCGCATTCCTCGCTAATCTCCCTTCAGCTATTCTTGCTCAAGAGTCTCCTATTTAAAGAAGAAAACTTTCCGTACAATTGATGAAGCGACTCTACCGCTGCTATGATTCTGGAATGTGATGCTTGCGAATCAACTCATCTATTGTAGCTTTTCGGATGTTTAATATTGCTCCTTTAAAATGCAGTGCTTTTCCTGCCATAACGTGATTAAAATCCACAGTTACCGTTAAGTCATTGAAGTTTAGTATCTTCCCATGGTGCGTATTGCCTCTGTCATCCGAGAGTTTGATAAAATTATCTTTAACCACGAGATTATCGGGTTCTACTCCATCAACTTGAAAGACGGCACGAGGAACGTCAATGATATTGCCTTGCATCACCTCCCCATAAGCCTCCTCTGGGTCTAATGTAAACTCAAAACTATCCTTCTCCGTAAGCCCTTCTAAATTTGCCTCGAAAGCAGGTAACAAGGCCTTGGCGCCAAACAAAAAAGTGAAAGGATAATTAGCATCCATGCGTTCCAACAGTTCACCATCCTTACTTTTTTCTCTCAGCTCATAAGTGATTGTTACCACTTGCTGATCTTCTACTTGCATCATAATATTTAATCTTCTATTTTCCATGCAAACCAGCATAGTATCAATAATGTTTCCTATAAATGGAATTGAATGACACAAGAAACTCCTTTAAACATGGCGAAAGACTAAAAAGTCGGAAAACTATTCAACAGCTATTCACGACGGGCAAATCTTTTGCTATCTATCCACTTCGGTTGGTTTATTTACAAAACGAAACGCCCTTGAGTCCATACGCTGTTCAATTCACAGTGAGTGTTTCAAAGAAGCGCATTAAGAAAGCAGTACATCGAAATCGAATTAAGCGACAAATCCGAGAAGCATGGCGACAAAATAAATCAACCGTGTATGAAGCACTAAAAGATCAAAATATTCAGTATGCCTTTATGATTATTTATACGGCTAAAGAACGACTGCCTTACGAGCAAATAGAGCGAAGTATGCTAAAAATCAATGAAAAATTTGTGAAAAAGCAGTCCTCTGCACTTCCTGAATCCAACTAATTCTCCTACTTTTAAATCATTATGCACAAGCAGTATTGAATACTGATGGCTACTAAATACCATTCACTAACTTTATCAAGGTGTAATATGCGCTACTTCCTTTTACTTTTCTTTTTGATACCGACTTTTTTGACTGCTCAAAAATTTGTGCAACTCGAAAAACGTGGAAAAGCCAAGACACAGAAGTTTGAAATTGGTGATGAACTCGTTTATAAACTCCACAACGATGAAGATTGGTACAAGGCGACAATCAATGAGATTAAACCCGAGGAAGGAATTATTCTTTTTGAAAATCGCTTAGTGAAAGTACAGGATATCGCAGCATTAAAGTTTTACAATAATAAGGGATGGTCGAAAACCATTGGCAACCAACTTTTTACTTTCGCCGGAGCTTGGGTTTTGTTTGGGCTAGTTGATCGTGCTGAGATTACGGACGATATTGGATTCAATCAGCAAGATCCCGGACGTGCATCCTGGAATTTAATCCTTATCCCAGCAGGAGCGGCTGTGTTGACCGGCGTTTTATTGAAACAACTGTTTAAGCAACACAAAAAAAAAATAGGTAAAAAATACCGACTTCGCTTGTTAGACCTTACCGTTGTTCCCGCTCTTCCCTAACACAAATGAGAGAATGGCAAGCGTATAAACCTGTAAGCCTAAGCCCACAATAATGCCCTTGCATTTGGCAGAAAAATAAGAATGATGACGATAACTTTCTCTTGCGTGAACATTAGAGAGGTGCACTTCAATTACAGGTGTTGTGATAGCAGCAATAGCGTCAGCAATGGCAATAGATGTGTGTGTGTACGCACCGCCATTTAGAATGATGCCATCATAAGAAAAGCCCACTTCTTGAATTTTATCTATAATAGCACCTTCTGAGTTACTTTGAAAATAAGCTAAATCTATTGCATTGCTAAATTGCTGCTGCAGTCCTTCAAAGAAGGATTCAAATGATTGGCTGCCGTAGATGGCGGTTTCTCGCTTACCTAGCAAATTCAAATTAGGACCGTTTATAATAATAAGTTTCATAGGTGTGATGTAATGGATAAAACCAGATTTCGTTACAAGTCTAGTTAATCATTAAATCCTTTCGGATGAAAAGAACTCAGACATTAATTACTGTGATAATAGCAATGATTGCATTTACTGCTTGCAAAGAACAATTTTTTTATGAAGAAACCATCAAATTGAGCGAAGAAAATTGGACTTATCAAGACTCCTTGCAGTTCGTGGTGGATATTAAAGATACCACACAACGCTACGACTTATATCTCGACTTTGTGCATACGACTGACTATCCTTTTCAAAACATCTATACCAAAATAAACACTCAATATCCTTCACAAAAGCGCATCGGCAGGCAGGTCAACATTGATTTAGCCGATCAGACGGGTAAATGGTACGGGAATTGCAATGGCAATAAATGTCAACTCAGAGTCGCTTTGCAACAAAATACCTTTTTTAATGAAATTGGACAGCACACAATTACACTCCAACAATTTACGCGACGAAAAGACTTGCAAGGCATTCTCTCCATTGCTTTTAAAGTGAAGAAGTTGAGCGAATAATGTTTAACAGACAACCAATCTTACGGATTGGCGTTTCAAAAATATATGAGTGATTTAAAAGCACAACAACGCAAATTTTACAGCAGTATTCGCATTCCTCTTCAGTTGTTACTCATCATTTGGGCGATCCAACTCGTGCAGGTATTAATGAATATTGATCTAGGATTTCTTGGCTTGCTTCCTAGAACGGTTGATGGCTTGAAAGGCATTATTTTTGCTCCAGTTGTACACGGAGACTTTGCACACCTCACCTCTAACTCCGTTCCACTATTCGTGTTGAGTGCGATCATTCTTTTTTTCTATCGAAAAATTGCATTCAAAAGTTTCCTGATGATTTATCTACTCACAGGCATAAGCGTCTGGCTTTTTGCAAGAGGAAGTGTATTTCATATTGGCGCTAGTGGTGTAGTGTACGGTTTAGTTTCGTTTGTTTTTTGGATGGGTATTTTTCGCCGCAGCTTGAAAGCTATCATACTTGCCTTAATTGTTACACTCTTATATAGCGGTATGTTTCTGGGTGTACTCCCTAATCAAGAAGGCATTTCTTGGGAAAGTCATCTGCTCGGTGGTTTGGTTGGTATATTTACCGCTTTTTGGTACAAAGATGATGTAGAGCAAGATGAAGTAAAAAAGACCTATTCTTGGGAAAATGAACCAGAACAACTCAATGCTGACTTTTTCTTGCCAAAAGATGCTTTTGAAAAATCAAAACAGGAAAGACTGAGAGAAGAGCAGCAAAAACGAAGCATCTGGGATTAAGTATTCATCTTTAGAACGATCACGCCGCAAGCAAAGTAACTTAACATTTTTAAAACATATTTTTATTAAGTTAAAACAACAGTTGCTATCGACTGTAAACTGCTGTTTTATATATTAAATAATATTTAAATCACCTTTTCAGTAGGCAATATTTATTACTTCGCAGAACCTTTGAAGCCTCCAAGCGTATATTACGATCAATGAACATATAAAAATCGTCTTATGGCTTATCCCGCTATAAGACAAAAAACAAATTTATCCCGTAATAATGAAATTCCCATGGACATGTCTAATGGCGATAGTATGCCAACTACTATCGTACGCTGCCTTTGGTGCATCGCCATTAGAAACAAAAAAAGTGTCAACAGCTTCGAGTAATTTCTCCGAAGCTCAGCTAGAGCAGCGATTAAAAAGCCTGAACAGTCCGGTTGATATACAATTCAATCCTTCTGTTAGTGAATATGTAAAAGATTACGTTGTTTATGGACAGCGATCAACACAGCTAGTGCTGGGGCGAACAGCACTCTACTTTCCGATTTTTGAGCATTACCTGAAAGTAAACAGGCTGCCTGAGCAGTTGAAATACTTACCCATCATTGAGTCGAAGCTCAATCCGAATGCAGAATCACCAGTGGGAGCATTAGGGCTTTGGCAATTTACCAGTGCAACAGCAAGACAGTATCACTTAGCAATCAATGAGCATGTTGATGAACGTCGAGACCCAATCCGCTCGACCGAAGCAGCAGTTATGTATTTGTCAGATCTTTATGGAAAATATCATGACTGGGCTTTAGCACTTGCTGCTTATAATTGCGGGCCTGCAAGATTGAATCAAGCGATTCGCATGGCAGGCGTGAAAGACTACTGGAAGGTCAGAGAGTATTTGCCGAAAGAGACGCAATTATATGTCCCTCGTTTTATAGCAGCCACGTATTTGATGCACTACTACCAAGATCACGGACTAGTTCCGGTGTATCCGAGTTACGATCTTCAACTGAGCAGAACAGTGAAGATACACGAGTCAATTGATTTCAGAACTATTGCCAACTTGGCAGGTGTTTCTGTTGATGTCGTTGAAAAGCTGAATCCTGGGTATTATCGCCGCTTCATTCCTGCAAGTCAAAAAGGGCATTATTTGATGCTTCCGGAAGCTGCAATGACAAAATTCAAGCTCAATAGCGAGCAAACAGTTACAACGGCTATATCATTTAGGGAAATCAATCAAACTACTCATGTTGTAAGTAATGGAGATACGCTAGAAACGTTAGCAAAACGCTTTAGATGCAGCGTGAAGGATATTCAGTATTGGAATAACCTGTCGCAGCAACATCTTTACTTTCGCCAAGAGATCGTGATCGTTAAGCAACCAATTACCGATAATGGGTGGAGAAGTTAATGAAAACTTCTCAACAACCGATTACACCGCGCTCTCCTCAAAGTAGTCGTTTGATAACTTCTTTATCAAGCGACTGCTTTTTAATCTTGCATAATTGCATTGACAATAAGTCTCCAGACAACTTCTTTTACAGCATCTTCGTTTTCTTTTCATGAAAAAGCAAGAAATCGCAATATTCATTTTTTTGTTGATGGGTTTCCTGGGGTTCAGTCAGGATTACACTATGCTCCAGACAGCTACCCGAAAGCAGCAAAAGCAATTTGAGCAGGCTAAGGGCTATTCTAAAGCGGGACAATTTGAAAAGGCGATTGATAAATTGGATAAGTTGTTAAGCAAAGATACTCTATTCATTGATGCTCACATCTTAAAAGCACAAGCTAAATATGAACTGAAACAACTTGAGGCAGCAAAAAGCAGTTATGAGAAAGCCCTTGCGATAGACGCTAATTACTATCCGGTTTTAGTATATCAATTGGGCGTAACAGAGTGGAGGTTGGAGGAATTTGAATTGGCGGCAGATCACTTTGAGCAATTTCTAGCTTCACAGCCGCGCAGTAAAAATTTAAAAAGTCGGGCAGAAAAGTATCTCAAGAACGCCCAGTTTGCTGCAAAAGCTGTTAAAAAACCTTTACCCTTTGAGCCAAAAGCACTTCCGTTAGAAACAATCAACACAAAAGAATTTGAATACCTCCCTTCTCTCTCTGCAGATCAAAAAACGCTAGTATTTACTAGAAGAGTGGAAGGACAAGAAGATTTCTACATCAGCAAAATGAAAAATGGTGAATGGCAAACAGCTCAGCCTGCGGTGGGAATCAACACGCCTAAAAATGAGGGCTCTCAAACTATTTCAGCCGATGGAAAAACGCTCGTTTTTGGTGCAAGTGGTAGAGAAGACGGCTTTGGTCGTTATGACCTCTATATTTCCAAGTTTCGAGAGGGAAAATTCAGTACACCTACCAATATGGGACGCAACATCAATAGCAAAGCTCGAGATAGGCAACCCACCTTATCCAGTGATGGTAAAATATTACTATTTGAAAGCAGCCGCTCAGGTGGATTAGGAGGTAGTGATATTTGGATAAGTTATCGGCAAACAGATGACACTTGGAGTAAAGCACAAAACTTGGGTGCACCCATCAATACAAAAGAGGATGACGAGTCACCATTCTTACATCCCGACGGAAAGACACTATTTTTTATGTCCAAAGGTCATGCTGGCATGGGTGGCTTTGACTTATATAAAAGCGAAAAGCAAGCAGATGGTAGCTGGGGAGAGCCACAAAATCTAGGCTATCCCATTAATACTAGAGCAGATGAAGGCGCACTAGTGGTCAGTTTGGATGGCAAAACGGCATATTTCACCAGTAGCCAAAATAATGAAAATGCAACAGATATTTTTTCTTTTGAAGTGCCAGCGTCCATTCGACCTAGTGCCATTACTTACGTGAAGGCCATTGTGAGAGATGCGACTAATCAAAAACTCCTTTCCAACGCCAAGGCTACTTTTGTTAACCTAAGCACTGGTCAGGCACATACAGAGGCTATAACAGATAGCGATGGTGAATTTCTAGTAATTCTGCCCCTAGAGAATGATTTTTCCTTGAACATCAGCACTGATGGTTATCTGTTTTACTCCGAATATTTTGCGCTAGAAGCAATGAGCAGCTTGGCAAAGCCCTACGAACTGGAAGTTTTCTTGTCGCCTATTCCGATAACGACTAATTCCAAAATAATCAACCAACCCATCGTACTGAAAAACATATTTTTTGAGACTAATTCTGCTCAGTTATTACCGAATTCAATAACGGAGTTGCGGCGTTTACTAGCCCTGCTCCAAGATCAACCACAACTCTGTATTCAGATCAATGGACACACAGATAATATTGGCTCTTCTGAAGAAAATCTTCAACTGAGCGAAGCAAGAGCAAAGGCTGTTTATAACTTTCTCCTATCAGAAAAAATAAATCCAAAACGCTTACAGTACAAAGGTTTTGGCGAATCAAAACCCATTAACAGTAATGAAACAGAAGCTGGCAGGCGCAGTAATAGAAGAACAGAATTCGTAGTTATAAATGACAATCAAAGCAAGGAAGAATAGTGTTTTATCTATAAAATGCTTATGTTTGGGTGCTGAGAACTTTAAACCACCTAATCATGGAAACAGCCTTCCCTTTAATCAAACCCGAATTAACCAGAGTGCATCAACTCAATAGCTTGGAGACAGCCTTGGAAGAGTTTGAGCAATTTTTAAAGCAGTATGTCAGTCTCATTGTCTTAGGGGACTTTGAGAATGATGACTTATTAATTGGAAATGCTCATAAACTATGTGTGCAGCAAGGCGCACATCCTAAGCAACGTATTCTTTGGATACGATCAATGGCGCAGTTGACAGCCTTACATCCGAAACTAGAAGCCTATCTCAAGGCAAGTTTTCCCAATAAAGAAATTCATTTAGACAACATACGGGCAATAGCATTTGAACCTAGAACGAAAAAAGCAGCTTATCTCATCTTCGTTGATCCATCACTTTCTGATGATCCTGCTGATAAACGCAAAGGCATTTCTACATTTCAGATGCAAAAAGCCTTTAACGCCGCCATCAAGATAATGCCAGCCGAAGAAGATATGCCAGCGATTGATACAACTCAACCAACATTACCAACTGATCGACCTATTTTATGAAAACACTATTTTCTTTTTTATGCTGCTGTTTAGGATTAGCGGCCATCTCAGCGCAGTCCATTATTTCTTTATCAGAAGAAAGCACTAGTGGTAAATATCAAGGAGCGCTTCCCGCTGAAAGTCCAGCCATTGTGGATATTAACAGCATTATTCGCATCAAAGTAGATGTAGCTGCTTTGGAGGAGGAAATGTTTAAATTTCAAGGAATTAAAGCTACTGATAGCCGTTTGGCGCGCTTGCGAAAATTGAATGAGTGGGTAAGTTTACAAAATAATATTATCAATTATATCAATACAAATTTTGAAGATGAAAGCACTCCTTCACCCCTAAAAGTCTATCAAACCTTAGCGGGCCTTTCGCAGGAATTACTGGATCAAATAGAACTTGATGACAAACTATATGACGAGCTAACGAGCATTGAATCCGAGAAGGCATTTAATCAATTCGATGGGCCTTATATTTTATTTGTTATCAACTACTTGGAACAACAAGCACAGGAGTTACGCTCTGCTCTACTCAATGATTTAGGAGCAAATGGACAAGTGGATAGCTCTTTGATGATCTACTTTCGCATAGGTGCATTTCTGAAAAATAAATCGGGTGGTCGTCCGGTGCATGTTGAAAACTTTGATGACTACACGCCTGAAGAATACCTCGAGATAACAAGATTTGGTGAACCAATAACAGAAGAAGAAAAAGCTGCTTTGCAGAGAAATAAACGCCTCAACGACAGCCTGCAAACGAACACAACTCAGCTTACACAGCACATGAAGGGCGTGTTTGATGCTCAAATACAAACCATATTTCCTAAATCAGATACTTCAAGACTAAAATTAAAAAGCACTTTCAACGAATCACTCCGCAAACTCAATGCTGAGACAATTACCAAGCCCGCTGCGAATATTCTTTTAAACAACGAAATCAATATTGATCGAATTGGGCGTATCTATAATTTCGTCAAAACTACATTTGAGAATTTTCAAGTTGCATTTCCTGATGGCATTTTTAAAGATGAGACTTTGACAAACAATCTCCAAGAATTACAATCGCTGTTGGATTTTGCTTATACACAGTATATAGAAGATATCAATTTATACCAAAGGAGTGATAATGTTCAATTGGTAAATGGTGCTGTGCCTGGACTACTGGAATTGAATCGAGTAGATACCGCTTACAGTAGTTATGTGATTAATATAAACCAATTTATTGGCGGCATTAATACAGTGCTAACTAATATAGATCAGTTTATCATGCCCTTTAAAAAGTCTTACGTTGCTAATGAAGGCTTGACAGAGGCAGTACGAAGATTCACGGTAGGAGAAATTCCAGCATCGGGCTACATCGAACTCAAATATATTGGTGAAAGAAGAGCGGGCGATGAAGTATTGATAAAAGCAGTGTTGGAGCGAGGCCGAAACCGCAACAATAGAAACTACGAAAAGAAAGAAATATTTCGGCGCTATGTAACGCTATCAAGAGTAGCAGCTCACTTCAAAATGAGTGGTTCGCTGGTGCTTGGCAATCCTTACAATCGAGCTAGTAACGAATCCGTAACACTAGAAAACAATTTCCAATTTGCACCAACTTATGGTGTTTTAATGAAGTGGGGCAGTCGCAAAAGTAAGTTTTACAACGATGTACTCAGCGTAGGAGTAGGTTTAGCTTTTTCATCACCCGATTTTAATTTAGATGGTACACCCGAGTTTGGCTCAGGCATTATGATGACTGCTTTCCGAGATATTCTCAGCGTAGGATGGGGCTGGAATTTTGGAGTGGATGCGCCCTACTCCTTCATTGGCTTTAATATTCCATTCACCATTGGAGGTCTGCCCTCTGCTTCGACGACTACGGGCTTTGTTGACAACTAAAGATCAAATTCATCAACACTCAGGGATGCTGACATAGACCGCCAATCCTCCGGTGGAGGTTTCTTTGTACTTTTCGTTCATGTCGTTAGCTGTTTCCCACATTGTTTGAAGCACCTGATCCAATGATACTTTGACGTCGCTCGGTTCTGTTTCTAATGCAAGATTACTTGCCATAATTGCTTTAATAGCCCCCATTGAGTTGCGTTCTATGCAAGGAATTTGCACTAAACCGCCAATGGGGTCGCAAGTCAAACCTAGATGATGTTCCATAGCTATTTCTGAGGCGATCAAGCACTGCTCCACGCTTCCTCCCAGGCGTTCGGTTAGAGCAGCGGCTGCCATTGCAGAAGATACACCAATCTCTGCTTGACATCCTCCCGCTGCCGCTGAAATAGTTGCATTCAACTTGAACAAGCAGCCAATCTGCGAAGCAGTCAATAAAAAACGAATAATATCCTCTTCTTTAAAATCAGGATTGACAAAGCAAATATAATAATGTAAAACGGCTGGAATAACACCCGCAGAGCCATTTGTAGGTGCTGTTACGATACGTCCGAATGAAGCATTTTCTTCATTGACCGCCATTGCAAAACATCCAATCCATTTTGTAATTGTAGCAAAATCAGAGGTGGATTGAGTTACCTCGGTAATCCAGTCTTCATAAGTAGTATAATCCGTAGTTTTTAGTAATTTTCGGTTAATCGCCACCGCTCTCCTTTTTACGTTTAAACCTCCTGGCAATGTGCCAGCAGTGTGGCAACCTTTGTAAACAGAGGCTTTCATCACCTCCCAAATGCGGAGAATATCTCGCTTGATTTGATCTACTTTGCCCCAGCTTAATTCATTACAAAGTGTTAATTCAGAAATATTTATGCTAGCTTCCTGGCAGTATTGAAGCAGTGTCTTTGCATCCTTACAGTGATAGTTAGGCGCTTTTCTACCGATTTCCATCACTTCTTCGCCTTTGCTAATAAATCCTCCACCTATCGAATAATATTCTTGTCGAAAAAGCAATTGTTGCTGCTCATCGTATGCCTCAAACTGCATTCCGTTAGAGTGAAAAGGCAGGCGTTCCGAAAAGTTAAAAACTAGATGTTGCTGTGGATGAAATGAAATTTCCTTTTGGCCATTCAAATTTAGCTTGTGCATTACTTGTATGCGATCTGGTATAGCAGCGACTGCTTCTAAGGGGATTGTTTCTGCTTGTGTACCACACAAACCTAGCATGATGGCAATATCTGTTCCGTGCCCAGCCCCCGTTAATGCAAGTGATCCAAAAAGGTGAACTTTAACCTCATAGACTTGCGGTATATATTGCCTTGCTTCCAGATCACTCAGAAAATAATTGGCTGCTTTCCACGGTCCGAGCGTATGCGAACTGGAAGGTCCTACACCTATCTTGAGCATATCAAATATACTGATCGCACTCATAATTTGGTTTATTTCTAACACTACTTTCAACATCCAATCACCTATTTTAAAAGCAATTATCTATTGAAAACAGTAAATAATGATGAAGCAATCTAAGCTAGATGTAGTGATTACTTCAAATTGATATTAGGACAAGAATGAGTAACCTAATTTTCTCTGAAAGCTATCATGAAATCACTACTCAATTCGGTGGTCAAGTTAAGAGAGTTATGAACTAAGTTCAAGTAAAGAGCCAACTTTGTTTGTCTTTTGTAAAAGATTAATTGGATTCGATCATCTCATTCTGTCGCACACTTTTTTGGACGAGGCTTTGGTTCATATATTTCCAAAAAGATCAGTACATCAAACGTGTTCAGAATTAAATTACTTGACCCTTAATCCCGTCTGTATTGTAACAAAAGCAATTCAATATCGTACAAAACTCCGACTTACGCTAAAAAGAAGTTCCTTACATAAAGTAAATAAAGTACAGCACAGTAGGCAATCTCGTCTATTCAACAATAACTTGGTTTAAGCTAAAATCAGATAATGAAAAAATAGTGATTTATACATCACTCATTTCACAGATCACTGGCTTACTGTAAGTCTATGTCTGCGATATTCTAAATTCCAATCTCTTGGTATTCCATGTTTAGCTATATCCGTCCATTTAACATTACACAATTTGCACTACTTTTTTTACTCCTTTTTAAGGAACAGAACTTGAATGTTGACACCTACGTAGCAGTGGGCTGTATGCCTATCCGAAACTTATATGGGTCTTAGTGACCCAAAAGAGTTTAGAGTGAGAAGGTAGTACAGCTGTCGGAGGCTTCCTCAATTAAGGAAGCCTCTTTTATTTCTTTCTGTAATTACAAAAGCCTATTTTTGCGATTATAAATCAATATAGTCTATAAACTTATGGAAAATACTAAAAAAAATACAGGACGCTACTGGCTGCTCTTTTTGGTTTCATTAGGCATTATAATTGCCATGCTCATCTTTACACCGGCTTGGTTTTGGATACCGCTGCCTTTTGTATTGACCTTTTTTGTGAAAGCATTAGACTGGATGTAAGCTATGACAAAATTTTGACGGTAAACGTTAGTTAGGTAATCTGTAAAAATTCTTGCGTTTACCGCCCAATATTCCTACCTTAATTTCAAAATAAAATATCTCCAACACTGTATTTACAAAATTTACTTCTTTATAAAGCTATTTCAATCTTTTTCTTTTTACTTTCCTCCATTACTTTTTTCCTATTGTTTGGCCATTTTTTTAGCAAATTGATTGCTAGAAATCGTATTCTTTTGGCAAATCTTTAATTATTCCTTTAACAATTATCCCTATTTTTATCTTTACATAATGGAAGTATAGCCCAATTGTGCAAAATTTAAAATGTGATAAAGAGGATATATGCAACAAAATAGACAGAGTAATCAGGGGCTGTATGTACCCGAATTAGAAAAAGACTCCTGTGGAACAGGGCTAATCGCTAATTTGGATGGTGAAAAAACACATGCCACAGTTGAAAATGCACTCACCATGTTGACCAACATGGAGCATAGAGGTGCTTGTGGATGTGAACCGAATACAGGAGATGGAGCAGGGATTTTAGTACAGACACCACACGAGTTCTTTAAGAAAAAATGCAGTGAAATGGGCTTCGAACTGCCCGAGTTTGGAAAATATGGTGTTGGCGTGGTGTTATTCCCTATGGATAGAACCTTGAGAAATCAATGCCGTTTTTTGCTCAACGACTACATAGATGAGTTTGGATTAGAATTACTGGGTTATCGAAAAGTACCAACAGATAACGAGCTATTGGGTGATTCAGCAGTCTCTGTTGAGCCTAGAATAGAACAAGTATTTGTAAAACCTAAGGAAGAGCTCGATCCAAAAGCCTTAGAGCGTAAATTGTATATACTTCGCAAGTTCACAACACACCAAATTCATCAGACTTCCCCACAGACTAAAGATTGGTTTTATATCAATTCATTTTCTTACAAAACGATTGTTTACAAAGGACAGTTGACCACCTATCAGGTGCGTCCCTACTTTCCTGATTTGCATGATTCTTCCTTCAAGTCAGCGATCGCACTGGTACACTCTCGCTTTTCAACCAACACTGTGCCTAAGTGGAAATTGGCACAGCCGTTTCGCTATATTGCTCACAATGGCGAAATAAATACGATTCGAGGAAATCTAAATTGGTGGGTTTCCAAAGAACAGCTACTCAAATCAAAATTATTTACAGATGAAGAACTTGCCAAGTTAAAGCCAATTTGTGGAGATAAACTATCCGATTCTGGAAATTTTGACAATGTGTTAGAATTTCTAGTGCTAAGTGGTCGCTCACTCCCAGAAGCCTTAATGATGATGATTCCAGAAGCATGGCAACAAGATGAGCAGATGGAAGATTACAAACGAGCATTCTACGAATACCACAAAGCAATGATGGAGCCTTGGGATGGGCCAGCTTCTATTTGTTTCACAGATGGCATTGTAGTAGGAGCAACCTTAGATAGAAACGGTCTGCGCCCAAGTCGTTACTGCGTTACAAAAAACAACACTTTAATAGTTGCATCCGAAGCAGGAGCACTACCAATTGCCCCATCTGAAATTATATTGAAAGGACGCTTACAGCCGGGCAAAATGTTAATTGCTGACTTAGACGAGCATCGCATTATTGGGGATGAGGAATTAAAAGTTACTATTTGCCAGCGCGCACCATACCGAGATTGGTTAGATAAGTATCGTTTAAAATTAACTGATCTAGCCGAACAAAAAGGGGCAAATCCTGAATTGAAATACGATGAATTGCTACAACAACAGCAGTTGCATGGCTTTACGAAAGAGGATTTAAAAATAATCCTTGCTCCTATGATAAAAGATGGAAAAGATCCCATTGGCTCAATGGGTATAGATACCCCACTAGCAGTGCTTTCGCATCATTCGCAACACATAGCCAACTATTTCAAACAACTTTTTGCTCAGGTGACTAACCCACCTATTGATCCCATTCGTGAGCGGTCAGTTATGTCTCTTTTTGCTACACTTGGTGGCTCTAATAATATACTTGACCCTGGTCCGAGCCACGCTAGGTTCATTCATTTAGATAAACCTATTCTGACGAATAATGAATTGGCTAAAATTCGCAATATTGAGCATACTCATTTCAAAGCAGGTACCATTAATACCTTATTTTTAGCTGATGGGCAGAAGGGGCGATTGGTAGCAGCTATCGAGCAAATCTGTGCCAAAGCAGAAGACTTGACTAGGAATGGTAGCACCATTTTAATTCTATCTGATCGCAAAGCAGACGAAAAATATGCACCAATTCCGTCGCTACTAGCAGCAGGTGCAGTTCATCATCACTTAATCAGGGAAGGCTTGCGTAGTATGACCTCTATCGTGGTGGAAGCAGGGGATGTGCGAGAAACGCACCATTTTGCTACCTTGATCGGTTTTGGTGTGAGTGCTATTAATCCATACATGGCCTATTCTACACTAGCAGATTTAAATGCTAAGCACGTTTTTGAGCAAGATTTTTCAATGGAGGAAGTTTTTGCAAAGTACAACAAAGCTATTGGTAAGGGATTGCTCAAAATTATGTCGAAGATTGGTATTTCAACTTTACAGTCCTATCAAGGTGCACAAATTTTTGAGATCTTAGGCTTGAATAAAAATGTAGTAAATCGCTGCTTCTACGGAGCAGTTTCCAGAATTGAAGGCGTCAGCTTTGATGGAATTGCCGAAGAAGTATTGACACGACACAAGCTGGCTTTTGCACCTAAAAAGGCTAGTAATGCTAAATTAGAAGTAGGTGGAGTTTATCAGTGGAAACAGCGTGGAGAAAAGCATATGTTCAATCCGCAAACCATCCATTTATTACAATATGCCGCTAGAAAAGGAGACTACAATTCTTACAAAAAATATGCTAAGCTCATTAATGACCAAACTGAAAAGGCATTGACCTTGAGAGGTTTACTAGCATTTAGAAAAGGAGAAGCCATCCCAATTGAAGAGGTAGAGCCAGTAGAGAATATTCTAACTCGCTTTGCGACTGGAGCAATGTCCTTCGGTTCAATTTCGCATGAAGCGCACGCAACCTTGGCGATTGCAATGAACCGCATAGGAGCAAAAAGTAATTCAGGCGAAGGCGGAGAAGACGAAGTGCGATTCAAGCGCAAGAAAAATGGCGATTGGGAACGCTCGGCAACCAAACAAGTCGCTTCTGGTCGCTTTGGTGTTACCAGTTACTATTTGACCAACGCTGATGAATTGCAAATCAAAATGGCACAAGGTGCAAAACCCGGCGAAGGCGGGCAATTACCCGGACATAAAGTAAACGATTGGATTGGGCGAGTGCGTCACTCCACGCCCGGTGTAGGTTTGATTTCGCCACCACCACACCATGATATTTATTCAATTGAAGACTTAGCACAATTGATTTATGATTTAAAAAATGCTAACAGAAAGGCAAGAATAAACGTGAAATTAGTCTCAAAAGCGGGGGTTGGCATCATCGCTTCGGGTGTAGTAAAGGCTCATGCTGATGCAATTTTAATCTCTGGGCATGATGGCGGTACAGGTGCTTCACCCATCACTTCGATTCGCCATGCTGGTTTGCCGTGGGAGCTAGGATTGGCAGAAACGCATCAAACACTCGTTAAAAATAAATTGCGTGATCGAACAAGACTACAAGTAGATGGCCAAATTCGCACTGGTCGGGACTTAGCCATTGCAACGCTATTGGGTGCAGAAGAGTGGGGTGTAGCAACGGCTGCGTTAGTTGTTGAAGGCTGCATTATGATGCGTAAATGTCATTTGAACACCTGTCCAGTTGGTATTGCAACGCAAGATGAAAGGTTGCGAGGTCGCTTTACAGGAAAGCCAGAGCATATCATCAATCTCTTTACTTATTTAGCTCAGGACTTACGTGAAATTATGGCAGAACTTGGTTTCCGAACAGTAGATGAAATGGTGGGAAAAGTTGAGATGTTAAAAGTAAAAAAAGACTTGAAACATTGGAAGTACAAGCAATTAGACCTTACCCCAATTTTGTACAAAGAGCCAGCCGATGAAACAGTTGGTCAATACAAACAGGTGGCGCAAGATCATAATATCGAAAAAGTCTTAGATCGAAAACTGATAAAATTGGCAGAAGCCGCATTGGAGCATGGGCATAAAGTAAAAGGCTCATTTGATATCAGAAATACAGACCGCACCGTCGGAGCCATGCTTTCTAACGAAATCAGCAAACGCTACAACGGGGAAGGATTACCCGCCAATACGATCAACTTTCACTTTAGAGGTTCAGCAGGGCAAAGTTTTGGTGCATTTGGAGCATCAGGTATTCATTTTACTTTAGAAGGAGAGGCGAACGACTACTTCGGTAAAGGGCTCTCAGGTGGTAAGCTAGTCGTTGTTCCAGATCGTAGTGCAACATTTAAAGCCAGTGAAAACATTATCATTGGAAATGTGGCTTTCTATGGTGCTACCTCTGGCGAAGCCTATATTAATGGTCAAGCTGGTGAGCGATTCTGTGTTAGAAATTCAGGTGTCAAAACGGTAGTAGAAGGCATCGGAGATCACGGTTGTGAATATATGACTGGGGGCTTAGTCATAGTACTAGGCGAAACTGGCAAAAATTTTGCAGCCGGTATGAGTGGCGGCATAGCTTATGTATTCAATCCTAAAAACCAATTCGAGCAGCGTGTTAATAAGGGTATGATTGACCTTGATCCATTAGAGTTGGAAGACTTCGCATTGCTCGAAAGCATGATTCGTCGCCACAAGCAATTTACAGGAAGTCTAGTGGCTAAAAGCATGCTTGATAATTGGGAAGCAGCCAAGCACCAATTTGTTAAAGTAATGCCAAGAGATTACAAGCGCGTCTTGCAAGAGCGCGAGGCAGAAGCCACTCAACAGGAAAAAGAACAGGCAAACGTGGCAGTGAAAGCAAATGCAGCATAATCTATTAATTAAAGGCTTATTTATCCTAAAATGCTGCTTTTGCCGCATAGTAGATACAATAAAAATAAAACACAATGGCAGATCCAAAAGGGTTTTTAAGATATACTAGAGAATTACCAGAAAAGCGAGCAATAGAGGCTAGAGTCAACGACTACAAAGAGTTATACCAAGATTTTTCAGAAGAAAAAACGGTCAATCAAGCATCGCGCTGTATGGACTGTGGGATACCATTTTGTCATAATGGTTGCCCGTTAGGAAATATTATTCCTGAATTTAATGATGCTGTTTATGAAAAAGACTGGCTAGGAGCTTACGAAATACTGAGCAGCACCAATAACTTTCCTGAGTTTACAGGTCGTATTTGTCCTGCACCGTGCGAAGCGGCTTGTGTTTTAGGCATCAATCAACCTGCCGTCGCCATTGAGCATATCGAAAAATCTATTGCGGAAGTAGCTTTTGAAAAGGGATATGTTAGACCTCAACCACCCGTAGTGAGAACTGGCAAAAAAGTAGCTGTTGTAGGTTCTGGACCTGCGGGCTTGGCAGCAGCCGCACAATTAAATAAAGCTGGGCATACAGTAACAGTATTTGAACGAAATGATCGAATTGGTGGATTGCTGCGTTATGGCATCCCAGATTTTAAACTGGAGAAATGGGTAATTGAGCGTAGAGTGGGCATTATGGAACAGGAGGGCATCAAATTCCGAACAAATGCTAATGTAGGCGTCAATATTGATCCTAAAAACTTGATGAACGAGTTTGATGCTATTGTGCTTTGTGGTGGTTCGACTGTTCCAAGAAACTTAGATATTCCTGGGAGAGATTTAAACGGCGTTCATTTTGCAATGGAATTCTTGGAGCAGAACAACCGTAGAGTAGCTGGTGAGCCGATAAAAGAAGCTAGTTCTATTCTGGCAACTAATAAAAATGTAATCGTCATTGGTGGTGGCGATACTGGCGCAGATTGCGTTGGCACTTCTAACCGACACAAAGCAGCATCTGTTACCCAGATTGAATTACTCTCAGAACCCCCTAAAGATCGTGATCCATTGACTTGGCCTAACTGGCCGATGATTCTCCGCACCTCTACTTCTCATGAAGAAGGCGCAACCCGAGAGTGGTCGATCTTGACAAAAGCGTTTATGGGAGATGAAAACGGCAATCTGAAGGCAGTGCAGTTAGTCAATATTGAATGGTCGAAAAATCCAGAAACAGGTCGTTATCAATTTAATGAAATCGAAGGTACCGTAAGGGAAATCCCTTGTGAGCTAGCACTTTTGGCCATTGGATTTGTGCATCCACAGCATAGAGGAATGCTACAACAACTAAGCGTAGAGCTAGACCAAAGAGGTAATGTGAAAGCAGCCGAAAAGGACTATCAAACCAACCATGAAAAAGTGTTTGCAGCGGGGGATATGCGTAGAGGGCAATCCTTAGTAGTTTGGGCAATTTCCGAAGGGCGAGAAGCAGCCAAACGAGTAGATGAATACTTAATGGGAACGTCTATGCTGGAGGGTAAAACTGACTCTATGTTGAAAATGGAAGAGGTATAGGAAATAGTTGGGCAAAATCTCTTCTAAACTTTTATGCAAGTGCGCCTGTATGTTATTACAAATAACTTACAATATGACAACTGCAATTCTACTAGCTGCTGGAGAATCCAAACGAATGGGAAAGATTGATAAAAGATTCTTATTATACAAGGACGAATGGCTTGTCAGTCACACCATACAACAATTAAAAGAATCAGAACTAGAAGAATTAGTGATTGTAAGGAATGGGATAAATGATTTTGGCTTAACAATTTGGGGATGTGGAGATTGTAGAGTAGTCATCAATGCTGACTATAAAAGGGGAATGACCACATCCATACAAAAAGGAGTCAATGCCTGTCCCCCTTCCACATTAGGGTATATGATTTGTCTGGCAGATCAGCCACTACTGACTGCTGAGGAATATAATCTGCTCCTCCGCACTTTTGAAATTGCCTATTTGGAAAATCCTGATACAATAGTTGTACCTTTTTTTAGAGGACAAAAAGGCAATCCTGTTATTTTTTCTGCTAGCTATCAGTCTGATATTTTGGCTCATACACAAATGGATGGCTGCAAAGAGATCATTCAACAAAATATGCAGCATGTTGTGAAAGTACAAATGCCTACTAATCACACATTAATTGACATTGATACGCCTGAGGCTTACGAGCAACTGCTCAAGGAAGGGGCATAATTCGACCTCATGTAACATCCACATCTTTTTCACGTCTCAAAATCGCAAATGGATTTAAAATATGAAACATTACCATTTACTTTTTCTCTTCCTTATATTGTTTGGCTGTGCCGAAGACGAATCCGCTGCTGAAACATTTGATTTGCCCAATACTCCTGAGGCGGTTGTAAAAGCCTACCAAGCCTTTTTGGATAAAAATAATTTTACAGATGCAAAGCGTCTTAGCACTTCTACGGAACAAGAACGGTTAGATGCCATTGCTCAAATCATTGAAACTGAGCCGCTCGATTCCACTGTATTTAATACTATTTTTTTGGAAATCAGTTGCCAAACAAATGCCAACAAAGCTTTATGCGCTTGTTTATTAGAAGATTTTGAAGAGAAGTACAGAGATACATTTCACTTAGTGAAGCAAAATAATCAGTGGTTGGTAGATGCACAGGAAGAAAACTTTTCCATAGAAAGTGATGTGCTTTTTGATGACTTCATTCACGAGGAGCTAGAAAAAGAAACGTCGGAGCATTAGCAAATAACAAAAGCCACGAACGCAAAATGAAAATAGGTCTATTTTTTGGCTCGTTCAATCCAGTTCACATCGGTCATATGATTATCGCAAATTATATGGCTATTCATACAGACTTAGATCAAGTATGGATGGTAGTTTCGCCACAAAATCCTCATAAATCTAAGAAATCATTAGCTAAAGATTACGATCGACTGCATCTAGTTGAATTAGCCATTGGGAATAATCCACACCTACGTGCTTCAAATATAGAATTTGGCTTACCTCAACCTTCTTACACCATTGACACACTTGCTTATTTATCCGAAAAACATCCAAAGAAAGAGTTTGTCCCTATTATGGGAGGCGACAACTTAGCAACTTTACACAAGTGGAAGAATTATGAAATAATATTGAGGGATTATAATATCTATGTTTACCAAAGACCTCAATACGAGCTAGGAGAGCTTGCTCATCATACTAAAGTCCACTTGTTCAATGCACCTTTGATGCAAATTTCAGCAAGTTACATCAGAAAATGTCTAAGAGACAACAAATCAATTCAATATCTAGTGCCTGATTTAGTCTATAAGTACTTGGAAGAGCATCTCTTATATAATTAATTTTTCCATATCATCTATAATAACTACCTTTACCTTTAATAATTGACACTTTAAAAAGATCATTAGCTATCAAGGCTAATAAATCAATAATCGGCTCGTTTTAGCCGTAAGTTATTGATACACACATAAAATGCCATGAATCACCTACTACTTTACACTAGTTGCCAGTACCAGCTTATGACTATAATTTTGTATGCTGCTTTTATACTTCCCTCGTTTTCGTTTGCTCAATCTACCCCGTTTACCTTAGCGACTAATCGTGTAGATAATACATTTAAGGTAAATGAGCAAATGTACTTTGAGGTTGAATCTAATGTAAATGACAATGTGAGTTACACTATCCGATATGATAAGTATGCTCCAATACTAAAAAGAGGTAGTATTGCCATTCGTGCTGGGAAAAAAACACGAATTCCTTTCACGGCTTCCATACCTAGTTCTGTTGTTTGTGAAGTCTCCAATAGTAATCATCAAGAACGAGAAGGGATTTTGGTTGAACCTTTTAGTATCTTCCCAAGTGAAGCGCCACCTCCCGATTTTGAAACGTTTTGGCAAGACAACCTGTATCAGCTAGCAGCGATAACTATTGATCCGCAGCTAAGTTTCTTAGAAGAAACAGCATACTCAAAGACTTATAGAATTAATCTTGCCACTGTGGATGAAAGAAGAGTATATGGATACATTTCTATTCCGAAGCAGTCGGGCAAGCTACCTGCAATTCTCTCCCTACCTCCTTTTGGTGCTGGCGCTAATATTGTAAAGCCTGCTAGTACGCTTGCAGAACAAGTTGGTGCAATCTCAATGATTATAAGTATTCACAATGCTGAACCCGATGAGAAGGATCCCAACGCCTACCTCCCTGATAACATCACTAACAGAGATGAATATTACCAAAAATATAGTGTACTAGCAGCAATTAGAGCAATTGATTATTTACATACTCGAGCTGATTTCAATGGCTCACTTGCCTTGAATGGAGTAAGTCAAGGTGGTGGTTTGACTTTAATGGCAGCAGGATTAGACAAGAGAGTAGATGTAATTGCTTTTGTCAATCCAACTTACAACGACCATGCAGGATTCAACCATAACAAAGCTAGTGGCTTTCCTTACTATCTCGGCAGAGCCAATCAGTCATTTCAGAATGAGCGTACCATAGAGCAAACCGCCAAAGCCTCAAAGTATTATGATGCAACTTATTTAGCTAAAAACTTCTCAGGTCCGACGCTAGCTATCATTGGTTATGAAGACCTCGTTTGTCCTGCTTCTACTAGTTTAGCGGCTTTCAATAATATAAAAGGTGTTAAAATTTTACATCATGGTGCTGATCTAGATCACAGGAATCCCTCTGAATATTGGATAGGACGTTATGATTTTTATAGGCGTTTTTTAAATGGAGCAAATCGTGCACCTTGGCCTTATGCTCAATCCACAAAAGGATATTTTATAGATGCAGGAATTGACCATACTATTCGACTAGATAGTACGCTTCAGCTTTCAGGGCTAGCACTATATAATGAAGAAACCCTCTCGAGCCGTATTACTTGGACACAGGTAGATGGAACAGGAACAGCTATCTTTCAAGATGAAAGCACAATAGCAACCAATGTCAATTTTACTGAACCCGGAGAATACCTGCTTGAACTTAGAATAAAAGATGAAAGATCATTGAGCGATCAAAAGTTTTATACCCTTATTGACCAAGTGAAAATAACGGTTGAGGCTAGTGATAATGATGATGAAGAGGAACAAGACCCGCTCGAATTTGAGTGTCCAAAGGATATTCAAATAAGCACGAACTCAACTAGTGCTATTGTTAACTGGGAAACCCCAAAAGTTGCAAATGCTTGCGAAGGGACTCCAGCAGTAGTACAACAAATAAAAGGACCTGAGAGAGGTACTAGTTTTCCTGTGGGAACAACACTGATCGAATATTCCGTTACGGATGCTTGTGGAAGAAGTGCTTTTTGCTCTTTTCAAGTAGAAGTTACTCAAGCGTTGATTCCTTTGGAGATAGTCTGCCCTAACAATATAGCTGTTACTACTTCAAGCACTGCTGAGTTTGTAACATGGGAACTGCCAGAAGTATTCAATGCTTGTAGTGAAAAAATTGAGTTCATATTAATAGAAGGAAAATTACCTGGAAGTGTATTTCCAGAAGGTATTACCGATATTACTTATGAGGTGAGAGACGAATGTGGAAGAATGGAAATTTGTTCCTTCCAAGTAGAAGTGATACAAGCATCGAGCCCTTTAGAAATAAAATGCCCTCAAGATATTACCCTATCTACTTTTACAGAATCCGCTAAGGTTACATGGGAATTGCCACGCATATCCAATGCGTGCAGTGAAAATATTAGTCTTACTCTAATAGATGGGCTTCCATCAGGTAGTTACTTCTTGACAGGCATCACTGATGTAACTTATGAAGTAACAGATGACTGTGGAAATATAGCGACTTGTTCCTTTCAAGTAGAGGTCATTCAACAAAAACTTGAATTCCAAGTACAATGTCCTCAGGATACTATGATTTATTTACCACCCGGGCAGTTGACTATACCAATAAGTTGGGATGCTCCAATGGTTACCACAGACTGCCACTATGGCTTGACAGTGAGGCAAGTCAAAGGTCCGCTCAGTGGAAACATATTTACTGTTGGTATTACAGAAATTATTTATGAGATTGAAGATGAATGTGGCAACTCCGCCACCTGCTCCTTTAATATAAAAGTTAATTTTTCATCTATTGGAAATTTAGGCGAAGGAGAACAACGCTTCACAACCATCATTTATCCCAATCCAGCAGATCAAATGCTTACAATAGAATCAATAAAACAGCCTGCTGAAGCAGTTCCATATATTATTGAAATTACAAATAAACTGGGTCAGGTAGTCATCCAGAAAGTAGGCAAACATACTACTTCAGAAATGATTAATATTGCAGACTTGGCAAATGGATGGTATTCGTGGCGTATCAAAACAGAGGAGGTAATAGTGGAAGTTGGAAGTTTTATCAAGTTATCCAAGTAAGTACTATAAATTAGAACTGGACTTATATAAATTGTATATAAGTCCAGCTAATTGTTTCTTTAACTACTATGACTATTAGTACTGATAAAAATTTCTTTATTACTGAAGAGTTACTTCTTTTTCTTCTACCATTCTGCGGATGTTGATTAGCGCATAGCGCATACGTCCGAGTGCTGTATTAATGCTTACACGAGTTAATTTTGCAATCTCTTTAAAGCTCATATCTGCATAGTGGCGCAGTATAACAACCTCCCTTTGCTCTGGCGGCAACATATCTACCAATTTACGCACTTTTTCGTGTGTCTGACTTTTAATGATGTTTTCTTCGGCATTGGCATCCGTCACTTGGAGTACATCAAAAATGTCGAATGTTTCGGTAGGTGAAACTTGAGGACGACGTTTCGAGCGACGAAAATAGTCAACGCACATATTGTACGAGATACGCATTGCCCATTGAAGAAACTTACCTTCATGATTATACTTACCCTTCCTTAAAGTGTCAATAATCTTAATAAAAACCTCTTGGAAAATATCTTCTGCAAGGCTTTGATCCTTTACAAAGAGATAAATAGAAGTATAAATTTTTTGCTTGTGTCTATTAAGTAACACTTCGAATGATTTTTCATCCCCTTCCAGATATTTTCTTATTAATACCTGATCGGTTACTTGAAGCTGATCGCTTAGCGGCATAACTTGCATAACTAAAATCAATTTAGTTTGTGTAATAATGTTCGTGGATTCCTTAGATTAACTAAGTTAAAGTGTAAATTTTACCGCTATAGACATGAATTTAGAGAAGTAATTTAATCGGCTTATTTAAATAGTCACATATTATGAATTCGTTTTTGGCGACCTGCTTGATACTTAATTTAAACTTTCACTAAGATAGTGCAAATTTTAATACGTATGATTTTTCTAATCGCTATTAACGAATTTTTAACTGATTTCACATAATATTTGATGCAAAATGCTCTAGCTATTATACTACAAAGATACACAAGCCTTAGACTTTTCCTAATTAACTTATGCTAAAATTCTGATTTTAATCGTTCTCTCAGACTTATGTTTACGAATAAGTTACCGTTACTTCTTTCTTTGTTACCGCTAACTTCAGATAATTCACCTAATCATTAATGTCTTTGGTTTCTGCATAAATTAAAGTTTCTTACTTTCGTGAAAAACATGATTCATGCGCTCCTTTCTAATAGGTCTTTTTCTACTTTTTGTTATTAGCGTTTTAGCTCAAAGTAACTTCATTACTGTTCAATCTATTACCATTCAGGGTAATGAGCAGACGAAGACAAGTATTGTTCTGCGAGAGCTAGATTTTAAGATAGGAGATACGCTTAACATTAGTGAGGTGGCTGAAAGATTTGCTTTTAACGAAAAACGCTTGGAGGGACTTGACCTTTTCTCAGACGTGAAGATCACAATGCAATCTACATCCAATGGCATAGATATTAGTGTTCAAATCGAAGAAAACTTAATGTGGGTTATCTACCCTAATATTGATTTTGCAGACAACGATATCAACGTGTGGGCGCAACGATACAATTACTCATTAAAGCGCATTAGTGTCCCAATCACATTTACGCACCTCAGTTTAACGGGCAATCGAGATCAACTCAAAGCTAGAATTCAACTAGGGTTTACGCGAAAAATTGAGTTTCAATACACTTCACCTTTTATTGATAAACAACAAACTTGGCGACTAAATTCGGATTTCCTGTTGAGCGATGATAAGGAGGCTCGGTTCAATACGATTGAAAACAGAGATAGCTTTTTGAGGAATGAAGAACAGCGACTTTTCAAACGACTTCGATTAGGGTTAGGAGCTAACTTTCGTCCTGATCTATTTGAATCGCATCAGCTACAATTGAGCTATTTTAACTATTCTGTCGAGCCTGAAGTAGCAGAAGCCAATCCAAATTTTTTTTTGAATGGAAAAACCAAGCAACGATTCTTCACTTTTCAATATGAATTTGCAGTAGATAGAAGCAACTTTGAACTTTACCCTACGAAGGGTTATCGCTTAAAGCTACGGGCAACTAAAGAAGGTCTAGGTATCTGGGATGAACGCAATGCACTCATTTTGAAGATTAATGCTGCAAAATATTTTTTCATTCATACTAAATTGAGCTTTGTAGTAGGCGTAAATGGAGAAACTAATTTAGTGCGAGAACAATCAGCTTATTACAATCTTTCAGCAATCGGTTCAGAACCAAATTTAGCGAGGGGCTATGAATTAAGGCAAATTCGAGGACTTGACTACGCCATAGGAAAAACCACGCTGCGCTATCATTTAGGGAATCTTAATATTAATTTAGGCAAGTTGATGCCTATCGAAAAATTAAAAAGCGGAACGGTGCAAATACTTCCAAAAATTTACAGCGATTGGGCATACGTGAACACTCCTTTTTTTGAAGAAAACAATCATCTATCCAATCAATTATTATGGGGTAGAGGTGTAGGAGTAGATGCAATTATTTACAAACTAGGCGTTGCACAAATAGAGTGGAGTCTTGCAAAGTTAGATGATAAAGTAGCATCAGGATTATTTTTCCATTTTGATTTAGTATTTTAGCCAAACAAACTCACTTTATGCAAGTAGTTATTTACAGTCGAGTTTTAAAGGAAGCAGATATAATTTACATCCAAGAGTTATTTGAGGTGCTAAAGCAAGAGCGTATAACAACTTATGTTTACTCACCTTACTTGGAGCAGCTCCGAAAACGCATTCCAATCCATGAAAGCTGCCTCCCTTTTGATGGCTATGAGCAATTCAAAAAGCACAAAATTGATATGGTCATCACGCTTGGAGGTGACGGTACAATATTGCATGCCGTAACAATGATTCGAGATGCTCTTGTACCAATCATGGGTATCAATCTGGGGCGGCTAGGTTTTCTGGCGGGAGTTGAGAAGAAAAAAATAAAACAAGCCTTCCAATCAGTGAAAGCAGGTAGCTACCTTATTGATGAAAGAAAATTAATCTATTTAGAATCTAGCCAACCCATTTTTGGAGAGATGAGTTTTGCCTTGAACGATTGCACGCTACTCAAGCGCGATACCTCTTCTATGATTACTATCCATACTTTCATAAATGGTGCCTATTTAAATTCTTACTGGGCAGATGGCATTATTGTTGCTACACCAACTGGTTCTACAGGGTACTCTTTAAGTTGTGGTGGCCCTATTATTCTCCCTCATTCAGGTAATTTTGTTATCACGCCAGTTGCGCCTCATAATATGAATGTGCGTCCTATTGTTGTTTCCGATAATTCCATTATTTCTTTTCAAGTAGAGGGGCGGGCAGATAATTTTCTTTGTACGCTTGATTCTCGTTTTAGAACGATTACCTCTGAGCATGAATTGGCAGTAAGAAAATGTGATTTCCCAACTCGATTAATTCGTTTTCCAGAAACTGGTTTTTTAAGTACTTTAAGAATAAAATTAAACTGGGGCAAGGACAGCCGAAACCATTAAACGCTACGTTTGGTTTTACAGCACATCCTTTAATAACTCCATTACAAAGAAGCCATAGAACAAGAGTAACATCATTCCCTCCCAATTAGATATTTTCTTAGAAAGACTCATAATGGCGAAGGCAATAGTAACGACAATCATAAATGGCAAGTGAAAACTCAGAAAGGCTTCGGGTATGATGAGCGGACCAAAAAATCGTGGAATACTCATGACAGCATAAGTATTAAAAATATTTGAACCTATGACATTTCCTACGGCAATTTCTGTTCTGCCACGCCTTGCGGCTGTTACGCTGACCATTAATTCAGGCAAAGACGTCCCCAAGGCAATCATAGTTACTGCAATTACATCAGGGTTAATTGCTAGAATGTTGGATATATTTTGGATAGAATAAACCGTCCAGTCTGCTCCAAAATAAACGGCCAATCCTCCCAGCAACAATAAGCCATAAGTTTTTAAAGTGGCTTTAGGGCGTTCTAATAGAGATGCTTCTTCTTCTGAACCGTTGAAAGAGTAGAATAAGAAAACTGCCAAAGCAATCAGCAGAACAATGGCATCTGAAATACTCAAATTTTGATCTCTTACAACAAACCAAAGCAAGGCAGAGGACAACAGTAGAAATGGCATATCAATATGCATTACGTCTTTTTCAAAGACAATTGCACCACCAATGATTGCCACGATTCCTAGAATGAGTGTAATATTAGTGATATTAGAGCCAACAACATTACCAATAACAATGGAAGATTCATTCGCATAAATAGCTACGATGGAGGAAGCTAATTCAGGTAAAGAAGTACCGAAAGCAATGATGGTAACACCAATTATAAAAGGAGAAATACCAAATGAAAGCCCAACCGTTTCTCCAGCATCTACGAACCAGTCTGAACCTTTTACCAAAAGTGCAAGACTGATTATTAGTAACCCTATGTATTGAAGTAATTCCATGTATTCACTTTGGGAGTGCGAAAGTAGCCTTTTTTTTCAATTAGTTTTTCACACCTAAATAATATTGCACTAAATTAAAACTCGCCTTAGGACGCTTGAAAATTCATAAAGTTGCTCAACCTTATTAATAAAATCTATTATTTAGTCTAAAACATGGAAGGCATTCAGTAAGACCAAAGGTCTTGTTCAAAATTTAGGATTTCTTGTTTAATATGATTTGACTCCACTAGTAAATTTCCGCCAGAAAGGTAATCTTGTAAATATTCATCTTTAACATTAGCCTCCTTATAAATATAACTAGTGAACATTCGCATTTCGAGAAGATTTTCCCAACTCAATACAGCATTATCATTTTTATCATTAGGGATTAGATGCTGTGCTAATAGCTCTCTGCAATCTGGGTAATAAATCCAGAAAAGGGGGGTCTCATATTGCAACTGACCATCCTGACGGTAAACGGAGCGAATGGGTGCAATGCCTAAAATACGCACTCGCATGGTGGATGAGCGAGCGTCGAAAAACCACACTTCCTTAATGCGATAGCGCACAATTTCTTCAGCAGAAATACTATTACTTAGAATCTGAAAAGTGATTTCGTAAGTTTCTGGATGTACAATTTCAAAGGTGTCCGATTGGAAAAATGTTTGCTTGAGTTGTGCCTGATCGAGTGGAATTGTGAATTTTTCGTCTGCATAAGTTGTTATACTACCATCGGCTGCGGCATCAACAATGATCTGAAAAAGCGATTGCTCAGGAGCGTTAAACACCTGATTCATTTTTTCTCTTGTATCAATGACTTGCCATATTCTTTTTTCCCACAAGATATCTGCTTCTCGAAGCGGAGGATAGGACAAGACCCTTCTTTGTAAGAGCCGTTTTTTGGGTACTAACTCATTTTTCAGGATGACCTCTTGTGCTAGAGCGGTATGCAGCAAAAAGCAAACTCCAATACTTAAAAATGTAATGCGACTCATGTAGGCAGTTATAAATGGACTTTGTTTTCAGAACGCTGCATTAACATTTTACATTTTATCGTAATGTTACAATTTAACATCGTAGAATGTCTCGGCGATGCCAATTTCTCCTTCTTTGCTTTTTGCTACGACTTGAATCTTGAAGCGGCTTCTATCGTCAGATTGGTAGAACTGAAAGCTAGCTTTTCCATTCTTATCTGTTTCGATAGATGGATTCCAATAGAGCTGTGGACGAAAGAAAGGCTGTAACTTAGGCACTTCTGCTGGTTCAAAA
Source organism: uncultured Saprospiraceae bacterium (assembly GCA_964458705.1). Lineage (GTDB taxonomy): Bacteria > Bacteroidota > Bacteroidia > Chitinophagales > Saprospiraceae > JAAUTG01. Next base: position 19,673 of record CAYWKD010000024.1, on the reverse strand, counting down.
ACTGGGAAGGTTGCCTTTGGTTGTATGCCCTTTAGAATGAAAAAATCTTCTTCATCCTCTTCGGGAAGTTCTACATTTCTCAGATTCGTTGTAATCATCACTACCCCACTACTACCGATAGCATTGAACTGCCTGCGAAGTGCATCAGTTTTATAAAACAATGAGACCTTGTCAATGTAGTCCATGTCTAATTTAGCTACATAGTCAGCATTTCTGGTGAGTTTACCGTCAATAATAAAGAGTGGAGGACCAGAAAGAACGGTGAAACTCCCTTTTCTCCCCGAGGGGTTAGTAAGAATAGCTTTGAAGGTGCTATCCTTTTGAAGTGAAAATTTTAGTGGCGTAATTAATTCACCAAAGAAGTTGTGCATAAAATCAAATGACTCATAATCCTTGATTTTGTAACTAAATTCTGGCTTAAGTATTTGGGCATCTGGTTGGTAAGTTTCAATGTCTAGATTAGTCTCTATCGAAGTATTGATCTGGTAGATTTTTTTGCGCTGTTGACTCAAATTGAGATATTCAATGATCTCTTCGGTGTAAACGATTTCATCGTTAATAGGTGCAATAGGCAAATCATCCAAGTCAACCTTTATGCTTTTATGTTCAAATTGATAACCAATAAACTGAACAGGCTTCTGAGTATAATAATCTGGCAGTGTAAATGAAAATTCACCCATTTCATTTGCTTTTGAATAATACATTCTGTTTTCATCTCTGGAATACATCCCCAAAATACCTGCCCTAATTGGCTTACCTTCATCATTTTTCAACACTCCTGAAACTTCTAGCGTATTTCCAATCGTTGGAATATTGGTTGTGCTATTTAAGACTTGAGCACCTGCCGCCAACTTTTCATCTGATACGGCTACAGAGACAGTAGCACTTACGGGATTGCCGCTTGAGTCTGTAATGCTTACTGTTGCCTCTACGCTTGAACGCCGCTGAAAATCGTTTTGATTAAGTTGTATTTCTATTTTTAATTGACCATCTACCAAAGTGTTTTGATTGTACTGTTTTTCAGTAGTTGAAATACCCCCCTTGTGAGAAGAAAGGTCATTGTAAATGGGAATAACGGGGTCTATAATGAGATTTTGATCTTCATCTGTTGTAAAAAAAGAAAGTCGATAAAGTCCTGATTTGTAGTTAAATGGAATTTTGAAATAGCCTTCAATAAAAGATTTTCCCTCCGACTTTAAATAAAAATCATCTAGCCTATTTGCATTACTATCAGAGAGTACAACCCTCACTGTTGCATCCTGTTCTTGTGGCAAATAAAGTTTGTACCATGCCACCTCCCCAACAACGTAATATTGTTTATCCAAATGAAGTGTAAACTGAGCTTGTGTAAGTACTGTAAGAAGCGAAAAAGTAATTGTGTGAAAAATAGTTTTAAGCATTTGTCTTGCTTTTAGTCTTTCAATATAAATTGCTCGTTTTTTTATTCTATCCAAAAGTCAGGCCGCTCCGTTGAACTTTTTTCTGCACTTAAACAATCGCAGCAGATGAATTGAAGGCAAGGATCGCTACCCGCAGGACCGGGGGGAGGAGGACAAATAAACTGTGGATTTCCTACAAAATCTGGACTCACAAAAGTCCTGATTGTATCTTGAGTAACTGCATAAAAATATCCAAAAACCTGTTCTTCTGGATCGTCAACATTAGATAGGTTTGTGATAACACTTCCCACTGGCAAATCAAAAAAGCTCCCTTCCCGATCTCTCACAGCATTCACCTGCTCCCAATGCTTAAAAGCACCATCGCTGAGGGCTTGCTGAAAAGCCGTTAAGTAAAACCCTTCTGCAAAAAGACGAGTAATTGGTAGGAGTAGTACAGGCTCTTTTTCGATATAATCAATTGTCAATTCACTGGCGTCAAACAATTTAATTGTTGCCAAGCCTGTCGTTTCAGTTACATAACAAGTAATTGCATCTCTATCTAAAGAACGATTCAAGCCTGGAGAATCTGTAACGCGGAAGGTTTGCTCATACTCCCAACGCAACTTTGTCCCTTCTCCATTAATTGTAGTAGGAGTTGATATGGCAAATTGCACAAAATCTTCTGTTGTGAACACCTGTCCATCTTCACCTGGAATATCTACTGGCACTAAAGAAATTGTTAAGCTATCGGGTTTTGGAGTAGGTCTGAATCCTTCAAAAGTGGATTCATAGGTTCTATTATCAAAAGTACTCACCCTGATTTTATACTGTCCATCTTCTCTAATCTGAAAATCTGGATTGTCCTTTGAAAGCCTTATTAAATAGCGCCCACCCGCAAAGTCAGGTACTTGTATTTCATTGCCTTGCTCATCAATAAGCAATACTGCTCTAGCGGAGAAAGGTTGCAGGCTACCTGCATCAAAATCAAAAACACGACTTATGCTAATATCTACAATAGCAGGGTCGCCTAGTATTACTTTGCCATTAATAGCAATGTCATCAAGTAAATCTTTGGGTGCTTGCAGATCAATTTTATCCAAGCAACTCTGCAGACTTAACAAAATTATTAGGCTGAATAATTTAATCGCATGTCGGGTATTCATAGATTAAAGAATTTCAAAGTTAAAAGTCAATGATGGAAATGCACTTCCTAATATAGCTAAGCGATTCGCCTGCACACTTCGGAATGCTTCTTGTGTGTAAAATACAGAGAAAGCATTTTTTCTGCCATACACATTGTAAATAGAGATGGTCCAACTTGTCCTAAATCGCTGATCTCTCTTGTAGCTTTGTCCAATTGTATAGGCAATGTCTAAACGGTGATAGTCGGGAATACGCTGCTGGTTTCTCAAGGAATAAACTGGAACAACTAGTCCTCCAGGAAGTTTGTAATTGCCCACAGGTGGCGTTGTTGGGCGACCGCTGCCGTATATAAAGTTGATTGCTAAAGTATTTCGACGATTGGGCTGGTAGTTGAAAAGAATTGATAAGTCATGAGGCTTATCAAAGTTACTTGGATACCAGTCTCCTTTATTGATACCTGAAACTTGTCGCTCGGAGCGAGTCAAGGAATAACTAATAAAACCATTCACAACGCCTTCTGTCTTTTTGATACTCAATTCTAAGCCATATGAGCGTCCAACGCCTGCTAACAATTCCGTCTCTAATTGTGGATTCACAGTTAGGTTAGCGAAATCTTTATAGTCAAACAGTGCATCCACATCTCTGTAATAAACTTCTGCCGATGTTTGCCAGTTGTCGTTTTGATAGTTTTTGAAAAAGCCTAGTGAGTAATTACTTGAGCGAACAGGTTCTATATAGTTGTTACTCAATTGCCATTGACTAGTTGGCGTAGGAGAATCAGAGTTGAAGATTTGGTTGATAAACTGATTGGTTCGGCTATACCCTGCTTTTATGGAAGTCGTTGTGTTTAATTTATATCGGGCAGAAATTCTAGGCTCTATTCCACTATAAGTTGCAATAGCATCTCCGCTTGCGAAATCAGTACTTCCAATTGTTTCAAGTAATGAGGGGTTATTTTCATTCTCATAGTCAAAAACTGTTTTAGGCCCTAAGAATTGATAGACCACTATTCTTAATCCACCAGCAATGAGTAATCTTGGACTTGCATTCCATTCTGCGGCAGCAAAGGCACTTGCTTCCAAGCCTTGCTCCTGCTCTAGTTCGTCTGGTATGATTGCCGATTCTGTGTTGAAAGGCGTTTGCTTACCGGGTTCTACTTGATAATAAATGGCATTGATACCCACATCTAGCTGAAAATTATTGGAAGGTGTAAAAGTCAACTGCTCTTTGGCTTTCAGATAGCTTACATTGTTGTCTAATCGTGCTGCATTCAATCCAGCTAAATCAAATTGACTACTTTCATATTGACTAGCTACAACGGATAAGTTGGAAAGTACATTATCTGAAAATATCTTGCGATAACTCGCCTGACCTAGTAAAGTAGCATACTCAAAACCAAATTCTTCGTTGTACGTAAATTCATCCAAAGAGGCGTAGCCCGACAGAATAATCGTATTTTTCTCATTCAATCGAAAGGTCATTCGGGCGTTTGCATCATAAAAAAAGGTAGAACTTTTTTGTACCTCCGGCACATTGATCCTGTTCAAAATCCAATCAGTGTAAGAAGACCGAACGCCCGCAATAAATGAAATCTTTTCTTTGACAATCGGTCCTTCAAAACTTAACTTACTTGTAATTGGTCCAACGCCTCCTTTCAATCGGAAGCGGGAAAAATCACCATCCCGCATTCTCACATCCATTACAGATGCTACCCGACCTCCATATTTTGCAGGAATATTTCCCTTGAACAACTCTACGGAACTGACCAAATCAGCATTAAACGTACTAAAGAATCCGAGTGCATGAGAAGAATTGAACAAAAAACCCTCATCTTGAAGTACCAAGTTTTGATCTACATCGCCACCACGCACGTTAAAACCCGCCGCTCCTTCTCCAATCGAACTAATACCTGGCTGTAAGAGCAACCCTTTTACTAAGTCTGCTTCTCCTAGAAAAGTGGGTAACTTTTTTAATTCTTTGATATCTAAGGTCGTTACACCAATTTGTGCCGTTTCTACATTTGCATCCTGCTTTCTCGCACTCACTGTTACTTCTTCCAACTGCACTGCTGCTTTGGTTATGCTGATTTTAATTTGGTCATCACTAAGTACGTTAATAGGTTGTATTTTGTCATCATAACCAATATACTGAATCAACATCTCATGACTTCCCACGGGTAGTTCTAACTCAAAGCTGCCATCTACGTCCGTAACAGTTCCTTTATTTTCAAGATTGCTTATAATAATGGTAGCGCCGATTATTACTTCCCTAGTTTGATCGTCCGTAATGATTCCTTTTACTATTGCTTTACCTGATGGTGCGAGATTTTCGATATTCCCAACTTGCAGTTCTTTGATCTTAGGACGTTCACTCTTTGAAGAAAGCGACTGCTCCAAGCCTTCGTAATAATCAGAAGTATAGACTTCTTGTAAAATTCGGTCGGGGGCAATAACAACGGCATAATCCCTATAAACTAAATAATTTAGTAGCGTACCTTGAAACAGTGCATCTAAAACATCTGCTAACCTTGCCTCCTGAAAAGTAATACTCTTGGGCTGCTTCGGTAACTCCGCTTCTTTATAATAAAATTGAACAGGTAGCTGAGCCTCTAACTGATCTAAAATTACTTTTATGCTAGCATTATTAAAAGAGGCATTGACGATCACATCATCAAGACTCTGAGCCGTCAATGATATGGTTGAACAAATGGTAACTAGCAAAATTATTAGTTGCTTGCAAATCAAGTGTTTCATACAAATTCAGTAAAATTAATTCCTAAATATAGCGCAAAAGTAATCATTCATCCTAAGATAAATTCAATACTAGTAGCTCGACTAAAGATTTGAAATCTTCAACCGAAAAATTAGAATAAATGTTCTCAACTGAATGCTATGACTTTTACAAGTAAAAAATACGTCTCTCGCCCTAATCGCTCATACTCCTCTTTGAATTGGGCAAGTCATACAGTGAGAGCCACCTCTCGCTCTTGATAACTCGCTTGAGGGGAGCGTAATAATTGTTCTTTCAATACTCCTGGGGTCAAGTTCTTGATGATCTACTTTACATAGTAATGTTTCTGCCCCTAAAATTTGATACCCGTAGTCTCGAAAAGCATTTTCCGTTTTAGGGTTGCGATCATAAGTAATAGCAACTCCAGGCTTAACGGTAACCAAGTTGCATCCATCTGTCCATTGCTCTCGCTCTTGATAGGGCGAACGACCATCTCCAGACCAAATAAACTTCATGTTAGCATTAAATTCTGTTACAATAAAATCTTTCAAAGAGGTATAGTAGTTCGTTTGTCCATAGTCTCGATGTACTTCTACATTAGATCCCAATCCATCTTGAATAATCGGTTTGAAGCCGACTACATGGTTGTGATTAATTTGTGTAAAAATAGTATCCAAGTGCATATAAGATCGATCATTTGGGATATTGACTTGCACAATATTTTTGACAATATTTTGTTCGAATAGCACCTCTTTTAAGAGCTGAATCGTATAAGCATTGGTGCGTTCACTGCAACCAATAAACAAATAATCCTTGTTTAAAATCATCACATCACCACCTTCTAGGGCAACCATGTCTCTTCTTTTGCTTGGCGGAAAGGCATCTACATCGTTCAAGTTAATAATGCGTCCTTCCTGACGTAATTCTCTGAATATAGGATGTGCCCAAAATATAAACCGCGTCAAAAAATTTTCTCTAAACCTTGCCTCTTTAGTAGGTTTTGTGATGATGACACTTTGGTTAACAGTAACTGCGATGTCTCTAGTAAAAATGAAATTTGGAATTGGATCAAATAAAATATGGTCGTCTTGAGCCAAATATCCTGAAACGAGCACTTCCGCTAACTCACGGTCTTCTAAGCTCATTAACTTATGCTTATAGGTAGCGGGCAGTTCTTCATAATCTGTGATGTAATTAATCATCTCTTGCTTGGCTTCCTGATCCTGACTTAGTGCTTCTAGCAATAACTGTTGCACCGTCAACACATTTTCTGCTCCAATCAATACACGAAGTACGTTAGTGAAGATGTCATGCTCCGCCTGCATTTTTGGTAAATGGACGATATCATCAAACAAAAGCTCTTCTGCTCTTTTAGGGGAAATTCTCGCAATTCCATTATCTGGACGATGCACGATGACTCGTCGAAGTTGATCTATCTCAGCATTTACACAAATTTGGCTCATTTTATTTGTATTGATTTCAGCAGCCAAATTACATAAATAATAGGTACGTTAATGGATAAACCTATCAAAAGCCAAATTCCATGGCTAATTATTTTAATTATTTGAGCTAACCCGACCTTCGAAGCCTTTTTGCTCAGTAACGGACAAAAACTAAGTGTTACATTTTGCCTACGCCAGACTGACCGAGCGAATCTGCTAGGCAGATATATCCTTGATCGTTACTCAGGAACAAAAGGTGTATTTTTTTGCTATTAAAGCACAAAAAAAGTCTAAGTAATTGTGTTTTTGCAGTATTTACTAAATCGTTATAAACTGATTATCAGATATTTAAAATTAAAACAAAGCATTTTTTGTTATAAAAACGTAGTCTTATAATCTGTTTTTTTGTCAATTAGAATTTAAAAAACACCCTTACATTTGTACTGTCAAAAGAAAGAAGATAACTAATAAAAGATATTTAAGAAGCACTACAGCAGACTTTAATGTAAAATGGGAAAGAGCCTTGATCCAACTTTTTAGCTCTAACAACCACAAAATATTCAAGAAGCACTACAGCAGACTTTAATGTTTAGTGGATCAAAGGCTCTTACTCCTATTTTTTTGGCAAAAAAGAACCTCCCAGTAAAAAAATTTCCACGTAACTTGCCACTTAATTTCATATTTCAAAAATCTTAATTTACTAATAATCAATTAACTAGTCGAACTATTGTATTGACAGATATAAGGTTATAGATTCTTTATATTTGCAATACTGTCTTATACATTGTAAAATATGCCTTTATCTTTGTGGCGTGCTGAGGCTGTACTACCAATGCAAAAGATGCACACTTTAACAGACTTTGATGATTCATACGAGAGTAAGTGAAGTTTACATTTATTGTAGATATTTACTTACTCCGTTTTTATTTTGAGTAGATTCTTCTCATTGAATCCTTCAATACCTTGTAGCCCACCAGTATGAATAAATACTATTGATGTATTTGATTTTATAGCTCCTTTTTCAATGAGTTGCAGTAAGCCAAACATCGCTTTACCTGTATAAATAGGCTCAAGTAGGATACCTGTTTTTTCTCTAAAGGCATTTATGAAATGGATGAGTTCGGGTTTCGTTTTTGCATAACCCCCAAAATGGTATTCGTTTTGGATGATCCAATTTTGGTGGATTTCAGGAGTTAATAATTTTTCTACTTCACGACTCATAAAATCACCTTTAAGTGCGGAAAAACCAATAACGGTTGTCTCCGGTTCAGCCGCTTGAATCATACCTGCAATTGTGCCACCAGTTCCGCAAGCAACAGCATAGTAATCAATAGGAACCGACAGTTGAGCTTTTGTTTCTTGCACTATTTCTTGGCATCCTTTCAAGGCTAAGGCATTTGTTCCACCTTCTGAAATGTAGTAGAAGGGAGAAGAACAGATTTGAGTTGCCAGTCTTTTTCTATTCACATTTCGATACGTATTGCGATCAACAAAATACAATTCCATACCACTTCTTTCTGCAAAGGAGAGCGTAGGATTAAGTGGATTAATTCGTTCTCCTCGTATGATGCCAATCGTCTTAAAGTCAAAGTATTTTCCAACTGCCGCCGTTGCAGCAATATGATTGGAGTAGGCACCGCCAAAAGTAACTAACAAGCTATGATGCTGAGTCTTTGCTTCTTGTATATTGTACTTTAGCTTGCGCCATTTATTACCAGCTATTTCAGGATGCAACAGATCATCTCGCTTAACGAAGAGTCGAATTCTTTGCGCACGCAAGATCGGCATATTTACCATCTGAATTGGGCTAGGTATCTGTAGCTTTATCATCTTGAAGAATATCTAAATTTAAAGCCAAAAAAGGTAACTATTTACCAAAGAACAACTTGAAAACAGCCAACAGGACTACCATTACTAGTATCCGATGCGCCCAAACATTGGCTTCTGGATAGCTAGAAGCAACTCTAGCTGTGATGTAGCCACCTGTTGTTTGTCCAATAGCAATGATTGCGCCAATCTTCCAGTCAATTAAGCCCTGCCACTGAAAAATGGCAATCACCAAAACGGAATAGATAGCAATAACGAATGACTTAATGGCATTGGCATCTATTAAACTAAAGTGAGCAACGAGTACGGTTACTGCTAAAAAAATAACGCCCATTCCCATTTGAATAAACCCACCATATAAACCGAGCAGCAAAAAAATGGGGAGCATCAGAATGTTGGGTAGCCGCTTTTCAGCACTAGTTTCCCGCAACCATCGCTTAGGTTTCACTAAAATCACAACAAGCATAACAAGCATCATGTAGCGAAAGACACTCTTAAACTGCTCGTTGCTTACATTTACGGCAATCAATACCCCTAACACGGCACCAATGATAATCGTAATGATATAAATCCAGTTGCCTTTCAGCTTCAAACGACCACCTTGATAAAAGCCATAGCTGCTTGCCGCACTTTGTGTGAATACGCCTACTCGATTTGTTCCATTGGCAAGATTACCTGGTAAACCAATCAGCTCTGTCAAAATAGTAAGCGTAATGGCAGAGCCATTGCCAGCTAATGTATTGACCACACCTGCAAAAAAACCACCAACAATTGCAAGAACGTACTGATACCACTCCATACTGGACAAGGATTTTCTTTTATAAAGACAATATTTTATTTCTGAACTGTAAATTTTTACTTGCTTTTTCTGATTTCTAGCACCTGCTTTAGTTCAATACTACTGTGTTCAGCTCTTTTGCGAGTTGATTCCTAATTGTGAGGAGTTTTTGTTGGACTTGTAGTAGCATGGATAGATTTTCGCCCTCCTTTTCTTGCTGAATGCGTTGTTGATTGTTTGCACACATACGGATAATTTTCCGCAATTTGAACCGCTTGATTCCTTGAATGCTATCTCTGGTAAAGTTGAGTTCAGGCATTTTTTGAGTCCGAAGAAAAATCTCTCGTTCTTCCCATCCTGGACTATATTCAAAGGGCGAAGTTGTTAGGTTAATAGCTAACTGCCTAACTTCTTCATCCGGGTGGTGCAAAAAAAAGTTGCTAGACATCCTATCTCCCCTGAGTAACATTTCCAATGCCTCTTTAACTATTTTTTGATAAAGTGAATTATCGAAATCTTCAATCACATCTTGAATATTGCCAAGTACAAACTCTGCTACGGACATTGCTTCTTCTTCGTCAAAAATGGCTTCTCCTCCAGTTACAATAATGCGAACAATGTCTCTTTCTTGAAAGGTATCCGTAGCAGGAGTGGACTCTTTTTCTTCTTTCACGACTCTAAGCGGCGAAGCAGGCTTAGGCTGTGATGGCTCACGTTTGAATGTAGCTTTCTTTAACGTACTTGAAAGCACCTTATTGATCTCTTGTGTCAAGATACTTTCGTCCAATTTCATCAAATCCGCACACTGCTTTATATATAAGGAGCGTTTAATGGAATCGGGAATTTTAGCAATGCTTCCAACAATATCCTTTATGAGTAGCGTTTTCTTGATGGGATCATTTGCAGTCGCCTCAAGTAGTAAATTAGTTTTGAAAAAAATAAAATCCTGTGCTTGCTCACTGATGTATGCCTGAAATTGAGTTGTACCCATTCTTTGAATGTATGAGTCGGGGTCTTCACCATCAGGAAGCAACACGATTTTTACGTTCATATCTTGCTCTAGCACTAAATCCAATCCTCGCAAAGCGGCTTTTATACCTGCTGCATCTCCGTCATAAAGAATTTTGATATTGGGGGTGTAGCGCTTGATGAGTTGAATCTGCCCCACCGTCAAGGATGTCCCGGAAGAAGCTACTACGTTTTCAATGCCTGACTGATTAAGTGAAATAACATCTGTATAGCCTTCCACCAAGATACATTCATCCATTTTTCGGATGGCTTGCTTGGCAAAATAAATACCATAGAGTACTTTATTTTTGACGTATATCTCTGTTTCGGGGGAGTTGATATACTTGGGAATTTTCTTTTCTTTTCTAAGCGTTCGACCTGCAAAAGCGATGGGTTTACCTGAAAGATTATGAATAGTAAACATCACTCGATCTCTAAAAAAATCACTGTCGTATTGAGTAGTTAAGCCTAATTTTCTGAGTAATTCAATACTGTAACCTGCCTGCGCAGCACTAGCTGTAAGTGTATCTTTGGCATTGGGTGCGAAACCTAAATTAAATTTTTTGATTGTAGCTTCTCGAAAGCCTCGCTCTTTAAAATAAGCCAATCCAATCGTTTTCCCATTAGGTGTTTGAAAAAGTTGTTTTTCATAAAAGTCAGCAGCATATTGATTGACCAAGTATAAGCTATCCTGCTGCTGTCGAGCCATACGTTCTTCCACAGTAAGCTCTTTTTCTTTGATCTCTATGCCGTATTTATTAGCTAGGTAGCGCAGTGCTTCTGGAAATGTAAAGTTTTCATGCTCCATTAAAAATTGGGCGGGCGGTCCGCCTTTACCACATCCAAAGCATTTGCAAATATTTTTAGCTGGTGATACCGTAAACGAAGGCGTTTTTTCGTGATGAAAAGGACAGAGTCCAATTAAATTGACACCACGTCTTTTCAGGCTTACAAAATCACCAACAACATCTTCAATTTTTGCTGTTTCTAGTATTTCTTGTACCGTATTTTGATCTATCATCTGCTTGATTGCACTTTCTATTTCATAAAAGTAGAAATATTTTTTGGTTTAACACGACCTTAACTAGTTAAAACAAACGATACTAACAGTTTGAAAATCAATATTTAAAATCTTAAAACAGGTGTTATTAATTAATTTTGAGAAAGGAAAATAATTAAAATAAAGACAAATGCGTGACTACTTATGGCAAGTTCGTCAAAACAATAAAATGAAATAAAGCGAATTTTCGCTGACAAAGATTATCTTAATTTTTTTATTCCGAAGCCAAAAGATTATTAATGGGTGTTCTCATAGTGTGTAATTGATTGCCTTTCTATTTTGAGAGGCAATTTTTTTTGAAATACTCAGATTTGTGAATGAGATTTACAACTTCTCTCTCAAAAAATATCCTGTATGGGATTCTTCCACGTTCAAAATATCCTCTGGCACTCCTTGAAATACCAGATTACCTCCCTGCTTCCCACCGTCTGGTCCTAGATCAATCAACCAATCAGCATTTTTAATGACTTCGAGGTTGTGCTCTACAACTAACACCGTATGTCCTTTTTCGACTAAAGCATTCAAAGCATCCAACAAACGACGCACATCGTGAAAGTGCAAGCCAGTTGTGGGTTCATCAAAAATGAAGAATATTTTTTCTCTTGGATTTTCTTTGCCCAAATAAGAAGCTAGCTTCACCCGCTGCGCCTCTCCACCTGAAAGGGTGCTAGAGGACTGTCCTAATTTGACATAGCCCAAACCGACCTCCTGCAAAGGCTGTATTTTTTTAACAACATCCTTCTTTTTGGCAAAGAACTCGATGGCTTCATCTACACTTAGGTCAAGAATTTCGGAAATATTCTTTCCTTGATAAAGCACCTCTAGCACTTCCGACTTGAATTTTTTGCCTTTACATTCTTCGCATTCTAGGCGAACATCTGCCAAAAATTGCATTTCAATGATCTGTTCGCCTTCTCCTTTGCAGGTGTCACAGCGACCACCATCCACATTGAAAGAGAAGTGTTTTGGTTTAAATCCTCGAATTTTGGAAAGTTGTTGGTCTGACATTAATTTCCGGATGGCATCGTAAGCCTTCACGTAAGTTACTGGATTGGAGCGAGAAGATTTTCCAATTGGTGACTGATTAATCATTTCAATCTGAGTGATTTGATTCGTATCACCTTCTATTGCTTTATGCGTGCCAGGTGCTTTGCTATTGGTCTCGCCCAGTTCTTGCTTGATAGCTAGATAAAGAATTTGCTTAACCAGGGTAGTTTTACCACTTCCTGAAACCCCCGAAACAACGGAAAGCACATTTAGCGGAAATTGCACATCAATATTTTTAAGGTTGTGCTGCCGCGCACCCTTTATCCAGATGGCATCTCGAAACTTCCGACGCATTTTTGGCACTGGAATTTTCATCTTACCACTCATATACTTAGTGGTCAGGCTATCGGCGGCTTCACTATAAATTTCTTGATAGTTGCCTGCAAAAACGACTTCCCCACCATGAATGCCAGCACGAGGTCCAATATCAATCAAGTAATCAGCATTAGCAATTACATCCTCTTCATGTTCCACTACAATAACAGTGTTGCCTAAATCACGCAGTTCTTTTAATACTTTCACCAGACGATCCGTATCTTTTGGGTGTAATCCAATGCTCGGTTCATCCAAAATATACATAGAAGCGGTCAAGTTACTTCCAAGCGTCCGAGTCAAATTGATGCGCTGTGTTTCTCCACCTGAAAGTGTGCCAGATACTCTATTGAGCGTCAAGTAGCCCAGCCCGACATCCATCATGAATTGCAAGCGATTTTTAATTTCTAGTAAAAGCCGCTTGGCAATTTTACCATCGTGCTCATTAAGTTCAAGCAATTTGAAAAATGGCAACAGTTCATCAATGGGTAGATCAATAAGGTCTGGAATGGCTTTATCCTGAATTTTAACATAAGTAGCTTCTTGTCGCAAGCGTCCACCATCACAAGTAGGGCAGGTAGTGCGCCCACGATAGCGTGCAAGCATCACTCGATTTTGAATTTTGTAGAGCTTTTCTTCTAACTCTGCGAAAAATGCTCGAATACCTCCAAAGTACCTTGTGCCATTCCAAAGCATTTTTCGCTGCTCCTTTGTCAAATCTTGATAAGGACGATGAATTGGAAAATCTACTTCATCAGCGTAAGTGATTACTTGATTTTGCCACCAACTGTGCTTTTCTCCTTTCCAAGCTGCGACTGCGCCCTCATAAACGGAAAGCGATTGATCTGGAATAACTTTATTTTCATCAATACCCATTACCTTACCAAATCCTTCACATTCTGGGCAAGCACCAAAAGGATTATTGTAATTAAACAGTTGAGGTCTTGGCTCTAAAAAAGTAATGTCATCTAACTCGAAGCGATTATTAAAAGTCGCCTCAAGATCGGTACCCATAATATCTACAATGCAAGTTCCCAAGCTCTCATAAAAAGCTGTTTGTATAGAGTCGGCTATACGTTTGATGTTTTCCTCTTCTTCTTTTTTTACTACAAATCGGTCAATGAGGATGCGAATATCTTTGTCTTTTGATTGTTTTAGGGTCTTTTTTAAATCAAGTACCTCACTTTCGAGTATGCTTTCGATTTCGTATCGCTTTCCTTCATAATCTAGTCTCGTATAACCCTTTTGCAACAATAGACTTAGTTCTTGTTCTAGCGTACGATCTGGATATTGCTGCTGTAAAGGAATGAACAATTGAACTTTTGCTCCCTCTTCTTGAGATAAAACAAAATCTACTACATCAGAGACTTCATGTTTTTTTACTCGCTCCCCCGAAATGGGCGAATAAGTTACGCCAACTCTGGCATACAACAGCCGCAGGTAATCATAGATTTCTGTTAAAGAACCTACCGTAGAACGAGCATTACTAGTGCTTACCTTCTGTTCAATAGCAATAGCTGGACAAATGCCTTTGATGTAGTCCACCTCAGGTTTTTTCATCCTACCCAAAAATTGACGTGCATAGGAGGAAAGACTCTCCACATATCGTCGCTGCCCTTCTGCATAAAGCACATCCATCATCAAGGAGGACTTTCCAGAGCCCGAAACCCCCGTTACCACTACTAACTGATTCTTGGGAATACGCAAGTCCACATTCTTCAAATTGTTAGTGCGTGCGCCTTTGATGTAAATATTATGCTTCAAGTCTTCGGCTGCCATTGCTTGACTGACAGCTTTGATGATAGGTGTATCCATTAATAGAATGCGTTGAATGATTGTTGATAAAGGTTGTGACTATGAGCAATTAGGGATTTTTTGCCCTAACTTTTCGGCAAAAGTCGTCCCTTTAGTTGCTTTCGCTATTTTTTCTTTAACTTCTCTAAAGACTTTAGCCGTATCAAACTCTTTTTCTTTTTTTTCTACTTTATTCATTTCTTATTATTTCTTTTGGTGAACGGATATCTAATTGTATGTATCCGTTTTTTATATCAATTGCGTTGTAGCCTCTAATTCTAAAAACATTTACGATATGTTTAAAATTCCAACTTACTAGAAGGAGTAATTATTTTCGGTTGATAAAAACCAGTGAAGTGCCATGAATATACTCAGTTAGACCTTTTGCTGGCTTCCAAATATGAGTTGACTCTTTCCACAGCATTTTCTCGAACGTTGAGGTAAAAAAGATTGTAGTCGCCAATATGAAAATTCTTGCTTGGAAAAAATCGAAGACGCAAAGGTCGCTTGGGTTTAGTAATCCAAAGAATACCTAGTGATTCGTTGACTTGTGCATCAATTATATTCTCATAAACCTTTTGTTTGTCATTGATGATCACTCCTTTATTTAGTTCGGCTGGCGCATAGGCAGCATTAGTTTTCCAAGTCAGTGGATTCGTAACTACAATAGTATCCGCAACAGATCGCTCAGGTTCGTAATCTCGCTGAAAGGTGCGCCAAGTGTTGAAGCATTGTGTTTCACTAGAGCTGTCGCAAGGAGGAATGTGCTTAAAATAGCCTTCGGGCACAATTATTCCGACTAAATAAGCGGTTACTAATTTTTCTTGAAGAGATTTTCCATCAAAAAAATCTTTCAACAGTTCTTTCGCCATTACTGTGCCTTGGCTATGAGCTGCAATAATGATTGGCCTATTGTTGTTGTAGTTTTGCAGATAATACTCAAAAGCCCTTTTTACATCACTGTATGCCAGTGCGGTAGCTCGCTCTGCTGATTCTTTTCTATCCGTGTAGAACTCTTCAAATGCTTGCAACTGAATTTGACGGTAGCGAGGGGCAAACACCCTGCCAACTCCATTAAAAATAGAGGCTTGATATTTAATGGTACTGCCATCGGTTCTTTCATTCAGTTCGGAGTTATCCACTGATGCATTCCAGTTGCGTTCCCCTTTTTTACCTATGTAAGTTGTAGGATGCAAAAAGAAAACATCCACCTTAGCATTCTCCTGTACATTCTTGAAAGAGGAGGCAAGCAGAACATCTGCACTATCCAGTTTATTAGGAAGAGCTGCCCAATACCTCGATTGACTATAATCAGGTGTATTTGGAACACTAGATTCATCAAAAGTACCAATGGGTTTTCTAGCACAGCTCGCTATGAGTAAGATGATTAAAGTCCAAAAGCCAAAGTGATTAATAGCTATCATTGATGTATAGAATTGGTTGCTGTGATGCTAAAGGGTTTAAATTTAGCAAATCCTTTATAGAATGAAAAAGTTGTGGCAATGTTTCGGCAAATTGCTGAGGAAATATTAAAAAATGGCAAATACTCACCGCTAGTGGATTGACTTCCTTTAGTCCAATCCATGCTTCTACTTTTTTCTGAGGGTAGCGACTTACTTGTTCCAGCTTTTCCCATATATCATCGGGTAGTGTAGGAAATTGAATATCCTTATTCAGCGCAATAAACGCTTGAACAGCTTCGTGTAAGCCACTATTATAATACGATTGGGGCTGGATAAATCCATTCATTAGATGTTGAGCGGAAAAAATCATAACGCCATCTGCTTCATAAATTTCAGAAGAATGAAACTGCTTCGGAAACTGTGGCGAAGGAAAAGTAGAAGGATAGATGATGACTTTTTCATAGTGTTCCAATAGATAGTCGGGTAATCCAAAGGTCAAATGTACTACGTTGGCAGCTAAGGCGGCTTTAATGTCTTCTGGCACTTTTTCTACTACCATCGGATCAAAATCGTGTGCCATCATAAAAAGTGCCATTCGATGTCGGAATCGCTTTTTACCTTCAAGAGAAAGCCCTTGATAAAACTGAGATCGTTGATTAATGAGATAACGCAGTGGGGCATCCAAGTCGGGTGGAAATTTGTTGTAATACCACCAGTTGATCTGAGGACTCATCACGTAGCCACCAGCCAGCAGCAGTAACAAAGGAATAGCTATCTGAAAATAGATTTTACCTACCGTGAATCCTAGATAGATTAAAGTAACACTAATGACAGCTAAAGCAACAAGAATAACTCGGACAAACATGCAATGGGTTTTGATGTAATAGTGTAAGGGGAACAGCAAAAAACTTATAAGTGGCCAAATTATAACTCTAATAGAATGGAAAAAAGTACATTAGTAACAGATAAAGCCATCAAAATTGACAGAATTATTTATTAGAATTACGTTACACTTTTTGATCGTAGCAATCGATTTACTTCCCACAAGAAAAAACTCATAACGACCGTATATTCCAAAGCCACCACCCAAAAATTTTCTTGATACAACGCATAGTTATAATTGATATAAGTCAGGAAAATCATACCTGACCAAACAATGGGAAATCTAAAATCCGTAAAACTACAAAGTACCAATGGCAAAGCCACATACCATGGGTGAACGGTCGTGGTAAACGTTAAATATATACTGATTGCCCAAAGCATCATTGAAGGAAGTTGCTGAATGCTCGCTTTTTTTTCAAGCCAAGCAATTGTTACAATGCTGAGCAGTGTTAAACTTGCCAATATCGGACCTAGCGAACTGATCGTATTGTAGCCTTTCAGTTGAAATCCTAGCCATCTACTGATGTAGTAAATACTAGCATTGAACTCAAACTTTCGGAAATATAAGTTTAAGCTATCGCTAAAATTCTGAATAAATACAGCATTTAGGAGCGGCAAAAATAAACCGATTAACACTGCACCAAGTAGCAGAAAATAGAAAGAACTCTTTCGCCATCCCAATCGCTTGATGAGCAAGGGCAGGAACATTAAAGGGAGTAGTTTGGATGCAATAGATAGGGAAAACGCAAGAGCTGAAAGTTCCCATTTTTGCTGCCTTAACCACCAAATAGCTAATAACAAAAAGAAAATCATAGCTCCTTCAAAATGTAGATTACCCGTAATTTCTAGGATAATCAAGGGATTGAGCCCATATATTAACACTCGCTTTTCGGGCATTTTCCAATGGCGGAGCAAACCCCAGATTAAGAAAAGACTCCCACACTCAAAAGCAAATAAAAACAATTTCATCACAAAGGCACTCCCCCAAATGCTATTTGGAAAAATCCAGCAAGCTAAAAAGAAGTTGAGTTGTGCAATGGGAGGATAGATAGTGTAATAATCGGGCGAGTTAAGTTGGCTGAAAAGTTCTTCATTGATGCCCTTTAAGTTTTGCTGTTCTGCGATGTAATAACTCGGCAGTTGTTCAAAAGGATTGATGCCGTTGAGCCACAGCCTTCCATCCCAAATGAAACGATAAACATCATCCGATAAATTGGGCAAATGGAACAACTGTGCAAACCGAAGTAAAATGGCAAAAGCCACCCAAAAGGTAAGCTGTCGCTGCGGAATCGGACGCAACAATAAAGCCGCATAAACAGCAAAAGCCACAAAATAAAAAGGCAGCATTTTCCAAAAATCAGCCTGCTCCACCAAGTAGCCCAATGCAATCAGTGCAATGTACAAAACGAAGGCAAATAAAAAATTTAGATTTTTCAATTGAGCAATAGACTAATTTTACTATAAAAGTAATAATTTCATATTCAAATACGAGTATCATGAAAATAGACGATCAATTGATTCTGCGCTTGGAGGAGCTGTCAAGACTGGAACTGACGGCAGAGGAAAGAGCTACCATAAAAAAAGATTTAGGAAATATTCTGGATATGGTGGAACAATTGCAGCAAGTCGATACAGAAGGCGTAATACCACTGACTTATATCTCAGAAGAAGTGAATGTGCTACGAGCAGATGTGATTGAGCATCAAATAGAACAATCGAAGGCAATGCAGAATGCACCCTTGACAGATGGCACTTACTTTAAAGTCCCTAAGGTGATTGATCTAAAAAAATGAGTGTTGTGATGAATTATGGGTTTAGCATTCCCATCCATAATTCATCACAGCTAGGTCATTTAATCGTCTCCTTGCATGGCTTTGCGCTGTTCTACTTGGATAATCTGATCCATCACCTCACTTAATTGCTCGGCGGCAAGGCGTTTAGAAATAATCTTTTTGTCTTTATCCAAAATAAATATTTGTGGCGTAGATTGAATAAAATACTTAGACTTGTAGCGAGAGCGATTGTAAGGATCAACCAAATTAATCCATTCGCCAATTTCATTTTCCTCAATATAGTCCCAGCATTTTTCAACCTCTTCCAATGTTATATTTCCATCCTCGTCGCGCTTGGCACTCTTGTTGCAAATCGCAAACACCTCAACGCCCTTATCTTTATAATCCTGATAAAACTGTTTTACATCGGGCATTGATTTTTTGCAGTGTCCACAATCGGGATCCCAAATAAATAGAATGGTATAAGGCGAGGCTACATCGTGTAGATTGATGCGTTGCTTGTCCCTCTTTTCTAGCGTGATGTTAGGGGCTGTTTTACCAATTAGAGTAGGTTTTAACTTCTCGGCATTATCCACTATTTTTTCCAATTGTTCCTCTTCTGTCCAAGGTGCAAACCCTTTAGCATAGTAGTTTTCAACAATATGAACATAAACGGCATCCATACCAACAATCTTGGAAGCTGCAAACTTGTTGAGAAAATGCACCAAATAATACTTGAACGTTTCGGGAGCAGGTTTCATCAAGCCAAGCACTCGATCAATAGCAAGTGAAATGGTATCGGGGTGCTGCACCACCATTTTATCCACATATTCATTGACTTTATTGAAAAGGAAAGGCGTTCGGAGCATTCGGGGGTCGCTCAAATTGACATGGTCAAAATAGTGCTGCTGATTCCATCTCCATCTTGCCACTTGCTCGCTTTCACTCAAATCTTTCTGCTTAAACCGCTCTGGCTCCTCTAGCAGCATATTTGCCTTCACCAAAGCCGCCGTCAATGTCTCAGGATGCCGCTCCACTAATGCCGCTTGATAGTCCATTACTTTTTGATTGATGGCTTCTAACTGCTCAACAATCT
>CAYWKD010000023.1:52194-58816 GCA_964458705.1 uncultured Saprospiraceae bacterium | reverse complement strand
GAAGGTGAAAATTTCTTAACCAGAAATAACCCCTCCTAAGTAGTTACCTTTTTTTTTAGATAAAGGGCTTTCTTCTCACTGAGACTCTGATTGATTAATGTCGTTATTGTAGTCCTATCTTTTTCTGTGAGTGCCTGTAGGTATTGTAGCTCTTTAAAGCTACTATCGGGCAGAATAGCACAAGTCCAATCGAATTCATCTTGCTTAAATTCAAGCTCAGGAATGTTTCTGAGTATCTCAATATCCTTCTTTATGGTATCTAAACTAACATTAAACTCATGGGCTAATGCTTTTCGAGTCAGTCGATAAGGTCTCGACAGGATGCGGAGCAATAAGCGAACAACGCGCTCTCTAGGCTTTACAGACATAATAGATGTAGGTTTAAGAATAAAAAATTAGATCGTCAATAATTTATTTAAAAAAAATGCCGTCACAATCAGTATTTAGTTGCGAAAAATACAAAAAAGGCAGTTACTTACGCTCTGTTAAGAAGGAAACCTCAGAAATTTATTTTACTTGAAATCAATTCCAAAAATATTTAGTAAGCCGCTTGAAAGTGTTAAAGAATTGGTAATTAAGGGGTAGCACTTGCATTCTATTTAAAAGCCTTGTTACTTTGTTAGTCAACAATACCTCAGTGCATGCCGCTATTACGTTTAGGCATTTTAATTTTGTTGGGAATAAATTGGATGGCCTGTGATGATGGAGCTAAGAAAAACTCAGCGGCTTTCATTCCCTTGGCGGATTCTGTTTCAGTGGATTTAGGCAAATCGGAATTCAATCGCTTGGGTAAGTTTGTGAAAGCTAATAAACTGAATCACATCTACACGCATACGCCACTTGACTCCCTCGATTTTCCAATGATTGATGATGTTATCTTGAAAGGATTGGAGCGACAGTCAAAGTTGCTGAAGATCAGAAAGCAACGCTACAACCAACAAATTGGTAATTTAAAGGTCAATTTGGAGGAGTTGAAGCAAACAGCAGATTTGCTAAAGCAGTGGCAGCACATTGTACCGATTGGCATATCGGAAGAGTTGGCTGCTTATCAAATATGGGGCAAAGATAGACGAGGCAACGTGCAATTTACTGGTTACTTTTCACCAGTTATCAAAGTGAATAGTGATTCTTCCGCTCAGTTCTCCTGTCCTATTTATGGTAATCCTAAAGCCTGCTTGGACACACTTCCATCCCGAGCGGCTGTGTCCAAAGGTGCGTTGGATGGTTGCGGTACAATACTTGCTTATGCTCAAAGCAAGGTAGATATTTATTTTATGCAGCTTCAAGGCTCTGGGTATGTAGAATATCCGAACGGCAGTCGGAAACTACTCGCTTATGATGGGCAGAACGGTTTCCCTTATCGCAGCATTGAGCGTCATCTAGCCAATAATAGCAAGGAGTATGGCATTAGTAACATTTCTATGGATGGCATCAAGACATTCTTAAATAGTCGCCCCGAACTTGTTGATAGTATTCTGAATATTAATCCCTCTTACACCTTTTTTAGAGAAAGTTTTTCTACACCAACAGGTGCCGGGCATGTGCCTCTGACGCCACGACTTTCAGTGGCAGTAGATTCGCGTTATATTCCTTTAGGAAGTACACTTCTAGCAGCTTTGCCAGTCGTAGAAAAAGGCAGAGTCATTGGTCATGAGTATAAATTACTACTGGCACAAGATGTGGGAGGTGCTATTCGAGGAGCAGGACACATTGATGTTTACTTTGGGGCGGGTACTGAAGCCCAAAAACTAGCCCAGAACTTCAACTACTATGGTAATTTGTGGCTTCTGCTACCCAATAAGACTGAAAGCGATCTAAGTGAATTGAATCAACTGGTTTCTTCCATTTAACGGCATCTAAAAAATCCAACACTTCCACCGACCCAGTCCTTATTTTTGTTGTACCTCACACCAATCATTTCTCCTTTGCTGAGCCTAGCGAGATTATTCACCATTCTTGGACGAGCCGCTCCCTCTTCCCAAACAGTAAGCATTCTGACCTCACATTTAGCGAGACTATCGGGTGTTTTGATGACTGGAGCATAAGTTACCTTTCGTTGAAGAATGTAGTTCTCAGGGTCTTTAATCGATTCAATATCGTAGCGATTCAGGTTAATCAATACGCCACTTCCTGAAAAGGAGTACAGTGGCTTTAGTACATAATGCTCTAAGTCATCAGGAATTTGCTGCAAATCGTTCAAATAGATAGACGCTGGAACATAAGGTGATGTGCTTAATAAAGGTAGCGTATGCTTACTAATTCGGAAGAACCAATTGGGATGCCCAGCCCATTCTACATTATACGCTTTTGTGAAATAAAATTCTCTTTTTAAGTCCTCTCGTTTAATCAATTCATCAAAGATGACGCGATTATAAATGCGCTCTACTTGCACTAGCTTTCCATCTTTGAGGTAATACACATCGTCGTTTATTACTTTCAAATCACTTATACAGACGTATTCTATGCCCAAATAGTGCTTGCCAATGATAAAATCAATAGCTGTTGCCTGCCGCTCGGGTTCTATTTCTAGTAGAATGACATTTTCGGTTTTGTGATTACCAATAATTAGCTTTCGGAGTAAATCAATATAAGTTTCAGAGTTTAGTCCATTAAATAAATGGGAATAGTCAGATGGAACATCAAAATATTTCCGATATAAATTGGCGACTGCTTCTTGATAAAAATAGAGAGAAGGAAAACCTTGAATTTCAATTAACTGAGGCACGAGCTCTCCTTTTTCGTCCAAACATATCCCAAAATCCATTTGTAAAAAAAGAGTATGGTCGGTTTCATTTGGTACAATTTGCCCAGCCAACAATGCGCCCTTTGAACGTTCTTTGAAATCATCTTTTGCGATGATGTCAATGATTTGCTCACTAGCTTCAAACAACTTCTTCTGCAAACCATCTGGAATGAATATGGGAGTTTCTGCAATTCTAAAAGGGGGGCGATGATGAAACTGCTGCTCAATTTCGTCGAGCATAGCATGGTATTTCTCTACACTAAAAGAGGCATTGTAGCTCTGTCTTAAGTCATTTATCATTGATTACAAATTGATCCTGTCCATAGCAAAACGCAACACAGACTATTTCTTAACAAAGAAAAGAAAAATCTGACGTTCCTCAGCAATTTGGTTAGCCAATTGAATTGCTATATCTTGCCCATTTACAAAACAACAGCTATTTTAATATGGAAACTCGACTGAAAATTGCCATTCAAAAATCGGGTCGCCTGAGTGAAAAATCTACTCAGCTATTGGCAGATAGTGGTATTCGATTTAGCATAAATAAGCGAACTTTAATGGCTAGCGCCAATGAATTTCCATTGGATGTATTGCTATTGAGGGATGACGATATTCCTCAATATGTACAGGATGGTGTAGCACATATTGGCATTGTGGGAGAAAATGTGATGGCAGAGATGAACAAGCGCGTTGCGATTACTAAGAGGCTTGGTTTTTCAAAATGCCGTATGTCGCTCGCTATTCCAAAGGAATTGGACTACGAAGGAACTTCTTTTTTTGAAGGTAAAAATATTGCGACTTCGTATCCACATATCTTACATCAATACCTAAATAAAAGTGGTGTAAATGCCGAAATCCATGAAATCAGTGGTTCAGTTGAAATTGCTCCTAATATTGGGCTAGCAGAAGGCATATTCGATATCGTTAGTACAGGTGGCACACTTCGCAGTAACGGCTTGAAAGAAGTAGAAGTAGTCATGCAATCGGAAGCTGTCTTGATTTCCAATACTACTTTAAGCCAATCAGAGCAAGCATTACTCAATGATCTACTATTTCGCATAAATGCTGTTTTGGGTTCAAAAGGTAAAAAATATGTATTGCTAAATGCACCCGCTCATCAATTAGAAGCTATTAAAGATTTGTTGCCTGGCGTAAAAAGCCCTACTGTTATGCAACTGGCAGCGGATGGCTGGGTGGCGATTCATGCCGTGATGAATGAGACAGAATTTTGGAATATTATTCAAGACTTGAAAGCACTAGGGGCAGAGGATATTTTGGTAATGCCCATTGAGAAAATTATTCCTTGATATTTGGCTACTTTTTGACGTATTTTCAACAATATGGAGCTTATATATTGCTATTTGAGACAACCCATGTTGCTGCTTCTTGTTTAATTGTAATTGAAAAAAAGAATTTGATAGATGACGAGATTTGGTAAGAAAGGCGTACTGTTAGTTAATTTAGGAACACCAGATTCCCCAAAGCGAGCCGATGTAAGAAAATATTTAAAACAGTTTCTACTGGATAGACGGGTCATTGACTATCCCTGGTTGGCGAGAAATATTTTAGTACGGGGCATTATTGCACCATTTCGTTCAGGTAGTTCTTCAAAGTTGTACAAAGAACTCTGGACAGATGATGGTTCGCCATTGAAGGTGTATGGTGAACGCTTAGCGGAAGGCGTTAAGGAACAGCTAGGAGAAGCGTATGCTGTAGAGCTAGCCATGCGCTATCAAAGCCCTTCTGTTTCATCTGCGCTCAAGCGACTACTCGATCAGCAAGTAACAGAGATCATCGTTTTTCCACTTTTTCCTCAATACGCTTCTGCAACGACAGGTTCTGTGCATGAAGAAGTGATGCGGCTACTGATTAAAGAAGAAGCTATTCCCGATGTCAAGCTCGTCAATTCTTACTATGATCATGAACCAATGATTGAAATATTTGCAGAAAATGCACGTCAGTTCGACCTCGATCATTATGACCACATTTTGTTTAGCTATCATGGACTGCCACAGCGACAGCTGAGAAAAGCCGACAATTGCAACTATTGTTTGAAAGAAGAAAATTGCTGCCAAACCATTTCGGCTATTAATCAATTTTGTTATTCTGCTCAATGTCATGGTACAACAAAAGCAATTGTAACAAAACTGGGCTTGCAGGAAGATCAATATACAACCTGTTTTCAAAGTCGATTAGGTCCTGAAAAGTGGGCGCAGCCATACACGAGCAAAGTCATTGAGGAGCAATCCAAAAAAGGAGCTAAACGTTTACTTGTATTCAGCCCGGCTTTTGTAGCAGATTGTTTAGAGACCATTGTTGAGATCGGAACAGAATATCAAGAAGAGTTCGAGGAAATGGGAGGCGAGCATGTTGATTTAGTGCCTAGCTTAAACGACAATCCAAAATGGATTGAATCAGTAGCAGAGTTGATTAGAACGTATTGATCTCCTGTTAGTCGAAAGTGCTATAACTGCACCAAGACTGTACCAGATAGCACTTCTTTTCTTCCATCTATCAGTTCAAAACTTAGCAGCCACGTATAAACACCAGGGTTAATTGACTGGTTGTTTGCTGTACCATCCCAGTTTAGAGCTTTAATAGCAGGTTGTTTCTTTTCTAGCAACTGATTGCCCCAGCGGTCATAAATGCTAAAGTGGTTCACCTGAGCAATACTACCATTTTCTGGAAAAATTTGAAACATATCGTTCACGCCATCCCCATTCGGAGAAAAGGCAGTAGGAGCATAGAGCTGATAATTACCAACGATCAAGGCGACTTGACTTGTAGCTTCGCATCCCATTGAGTCTGTTGCTGTTACGATTATATCCTGCGAATTGAGCGGGTTAGCTACTGGATTAGGACAGTTTGTACAGCTGAGAATTGATGCTGGCGACCAGTTATATTTTACTGCTCTGTTGGCTGTGGCAGCTAATTGCACGGATTGCCCCAAGGTGAGTTCTACGGTTTCTACTAAATTAACTACTAGCAAATCGGGTTCTTGTAAATCATAACTCAAATCAAGTGCACAGCCTGCTGCATCTGTAATTTGGACTTGATAATTTCCAGCTACTAATCCCGAAAAATTTCCGCTAGATTGAGTGACATTACCAATACGATATGAATATGGCGGTGTACCTCCTTCTACATTAATTACCTCTATTCTACCGTTTGATGTTCCAAAGCAACTTGGTTGTTGACCAATCAGTTGAGCCGATAGAGCTGTTACTTCTACTAAGACGGAATCAGAAGCGATACATCCTATATCCGAAGTAACTGTAACGGCATACCAGCCTGTATTGGTAATCTCAACAGTTGGCGTGCTTGCTCCATTGTTCCATTCATAACTAACAAAATCACCTGCTGAAAGTGCACTACTTTCATTGGGGCAAAGTGATAAATCTCCTTCAATTTCAAAGCCTGATAAGTCTTCCACTAGTATTTCATATTGTACAAGACTATCACAACCAAGACTAGACTGATAATTGACTGAAAAAGTGGTGTCGCTAAATTGCTGTCGGTCAATGAAGAAATCGCCGCTACATAAAGTAACAAGTTCTCGCTGTTCATAAACAGGCAAAACATTAATATTCGTAGTCAAAATACTATCACAGCCATTTGCACTCACCAATCGGTCAGTCAAAAAAGTACTTTCAGTATAGATTTGCCCTAGATAAGTAGTTCCAGCACAAACAGTTACATCAATAACATTTAATGAATTATTAAGTACCGTTAAATCTAGCTTCACAATACTATCGCAGCCTGTAAGAGTTAGTAAAGAATCAATGTAAATACCCGCCTCCACTAATGTTTGCCCACCAAATGAATAAGTCTCTCCCTCGCAAATGGAGGCTGCTTGATTGATGTCAATAGATTCTAGTA
>CAYWKD010000023.1:0-52094 GCA_964458705.1 uncultured Saprospiraceae bacterium | reverse complement strand
TGTCGCAGCCCGATTCCGTTTGATAAGTAACCGTATAAATATCCGATGCACTCAACATTTGTCCTTCAAATGAGTAAGTCTCTCCCTCGCAAATGGAGGCTGCTTGATTGATGTCAATAGATTCTAGTACTTGTAAATTCAAAACGGTGATGCTATCGCAGCCGTTCAAGCCTGTCAGCACTTCTACGTATTGATTGCTTGCTGTTCTTGCTTCGCCTCCAAAGAAGAATAATTCACCCGTGCAGATTTGCCGCTCCAAATTCACAACAACAGGTCGTAATATTTCTACTTCAAAATAACTGATGCTATCGCAGCCATTGATGGAGGTTTGATTCAAAATGATGGTTGTATCTGAATTGATGAGAGCATCCATAAAAGTTTCGCCCTCACAAATCTGCGTTGGAATAATGTTTTCGTAAATTGGATAAACTATGATATTAGTGGTCAATGTGCTGTCGCAGCCTACTTCATTTTGCAATATATTTTCAAAAGTAGTGCTTTCGGTGTAGCTTATTCCCTCAAATAATTCACCTTCGCAAAGTTCGATATTTCTTGTGCCTGCCGTATGTTCTAGCACAGTCAGGTCTAAAGTGATGGTGCTGTCGCAGCCCGATTCCGTTTGATAAGTAACCGTATAAATATCCGATGCACTCAATATTTGTCCTTCAAATGAGTAAGTCTCTCCCTCGCAAATGGAGGCATTTAGCATGGTCTCTATACTTTCTCGAACACTCAGCTCTAGTGTGATAACACTATCGCAGCCGTTTTGTGCAGCGATCATATTTTGATATGTGCCGGCGGTTGTTAATGTGCTTCCAAAAAAGTTATATGTTTCACCATCACAAATAGACTGTTCAATAAAAGCAGTTTGATTGGGTAGTACTGTTAGATTTAAAGTAACTAAGCTATCGCAGCCCATCTCATTTGTGAGGCGTATATCAGTATAAGAACCGGCTACTTCAAAGGTCTGATTACCAATTTGTGTTTGTGTTCCTTCGCATATTGTTCGGTCAATAGTTGCTTTTGTAACTCTTACATCTAAAGTAGTTGTATTGGAAAGAACTTGGCAGATATTATTATTTAGCAAGGAAGCATCTTGGGCAACTACTATTCTATATTGATCTTCATTGTTAGGATCGTCAACAAGAAGAGAAGTTGTGTTACTACTAGGAACAGTCTGCCAACTGCTGCCATTGTCTGTACTTTTTTGCCATTGATAGACGGGATTGTTAAACACCATGTTATTCACAGCAGCGTTAAGTCTTGTCTCGTTAGGTTGGCAGACGATTACGTTAGAAGGCAGAACTAATTGCGGCTCGCATCTTTTTAAACTCAAATTATCAATAGCAAAATCGCCGCCAAAAATTCTTGTGCCGTCGTTCTCGCTGATGTGATATAAGTCAATCGTGTAAGTGCCTGTTCCATTGGGGGGATTAATTGTTGTAATATAGGAATGCCATTGACCATCTCTGGGAATAACGCCATTATCATAATTTTCTATCACCTGACCATTGATTCGCAAGTTCAAATTAGGCTCGTATATCGAAGGAGCACCATTGTTGGGATCAAAAATATTGGCAACATCTACTGAGAATTCATACACAGAACTACCACATAACTCCACCTGTTCTTGCCAGACGACTACGTTGTCATTATTAGCGGCATCTATTACCATCATGTAACCATCGGCGTTTGGACTGTTATCTTCTACTTCAATCCAAAAGGGAGCTGCTTGAAAGCCCCATGCTTTCAAGACCTTATTACTTATGGTAAATTGTCCGAGTCCATTATTATCATCTCCATTAGGTGGCGGTGTTGCTACGTATTGAATAGGAACGTTCGGAAAGCCATTGGGCAGTGCACCTATATTATCTACTCCAGTTCCAAAATCACCATAAGAAAAGAAGTTATCACCATTACAATTTTGAGCAAAAGGTAAGTAGAAGATAGTAGTTGTCAGCAAAATTGTAATTAAAAAAAACTTACTCATAAGTTCTGTATTTTTGTGAGTTATTTATGATAAGATAACATATATGAAACAAAAATAATAGTAATATTGGTCTTAAATTAAGACAGTTTTGGCGATCTATAACTCCTTTGTATCGATCCGTTGTTTTGATACTTGTAAACGATAATTCTTTATACTTATTCGATACTGTTACTTTTGGGTTTCATAAAACAGATATATTTAACGTTGTTTATAGGAGACTTAATGTTAGTTTTACTAGTCACATTAGATAAGCAGATAAACTATGAATACTATTCTCGATCTCATCGGCAATACCCCATTAGTAGAATTAAGCCATATTAATCCTAACGCAAGAGTGAAACTCTACGGAAAATTAGAGGGACAAAATCCTGGAGGAAGTGTAAAAGACAGAGCTGCTTACGGCATGATAAAAGGTGCATTAGATAGGGGGGAGGTTCATAAGGGAATACGACTAGTGGAAGCCACTAGCGGTAATACGGGAATAGCTTTAGCAATGATCGCTCGACAATTCGACTTAGACATTACGCTCATCATGCCAGAAAGTGCCACTAAAGAACGTATTCAAACGATGCAAGCCTACGGTGCAGAGGTTATTTTGACACCCGCAGCCAAAACGATTGAATATGCAAGGCAGTATGCTGAATCACTAGTGGCAAAAGGAGGCTACTATATGTTGAATCAGTTTGGAAATGCGGACAACTGGAAAATGCACTATCAAACAACTGGACCTGAAATATGGAAAGATACGAAAGGAAGAATCACTCATTTTATTTCTTCTATGGGAACTACTGGAACGATCATGGGGGTATCAAAATATTTGAAAGAACAAAACGAAAACATACAAATTGTTGGAGTTCAGCCTAAGGATGGTAGCCGTATTCCGGGTATTCGGCGTTGGTCGCCTGAATTTCTGCCTCAGATTTATGAAGCAGAGCGAGTGGATCAGATTATTGACGTTTCGCAAGTAGAAGCGGTTGAGATGATGAAGCGATTGTCTTTAGAGGAGAGTGTTTTTGCGGGTATGAGTAGTGGAGGTGCTGCTTTTGCTGCTACTAAACTGGCTTCGACCTTAGAAGAAGGCTTTATTGTGAGTATCGTTTGTGATAGAGGAGATCGGTATTTAAGCACAGGTATCTTTGAATAAAAATTTGTACAATAATTGTTACCTTCTCACTGTTGCTCATTTTAGTTTTTGAGCCTAGTAGGATTGTCTAATTTTTTTATTTGATTTATGATAAACAAGAGAATGTAAACTTTACGTTTTGTTTTCTTGGCACTTTTTATTTTTGACCAAAGTTCAACATTCAAAATAATTGAAGATATGATTAAATATTTTTTGCCCTTGGCTATTGCATTATTTTTTTCAAGTAATACTAATGCACAATCAACACTTTCAGATAGTGTGTACGTACTGTATGAAAGATACTTTGAGATGGTTAAAGTAGCCGATTCTTTGACTGGTAAACTTGCCTTGAAAGTCGATTCTGTGGCAGGTACAATGGGATCGGATTTGGATAAGGTCAGTAAAAACTACAAATACTTTAACGAAGTTCTGGAAGCTAACAATAAGAAAATTAGTAGCATTTCTGAAACACAGCTTTTTACGAACAAAACCTTAGTAGAACGCAATATGGCGAGAATGGTTAATTCTACGGAGTTTGTAGAATCCGCTTCAACTGCGCTGAATGCCTTAGATTTGACTAATCAAATTTTCTCTTATACCGATCAAATCACTGCTTTAAATAATCCTGAGAACACTGATCTAGGTTTTTCACTCGGTCGTCGAGTGAATCGTATTCTCGAAGAAGAGATATTCAAAGGACGTTCAAAAGTCAATAAAGTTAAAAAAGAAAAATTTCTAACGATAGTCGATAATATCTTAAAAAATCCGATCACTACTTCTTTTATGCAAGGCTTGCCAGTGGTAGGATCTATCAAATCTATTGTAGAAATGGTTATCAATGTTTCCCTACAAGGAAGTGACATTGATGTAGCAGAAGTTACAGAGATGCAGCGTAAACTTTCGGATTATGTTGCTTATTATCAAGGGTTAGAGAAAGCACTTTTGCAGTTTGCATCGAAGGTAAGTTCAATAGAGGTCAAAACAGACGCTTTGAAATTACTACTCAGAAACTATGTGCTAGATCGCATCAAGACCATTTATCCCAATATAAATCCTACTGAAATTGAAGCGTCGTTGAATGATTTATTGAATGAATACTACAACTATCCAAAGATTCAGAAAGACGTTGGCGAAATCATCAATAGGGACTACACAGATGGTAACAAGAATATATTCTACTCTCTTGCGGTGAACGATCAGCGCTTGCGGTTTCCCGATTTTGCGGTAGGTCAAAGTCGCTTTATTACGGATGAAATTGAAGCTATCACAAGCGAATACGAGGCGGCGTTAAATAGCTATCAAGAGACAATAGAGGAAGTTCTAAACAAGAGTCGCGTCATTGGAAATGATGCCAAGATTGACAAAAAAATTGCAGATTTAACTACTTCTAAAACAGAGGTGGTAGAAGCCATTAAGCGCAATATAAATCTGCCGAGAATCAAAAAAAGCTACCAGTCTTTAGTTTGGGAATCCAATTAAAACAGAAGGATCGGATACACTTTAAAAGCATCCGATCCTTAAAAATATCAATATAGCGATAGGATTAAATCATTCCTTTCCAACCCTCTCTGTACTCACGCTTTACAAAGGCATTTGCTGGTTCATAGTTTGTGATCTTCATGCTTTTTCCGTCCCACAACAGTTTCTTGCGACCATCAAATTGCTTTCTACCCTGCTTATCCTCGTTAGTAGCCGTTTGATAGCTACGGATAGCCAAATTCCCCATCAATACAGTTTCCGTTAACGGACCTGCATAGTCAAAAGAGGAAGTCAAAGCTTTGTGTTCATCACTTCCAAATCCTGCCTTGCAAGCCTCTGTCCAGTGTACCTGATGACCGTGTTCTGCATCAAAAGCATATTTATTGCCGCCATCATATTTCTCTGGCATCGTCAATTTATCACCATTATTTAACCAAACGATTGGCTGAGTTCCGTAAACGCCACAGGTCATAATCCCTTTTTCTCCTATCATGATCACACCATTGTCGCTCCCCGTTCCTGTTAAAGGCTCATTTGCTGGAATTAAGTCAGGATGTGAAGGGCGAATGCCGCCATCTGACCAAGTCATGGTTACGGGCATATCATTCTTTTCCGAAGCAGGAAAGGAAATTTTAACGTAAGATGATGGTGGACAACCCTCAGGAATATATTCTGGTGTCCAATCTCTTGTAAATATTTGTCCTACACTACATTCTACATCAGTTGGATAGCCCAAACCGATTACTCTGAAAGGTGGGTCTATGATATGGCAGCCCATATCACCCAATCCTCCTGTTCCAAAATTCCACCAACCTCTCCACTTGAAATGCCAATAAAGTGGGTGAAAGTCCATCATATCACCTGGGCCGATGTACAAATCCCAATCCTCTTTGCTGATATGCTCAGGGCGATCTATTTTTTCAGTAGGCACTGGAATACCTTGTGGCCATACAGGCCGATTCGTCCAGCACTGCACGGTGTGAACCTTACCAATTACACCTTCATCGAACCACTCCATCATTTTGACTTGTCCAGGATTAGAAGCACCTTGATTTCCCATCTGAGTTACGCTCTTGTATTTACGAGCTGCTTCTGTTAGCATTCTTGCTTCGTAGATATTGTGTGTCAGTGGTTTTTGTACATAAACGTGCATTCCTTCCTGCATGGCTGCCATTGCTGCTACGGCGTGCATGTGGTCAGGACCAGAGATGGTTACTGCATCAATATCTTTGCTCATCTCATCAATCATCTTTCGGAAGTCCTTATATTTTTTTGCCTTATCGAACTTCTTAATTGCTCTTTCTGCCTGCTTAAAATCCACATCACAAAGAGCTACTACATTGTTAGCGTCCTTGTTATAGGCGTTGTTGATATCGCTCCAGCCTTTTCCGCCTGCCCCAATGGAGGCTAAATTCAATTTATCACTAGGAGCGGTAAATCCTTTGCCCAGTACATGACGAGGTACGATCATGAAGCCTGCAGCCGTAGTAGCTCCAGCTTTCATAAAATTTCGACGAGAAGTCGATTTCTGTTCTTTACTCATAATTTTAATAAATATTTTAGCCAAATAAAATTTTTAAACCATATTATTGAGCATAAAATTATAAAGAATTGAGTAAACATTCGATATATTTCATGGTATTCATAAAATGAAAGTAGTTATTTAGCACTTTTAGTAAATAAATGACACAAAGATGCAATACTTATCCTTTACCCGTTGCTTAGGTTTAATTAATTGAGGCTTTAAAGATATCTGATACTTTGAAAATTGGTGCTTTGCTATTTACCGAACTTTTAATGCTGATCTGGTACAAATAAAAATGCCAATAGGATAGAAATCAAATATTGGCATTCAATAAGTTAAAATCAATTACACGACTTTTATAGTATGTTCGTAAGCATTTCTAATTCAACACCTCAGGTGTTTTCATCAACTCAAAAAATTGATCTAACTGAGGTGTAATAATGATTTCAGTGCGTCGGTTGATACTTTTACCTTCGGCTGTTTCATTATCCGATTTTGGGACGTATTCTGATCTACCTGAAGCCGTCAGGCGCTCTGGTGCAACATAGTGGTCTAGCTGGAGTACACGCACAACAGAAGTGGCTCGTTTCACGCTCAAATCCCAATTGTCCTTCACGCAGTTATTATTAATTGGGACATTATCAGTGTGTCCCTCTACAAGAATGTCTAAATCATTGTGATCATTCACAATAGCAGCTACTTTACCTAATACTTCTTTCGCTTGACTTGTAACAGTTGAACTTCCCGAACGGAACAGTAGTTTATCAGAAATTGAGACATAAACTACACCGCCTTTTACTTCCACTTGCACATCTTCGTCGTTGATATTGCTCAAGGAACGTTTTAGATTCATGACGAGTGCCAAATTTAGTGAATCCTTCGATTGAATTTTTTCTGTCAAATTTTGAATGAACCCATATTGCTGATTAATATTCTCTAGTGATTCTCGAATGCTCGAAGCTCCTTCCTTATTGATGATAGACATATCTTCCATTCTATCCAAAAGGCTGGCATTGGCTTGTTGTAGATGGTCAAGCTGCTGTTCAAGCTGTGTTACTTGCTGCTCTTTAGCCATTACTTGCCCTTCTAATTCCGCAACTTTGGTCTTATTACAAGCGGAAAAAAATAACGTGGAAAACAACATACTTATTAGAAAAAATCTGTTCATAATCATTGTATAGTTTTCCGCTAAATAAGGTGATTTTTAAATAAATTGCATAGAGGATGTCTAAATGTTAAATTTGAATGAGTGAATCGTTTGACTGATGGTGTAGATTGGAAAAGAGAGTTCTTACTGATGAAAAACAAGATTTTCAAAGTTTTTGAGGCTCTGGAAATCTTATTTTTTTTATTTGTTACTTTATGGGAATCATGAAGCCCGCAGTAAGTGCTAGGCCTTTATTTCTTACTTTTTCTTCTGCGTAAGGAATGTCGTAAAGCTCTGTAAAGCCATGTTGATAACGAGCATCAGCAAAGAGTTGAACAGCGTTTAAATCAATATTCATTCCCGCTCCAACAATACCACTCAACTCGAATCGCTCATAGTCAATATCGTCCAAGTCAATTGAAATATCTGATACTTTAAGCTCCACTAGTGCTTTAACTCTTGTTTCAACTTCACCGCTCAGAGCGTAGCCAAAAGAAGGACCGGCCATCAAATATAACTGAACGGCTTGCTGTCCAAATTTTGCTTTTGCTAACAACGGCACATCTAAATAATGAAACTTAGAGCGTGCCTTTCCACCCAGTGGCAGCGATGTATTAAAAACATCAATATTCGCATTGGCAGTTACGCCAAACCCCTTTACAGTATAGTTCAACTCAGATTGAAAATAAAAATTAGAAAATATAGGAACTTCTGCAACTGCCCCAATGGTATAATTATCTAGCGCAAAAAAGTCTGGCGTTACGGATTCTAATCCTTCTGTTTTTTGAATATTAGACTGATAGTAACCTCCTTTTAAACCTATCGAAACTTGGGCACTCAAAGCAGTAGTCAACATCATTAAAGTTGCTACAAGAGCTATTTCTCTTAGTGATTTCATCTTTCTGTTTTTACTTATTCAATAAATTGTCACAACAAAGGTGAGGAAAGTCTTTGTTAAGAACTCCTATCAAAAAGTTAGGATAGGTTTAAATAAAAAGAGTGAATAATCCATTTTGAGACCGCCAAAATGTCAGTTAGAATTATCCTCTAGAGTGTAGTAATGTCAGTTGGTTTGGATGTATTTGTTTCTTCTTGGATCAAGTCGAGTAGTTCACGGTGTGATTTTAGTAAGTTGTGTGTTATTTCGTACAACTGCTCAAAATTGCTGATTAAGACTTGAGTGGTTCTATCTTGACTATCTAAATGCTTAAGTTTGAAACAATGACAGTTGTATAGACTACTAACAACCATTTGTAACTCTTCAGCTTTAGCTAAATGTTGCTTGAGTTCATTTTGTTTTTTTTCAGCATCAATTGAATGTCCATTTACAGCTCCATTTTTAGAAGCATAATAATGCCCATTCAAAGTAGCTAAATCTTTTTCAATCAAGTCAATAACAGATATGCTAAAAACATGTGCTAATTTCAACAAGTTGCAATTTTTTGGCTCCGCTACACCTTTTTCGTAAGAGGCTATATTTCCTCTATTTAGCCCAATTTTATTGGCTAACTCTTCTTGGCTGAGGTTCATCTTTTTCCTCAGATAACGGATATTTTCTGGGAGATAACTTTGTTGTGTAACCACCTCCATAACTTAGTGTTTTTCGACAGAATGAACTGAAAATTAGATAAATAATATTGTAGATTCAATTAATAAACATTCGTATAACAGCATAGTTTAGTCAATGGTTTTTACAGGATAATTTTTTTATCTGTCAAATAGCCGTCATTCCAATATAATTTTGCTAAATTCATGTAATATTTAGGGAACTTAGGATTGCATTTTTCACGTTTTAGCACTACATTTGTAAAAATTATTTACATAACATAGATGTATTTAATATTGATGTGAAAAAAATTGGAATGGTTTTTGATCATTTACTATTATTATAAAGAGTTCTTTAGTTTTGTAACCAACGAAAGTTGTTCAGATTGCATCTTTACAGCATGGGTTAACAAAAAAATTAGGAGAACACAAAAATAACTTGACTATGATTACAATGGCTTTGCAAAGACAGATATATGAGCAACTCGAAGGAATTAGTCAATCACTAAGAGCATTCTCATTAAAATTAACAGGAAATAATGTGGATGCCGAAGATTTGTACCAAGATACGGCGTTAAGAATTATAAATAATGCTGATAAGTATCGTCCTAATACCAATTTCAAGGCTTGGGCGGTAACCATCATGCGTAATATTTTTATCAACAACTATCGCAAGAAAATGCGTAGAGGGGTGCTTTTAGATCAAACTCCCAATAACTATTATATAAATTCTGGCGATTCAGTAGTGGATAATGATGGAGAACATGATGTAGCGTACAAAGAATTAATGAAAATGGTAAATGCTTTACCAGATGACTTTAGAATACCATTTTGGATGGCTTATGAAGGCTATAAGTACGACGAGATAGCAGAGCAACTTGATGCGCCACTCGGTACAATCAAATCGAGAATTTTCTTTGCTAGAAAAAAATTGCAGAAAATGTACAACGACTTGTATAGAGAACGTGCATAAAGTACTCATTGAACGTTTGGCATTTTTTAAATGCTGAACGTTCACATATTTACCATCCTACTCCAGCACCGCCTCCACCAGAACTACCGCCACCCCACGACCCACCGCCTCCACTTCCACCACCACTCGATGAGCTAGATGTAATTTTCGGAATGATGACTTCTTTTGATGTCCTGTAATTACAATTGTGGCACTCACTATTTCTAAGTTTTAGCCCTGAGCGACTTCTAGTTGCTGAGCGGATAACTTTTTCATAATGATGGTATGTTTTAAAATTACACGCTGGGCAATTCCTGTATTTTGAGTAAGGCTTTGAGTAAGGAAGCACAAGCACATCGTCATTCTCTTCCGTTATCCAAACATCGTAGTCAACAGATTTGATCTGTTCTTCTGTAATTTGTCCGCTTTGCAAAAAACGATCATCCGTATTTTCATCCAACTTGTGCATTAGCTTACCATTCTGCTTGCTATATCTCGGATGATTGCGTAGCTTTTTCTTTTTGCGTTCAAGATATAAAAACACGAAAACGAAAGGCAAAGGAAAGAAAAGCATGAACCACCATTGATTAATTTTTCTTAAATCCATAAACTTATCATAGAGTTCCGATTTAGAGCGTAGCGTTAAAAAAATTAAAAACCCTATAATAATGTGAAACAGCAGATCGAGGATGCTGTAAATAGTAAAAAACTGCTTACCAGTATTATCATACTGTTCGTTTTTGGATCGCCATTCTTCTATAGTGCTAGGATCATCTAGTATGCGCTGTATATTTTCTAGCGTAGCTAGCAAGCCAGCCCCATACTGTTCTTCCTTGAAATACGGCACTAGCACTTGCATTCCTATTCGGTAGCAATAAATATCGGGTAGTACTGCCTCCATCCCATATCCTGTTTCAAATTCTGTTCTTCTTTGATCCATTACGGAAAGGATAAGCAGACCATTGTCAGCTCCAGCTTGCCCAATTCCCCACTTATTGAATAGCGCAGTCGCAAACATTTTGGGATTTTCATTTCCGATAGAGTTAACTAGAACAACAGCTACTTGAGCGCTGCTTTTTTGCTCAATTTTAGCACAAATCTGGTTGATGCTTGCTTTTTCAGTAACGGATAAAAAACCATCAGGATCACTAACATATCCACTTCCAGTATCTTTGGGATTGGGTAAATTTGCCACGGTGTACTGCTCTTGAGCTTGGGCAGTTATTATAAAACATAATAAAAAGAAAATGATTATTCTCACGGATTGTATGAATTGTTATGAGCAAGATAAGAAAGAAAAACTTCTCAGAGTAAGTTTATAATATTTATCGATCGGTAGATTTTGTTAAAACTTAGAGTGTATCTAAAAACTGTAAAATGGTGGTATATCACAATGTGTGATGGAAAAAGTAGAGAAGATAAACCATCTTTGATATATTTATTTAATAAAGATCAAGGCTTCACAAAAGGTTTATGACTACGTTTTCAATGAGCCTTATTTACTATTTTAGTTCACAATTTGAACCGTTCTTATACCATCATACATCGTGATGTACTACCTACTATTTTTTGATTTTTACTAGTGTAAGAAATTCCTAACAATTGCCGTTAAAGCAGCGTTAAAGTAAAGAATATCACAACAGATTTAAGTTAGATTTGTGAAATATTTACTTTAATAATTTAGAAATGCTGCTTTGTAAATAATGGATTATGGTAGCTATTCAGATACCATATTGAAAGTAGTAAATAGTTACAAACTATGAATAAAAAAGCTATTTGGATCATCATAGGTTTAATGAGTGTGGCTTTGATTGGTATTATACTACTTCAAATCAATTTAATTCGTTCGGCAGCACAATTAAAAGAAGAGCAGTTTGACCAAAATGTTTTTGATGCACTAAATGATGTGGCAAAGCTATTAGAGAAGAGTGAAGAATTTGAGTACGAAATTCAACAAAATGGCTTTTTCCAAAGAAAACAAAGTTCCATTTCGGCGTCTTTGCCAGAGTTGCCTAGTACAACAACAAATATTACGCTATTAGAAGATTATAAGCGACAGTGGAGGCTCATTCAGCGCACGCGCAACAAGCCTTTAAATAAACGCATCCAACTCGACCTTCTGGAAAAATCAATAAGAACAGCTTTTGTCAATCGCAATATTCGCACAAATTACCACTATGGGG
The DNA here is from genome assembly GCA_964458705.1 of uncultured Saprospiraceae bacterium. Taxonomy (GTDB): domain Bacteria; phylum Bacteroidota; class Bacteroidia; order Chitinophagales; family Saprospiraceae; genus JAAUTG01. The sequence continues at coordinate 40,150 of CAYWKD010000023.1, read as the reverse complement.
TATTCTCTAATGAAAAAGGAAAAGATTGTTTTATCATTCAGGATGGACATTATGTCGTGGAAGAGCATCAGCCTCAGAACCTTCTGCCGGGACAAAAAAATCTATATACCTCTGACTATTGGGTGCATCTTTTTTCAACAGGAGTAATCACAGCTAGCAATATGGGAGAAGCACCGGCTTCACCAGGTAAACTGTATGTATTTTTTCCCAATAGGACAGACTTTGTTTGGAGTCAGCTTTGGGTAAATATTATTAGCTCAATACTTTTTACCTTAGTTATTATGTTTTGCTTTGGCTATACTATTGATGTTATTTTCAAGCAAAAGAAACTTTCTGAAATGAAAACTGATTTTATTAATAATATGACCCATGAGTTCAAAACCCCTATTGCCACAATCTCTTTAGCTGCTGATTCCATCAGTAGTCCTATGATTGCTGGTAAACCAGAAAAAGTACAACGCTTTGCAAATATTATTAAGCAAGAAAATAAGCGTATGAATGCTCAAGTGGAGAAGGTGTTACAGATGTCATTACTAGATAAGGAAGAATTTAAATTAAAACTAACAGAGGTGAATTTGCATGATGTTATTGATCGTGCAATTGAAAACATTGGGCTTCAAGTAGAAAAACGAGAGGGTATTGCTTATGCTGATCTCAAGGCTCAACAGTTTTTAGTAAAAGGAGATTTGACGCACATATCGAATATAATTAATAATTTATTGGACAATGCAAACAAATATTCACCTGAAAAACCTGAAATTTCTGTGCACACACGCAATGTTCCTAACGGAGTTGAAGTTATTATAAATGATAGAGGTATGGGAATGAGTAGCGAAGCCCGTAAACATATATTTGATAAGTTTTATCGTGTGCATACTGGCGATTTACATGATGTTAAAGGGTTTGGATTAGGTTTGAGTTATGTGAAAGCGATGATGGATGCCCATAAAGGCACAATAGATGTAAAAAGTGAACTAAAAAAAGGTAGTAGTTTTATATTGTTCTTCCCTTTCAATGTGAGCAATTAAACAATACGAATATATTAAACCAAATATTTTTAATAGCTGACTTCGCATCCCTGCACAAATTTCACTCGATGGCTTTTGCCAAACAATGTAGTCACAAATGCTAATACTTGTAGTAAATTTAGTGATTACTATTTTAATCCTTTTATTTAAAATCATGTTCTCTGCCACAATAATATGGTGGAGTAATACATTTTGAAAAACTCTAAAGTGAAATAAAGAAAAATATGCATTATGGTTTCTAACAACAAAATCCTATTAGTAGAAGACGATCAAAACTTTGGTGATGTGCTCAAATCCTATTTAGAGATGCATGAGTACGATGTTGCATTAGCTACAGATGGCGTACAGGGTTACGAAAAATATAAACAAGGAACATATAATTTGTGCATTTTCGATGTGATGATGCCCAAGAAAGACGGATTTACCTTGGCAAAAGAAATAAGAGAGGAGGATGCAGAAATGCCCATTATTTTTTTGACGGCAAAAACCATGAAAGATGACGTATTAAAGGGATTCAAAATGGGGGCAGATGATTATATTTCAAAACCATTTAATTCAGAGGAGTTGCTGTATAGAATTCAGGCTATTCTGAAAAGAAGTCAAGCCAAACCTGATCCCAAAGAAGACATCAAAGAATTTAATATTGGACGCTTTCATTTTAACTTTCCTCTTCGCATCCTTACTTTTGATGAAGGTACGTCTAGTGAGCAGCAAGATAAACTTTCGCCTAAAGAAGCACAATTACTAAGAATGTTTGCCATTTACAAGAATGACATATTGCCTCGTTCAGAAGCATTGACGAAAATATGGGGAGAAGATAACTACTTCACAGCTAGAAGTATGGATGTTTTTGTAACTAAACTACGAAAATACTTAAAGCGAGATGAGAATATCGAAATTGTAAATATTCACGGAAATGGTTTTCAGCTACTAGTCAGAGAAAGCGAAGAAGCCTAAAAAAGAAGAGCGATATCGCAGTAGTATTTATTCAATTTGATACAAGAGACAAAAATATAGAATGCTAGAAGACCTAGCCTAGTAACGGATAAAAAAGTAAGCAGTGTGTTTCTGCTTAAAGCAGACAAATTGATTGAGCAGATTTTGCGCCAAAAAAAGTAGAAAGGCATAGGCAACTTTCCAGTTGAAAGAATTTTTTGATCTAACATTGGTGCAAAATCTGCCGCTACAAATTCCTGAATTACGCTTTGATTGTTTCTCGGTTATCTTTCAAACTTGCAACTGCGTCTGCAATACGCTTAATGGCTTCTTTTAATTGTTCTTCTGATGCTGCATAAGAAAGTCGAAAACAGTTAGGTGCACCAAAAGCTGAACCAGCGACCACCGCAACATGAGCAGTTGTAAGCAGAAACTCACAGAAATCATCTGAACTATTGATGACTACTTCTCCATTTCCTTTTCCAAAATAGCTGCTGATGTCAGGAAAAATATAAAATGCCCCTTGAGGGTTATTTACCTTAAATCCTGGTATTTTGCTCAATAGCGTTCTTACTAGCTCTCTTCGTTCTAAAAATGCAGCTCGCATTTCGTGTGTAGGCTTCAAATCAGAGGTTAAGGCGTGAGCTGCCGCTACTTGTCCGAAAGCAGTTGCGCCAGAAGTTACTTGACCTTGAATTTTGCTACAAGCACTTGCTAACCAAGCGGGTGCACCCATGTAGCCTAAACGCCAACCCGTCATAGCAAAACCTTTTGAAAAACCATTTACGGTGATTGTTTGGTCTTTTACTTCTTCAAATGCTCCTATGCTAACGTGTTTTCCTGTAAAATTGATGTACTCATAAATTTCATCAGAGACAATCTGAATATTTGGATACTTTTTGATGACCGCTGCTATTGCTTTCAGATCGTCAGCGGTATAGACAGAGCCCGTTGGATTGCAGGGAGAAGAGAACAGTAAAATTTTAGTTTTATCTGTAATGGCAGCCTCGATAGTTTCAGGGGCAACTTTAAAGTCCGTCTCTATTGCTGCTGCAAGTACGATAGACACACCCCCTGCCATTTTTACAATTTCAGAATAAGAAACCCAATAAGGAGCTAGTATAATAACCTCGTCACCTTCATTTAACAAAGCATGGCAAACGTTAGAAATTGTCTGTTTTGCACCATTAGATATGACTATCTGGTTCAATTCAAAATCTAAGTTATTATCTCTTTTGAATTTAGTCTGAATGGCTTCTTTTAGTATCGGCAGTCCTGGTACGGGTGTATATTTGGTGTAGCCATCGTCTAATGCTTTTTTAGCGGCTTCCTTGATGTGGCTAGGAGTGTCAAAATCTGGTTCTCCAATACTTAAACTAATTACGTCATATCCTTTGGATTCAAGGTCTCTAGCCATCTGTGTCATTTTCAAGGTGGCTGATTCTTCCATATTCAACACTCTATCAGAAAGTAAATTATTCATAGTCTGTTATCTTTGAATGAGTTTGATACTAATTTATTCAATTTTGAGCAGCAAAAATAGATGAATTTGCAAGGATGCGAAATAGAATAATTAATCAAAATTTAAGGAACTATGAAGGCTAAGCTAGCTTAGTGGTGTCTATAAAGTAATCGAATTGACTAATTCATCGTATTCTTTCATAAGTTGAGTTTTATCAATTGCTGCAACGCCCACTCTTTCACAAATTTGACCGCCTACTAAATTAGAGAGCAGTCCAATTTGTTCCAAATCTAGACCTAAGGCAATACCAATAGCAGCAATACTTACAACAGCATCTCCTGCACCACAAACATCGGCAATGGCTCTAGGCTGAGTTGGGAGAAGCATTGCTTTTTTACCTGATATAAATAGACCTTTATCAGATAAGGTAATCATAGTAGAATAATTGCCTAGTTTATTTTTGATATAACTTGCTGCCTTGTTTAGTGAATCTAGATTGGCAGTTAATTCAAATGGAACTTTAGCTGCAACCTCTCTGAGATTAGGCTTGAATAATGTAGCTCTTTTGTACTCCCAGAAGTTTGTGTTTTTGGGATCAACTACAGTTGGAATATCCTGCTTGATGGCTTCGAGCATAATTTCTTGAATCACTTCTCGACTCAACACTCCTTTGTTGTAATCTTGAAACAGAATAACATGAATCTCTTTTTGGTCTAGCACTTCTTGGATGCAGTGTAAGTAGTCTTCATGTTCATTTTTATTAAGGTCGTTTTTATCTTCTGAATCTACTCGCAAAATGTGTTGATTACTAGCGAGTATTCTTGATTTAACAGTCGTTCTACGTTCGTTAGAGTAGCAAATATATTTTGAAGAAATATGCGCCTCATTCAATAATACTTCGATCTGATGACCATTGTCGTCATCGCCAACTACACTACATAAATAAGGTGTTGCACCTAGTGATTTAACGTTGATAGCAACATTAGCAGCACCTCCTAAGCGGTTCTCCTCACTTTTAAGTTGAACTACTGGAACAGGAGCTTCAGGAGAAATGCGATCTATTGTTCCTGTCAAATAGCGATCAATCATGACATCTCCTACCACCAATACATTAACCTGACTGAATCGCTTAAAGAGTGCCTGAATATTATCCTCTAAATACTGCTTATTTGTAGCCATTAGTAAGAATATAGCCTATTTATGAGATGAGTTGTTATAATTAGCAAAATTAACAATTACAAAGGAATGAGGAATTTTGAAAGTCGTGAAGCAGTATGAGATTAAGAATGAGAGAAAAAAACAATCTTGCAAGATACTTCTACTTTGAAGCATCCTGCAAGAGCTAGAGGCAATTAAGCCTCTAATGGTGGAATACGCAATACTTGACCTGGATAAATTAAATCAGGATCAGAAAGCATTGGCTTGTTAGCCTCAAAAATAACAGGATATTTCATTGGATCACCATATATCTCTTTAGCAATTTTAGAAAGATAATCCCCTTTTTGTACTGTGTAGAATGTTGCTTCAGGTTCTGGCACTTCTACCGTGATTCGATCATCCACTGTTGCAATACCAGCTACATTTCCGGCTGCTAAAATTACTTTTTCCTTATTTGCTTGAGAATCTACCTGACCATAGAGCGTTACAGTATCTTCAATCACATCGAGCTCAAAATTCTCAATATCAATATTTAAGCTATCAATAACACCTCTCAATAGAGCGACTTTTTGCTCTTGAGCCACTTCTTCAGAAATGCCATCTGTTGTTGTTCCTTCTCTTTCGTTTTCATTTCTAGAGAATAATTTTGAACCCGCCTTTTTTAAAAAAGAAAATAATCCCATAATTAATTGATTTTGAACTGGTTTAAAAATAAAATGATTGTTACTTTTCGTAGGCTACTAGCCATAGCATAACTCTCTTAAAGACTAACACTTTCAAATATAGTCACATTAATATCAGTACGCTATTAAATTTTTCTCAACTTATGGCTGACATAGCGCCACATGAATTAAGGTGTTTAAAAGATTACTTTAGAATACTTTGATACTCGTTTGAATTATTGAGTAAACCTATAGCTTTTTGAATTTCCAGATCGTTGCGTAGTCCTATTTTCACTGTTCCCTCCTGATAAAAATAGCGCCCAGCAATTTCTTTTTCAATCATATCTAGTATGGTCTCTTTATACTTTTCCAGTTCTGAACGTTTTGTCTTCACGATAGATGCGCTCAATGATGCAATACCGTCTTTTAAATCATAGCCGTCTGTTGTTGCTTGCTTTTCTAAATCTTCCAATAGTTTTTCAGTCTTACTATCGTAATTGAAATTTTTTCTTTCTACAAATTCAATAAAACTATCAAAGTCATTAAATTCTAGGTTCATCAATTCTCCCATGGAAGTTTTGTTAGCACAATATTCTGTAACATAGTCGAATATGATGTTTCCTCTGTTCAGTTGTTTCAATAAATTAGAACTACCGTCTCTGTCAATTACATTATCAGGTTTCACGCCACCGCCATCTAGCACTGTTCTGCCATTACGTGTTTTGAAAGGTGTTCTTTTATCATCGGTAATATCCACTGGCTCGCCGTTTTCATATTCTACTGCTTGAATGCAGCGCCCACTAGGTATGTAGTACTTTGCAGTCGTCAGTTTGACTTTTGCATTGTATCCTATGTCTCTTGTGTTTTGTACTAATCCTTTTCCGTAAGAGCGCTGCCCTAGCAGCACGCCTCTGTCGTAATCTTGCATCACGCCAGCCACAATTTCAGAGGCAGAAGCCGAACGATTATTGATTAGTATAACTAGAGGGATTTCAGTGTCAATAGGCTGATTAAGGGTCTTGAAGCTACGATCCCACTCTTTTACTTTCCCTTTTGTAGTAACAATAAGTTCGTTTCTAGGGATAAATACATTACAAACATTAACCGCCTCATTTAGAAGTCCTCCACCATTGTTGCGAAGATCAAAAATAATGCCTTTCAAATTAGGATTCTGTTCCTTTAGGTTTTTTAAAGCATTGGCTACATTATCTCCTGCATTGCGTGTGAATGTTGTCAAGGCAATATATCCAATTTCTTCACTTACCATTCCCGAGTAAGGTACGTTCTCTATTTTTACATCTTCACGGATGACTTTTACTTCAAACTGCTTTGCTGTACCCGGTCGGATAATGCGAAGTGTTACTTCTGTTCCAGGAAAACCACGCAATATGCTATTAATATCATCTAGGCTTTTTCCTTTTGCATCTTTGCCATCTACTGCCACTATTTTGTCTCCAACTTTTAGCCCTGCTTTATCCGCTGGTTGATTTTTGTAAAGTTGAGTAATAGTCAAATACTCTCCTATTTTTTCACTTTGTGCTCCAATACCATTGTAGCGCCCTTCCTGAATGAAGCGATAGCCTTCTATTTGAGATTCAGTGATGTAATTGGTGTAAGGATCAAGTGATCCTACCATAGCATTTACGCCAATATTCATTAATGCTGAAGGCTCAATATCATCAACGTAGTAAGTGTTAAGTTCTCTATATAGATTTGCGAAAAGCTCAATGTTTTTGGCGATTTCAAAGTATTTACTGTTGTTAACTACAAAGCTCAAGGAGCTAAAGCACACCACTAGAATACTAATAAATCCAACTATTTTAGCTCGTTTTCTCATAGATACAAAATTTAACCTTTAAAGCGACAATAAACACAAAACGCTTTTTTTAAGGATTAGTTATTGTAAACATATTCTTTTTCCCTTTCTTATCATAGGCTTTAGTGGATAAATGTTAATTGCAAATCTCGAAATTAGGTGTTTGGTAACAAAATATCTTTAAAGCACAGATATCATGATTGTTCTGCCAATTCCATCCAAGCCATTTCTTTTTCCTCCAATTCTTCATTTATTGCACCAATTTGAATGGATAGCTTTTCAATTTCTTCTGATGTCAGCTTTGGATTATCGAATTGAGCGGAAATTTTTTCTTTTTTTTCTTCTAATTGCTCAATCTTTTTTTCGAGTTTTTTTAATTCTTTACGCTGCTCGTAAGTCAAGTTAGTGCTGTTATCTTTGGATTTTGGCTTTTGTACTTTGGGCTGGTCGTCTTCTTTTTTGGTATCTCTCACTTGTTGAAGTTTCTCTTGTTGTTCTGCTCGGTACTCCGTGTAAACGCCGTTGAAATCTCGAATCTTTCCATTTCCTTCAAACACAAATAAGTGATCTACTAGTTTGTCCATAAAATAACGGTCATGCGAGACAATGACCACCACACCGGGAAATTGCATCAAAAAATCCTCTAAAACATTTAATGTCATAATATCCAAATCATTAGTCGGCTCATCTAGAATTAAGAAATTCGGGTTTTCCATCAAGATGGTCAGTAAATATAGGCGTCGTCGTTCACCACCTGAAAGCTGTGAAACATAGACTTGCTGCTGTTTTCTACTGAACAGAAAACGCTCTAGCAGTGTAGCTGCCGTCATTTTCATCCCTTTTTCGAGTGGAATGTACTCCGCTATGTCTGTTACCACATCTATCACGCGCTTATCGTCCGTCAGTTGAATGCCATCTTGTTTGTAGTAACCAAATTTGACTGTATCGCCGATGACTACGCTACCTGCATCTGGAAGAATTTCTTTAGTAAGCAGCCCTAAGAATGTAGATTTACCCGCTCCATTAGGGCCGACAATACCTACTTTTTCATTTTTCCTGAACTTATAAGCAAAATCTTTGACTATGTTTAAATCTCCATAGCTCTTACTAATGTATTCAGCTTCTACAATTTTACTGCCGAGTCTAGCTCCTTTGAAATCAATCAGCACCTCGTCATTATCGAGCCTTTTGAATGCCTCCTTTTTGATGTCTTGAAATTTATCAACTCTTGCTTTGGCTTTAGTGCCGCGCGCTTTGGGCATTCGACTTACCCACTCCAGTTCTTTTTTGAATAGTTTTTGAGTGCGTTCTAATGTAACAGTTTCATTCTCTAAACGGTGATTTCTCTTTTCTAAAAAATCAGAATAATTTCCTGAATATTTATAAACATTTCCTCTATCTAGTTCAATAATCGTATCACAAACGCGCTCTAAAAAGTAGCGATCGTGTGTTACCATGAATAGCGTCAAATTGGGTTGTTGCAAGTAGTCTTCTAGCCACTCAATCATATCCAAATCAAGATGGTTGGTCGGCTCATCAAGAATAATAAATTCAGGTTCTTCGATTATGATTTTTGCAAGTGCTAAACGCTTTTGTTGTCCACCTGAGAGCGTTCCGATTTCACGGGAGAGGTCTGTGATATTGAGTTTGAAAAGCACTTCCTTGATTCGTGCTTCAAAATCCCATGCCTTTCGATCATCCATTAGGATCATTCCTTTTTCAATATCCTGCGCTTTGCCTAGCAACATTGCCTCCTCGTAAGTCTTGATAGCTTGTATTTTAGGATTATCTGATTCAAACACTGCTTCTATTACAGTTTGCTTTGCTCCAAAATCGGGTTCTTGTGGTAGCCACCCTACACTTGCTCCCTGTCTCATCAGAATTCTACTAGTTGCACCGTCAGAGGCTTCAATACCCGCAATAACGCGCAGGAGGGTTGTCTTTCCTGAGCCATTTTTTGCGACTAAAGCCACCTTCTGTCCTTGATTAATTTGTAGATTTACACTATCAAATAAGGTCTTTTCACCGTATCGTTTACTAACATTTTCAAGCGTGAGGAAATTCATATTGTTGCTGTTAATCTGAAAAAGCGAATGTTTTATCTATCTATTTAAACTAAAAAGGCAATATTTACTTATTTTGTAGCGAAAGTATAAATTAAATGTAATTATGAGTGCTTCAATTTCAGCGTTTGGGGTCAAATAAATTTGTTAAGAGTACCATTTCTGAATATACAAACAATTAATAAATGAATCAATTTTTCAAATATTTCTTCGCTTCAGTATTAGGTACAATCGCAGCCTTTCTTGTACTGGGCTTCATTCTATTTTTAGTTGGGACAATTTCAGTGGCAAGTAGTATAGGCGGAAACAAACAGACTGTGCGCAGTAACTCAGTATTAGAGCTAGATTTGACCAATTTTATTCCCGAACATACTAATAATATCGGTTTCAGTGGATTCAATTTTGAGGAGCAGAACATGGTAGGAGTACACGACATGGTCAAATTGATTCATCATGCTAAAACGGATGATAAAATCAAAGGTATTTATCTGAACTCTTCGATAGCCAACACAGGCGGTTTGGCAAAAGCTAGTGCCATTCGAGCAGCGTTGATAGATTTCAAAGAGAGTGGTAAATTTATTGTGGCTTATTCTAAGTATTATTCTCAAAATGCTTATTATTTAGCTTCTACTGCCAATCAAGTTTATCTGAATCCACTGGGAATTGTTGACTTTAGGGGTTTTGGTGGAACGATTTCTTTTTACAAAAACATGTTAGATAATGCAGGTATTGAGATGAATGTTTTCTATGCTGGTGATTATAAAGGGGCAACGGAAGTATATCGTTTGACTAAACTTAGCCCAGAAAACAGAATGCAGATGCGAGAATATTTAGATGCCATGTATAGCAGTTTCTTGTCAGATTTGAGTAAAACCAGAAACATTGCAGTAGATTCCTTAGATGTAATTGCAGATAACTTTTACGGTGGCACAGCGGAGAAAGCACTTTCTTCTGGACTAGTGGATTCATTGGCTTATGAAGATCAAGTGATGGATTTCATGCGAGAACAAATAGGCTTGGAGGAGGATAAAAAAGTTCGCATGATTGGTTTGAACAAATACTACGCTTCCGTATCGTTAGAAACCAAGAGCAAAGTGGAAAACTCAGTAGCCGTAGTCTATGCGGAAGGTACAGTGATGGATGGAGAAGAAGAAAACGGCACCATAGCCGATCAACCATACATTGAATTAGCCAACAAATTAAAGAAAAACTCAAAAGTCAAAGCGATTGTGTTGAGGATTAATTCTCCTGGAGGATCTGCAATGGCTTCAGAGAATATTTGGTATAGCTTTATGGAGTTGAAGAAAACGGGAAAACCTATTATAGTCTCTATGGGCGATGTAGCGGCTTCTGGAGGATATTATATTGCAGCAGCCGGCGATGAGATATTGGCAGAAGAAAACACTATCACCGGTTCTATTGGAGTGTTTAGATTGCGACCAAGTACAGAGGAGCTTCTGGAAGATAAGATTGGAATCACACAGGATACTATTCAAACAGGTCCATTTTCTACTGCTTTCAATTTGAATACCTCACCATCAGATGTGGAGCGACAATATTTACAAAAGGAGACCGAACGAATGTATCAAATCTTTTTGAAGCGGGTGGCAGATGCTAGAAATATGTCAATCGAAGAAGTGCATAAAGTGGCTCAAGGAAGAGTCTGGACGGCAGAGAAGGCGAAGGAAAATGGTCTGGTGGATCGAATTGGTGATTTAGAGGATGCTATTAAATTAGCTGCTAGTAAAGCAGGATTGAGTGATTATAAAGTAAAAGAGTACCCAAAGGTGAAAGATCCCTTGACGACCTTATTGGAAGAACTATTCAAAGGCAATTTCGCTAAAGAGCAGTTGATTAAATCAGAGTTGGGAAGTTATTATGAGCATTATAAGCAGTTGGAGTTCATTCGTTCTCAAACAGGCGTTCAAGCTCGCATGCCATTTTTGTTGAGTATTGAATAGACTTTATGGCTATTAAAGCATTATATTTGAGCGTAGAGATCAATAATTCAAACTGGCTATGCGACTTTTTTTATTATTCTGTATTTCCTTTCCTCTGTTGGGACTTAGCCAAGTGGATGTCAAACAACTAAGCTACGATGCCACACCGGGTCATAAGTGGGAAGTCGGGGGACATTTAGGGCATATGTTCACAGCAGGAGATATCCCATTCAAGCCCGGTTTTGCTGGAGGTATTCACGTACGTCGGGCATTAGATTATATTTTTTCTTTTCGCATAGATGCCAATTATGGAATGATGCGAGGAGAACGATTCAACGGTGATAATCAGTTTAAAACCAATTGGTTTAATACTACTTTTCAAGGCGTTATTAGTGTCAATAATTTAAAATGGGATGAACCCAACCGTAGAAGTAATTTGTATGCTTACGTAGGAGGAGGATTTAATCGTTTTAATGTGGATCAAACGGCGGGAAATGGACGACCTGGGCGAAATGTTGATAAGGCGACTTCACCAGTGGTCGATATTGGAGGCGGGTTTGCTATTCGGCTAAGTGATGACGTAAATATTGGTGTAGACCACAAATTTAGCTCTCTTTTTAGTCGCCATGCGGATCAGATTGATGGATTTGAAAATCAGGGTTTCAGAGATATGGTTAGTTACACAAGTATTCGACTCAACTTTAATCTTGGTAAAAAAGATAAAGCCGAGCCATTATATTGGGTAAATCCTTTAAGTGCTATCATTAACGATTTAACAGAGATAAAAGAACGACCTCCTTTTGTTCCAACAGATACAGATGGAGATGGTGTGCTTGATATTTTGGATTTAGAATCCAACACGCCAGTCGGTGTACCTGTGGATACACGCGGTATTACTTTAGATAGCGATAAAGACGGTATTCCAAATCACAAAGATGCAGAACCTTATTCACCACCTAATTTTGAGTATGATGAAAATGGTGTAGCTACGCAACCTCGATACGTTACAGCCGAAGAAGTGGATGAGAAGCTAAAGCAGCAGCAAGAAATGTTACCTTGGTTTTTACCGAATATTCATTTCAGAGTAAACCAAGCAGAAATTCGTTCCACTGAGTACCCGAAGTTGCAGCACGTCGCTAAGATTCTTAAACTTTATGAAAATATACATTTGGCAGTTATTGGATATACGGATCAGCAGGGTTCAGAGCAGTACAATAACTTATTATCTTATGGTCGAGCAGAAGCGGTGATTGATTACTTAGTAGAGCAGTATAACGTTGATAGAGATAGAGTAGTCTTGATTTGGAAAGGAGAAGAAGAAGCTGTTGTCGTTGACGACGAAGAAAGCTATATGAACAGACGAGTAGAATTCAAAGTAGTTGATGCTAGTGTACAAGATATGTCCAAGCCTAAAAAAAATGGCACAAAGCGTTACTAGGATCATCGTGTTATTGTTACATCTTGAACAATACTTCTTGTTTGACGCATACCTGTGTCGTCTAACCATTCATAAATAACTTGAACAATATAAACTCCTGGAGGTAATTGCTTACCTCTTGAAATGCCATCCCAACTTATATCTGATTTACTTTGATAAAATACTTGTTGCCCCCAACGATTATAGACCTTCACAGTTGCTTGGTCTAAATTGCAATCGGTAAAAAAGAGCAATTCATCATTAACGTTGTCACCATTAGGGCTGAAGGCATTAGGCAGATAGACCTTACAATCACAACTTGGCTTTTCTAAAGTGTAATCATGAATAATCGTTTCAGCACAATTCAAAGTATTTCTAGCTCTATAAGTCCCTGAAAATCTAATGATTCTAGGATTTTCCTTTGTTTGATCTTCCCAACTAAACCCCTCAGGGAGTTGAATTTCCCAGTCATTATTACAGTCGATTAGCGTATCAATAGGAACTATTGTAGTGCCGCCACCGCAATAATCACTGACAAAGTCATCATAGTTACTAATATTGATTTTGTTGACCCTAAACTGCTCCATAATAGTTGTCGCAGCCTCTATTTCGAGCGGAATAAAGTTTAACGTTAAATCATTAGGATTGGCAACTAAGTAATCTCGAACGCTGAAGCAGTCTTCTAAAGGCGTCTCTAGGGAAAACTGTAACAAAAAATTGACGGCACTAATTTCAGCACTATTTGCTAGTGGGTTAGCATTTCCTGCTACTGCTAGTATTTCATCATTAAAAATCGTTTGATAGACTGTTTTGGTCAACAGTGGGGTAGGGGTATTGAATTGCTGACTTGTAAGTAAATCACCATTTGGGGATAGCACAGCAAAATTTGGATAAGTTTTGTTATTCTCTGGGTAAAGATAGGTGAAAGCAATATCTTGATTTTTCATAACACTAATGCCTGCTCCCGCACCTGTGGACTTGTAAGCTGCACTTTTCCAAACTAGCCTACCTGACTGATTGAGCTTGTACAGAAAACTAAATTCGGATTGCTTTGCTTCAAAAATATATCCACCACTTACTTCAACCGGGCCCTGTATGGTGCGAATGCCATCGCTAGCATCTAATTCCAATGCCCAAACTATGTCGCCAGTTAAATTGAGTTTGATGTGATACTGTCCAGAGCGTAGTAAAATACCATCTTCAACAAAAATAGCATCGCCAGTAGATTCAAAAGGTTCGAAGGTTTTGCCCCAAAGAAAATTGAGTTTATCGTCCAGTAGCACAATGTAGCCTTGTCGAAGTGTGTTAAAGTCTAAGCCAAATCCATAAAGCAGGACATTATTTTCTTTCAGATGAATCGTATGTGCAAAGTGATCTACTGTTTGTGGTAAAAGAAGATTAGCCTTTAACAGTTGCCCATCTTCATCCAATTTCACAATGAAAATGAACTCTTGCAGATTGGTGTACTCACTTCCATAAATAAAAACTTCGCCTGCTTCATTTATAGCTATATCTTTAAACTCCAAGTAGCTCTCTCGCTCATAAGTCTTAGACCATATTGTGTTCCCACAGCGATCTATGCGTGTGGCAAATATTTTACCACCATTGCCTATTCGCAGTGCTTCGAGGGAGGAGTCAACCAATAAAATATCTCCATTGGGGAAATGAGCAATTTTTTGGTTAAAATAATTGTCGGGTTCGTTTATAACTTTGAAGTATTGCTGTGCTGTTGCAAGCGAAGGCAGCAGTAAAATTAGTAATATGAAAGTTTGATTTGATCGCATTTCATAAAAGTAAATACTGTATGCTTTTCATTCAAGCAAATAGAACAAATTTAACAGTCGTCAAAAAGTCAATTTTCCACTTTTTTTCATTAATACGATCAAAGCATCTGCTGCATTAGATTTTTTACTTCCATAATCCCCATTCTGTCATTTGCTTTAGTAGCCTGTTCTAACGCTTGATTAGCGACTTTTACAGCTTCATCTTTTTTATTTTGAAAGAATAAGATTTGAGCATAAATCAATCTAGGCTCGTATTGATCGCTCTCAGCAGCAGCCTGTTTAGCTAGTCTTGCTGCCGACTTGATCGCTTTTGTGTTATTCGGAAAAGCACTTACAAGCGTATTGGCTAGCATACTGCATTCTTGAGGATCATCAGAAGCAACTTTTCCAACATATTTTTTCCATGCTTTAAAATAGCGCTGCTCTTGCTGCATTATTCTAGCATAGGTCATCTCAGACTCCAACTCAAAAGCAGTTGATTTGGATGGATGATGTGCTTTCATCTTCGCTTGTGCTTCTTCCAGTAAGTCCTCTGATTCGTATTTTACAGCCTTGTCCAAAGTGGCATTAGCAGCCTGCTCTATTCGTTCTTCAACTTCTTCTTTTGAAGTAACTGCCTCAATTTGAGAACGATATTCAATAAGGAGGTCAAAAATTCGGGAGTCTATTTCCGTTGTTGCTTCTAGGATAAATTTTAGATTATCTGCCGTTTCTAAATTCTCCTGAGCATATAAATAGTCATTTGCAATACGTAAACTAGATTGGTCGGCACGGTTCAAGGCTTTGATATGATTATAAACAACTTCATATTCTCTTTTACCCGCCTCGTATAAATTAGCGTAATAGTCGGAGCGATCATTTTTGTTCAAAGCCGTTTTGCCTAAATTTATGAAGCCCTCTACGGTCTGTGCTCCTTTTATTTTTTGAACAACTTCTCCAGTGAAGTCAATATAGTAAAGGGTGGGAAAAGCTGCGACTGGATATTTATTTCTAAAAGTCTCATTTTCAGCCTTTTCCATATCAATTTTTAAATTGATAAAATTCTTATTGTAGAAATCTCCAACGGCATCTTGCGTAAATACATTTCTTGCCATTCTTTTGCAAGGACCACACCACTCTGCATAAGCGTCCACGAATATCAGCTTTTCTTCTTGCTTCGCTTTTTCTAGTGCTTGCTCCCAAGTGCCATGAAAAAACTCAATTCCATTAGCGTGTAGTTGAGTAGCGACTAAGATCAATAGGAAAGTTAAATAGCGCATCATAATTTTATTTTTATTTGGAACAACAACGCTCATCATTTATGTTCATTTGATAAAGATAAAAATATTTGGCAGAAAAATAGAGGACGATTTTCAGATCCTCATAAATTTCGCCAATCTTATAATCAATTCTAATTTTAGATAAACAACAGCGTTTTACTTATATTTATCAAAGAAAAATAAATCGAAAAGCAAAATGTCCACAATGTCAAAAACCTTACTCTTATTAATAGGCATTCTTGCCTTGCCGTACTTGTGCTCTGCTCAATTTGTAACCATCAACTTCCAAGTCGATATGAACTACCAACTTCAACTAGGAAATTTCAGTGCTACTGATCCTATTGATCTAGCAGGTAGTTTCAACGGGTGGGGAAATACGCAACATCGTTTGCTAGATGAAGATGGTGATGGAATTTATAATGTCGTTGTAGGTGGCTTCACTGTCGGAGAAGCAATTGAGTTTAAGTTTAGAAGAAATGGAAGTTGGGATGGCACGGAGGAGTTTCCCAATGGCGGCTCAAATCGAACTTATACCATTCAAAATGGAGAAAACAATATATTGGTTTGGTACAACAATGAAGCACCTTCCAATGCTGCACCAATCGCAGATATAAAAGTAAGCCATAGCGTCATTAGAAGTCAAGGAGTTATCTTTTTTGAAGATGCCTCTTCTGGTGAAGTGGATGATTGGGTATGGTTATTTGAAGGAGGGCAGCCAAGCACTGCTAGTAGCCAAAATGTTAAAGTGCGCTACTCCCAAGCTGGGAGTTATGATGTACAGTTAGTCGTCTCGAACCCTAGTGGTCGGGACACTCTGACGTTGAAGGACTATATCAAGGTCAAAGAAAGAAATGAGGAAGAGATAGAATGGTGGAACGACGCTGTATTTTATGAGATTTTTGTGCGTAGTTTTTACGATGGCGACAATGATGGCATAGGGGACTTTGAAGGCTTGATAGAAAAATTGGATTACTTAAATGATGGCGATCCTAATACGGATGATGATCTGGGTATTACAGGAATATGGCTCATGCCAATTCATCCTGCCCCTAGTTATCATGGCTATGATGTGCAGGATTATCGGGCAATTCATCCTGATTATGGCACAATGGAGGATTTTAAAGCATTTCTAAAAGCAGCGCATGATAGAGGTATTCGAGTCATCATTGATTATGTGATGAATCATACTTCTTCTGCTCATTCCTGGTTTTTAGATGCTTCGGCTGGAGTATCAGCAAGTAAGCGCAACTGGTATCGATGGTCGTCGAGCAATCCAAATTACAATGGACCGTGGGGGCAGCAAGTGTGGCATCAGGCATCTTCTGGGTACTACTATGGTTTATTTTGGGGTGGAATGCCTGATTTAAACTATGAAGAGTCCGATGTAAAGTCAGAAATGTTTGATATTGCGGATTACTGGTTGGATGAGATTGGTGTGGATGGATTTCGACTAGATGCAGTTAAATTTATTGATGAAGACGGTCAGCAAATGGAAGATACTCCAGCTACGTTTCAATTTTGGAAGGATTTTCGAGCGCATTATAAAGCAACCCAACCCGATGCTTTTACCGTAGGCGAAGCATGGACGAATACCAATACCATACTAAAATATGTAGAAGACGGTGGACTAGATTTTTGCTTTGAGTTTGACTTAGCCAATGATATAGTCTGGGCGGTAAATAATGGTTATGCAGCAGGATTGTCCAATAAATTAGAAGCCATTTACAGCATTTACCCTAATATGCAGTATGGTACTTTTTTGAGTAATCACGACCAAAATAGAGTCATAGAGTCCTTAGGTTTCAATCGCAATAAAATGAAAGCGGCGGCGGCTATCTATTTGACTGCTCCTGGTGTTCCTTTTATTTATTATGGCGAAGAAATTGGCATGAAAGGTGTTAAGCCAGATGAGTTTATTCGGACACCTATGCAATGGACAGATGGCGTGAGTGCTGGATTCACGCAAGGATCGCCATGGATAGGGCTAAACAATGATTTTAGAACCAATAATGTAGCAACAGCGAAGAATGATCCCAATTCGCTACTCAACTGGTATGACCAATTAATTGATATTCGTAACAAAGAATCTGCTTTGAGAAGAGGAAAGTTGATTGCTTTAACGACTAACGACAATGCTGTTCTTGCTTTTATGCGTAGCTACGAACAAGAAAATATATTGGTACTTGTCAACACGTCTAGCTTGAATAGATCAGGCATAAGTTTGAATTTTTCAGATACAACTATTCCGAGTACGGTGCATCCAGTAGTGGATTTGCTAAGTAATGTCTCTAGCACTTTAGAGATCAATAGCAATTATCAGGTGGAAGGCATCAATTTATCGGGCTACCAGACGGCCATTTATAAGTTTGACAAAGCAACTGCCATCGAAAAAATAGAGCCTGACCGAACATTTTTGATGTACCCTAATCCCTCAGCTACTCATCTAACGATTGAACATCAGTTGGATGAAAGCCGAGTACACTTTCAAGTTATCGATACAAAAGGGAAAATTGTACAAACAGGATCATTTTCGGATAATTATTACGAACTAGATTCAAGTCAACTAGCAGTCGGTATTTATCTGATTCAGTGTGAAGTAAAAGGTACTATACAAACTTATAAATTTGTGAAGCAATAAAATTAATGATATAGATACAAATAAGTATAAAACGGTATTCCTGGTTGCGAAAGTAGAAAGGATCAGCATTACAACTTTGCTGCCAACCTTGCGCCTTCATCAATTGCTCTTTTGGCATCTAATTCTCTAGCTTCACTTGCGCCACCAATTAAGTGAGCGTTGATACCTCTTGCTCTCAATGGTTCAAGCAGCGCAGTGTTGGGAGTTTGTCCTGCACAAATAACTACATTTTCTACTGGTAGAATTTTCGTTTCATTGTTGACTGTGATATGTAGACCTTCGTCATCAATCTTTTGGTATTGCACTTCAGCTATCATTTTAACTTGTTTCTTTCTTAAACTGACTCGATGAATCCATCCTGTGGTTTTTCCCAAGTCTTTGCCATGCTTGCCCTTGGAGCGCTTGAGTAGATATATTTCTCTTGGTGGTTCATCTATTTCGGGCTGGGTCAATGCGCCACGATTTTCGTAATTCATATCTACGCCCCACTCTTTCATGAATTCTGCTTTATTTAAAGCAGTTGATGTGCCTTCGTGCAATAAATACTCTGCCACATCGAATCCAATTCCTCCAGCTCCAATAATAGCAACAGACTTTCCGACCGGTTTTTTATGTAGCAAAACATCAATGTAGCTCAATGTCTTGGGATGGTTAATACCTTCTATTTTTGGTGTTCTAGCATTGACGCCTGTGGAGAGTATAACTTCATCAAATCCATTAGATGCTAGAAAATCAGCATCAACAAGCGTATTCAAATGAAGATGAACGCCCGTCAATTTGATCTGCTTATTGAAGTAGCGGATAGTTTCGTGAAATTCTTCCTTACCCGGTATCTGCTTTGCCATATTAAATTGACCACCAATTTCTCCTTTAGCGTCGTATAGATGCACTTCATGTCCTCGTTGTGCAGCAGTAGTGCTTGCCGAAAGTCCAGCAGGTCCAGCACCTATAACTGCTATTTTCCTCTTTTGAGTGGTTGGCGTATATACTAATTCTGTCTCATGGCAAGCTCTAGGATTGACTAAGCACGAGCATATTTTTTTCTGAAAAGTATGATCTAAGCAGGCTTGATTGCAGGCAATACAAGTATTGATTTCATCCGGACGATTGTCGATAGCTTTTTTGACAAACTCAGGGTCAGCAAGAAAAGGTCTTGCCAATGAAACCATATCCGCAGCACCTTCTGCAATAATCTGTTCGGCAATCTCTGGAGTATTAATACGATTGGCTGTCACAATTGGAATATTGATTTTGCCCATCAACTTTTTTGTTACCCAGGCAAATCCCGCTCTCGGCACCATTGTTGCTATAGTAGGAATACGAGCCTCATGCCATCCAATTCCTGTATTGATAATATTTGCGCCAGCTTTTTCTATTGCTTGTGCCAGTTGTTCTACTTCTTCCCAAGTGCTACCATTCGGAATTAAATCCAACATAGAAAGGCGATACACCAAAATAAAATCTTCCCCTACTGCTGCTCTTGTTCGTTCAACGATTTCTATGGGGAACTGCATTCGATTTTTAAAACTACCTCCCCATTTATCGGTGCGCTTGTTAGTATGTGTAACTAAGAATTGATTGATTAAGTAGCCTTCTGATCCCATAATCTCAACTCCATCATAACCAGCTTCTCTTGCGAGTTTTGCTGTTTTGACAAAGTTATTAATAGTGCGCTCCACACCTCGATTAGATAAGGCACGAGGTTTAAATTTAGCAATTGGAGCTTTTATCCGTGATGGAGCAACACAGAGTGGATGATAGCCATAGCGTCCGGCGTGAAGAATTTGCATTGCAATTTTTCCTCCTTCTGCATGGACTGCTTTGGTGACTACTTTGTGTTTTTGTGCTTCACTGGATTTTGTTAGTTTACCCGAAAAAGGGGCTACCCAGCCTTCTCGATTTGGTGCAATACCCCCAGTGATGATAAGTGCTACCTCACCTCTCGCTCGTTCTGCATAAAAGGCGGCGAGCCTGTCAAATCCCTGTTTGGCTTCTTCTAGCCCTGTGTGCATAGAACCCATGATGACTCTATTTTTTAGCGTCGTAAAGCCAAGATCAAGTGGAGTGAGTAGATTATTATAGTTCATTTACTTTGTACTAAGTGATAGGAGACTTGTTATTTTATTCAAGAATAGCAAGAAATTTAATCAAAAGTAGCAAAAGATTTCACTTTAGCGAAATTTCGCTAGGAGTCTTTATGGGTTATTATTCATATTCGATATATGTTTTTTTATAACTTCGTGAACTAAATTGGAGGGCAACTATTATTCGAGTTGTGATAACCAATAATTAAAAAAGTGACAATGAGTATTAACAATGCCTATCAGCAATTCACGGCACAAATGAAAAAGCAGTCTGATGTGCTTCATTCAATTGGATTACTAAGTTGGGATAAGGAAGTGAATATGCCAAAGTTGGGAGAGCGATTTCGCAATCAGCAAATTGCAACATTGAGTGGTATTGCTCATGAATTGTTTACAAGTGATACGATGGGAGCGTTGCTAGAGCAACTAGATGCCGACAAAGAAATCTTAGCCCCAGAAGCAGCAAAAAATGTTGTACTGACTAAAAAAGAGTACGATAAAAGTAAAAAATTCAATGAGGCTTTTGTTGTGCGTCGTTCGCAGATTTGTTCCGCTGCTTACGATAGTTGGATAAAAGCGCGTCAAGCTAATGATTTTAAGGTATTTCAGAATGCCTTATCAGAGGTCATTACAATAAAGCAAGAGGAAGCTGAATTGTTAGGATACAAGGCAAGTCCTTACGATGCACTGTTGGAGGAATTTGAGCCTTTTTATACTTCTGCTATGTTAGATGGGCTTTTTGCTGATGTGAGAGCAAAGTTAGTGGACTTTGTAGCAATTATTCGCCAGCAGCCACAAGTAGATGATCGCTTTTTGCATCAATACTATCCAAAACAGCAGCAATGGGATTTTAGCATTAATGTTTTAAAAGCGTTAGGCTATAATTTTGAAAGTGGAAGACAAGATTGGTCGCCACATCCCTTTACAATCAATTTCTCACCTGAAGATGTGAGAGTTACGACTAGAGTAGATGAAAATAATTTTAGTACTTTACTTTGGAGTAGTATCCACGAATGTGGTCATGCACTTTACGAGCAAGGTCTGCCAAGTAATCAATACGGCTTGCCTTTAGGGCTGTATATTTCCTTGGGTATTCATGAATCACAATCAAGACTTTGGGAAAATAATGTAGGCAGAAGTCTTGCATTTTGGAAGGGGCATTTTCCTAAATTACAATCTGCTTTTCCTACTCAACTAGGCGATGTAGATGTCTTTCAATTTTACAAAGGCATCAATAAAATTGAAGCAAGTTCTATTAGAACAGAGGCAGATGAGTTGCATTATCATTTTCATATTTTGATACGCTACGAGTTGGAAAAAGCTATGCTAACTGGAGATTTGGCGGTAAAGGACTTAGAAAGTGCATGGAATGAAAAATATAAAAACTATTTAGGAGTAGAGGTAGCTGATGCTAGGCAAGGCGTGTTGCAAGATGTGCATTGGTCGTATGGCAATATTGGCTACTTCCCGACTTACAGCTTGGGTAGTTTTTATGCTGCACAATTCTTTCAACAAGCAGAAAAGGAACTGCCTGACTTGCAGCATCAAATGGAACAAGGCAACACAGAGCACTTATTGAGTTGGTTACAAGAAAATATTTATCAACAAGGTCGTCACTATACTGCGACGGAACTCTGTGAGAAAATTACGGGTGAACCATTAAATTTTCAGTACTTTTATGAATATGCCAAGCAGAAGTTTGGTGCGATTTATGAAGTTTAATTTCCTTTACACTAAAGAAAAAATAATGGCAATACTTCCAGTTTGTATCAATCAGACCTCATTTTCACTACCAGGGCAAACTAGCTTCTATCGCGGTAAAGTACGAGAAGTTTACACCGTAAATGATGAGTTGATGATTGCGGTAGCCTCTGATCGCATTTCTGCTTTTGACCATATCCTGCCTCGGCCGATTCCTTACAAAGGTCAAGTACTGAATCAATTAGCTGCTTATTTTCTAAAATCTACTGAAGATATTGTGCCAAACTGGTTACTGGCAACACCCGATCCCAGTGTTTCTATTGGTTACATTTGTAAGCCATATAGAGTGGAAATGGTGATCCGGGCCTATCTAACAGGGCATGCTTGGAGAGAGTATAAAGCTGGACAACGTACTATTTGTGGGGTAGCGATGCCAGATGGGCTAAAAGAACACGATAAATTTCCTGCTCCTATTATTACACCAGCTACGAAAGCGGAGGAAGGTCATGATGAAGATATTTCAAAAGCAGCTATCATAAAACAAGGTATTGTATCCGCTGAAGACTATGCACTTTTAGAGCAATATACTTATCAGTTGTTCGAGCGTGGAACTGCCATGGCTAAAGAGCGAGATTTGATATTAGTGGATACTAAGTATGAATTTGGGAAGCGAAATGGGCAAATATATTTAATTGATGAAGTGCATACGCCTGATAGTTCTAGATATTTTTATGCTGAGAGTTATGAAACCAATCAGGCCAATGGACGACCACAGCAACAGCTCTCAAAGGAGTTTGTTAGAGAGTGGTTGATGTCTTATAACTTTCAAGGCAAAGAAGGTCAGATCATGCCCTTTATGTCAGATGATTTTGTGCTACAAGTTTCTGAAAGATATGTTGGCTTGTTTGAGCAACTAACGGGTAAATCTTTTCAAAAGCGCAATGAGCAAGACCTACTTCAAGCAATAGAAAGCAACATTGTAAATTGGTTGTCAAATTATGAAGCTAATTCTAAAGAAACAGATAGCTAAGATTTTATTGGTATTACTTAAGTGGATTTGGAACAACATCTTGAAAAGTATAAGATTTATTATCGTAATCCATTTGACAGCAGTAGGTTGCTCGCCCATTCGTAACGATTAGAAAATCTGCTTGAAGCTCAAAATTGTACCATGCTGCCTGTTCAAAGGTAGCCTCCGTAATGCTTACTTTAGATGCTTTGCATTCTATTAGTATAAAAGGCTGAAAATTATTGTCATAAACTAGAAGATCAAATCGCTTTGTTCGGTCATTAATGACTATTGCTTTTTCTACTGCAATCTTGTTCGATGAGAATTGCTTTTCACAAAGCAAATATTGAATAAATAATTGTCGAACTAATTCTTCAGGCGTGAATACAAGTTTTTTTTTACGGATCGGGTCAAAAATATAGCGTTTTTGGTTTTTTTGAGTAACAACGAGTTGGCTTTGATATTGAAGTAGATTCAAATTCAGCATCTTAAAAGGAAGTAGTGAACAATTTACACTTTCAAAGGACAGGAATTTGGTAACTAGAAATGGCAGTATTGACCAACCAATCGCTAGTTACCAAATATGGCTAAATTACTTCATCATTTTAGTCCATTCGCGAATGGATTCCTCGTTCATGCGGATATATGGCTCATAATCTGCCTTTTCAGCCAAATCTTTCGATCGGTTTGCTGCTTCAATAGCGGCTTTGTAGTTACCCATATCTGCAAGAATCTGAGCTTCTTTACGCACCATCCAGAATTTTTGGTCATCTTTATCTGAATTTGCTTTTCTAATCCAAACCAATGCTTGCGCCAAGTCCTTGCCAGCATCGTGGTAGTAAGAAGCGGCTGCATAGTAGTCATCCGAACTAGGACCAGCCATTGCCTTATCAATAGCAGCCATCACACGGCTATCTACTTCTACTTTTATAGGAATGCTCACAAGCACATTGTCCCAAATAAGATCAATAGTAGCGGATTCGTTGCTGATATTATTAATGTCGATTGCAAAGGTTTCTACTTTACGCCCTGCATCTTGAGCAGCTACTTTTGTTTGCAGTACAGGCGTCTTGTCTGTGTAGTAAGTCCAACTTCCTGAGTCATAAGGGAAGAACATTACAGTCCATTCTTTTACACCTGGCATTGTTAAGATAGAATAGGCTCCCTTTGCCAAATTTTTTCCGTTGATTTTAAGATCATTGCTAAATGTAAATTTTGTAGCTGTATTAGCACCTGTTCTCCATGGCTTGTCATATTTCTCAAGCGACTGCTCCGTAGCAGTACCAAAAACTTGGCGACCTTTTACGCTAGGACGTGAGTACTCTACCTCAATTGTTGTTAGCCCCACTGTTTGCTTTAAATAGCTGCCCGGACTTGGACTTGGCGTTTCAATTTGTGCTTGTGCAGTGTAAGCACCAAAACTCAATAAGACCGTAAGTGTAAATAATACGATACGCTTCATTTTTATAAAATTTAGATTTCCTTAAATATTTAGTTGTAAGACAATAAGATAGTGTAAAAGTACAAATAAGCAACGATACTTTTAGGGATTCTGCATTTTGATGAGTAAATGGTAATATATCAGACGAAATGGAGCAGAATAGATGCTTATTCCGTCAATTTTGGTTCGTTTTGCTCTTGTTTTTTCTATCGCTAAACTTTCTGTAGAGATTTATTCAATGCAATAATATCAAAGGGCTCTTTTAGTTACCATTGCGGCGAGGAGGTTTTCGATTTTTTGGATTGCGCTCAAGCCTATCTAACGGACGTGCTTGAAATCGTTTTATTGATCTTTTGAAGTGTTTTCGTTGGTCTTTCTCCAGAAATGGCTCAATTTCTAACGATAGTGAATCTATGAGCAATACACGACGCTCTAAAGTTGACAACTGCAACTCATATATTGATTTTCCATATTTTCTCAAAATAGGTTCGACTTGTTTGCGCTGTTCGCTACTCAAATCTAATCGTCTCATGACATGGTGCATAAAACCATCTCTCCTAGCTACTTCTTGTATGTGCTCAATTTTTTGCAAAGCAATGGAGCGATGCACTATTACGCCTCCCGCAAAACCAATTGCGACCAATCCTATCATTGCTAATATCAATTTCACATTTTCCATAATAATTATAAAGTAAGTACCTGTTTACAATTAATTGTAAGGTCTAATATTTCACTCAGCAAGATTCAATCCAACAGTACATAAGCATCCTCTAGGGTTAGGCTGGTAGTGCCTGCAATGGATTCTGGTATCCACTCGACTCCTCCAAATTGTACAGTAGCATAAGTTGCGATAAGCACTAAAACACAAGCAGCAGCTACGCTAGGGAATAGTTGAAGAAGACGATGCTCCATAGAAATGACCTTAGCGTCGCCTAATTTGGATAATACATGCTCTGCAAAGTGAGGTCGTTTTGGAATTGTCTGCTCACTTAGTAATGCTCTCATAGCCAGAAGTTTCGCTTTTGACTCCCGCAGAGCGGGCGATTTTTCCATAGCATTATCAAGTATCTGTTGTTCTTCAACTGTTAGTTCATTATCCAATGAATAAGCTAGTAATTCTGATATATCTTGACTTCTTGTTTTCATCATTTTTGTATATGTTGCTTAATTTACTTTATTTCTAATTGCAGTATTATGTCTTTTAGTTTTAGTTGTGCGCGAGCAAGTCTGGACGCTACTGTTCCCATAGGCAAGCCTAAAATATCCGCAGTTTCTTTTACAGAGTATCCATCTATCAAACGCAATACTATCACTGAGCGAAAGTCAGCCTCTAAGGCTTGTAAACCCTGATGCACCAAATCTTTTTGATCTTGCCGCATAGGATTTGAGGCAAAATCTTCTACATCTACTACACTGCCATCCTCTCGACTCATACCTGCCCATCTACTTTGCTTCTTTTGACGTCTTTTTAACTCATTAAGCGATAAATTGATCGCAATTCGAGATAAATAAGTACTCAATTTTGCCTTCCCTTTGAACTGACTTAGTGAACGATAAAACCGAATAAAGACTTCCTGAGCCACATCATCAGCCTGTGATGTATCGCCTAGCATAGCAATAACTGTTGCACGAACCTGTGCTTCTTGTTGATGCACGATCATTTTGAATGCCTCATGATCTCCATTCTTAGCTTTTTTTACTAACACTTGTTCATTTATCGGCATAGACTAGATTCGGTACTTCTTTTCATTTATTAGACCATTTTGATATGGATTTTTTTCCGTTGCAGCTTATTTTTATCAATATTCTGATAATTTAAGAAAGGATAGCGAAAATGAAAAGAGGAAGCAGTAGATTATGCAGACGTAACTCAAGCATAACTTTACTTTTATTTATGCCTAATGAAGGGGTGCTACACATTCAAAAGCATGGAACGCTGTTGGAATCTTTGCTCGGCATCCTGTCCATGGAAGATAGAATGGCTTTCTTGATAGCTAATACAAAAATCTGCACGATTCGTTTAAAAAATTTTGACTACTCGGATACTTGCAATGGCTGCATCCTCTGTTTTTTCTTGTTCTAATGGAGGTAAGATCAATTTTTCTTCAATGTAAAAGTTGAAATCTCTCACCTCAATATCTCCTTTTGGGCTAATAGCATTAATAGATCCATTGGAAGTTTGAGTCATGCAGGCATAGCTTTTATACTCTAATGGAGCACCCACTTCTTCGAGAAAAGTCAGTATATGCAATTCTATATTTTGTCCTCCTAGCCATGCGGATAATTCGCAGGTTGCCTCAGGATCGCAACTTTCCATACCGTCTGTTATGAATAGCACAGCGCGTTTGCTGTTGCTGGACTGATAAAGTTCAGGCATATGTGTCAAGGCAACATTAACAGGCGTATGTCCATCCGCTTCTATTGTTTCCAATGTGGTAGCTATCGCCTTTCGATTCTGAGAAGTTGGTAATTTCATCAAAGGCGATTGATCGCATGAACCACCTACGGAAACTGCTCCGACTAAAACATTTGCGTCCAAGTTATTCAGTAAAGCATATACCATGTTCTTCATGATTCGATGGCGGGTAAATTGTTGTTTTGACAGGGAGTGGAGACGCATAGAACCCGATATATCTATCATCAAGATTATTTCATAAAATGCACTCAATGCTTCAGTTATACCTACTATTCCACTAGGCAGAAGCGCAGGGTCTGCTTTGAGAGTAGGTTTTTCTTCTTTTGTAGCCAATGCCGCTAAGGGCTTTTCTGGAATCAAATCAATAAGTTGGTACGATTCGATTTTACTAGGAGCTTGTCGCAGTGCCGTATTGATAATGTTGTAGTTTGTTGCAGCTACTTGGCTTTTGGGCTGATAGCGTAGTGCTTCCTCAAATAAAAGGCGAGCATTGAGCAATACCCTTTTTTCAACGATGCGTTTTTTCTGCGTACCTTGTTCGGAAAGATGTTGCATGACATCCAGATACCCTAAAGCATTGTAGCAGCGCGATAACATAGAGAAGTCAAATTGTTGTTTTTTGTAAGCCTCCACTATAGCATCTTTGATTTGTTTTTGAGCCGTCAAAAAATTCTCCTCCAATATTTCTTTGTAAGCTACATAATAAATTTTTTCAATAGCACGCTTCGGTGAAGTAGCTTCTACTAGGGCTAATCGCTCAATATACGGAAGGGCTTTTTTGCTTCTACCTGTATGAACGTACAGTTTTATCAGTAATAAATAGGCTGCATCATGGATAGGATTTTCTTTAATGGCTTTTTTTAGCTGTCTAGTAGCGTGCATCGTTTTACCTCGCTTCAATACTGCAATTGCTTGATGGTAAAGTAGATTAGCCTCCTCTACATCCTGTGCATTAATAGAAGAAATAGTAACAAAGAGGAGTAATAATACCCAAAGTGAGCGGATTAGAATAGTGTAAAGTCTTAACATGTAGAAGAATAATTTGTTAAAAATATAAAACCGAACTTTGAGTAAATGTCCTGAATATTGTATCTTTCAAAGATATAAAAATATTAAATATAAATGAAGTCCACTGTTTTTTTCTAATTAATTTTAATTAGTTGCATAGTCCTACTGGTCCATTTTTCTTGAAATTCAAGTAAAATATCGTAAGAGGGTATAGCTTTCATCGATTGGAAGTAGGCTTTGTAACCAATGTAATACAAGGCTTGATGCTTGGTCAAATCAGATTCAAAGTACATGATTTTTTCTGTTCCTTTAGAAAGATAGTAGGGGATTTGATAAGGTAAAATGGGTGGCAACACTAAGGTGCCCTGAGTGAGCGTTCTGCCCATAATGCTTGGCTTTACAGGATATACATGAGCTTTTCCTGCGTAATGTATCGGTTGATTCTTTGTTAATGATAATATCTTTGAACTAAGGTCTCGGTACATTAGTACTTTTAAAGTGCGCTGCTGATGAGGCATTAAGGTGAAATTGTAAGTGATTCTTAGACCAGCTAAAATAATTGAAACAACTAAGATAAAAAGGAGTGTGCGCTTAGCTTTTTTCAAAATTAACCATGCCAAAAAAATGGAAAAAAATGGAAGTATTGGGTATAAATATCGGTCGTAAGTGCTGGGTGAAAGCCAGTAAAGTCCTATATTCGATAGAATGAAGACAACTGAAAATCGTATCAATGAAGACTCAAATAGACCATTTCTATTCTTTTTTTGAAATAGTAGTAGAATAGCTAGCGACCAAGGCAAACTCAGTTTTAAGAATGTGAATGGAAAGAACAGTAAGTGTTCACCTATTTCACTTGAATAATTACTCGTTGCGCTTTTAGAACTAGCCTCGTTAAAAAGGTTGAAAGCAAAAACGATAGCATTAGCTTCTTGATTGTACCTCCAAAAATAGCCACCTGAGATGAGTAATAAGAGTGCAATACCTGCAAAGTGAGCGGGATGAAATAATCTTTTCCAGTGGCTTTGAAAGATGAAATAAGCCAGTAGAGTCAGCCCTTGAAAAGCTAGGGCGGGTAAACCTTTAGTCAAGACGCCCAGAGCCGTAAAGAAATAAGATAAAATAAAAAGCAACAGGTATTTTCTCTGTTGATCAAAGTGAAAGATGCTGCCTATCTGTAAAAAAATAAGCAAAGAGAGGAATAGATCAATCTCACCGCTGTTGACTGAGCCATAGAATAATAGATCAGCAGAAGTTAAATAAATCAATGCAGCAGCAATTCCTGTTTTGGCGTCAAGGTACTTTCTTGTTAATAGTAAGATAGAAAGTCCAGTGAGTAGAAAAGCTAATAAAGCAGGCAAGCGTACCACCCATTCATCCATAGAATCGGCGAGACTAAAGAAGCTAGCTAATAACCAATTGAAGAGCGGTGGCTTGTTGTAATAATTGACTCCATGAATTTTAGGGACTATCCATTCACCCGAAAAATACATTTCCATAGCCACTACTGCTCTGCGTGGTTCTTCTGCTCTCAATTCTAATACATTTAACGCAGAAAAAAGTGCTATTAATATTAGCAGAATAGTGAATCCCGTCCAAATCCATTCTTTACCTTGCAACATGAATGAGTCATATTTTATGGATAAAGTGAAATAACTGACTTTTCCATTTTATCTAGTAGCAAATTTAAGTGGAGACTATGTAATACCAATTTGCGATGGTTTGTTGACAAGAACCCTTCTTTTACCATTTGATCTAGATGTAACAGAACATGATTGTAATAGCCATTGATGTTGAAGACTCCAATTGGTTTGTTGTGTAAGCCCAATTGCCGCCAAGTGATGATCTCCATAAATTCGTCCATAGTGCCATAGCCACCAGGCAGTATCAGGAAACCTTCTGAATGCTCTGCCATAATTGCCTTACGTTCGTGCATGGTATCCACAATGATATAGTCTGTTGCTTCAAAATGTCCTTCCCGTTCTTGCAGGAATTTTGGCATTACGCCAGTTACTTTTCCATTATTGTTTAGTACTGCTTTAGCTATTACTCCCATCAGACCGACGTCACCACCACCATAGATTAGACGAATATTGCGTGCTACTAGGGCTTGTGCAACTTCAATTGCCATTTGGGCATAAACAGAATGATTACCTGATTTTGATCCACAAAAAACTGCTAATGAGCGCATAAGAAATGATTATATTTGAGCATAAAGAAGATAGATTAGGGGCTTCACTTTAAAAATAGTCATATAATGAATATTTATTTACTGCTGGCTCGATGGACATATCGTAGTACGGACTTTTTTAAAGCTCTAATGTAAATCTTTCTTAGGATTCTTATTGTTGAAATGAGCATTTAATGAATATTCGTTAATATTTTAGCGTTATAGATTGCCTAATATCCAAATTTTAAACTTTAAATGAAGATTCAAAAAATTTCCTTTGATGATGTACCTCAATTTTCAAAAAGAGATAAAGCCTACACTGCTGAACATGAAGCACTTCAACCATTTTATAAGTATGAAGTTACACTAGATGCCTTTGAGAAAGTGCTACACCATCGCAAACAATATTCTACCAATCGAAAGCTACTGGTTCAAGTACTGGAGGAGCAATATGAGTTATTAACGCCAAGTGAAAAAGTACAGACCCAAATTGGAAAACTTGAAAATAAAAATACATTCACTGTTGTTACGGCACATCAGCCAAGTTTATTCACAGGGCCACTTTATTTCATCTACAAGATCATCTCGGTAATCAATTTAGCGAAGCAACTTAACGAGAAATATACAGATAGCTATGTTGTACCTGTTTTTGTCATTGGAGGAGAAGACCACGATTTTGAAGAAATCAATCATCTACACTTATTTAACAAAAAAGTGGTTTGGCAAAATGAGGCATCAGGTGCGGTTGGGCAAATGGCTACGGACTCACTTCAATCCGTCTTACAAGAAATCAAATCAGTACTTGGCGACTCGGATAATGCTAAGATGATTTATTCTACATTGGAAGCCTGTTACACAAAGCATAGAAAATATGGAGTGGCAACACAAGCCTTTGTGCATGAGCTTTTTAAAAATGATGGTTTGGTTGTCTTTAATATGAATCACCCTAAACTCAAAGCGGCATTTGTGCCATACATCAAGCAGGAGGTGTTTGAACAACCCTCCCAGGCTCTGATTGAACAAACACAGCAGCGATTATCTGAAGTAGGTTTTGATGCACAAGCAACGCCAAGAGCGATCAATTTTTTCTATCTGAAAGACCAAATCCGTGCACGCATCGTAGCGGAAGAGGAAGTTTATAAGGTGCTAGACACTGATATTCAATTCACTAAATCTGAAATGGTAACGGAGATTGAGCAACATCCTGAACGATTTAGCCCCAACGTCGTAATGCGTCCAATTTATCAAGAAGTAATACTGCCCAATCTAGCTTACATCGGTGGAGGAGGAGAGTTGGCTTATTGGCAGGAGCGATTGTCCCAATTTGAATACTACAAGGTCAATTACCCGATGTTAGTTCGTCGAAATTCGGTGCTATGGATAGATAAAGGCACGATTAACAAAATGAATAAATTAGAGTTAACACTTGAACAACTTTTTGGCGATGTAGAGTTTTTGATAAAAGAATATGTGAAAGAGAATACCGAAAATGAACTGAGTTTAAAGCATGAAAAGTTGAAGATTCAACAAATATTTGAGGATGTCATTCAAAAAGCGGTAGAAGTGGATCAGACCCTAAAAAAGTCTGCTCTTTCGGAACAGGCAAAAGTGTTAAATGCGCTTAGTTCTTTAGAGTCAAAATTGGTAAGAGCAGAGAAGAATAACCACGAAACTAAAATTAATCAAATTCGATCTTTGAAAGACAAACTCTTTCCTAACAACGGTCTGCAAGAGCGGCACGACAATTTTATGGGCTTTTACCTAAAGCATGGCGAAGATTATTTTACTACCCTAAAAGACCATTTGCATCCATTAGAGAAACAGTTTATTGTGATTCTTGAAGCGTAGTAGTGCAAATAAGGAATGATGAAGCATGGCTAGCTACCATTCCATTTCTAAAGTTTGTATCAGGTCGGCACTCAGGCTTTTTGCTACTGGACAAGTGCGAGCAGTATGCTCAAGAAACCTCTTTTCCTCTTCCGTGTAGTTGTTTTTAGGCATTATTACTTTTACAATAATGCTTGCAATTCTGCGAGGATTAGCAGCCATCACCTTCTCTACCTCCGCTTTTGCTCCATCTATGTCGATGTTTTTTTGCCTGGCCTTAATACCCATGACTGTAAGCATACAGTTGGCTAAAGCTGTTGCCACCAAGTCAGTAGGAGAAAAATTTTCACCTTTCCCATGATTATCAGTAGGGGCATCAGTCAAAATAGTATTGCCCGATTTGATATGCTTGTTAGTCGTTCTGAGATTGCCTTTGTAGATTACTTCTGCTGTCATAATTCTTTGAAATTTACTGATTCAGTTACTGTTTTAATTTTGCTTCTTCGCCTTCTTTTTTTTCTTCTTTTTGAGCATCTTCCTTAGCCTGTTTCTCTTTTTCTCTTCTCAGTTTTAGTGCCTCATCTGATTTCTCGTAAGCACCTATAATGGCTCTTACTAATCGGTGGCGCACAACGTCCTCACCTGAAAGACGAATCACTCCAATCCCCGGTATAGAACTCAATATATCCAAGGCTCTTGGCAATCCAGATTTTACATTGTAAGGCAGGTCAATTTGTGAAAGATCGCCAGTAATAATACATTTTGCAGAAGGCCCAAGACGTGTCAGGAACATCTTAATTTGCATGGTGGTGCAGTTCTGTGCCTCATCTAGTATAACGAAAGCATTATCTAGCGTCCGACCGCGCATAAATGCTAAAGGTGCAATTTCAATGGTGCGATTGGCCATAAATTGATTGAGCTTTTCCGCTGGAATCATATCATCCAAAGCATCGTAAAGCGGACGTAAGTAGGGATCAATTTTTTCTTTTAGATCACCGGGTAAAAAGCCTAGACTTTCCCCTGCCTCTACTGCTGGACGAGTTAAGATTATTTTTTTTACTGTTCGATTTCTTAAAGCTCTCACTGCTAAAGCTACTGCGGTGTAGGTTTTACCTGTACCAGCTGGACCAATAGCAAAAACAATATCATTTGTCTCTGATGAGTCAATGAGCTTTTGTTGATTAACCGTTTTGGCTTTAACGACTTTTCCATTAGGGCCGTGTACAATAGCCTTGCTAGAAGCCTCTACAACTTTATGCTCAAATGGATTGCCACCACTCAGTAAATCTTGTACCATCTGCAAAGGCAGGTTGTTGTGGGCTTTAAGTAATCCGACCATAATTTCGAATTGCTTCTTGGCTCTTTGGGTATATTTTTTATCGCCAGTTATTTTTAAGGAATTTCCGCGTGAGGTGATCGTTACTTCTGGAAAGGCTTGACGCAGCAGATTGAGTTTTGCGTTGTTTTCGCCATGTAGCTCTAGTAAATCTACATCTTCAATCGTTAAATTAATTTCACTCAATATAAAATCCTCGTATTTGTATTAAAAAATAATAGCTTAGCATTTTTAGCCAAAGCAATAGCTCGTAAAAGTAATATATTCTGAACTATCTTTCAGGTTAAATAACTGTAAAGTCGATTTATGCCCACTATAACACTGACAACTGATTTTGGATTAAAAGATTATTATGTAGCTGCTATCAAAGGCTCAATTATAAGCCAAGTAGCTGATGCTCAGATTATTGATGTTTCTCATCTTGTTCCACCTCATGATATAGTTCAAGCAGCCTACCATGTTAAGCATGCTTACAAAAGTTTTCCCGCTGGAACTATTCATATCATAAGCGTCAACAACTATGCTATGAAAGAAAGTTCCTTTCTGATCACAAAACATTATGAGCAATACTTCATCACCCCCAATAATGGACTTCTATCTTTGATCTTTGAGGAGCTACCGATTCATATCTATCAAATTCCGTTCGCTTCAGAAGATCGTTTTATTGTCAAAAATATATACGCTACTCTTGTTCGTCATATCTCGGAAGGTGGCTCATTGGATGAAATTGGACAATCTGCAAGTGAAGTAGAACAACGCATTACCTTAAAACCCGTTATTAGCACTTCTCAGATTAGAGGTTCTATCATTCATGTAGATCATTATGAAAATGCTATTGTTAATATTCATAGGACACTTTTTGAGCAAGTAGGGCATGGGCGACAGTTCCAATTATTTTTCAAACGCCACGATCCAATTGGTCAATTGAGTGAGTATTACCACGATGTGGAAGTGGGCGAAGTACTATGTTTATTTAATTCAGCAGGGTATTTAGAAATTGCTGTTAATATGGGACAAGCAGCGACTTTGCTCGGATTAAATGTTGATGATACGGTTCAAATTGATTTTAAAAATACTTGATCTATGATTAAACGCATCGTAAAAATGACTTTTCAAGAAGATAAAGTAAGCGATTTTCTCACCATTTTTGAATCGGCAAAAACTAGCATCAAAGAGGTAGAGGGCTGCCAACATTTAGAATTGCTCAGATGTATTGAGCCTGCCAATGTCTTTTTTACTTATAGCCATTGGGAGAGCGAAGATGCCTTGAATGCTTATCGGCATTCTGAGCTTTTTAAACAGACTTGGAGTAAAACTAAAGTACTCTTTACAGATAGGCCTGCGGCTTGGAGTGTAAAGGTGGTTTCGTAATATTCAGGAAACTCAAGCACTAACCCAGTTCCTATCCACTCGCACGCAGAGGCATATTACTATTCTATGTTTAAAAGCTACACAACCCTGTATAAAAGAGGTAAGCGTATTTTTGACTGCTTCGATCTTCAATTGCAAACTGCTGTACTCATTCCGTTTTTTGTTTAGGCATTTGTGTTTGCTTCTGCTTTTTTAAATACTGTCAGCCTTTCGTTTCCTTTTTCAATTGTCAATTCATACTTTTTGACTAAGTAATCAATTGTCGATTTTGTATATATAAAAACATGGGTTGGATCATTGCGGTAGTACCAATTATAAAAGTCTATGGAATGATTATATAAGTGAGTCATAACGAGAAGTTTACCATTGGGTTTAAGTAAACTCAGGAGCTTTTCTATTTCTTGCTTCGGCTGGTAAAAATGTTCAAACACTTCACAACTAAATATATAGTCGTATTGATATTTGAGATATGCCTTACTGGGGTGGAAGAATGGATCATATAATTTTACTCGAAAACCTTTGTCTATTAATTGCTTTGAAATGACTGGACCAGTGCCGCATCCGTAGTCCAAGCCTAAATGTGAGGGTTCAAAGTCTTTTAAAATTTCATTGGTTATTGGCGATGTAAAATGCTGATACCTTATGTCATTTACATCATTATTGTGCGTATTGTACACTTTCTTCTCTTGCTCTTCTGAAATATAGTATTTTTTGTCTTTAACATAAGCACCACAAGTGGGACAGATAAAATAGTAATTATCTGCTTTATTTTTAAGTTGAGTTGTACAAAGTGTGCAATTCATTTTATAGATTACTGTTACTTTTTTTATTATGTGCCCGTAACGTTTTAGTATAATTTTTTATTTAAGCTAACTAGGTACATAGATTTCGTTTTATTATCAAAAAAATGTAGAATAATTTATTACGTACTAGCTCTCTTTGAGTAATTTTTCCAACTGAATTCCCCTAGAGCCTTTAATTAAAAAAGTAGTTTGCTCAAAATGTTGTTTTTGAAACCATATTTTTAACTCATCTACATTATTAAAATGAAGATGTGATGTGTTGACTTTGGCAAATTCCTTGCCGACTAATACAATAGATGATAAAGCTAGTTGATCGGTATATTGAACAATATCTAAATGCTCTTGAGTGCTGAATGTGCCTAACTCTAGCATATCGCCAAGTATGGCAACACGCCGATTTGCTTTGAAGGTAGAGAAGTCTTGTAAGGCTGCCTTCATGCTAGTTGGGTTGGCATTGTAGGCATCGAGAATGAAGGTGTTAGACTCCTGTTGTAGTACTTGAGAACGATTGTTAGATGGCGTATAAGTCTCAATAGCGGCTTTAATTTTAGCGGCAGGAACTTTGAAATATTGCCCTGCTGCAATGGCCGTCATGATGTTATTGAAGTTGTAGCTACCGACTAGCCTACTTTTGGCAGTTATACGATTTTTGAAGTCATCATAAAAAGCAACTTCTACAAATGGCTTATTTTTTATTAATTCCACTTTATATAAGTAGTGGCTTGTTTTCTCTTCTAGCTGGCTGTAAGACAGTTTGCGTTGATTTTGTGCTGCTAATTCCCACAAATATTTTTCGTCACGATTAATAAAGACAACTGAGTTCTTCTTGGTTAAGTATTTATATAATTCTGATTTTGCTTTTTTTACGCCTTCTATTCCTCCCACATTTCCCATGTGCGCTTTACCAATGTTTGTGATGAGTCCGTGCGTAGGAGCAGCAATGTTACAGAGTGCAGCAATTTCTCCCAAATGATTCATACCCATTTCAATAATGGCGACTTGTGTATGTTTGGGCATGGAAAGTAAAGTTAGAGGAACGCCAATGTGATTATTAAAATTGCCAACAGTAGCGTGAGTTGGGTAATGGCTACTCAGCACTGCCTGCATCAGTTCTTTAGTTGTAGTTTTCCCGTTGCTACCCGTAATGCCAATGACTGGAATATGAAAGTGCTGGCGATGAAAGTGCGCTAAGTCTTGCAGTATTTTTAGCGTATCTTCCACTATTATAAATCGCTCATCTTGGCGCACTTTAGGATCGCTGATGACTGCATAAGCCGCACCAGACTTAATGGCTTGTGAGGCATATTGATTACCATCAAATCGTTCGCCTTTCAAGGCAAAAAAGATGGAACTAGGAATTATTTTTCTGCTATCAGTGCAGACAGCAGGATGCTTTAGATATATTTGATACAGTTTATCGACTTCCATATTTTCACGATATGTTATGCCAATATATGCTTTTGGTGAGATAAAACTGCTATTATATTAACGAGGATAAGCATATAAATAGATGAACCATGAATTTGTTACTTCTTCTTTTCTACTTTCAAGTCCCCAAATGAGACACTGATAGTAATGTTAGCGTAGTATTCGTTGTTGGGTTTGAAAACTACCTTTCTGATTTGTGGTGTATTCTCTGAAAAGGAAAGCTCAAATTCTTCTGGTACTAATAATTTACCTTGATTCACAAGTAGATTGTGCTGATGGGTTTTAGGATCAATATTGAAAAGATTAACGTCGGTTTTGGTAGCGTCAATATTCAAGTCGATCAAACCTTCTCCAGCGTATAGATTGATTAGACTATACTGAGCAACTATGTTGTAATTTCCGATGATTTCTTTTAAGTCAACATTGGAGCGACGTGTGAAAATCTCAAAATCACCATTTAGCCGTCTGCCTGTAATATCTCCAAATTTAGTACGCATATTGACTGTTCCTTGTACGTTGTCAAGGTTGATTGGACTAAATTCTGAAAAAATACGTAACTGATTGGCTAGATCTTTAACATTTGTTTCGCCAAATTGATTTTTGAGATAAACGGGACAATCTTCGGGGACTTTTATGGTATATTTTGCCGATAGCACTGCCTGCACAGGCGAATCTTCGTTGCTGCTTGGATAGTTTCTTAAATATACTTTTTGTTTTACACGTTCAGCGAGATAATTCATGCGTTCTAAATCCCGAATGGCTAGGGATTCTTCAGGGTGCTTAGCTATTAGCTCAATTTCTACTCCAATCTTGTTCTCATTCCAAGTTTCGACGAAGACTTCAGCGTTATTTCCTTCTAGGTTTACCTCAAATCCTTTGGCATAAGGGAAAGTCTTAGTGATTCGTTTTGTGATGACATGAATCGTCTTTTCCTGCTGCCCATGAGCAGCAGAGATAGTTAAAGAGAACCATAGTATATAAATCCAAACCCTCATAAATCAATAATTTTTAAATCTCTTTCACAATAGCTTTTAGTGTTTCTGATCTGGCGCGTTCTATTTTTTTTATTTGATGTATAAATCTAGCTTGTTGACCATACTGAGCCATTGCTTTTTCTACGGTTGCTTTTGCGGCTGTCAATGCTTGAATTTCTGCTTTCAATGCTTGAATTTTTTGCTGTTCATCTATAAATGAATGCTGTTTACACCACAGTTCAACTCGTTTAAAATCTGCTTCTTCATTATTCCAGTCGGCTATTAACAGGGAAGGATTTTCAGCAATAGTGGTAGTTTTTACGATTTCGATTTTTGTTGCATTTGAAGACTGAATAATAAAAATACTTGCCACTATTAAGATAGCTATGCTGGCAGCAATGCGGAAAATATTGTTTTTCCAGAGTGGAATGCGTCTGACCCTTAATAGTTCTTGTTCAATAGTATCCCAAACATCCGAAGGAGGTTCATAAATCGGGAGGCTTTCGACAGCAATATCCAAAGCCTTTGATTGGTCTAAATAATGCTCAATATCAAGCCATACCTGCTCTTTAGGTTGATAGATAGGCAATTTTTCTATAGCAATATGTAGAGATGTTTTATTCGTATCCATAATCTTTTAGCATGTTACGTAGTTTCTTCTTAGCATAAAATAGCTGAGATTTTGATGTTCCAACAGAAATTTTTAACATTTCTGCAACCTCTTTGTGGGCATATCCTTCTACTTCAATCATCACAAATACTGCACGATAACCATCTGGTAATGATTGAATGGCCTTTTCTAAGTATTCTACATCTAAGTAATGCCCCCAATCTACCATATCTTTTGTGTGATAGGTTTCCAATGACTCTGTATGTCGCTCCTTTTTGATTTTGCTCAGTGCGGTTCGTATAACAATAGTTTTGATCCAAGCACCTAGTGTAGATTCCTGCCTGAATTTCTTCAAACCTTTGAATATTTTCACAAATGCTTCTTGCAGCACATCGTTAGCCAGCTCAAAGTCGTTGGTTATTCTGTAAGCAGTTGTGTACATAGCAGCTTTATAGCGGTTGTACAATTCTTTTTGTGCCAAACGATCATGATCGAGGCAGGCTTGAATTAATTCAGCTTCAGTCATGCTGATTGTAGAATACATTTCAAATCGTTAATTATTGCTCACACTAAACCACTAAAAAAGTTTAAATAGATCGAAATCGAATTAATCTTATCTCTAAGTGATATTCAAATAAAAGAATAGGTTGTATGCAGTGCGATATGGTTAGAATTTATTTTTTTGATAAAAAGGCTACTTTTTTCCTTTTCTTCCTTCCCAGATTAACTCTTCGACACCAAGTATTTTAGCTTGATATCGCCCTAGAACGAATAAGTAATCTGATAAGCGATTCAAATATTGAGGTAAAATAGCTTCAACAGGACTTTGATGAGTAAGACTAATGACTCTTCGTTCTGCTCTTCTACAAACACAGCGAGCTAGATGACAGTAAGAAACAGTCGGATGCCCTCCAGGCAGAATAAAATTCGTTAATGCAGGCAATTCTGTTTCCATCTCATCAATTGCTCTTTCCAATATTTCTACATCAGATAAATAAATATCCATTACAGGTGCTTGCTTTTCAGGGTCAGTCGCTAAAATAGAGCCAATCGTAAACAAACGATCCTGAACTGTTTTTAATATTTTCTTTGAATGTTCATCTACAACCACATCATGCACCAGTCCAATGTTGGCGTTCAATTCGTCCACCGTACCATAAGCCTCAATACGAATGTCGTCTTTGGGAAGTCGTTTGCCTCCAAATAAGGATGTTTGTCCTTTGTCACCTGTTTTTGTATATATTTTAAATGCCATGAATTTTATGATTAATTTATGGATAAGTAAATGTTAGATGTTGAATACATCCTTTGCCATAGTGATAATTAGTGCTAGTTTAGTCTGCTTTGGAGTGTTCTAGTAACTCTAAAACATCAAGAAAATAAACGAGTAGGTAGCTCGAAGGTTGTGATAGCATCGCTGATTTAAGTAGCTTTAGCCAATAAAAAAGGAACAGTCATCATGCTAGAAGTTATATCGGCAAAAAAAGTAGCAGGAAAAGTCAAAATAACTAAATAGTTTCAGAAAAGCGTTACCTCATTTTCAAAGCTCAATGGTGATGCGAGCAGCTATGATTGAAGGAGTAAACATAATAAACTTAGTTTTTTCTATCTTCAGAAGAACCCTTATTAAAAATATGAATTCACAAAATAATTACGAATCTTAAAAGTAATTCAATAGGTAGTTTTTGCGCAGCCGAACGGGTATTGGTCAGCATCAGCCGTTTTCTGGAGAAGAAACTCCATCTGGAGGTCAATCGAGAGAAAACGAAGATAGTACGCCCAATGAACTTCACCTTGTTAGGGCATGGCTTT
>CAYWKD010000022.1:0-61770 GCA_964458705.1 uncultured Saprospiraceae bacterium | reverse complement strand
CTCCAATCCTTTTAGCGATTTCTTTATTCAATTCGCCTTTAGCAAAGGGATATTCTTGATGTGCGTTTACTATTAGTGCATTCTTCATAATTTTTCCATTTAAAATCCGAACATTCCATTGTTGTTAGCCAAACCCTCGGTAGGTATGGGCTGAATGACATCCCAATGCTCTACAATTTTTCCGCTTTCAACTCGAAATAAATCATAGAAAACATTGTTGGTATTGTTCCATTGTCCTTCACTAACGGTCAAAACAAAATTTCCTTCACCCAAAACTTGATGGATTTTGGTGTATTGGAACATATTATTTTGAGAAGTAAGATATTCAACTGCTTCTACAATGCCCTGCAATCCGTCTTTGATGCCTGGGTTATGTTGATGGTAAGTTTCAGCACTGATATAGTCCGCTATTTTGTTTGGATTTTTGCCCATCAATACGTCTTCTACCAAGGCTTTGGCGAGCGCTTTATTAGCTTCTGTTTTGTCTAAGTCATTGACTTCCAGTGGACCATCCGTTTGAGTTCTTCCATTGGCTGTTTCTTTTACCAATGATGTCATGGCATCCCAATGTTCGGCTACTTTACCATTCTCATCTAAGCGAATGATGTCGAATGAAACCATTTCATCTGCTCCAAATGGCTTGGCATTTCGCCAAATGTTATGCATAAAAACATAATTACCATCTTCAAACATCCGAATATTTTCTGCAGTCGTTCCGTTTTCTTGCAGGATAGGCAGCATTTGAATAAAGGGTTCTAAGCCTGTTGGGATAAATGGATTGTGCTGAATGTAATCCGCATTTGCCAATTCTCGCATTGTGGTCGTATCACCTTTTAGAACAGCACCTAAGAAAGTGCCTACGATTTCTTTTTTACTCATTGTTATATTTTTTGATTGATTTTGCTCGCTTGTTGATTTCGTTTGATTTATGCCACAGGAAGCGAGCATACCTGATAGTGCTATTACTGCTAATACTTTTCTCATTGATTTTGCCATTTGATGATTAATTATTACTTTTGTTTCGCAAGCAAAATTACAAAATTACTTTTGATGTGCAAGTAATAATTAAAATAAATTTCATTTTGCAAGTAATATTTAACGTAGACTTAACATATGCGACAGGATTTCAGATGCAATTGCCCGTTTACTTCAGCCTTAGATGTTGTAGGTGATAAATGGATATTGGTTATTATAAAGCAAATGCTCATCGAAGGCAAAGAGACTTTCAAAGACTTCACAGAAAGCGAAGAAGCCATAGCAACCAATATTCTTTCTGCCAAGCTCAAACTTTTGGAGGAAGTGGGAATCATCATAAAAACAAAGCGACCAGATAATAAAAAGACCAACCTCTATTTGTTAACTGATAAGGGATTGGCTTTGACACCTATACTAGTTGAACTTGCAGCTTGGAGCGATAGCCATCTTAGAGACGTCCATCCGACCATGATGAATGGAGAAGCAATGGATTTTTTAAGGAATGATAAAACCACTTTTGCGAGTGTATTAGAGAAAAATTACAGAGAAAAACTGGCTACAATATCGTACAAGAGCAGGTAGCAGATGAAGGGCAAAATCAAGCTATTTGTATTTAACAATTTTTAGGTTATTTAAAAGCCAATAAACCTAAACGAGTAATATTTGATTCTGGTTTTTTCAGTTTCATAACTAAATGATTATAAATTTCTAAAAGACAAGCAAAATGAACCGATTTTTCTCCATTCTAGTTTCTCTATTTTTATCCTTCAATGGTCTTATGGCACAAGATAATACAGGCATTGATATTACACTCTATCCATCTGGTATT
Organism: uncultured Saprospiraceae bacterium; assembly: GCA_964458705.1. GTDB lineage: Bacteria > Bacteroidota > Bacteroidia > Chitinophagales > Saprospiraceae > JAAUTG01. The sequence continues at coordinate 59,966 of CAYWKD010000022.1, read as the reverse complement.
CCTAATTCAATAAATGTAGTAAAAGCCGAAAAGATTAGAGTAGAAGATAATGGGCAGCGATTTATTATGGGAACTTCGCAGCCTACTCTGACTATGTATGCCCCAGCTAATCCCAATGGGCAAGCAGTTATCATTTGTCCAGGTGGCGGATATGCTGGTACCGCTATTGATAAGGAGGGTATTTTGGTGGCTCAGTCACTAAATGAAGTGGGCGTAACTGCTTTTGTACTAAAGTACAGAACACCTAACGATGAAACTTGCGTGGAGAAGTCCCTTGCTCCCTTGCAGGATGCACAACAAGCCATCAGAATCGTGAGGGATCGAGCAGAGGAGTGGAAAATTAATCAGCAAAAAATTGGGATAATGGGCTTCTCTGCTGGTGGGCATCTGGCAGCGAGTACGTCAACCCTGTTTAATTTTAAGGCAGATGCTTCCAATTCTTCTACTACATCTTTACGCCCTGATTTTTCTATTTTAGTTTATCCAGTGATTTCTTTTGAAGCCCCACTTGTTCATGAAGGCTCTAGGCTGAACTTGCTAGGAAAGAAGCATTCTAAAAAAATGCGAAAGCAGTTTTCACCCGAACAGCAAATTACTTCCAATACGCCTCCTGCTTTTTTAGTTCATGCAGCAGATGACGGCGCGGTAAAAGTAGGTAATAGTATAGCTTACTATGAAACTTGCCTAAACGAAGGGGTACTTGCGGAAATGCACCTATATCCCAGAGGTGGGCATGGTTTTGGAATGGACAATCCAACTACTCCTGACGCTTGGATGGAGAGATTGAAAAATTGGCTGACAACACTTTGATTGTTGATAGAAAAGGAGTGCTCCACAAGGGAACACTCCCAGTAGGCTATGAATATAGCGTAGTCTCTATTGAAGAGAGAAAGTAGTACATAGCCCAAGTAAAACTATAAGCAGGTTTCATGTACTTTTGCTTTATGCACTACGTATGTAAACGTTGTTTGGATGCTACTTTCATTAGATACTATGAAATATGACCATTTTGGGGTAGTCTTTTACCCGCTAATAGAGCAAGGCTTTAGCTAGAGCATTTACTGCTAAAAAAAGATAAAATACTGATAATCAGTTCTTGCAAGAATACAAATAGGTGCAACGAGATACATATAGAGGTAGCCTCCAAGTCCGAAGACTTGAAGGACTAAGAAAATGAGTTTATGTTGAATGCTAATAAACAGTTTCAGCGATTTTTTGAATGGTACTTGAATCCCCCATTGTGTAGTAGTGCAAACAAGGCACGCCTTTTGCCTTTAATTCTTTAGACTGCTCAATGCACCACTCTATTCCAATTTGCTTTTTGGCTTCGCTATTTTTTGCCTTTGATAGTTCACAGACTAGGGGTGTTGGTAAATCCACATAGAATACTCTAGGCAACGTTGTTAATTGGTATTTCTTGGTCAGTGGCTTTAAGCCTGGCACAATGGGAACGTCAATACCAACATTTCTACAAGCCGCTACAAAATCGAAGTATTTTTGATTGTCGAAAAACATTTGCGTTACAATATAATCAGCACCTGCATCAATTTTTGCTTTCAGTTGCATTAAGTCATATTCCATGTTGGGCGCTTCAAAGTGCTTCTCTGGATAGCCTGCCACACCAATGCAAAAGTCCGTTTTTGCACCATTATCAATATTTGAGTCCAAGTAGCGACCTTCATTCATTTCCGCAATTTGCTTCACGAGGTCTATGGCGTAGGGGTGACCGTCATTTTCTGGAATAAATTTGCCTTCAAATTTTCTGGCATCACCACGCAGTGCTAATACATTATTGATGTTCAAAAAATTGAGATCAATTAAAGCATTTTCTGTATCTTCTTTCGTAAATCCTCCACAGATCAAATGAGGCACTGCATCCACACCGTAACGGTGCATGATGGAGGCACAAATACCAATTGTTCCAGGGCGTTTTCGGATGGCTGCTTTTTCGTAGTGCCCTTCTGATCTTTTTTTGTAAATATAATCTTGCCTATGATAAGTTACATCAATAAAAGGTGGCTTGAATTCCATCAAAGGATCGAGGGAGTCAAAAATGGATTGCACATCTCCACCTTTCAACGGCGGCAATACCTCGAATGAAATGAGCGTTTGTCCATTCGCTTTCTCAAAATAATCCGTTACTTTCATAGTTTTGTTCAAACGATTTCTTAACTCAAAGGTACATTTTCATTGAAGTAAATGTTCAGCTTAGTTTGTTTTATAACAAAGTGATGATGTAAGCACTTGTTATTTAGCAGAACAGTTAGTTGAAGCATTATTTTATTATCAAATCTACTTCTTCCACTACTTTGTCCGCCGTTTTCAATGCGATGGTGTATTTTCCTTTTGGTAGATAAAGTCGTTCGTCAGTTGCTTTTTTCAATTTCGTTTCCTGTTTTTCTTTATTGTCTAGTAATTGTTGAAGCACTGATTGCTTGTTTTCATCAAAAGTCAGATCATAGTCAGCGTAATTCAAGCCTCTAGTTGCTTCCACTGTCCAAGATTTAAGTACTACTTCTTTTTTTGCTTTCGGATGTAAGCTCATTTTTATAGTACCATCTGATTTTGTATGAAATGCAATGGTACTTTTAGGTTGATACGGCTTCATCCAACTTACTCTAGAATCACCCCAACGCGGACTATGACGAATATCATCCATTTTAAAGGCATGAATTTCTTTATTCATCACCTTACTAGTCAGTTGTTGCAATTCTTTTCCACTTGTCTTGTAGATGGAACGTCCATGTGTGCCCACTAAAATATCGCTCGTAACAGGATGAACAACCACATCGTGTACTGCGACGGCTGGAAGATTCTTATTCATCAGCATGAAATGCTCACCTCCATCCAAGGATATGTACAGACCATGATCTGTGCCAACGTACAGTAAATTAGGATTAATAGGGTCTTCTTTGATGACATTAACGGGTTCTGTTGGGAGGTCTAGGCCAATAGCTTGCCAAGTTGTACCGTAGTCATTAGATTTGAACACATAAGGATTGAAATCATCCCAACGATAGCCATTCAATACCGTGTAAACAGTAGCTTCATTATGACTGGAGGCTTGTATTCTAGCCACCCACATATCTTTGGGTAAGCCTTCGGTGATGTTTTCCCAAGTTGTCCCGGCATCTTTAGAAATATGAACTAAGCCATCGTCCGAGCCAGCATAAAGCAATCCAAATCGGAGTGGCGATTCGTGAATAGCAGATAGAGTAGAGAAAGCTACATCGCCTTTGCGTCCACCAGTTGTCAAATCACCAGAAATCTCCTCAAAGTCATCGCCTTGATTGAAGGAGCGATGTACCTTATTCGACCCCATGTAAAGTATGTCTTGGTTATGAATGGATAGATGCACGGGGGTTTGCCAATTCCAACGTAGAGGTCGTTCGCCTAGTTCATGTTTTGGTGTGATATATTTTCGCTCCTCTGTTTTAGTATTGATTCTAAAATAGTTGCCAAATTGAAAACCAGTGTAAACAGTTGCGTTATCTCTAGTATCTATCGCCACTTGCATTCCATCACCTCCCATAATGCGCTTGTAAGGATATTGACCATTGGCTTCCCAGCCATTGCTTGCTTTGTAATTATTAGGCCCCATCCAGACGCCATTGTCTTGCAGACCTCCATAGACACTGTAGTTTTTTGCATGATCTACCGCTATATAGTAAAACTGACCTACGGGTGGCGTGTTGCATTTATTCCAAGTAGCACCATCATCATAAGAAATATTGACACCACCATCGTTGCCAAGCACTAAATGCCCAGCTCGATCGGGATTAATCCAAAGGGCATGATGATCTGAGTGTACATTATCGCCCATGATGTTCTGCCAAGTTTTTCCTGCATCATTTGAGCGCAAAACAGGAACGCCCATGATGAAAATTTTATTAGGATTCGCCGGATGCACTCGAATCTGTCCGAAGTAGTAGCCATAAGAGTTGTAAACCGCATCTAGGTAATCTTCGTGCGTTTTTGACCAAGATTTGCCTTCATCATTTGAGCGATAGACTTCTGCGCCTATTACAGGCGTATCAAATAAAAGTGAATTAGCATCCTCCAAATAGGTCGTCAAATCTATTGGCTTTATTTTATCTGATGCTACCATGCTCCTCACGGCCTTCGTATCGTATTTTTTAGGAAAGCTATTATCTTTTAAAAATTTCCCGACTTTTTCTTTTTCCAAAGCTAAAAAAGTAGCCTTATCCATTGTCCTAAAATCATCTTTAGTCAGTGTATTTTTATCTTCTTTTTTTTCTTCTGCTGGTCTTCTAAAATAGTTATCCAGTATAGCGTAAACGATAGTGCTACCCTTTTCTTTAGCAATACCTAAACCAATTCTACCAACGCCTTCACCTGTTGGAAATCCACTGTTTTCTTCATTTAAGCGAATCCAATTTTCACCGCCATCTGTACTTTTATAAATGCCTGAACCTTCGCCTGATTCTGAGAAATTCCAAGCTCTTCGAGTGCGCTCCCACATCGCTGCATATAAGACGTTAGGATTATCAGGATCAATGACTAAGTCCACTGCACCCGCATTTTCGTTGACGTAAAGCACTTTCTTCCAAGTGTTGCCACCATCGGTTGTTTTATAGACGCCTCGTTCCTCGTTGGGTGAATATAAATGCCCCAGAACAGCTACCCAGATTGTGTTTGGGTCGTTGGGATGTAGCATAACTCTTCCAATATGGTGGCTTTCTTCCAGCCCCTTGTGCTCCCATGTCTCGCCGCCATCACTACTCTTGAATATTCCTACACCTGAATAGGAAGAGCGACTAGAATTGGCCTCGCCAGTACCAGCCCAAATCACATTATTTTCCCAGTCAACTGCGATATCTCCCAGTGTCATGACTGCTTCGTGGTCAAAAATTGGCGTGAACGTCATGCCATTGTTTTCTGTTTTCCATAGCCCTCCAGAGGCATAGGCGACATAAAAATGAGTAGGGTCTTGAGGAGACACTTCTAAGTCATCTACTCGACCTGAAAAGACAGATGGGCCTATATTTTCAAAAGGGACTTCTGAAACCAAAGATTTTTCCAGTAAAATTTTGCGTGCTTCATAACCTGCAAGGCGCTCAGTTGCTGATGTAGCAGGCGGTTGTTCTTTCATCATCTGTGCTTGTACAGCAACGGATATGGTGAGTAATGCTAAGATATTGATTAATAATTTCATACGATTTAGAATAATTGTTTAAGATTTACGAATTGTTTGAAACGCTAAAAATTGGTGTCTTGTAACTTTCAAAAGCCTTCAGTTTTTAGCGATGAAAAAAAATTACAGGTTGTAAAATATTACATTTAGAGCAATTATGGAAGTAGAATCAAAAGTGTTTAATAAAAGCTAAGTAAAATTATACAAATGATAGACTTTATCTATTGGAAGTTTGCTTCGATATAAAATTGCATCCAATAGCATCTTTTTCGTATCTGTACCGTAGAAAAAGTATATAAGTCTCAAATTCATCAATATTTTGCTGAGTATAATTTGATTCGTAATTATAATAGTAATACTTTTGTAAAGGTAGTTGACATACTTTCAGTAAAAGAATCCTTGAGACTCATCCGTTAAAGCATACTGCAAGAGAAACTTTTTAAGGATAACATAGCTATTACTTCTTAATTGGATTAAGATAGGTTGTTGTATATCAATATCATCATCGATCATTAGAAAACTACATCAAATGGATCAAGAAATTCAAGACTATCAACCAAAGTCCCCCAAAACGGGATTTGTGAAGGCATTGTGGGGATTGGGTTCTACCGTAATCGTTTTAATTGTTGCACTTTTCTTCTCTACTAACCAATGTTCTGATTACAAAGGGCAGGTAGATGGTTTGAAGTATCAAGTTGGCTCTGATGTGCCATCCAGTTCTATTCAAGCAAGCACAGAAGAAGAAACAGCCGTAAACGCTACTGATAACACGCCTTTTGGAAACCTAGTGAAAGAAAACACAATGTCGCTGCGATGGACAAAAGGCATCAAGGATGAGCAAGCGATTCCCTACATCAAGCGATTCATAGAAACGGCTCAGGCTGAACAAAAGCAATACAATATTCCGACTAGCATTACAATAGCACAGGGTATTTTAGAAAGTGGTTCTGGAACTAGCCGCTTGGCTACTCGAGTTAACAATCATTTTGGAATCAAATGTTTTAGCCGAAATTGTAAGAAAGGGCATTGCACCAACTTTGAAGATGATCACCACAAGGACTTCTTCAGAAATTATAAGTCAGCTTGGCAAAGCTATCGCGATCATAGTTTGTTCTTGAATGGTAGTCGTTATAAGCATTTGCAGCAATATGGTACAGACTACAAGGCTTGGGCGCATGGATTAAAAAAAGCAGGATACGCCACAGATCCGAACTACGCCCACAAGCTAATAGAACTGATTGAGCGGTTCAATTTGCAGGTGTACGACAAGATTTAGTACCTAGCTATCGGCTCACTGACTGGTGTACATGACCATCAGAAATGGACAAATGTCAAATTTAATGGGCGATTGACTTGCTTTATGTTGTGTTTTAGCATTAATTTGTGTTTATGAGACAATTATTAAAAAACAGTTGGGGTTTATTATTTTTCTTGCTTTCCGTATTTGTGGGAGACCATTCTGCTCCACGAACAGATGTTGCTATGACTGGAAACGCTACCATCGACTCCGCTGAAATTCAAGCTGTTGTTGATAAAATGGTGTTTGAAAGTCTAATATGGGCAAGTCTTGGGGATGCACCACATCCAAATCGTCCAATAGTTTATTTCGATCAAAATGGAAATGTGCATTCTTTGAATACGCTTCCCGATTTGAAAAAGAGTTTTAACGGAGCTTATGCAGTAATTGCCTTAGATAGCATTCCAAAACATATTCTTGAACTTCCAATGCTCAAGGAGGCGGAGCAGGTCAATAATGTAATGGTAAAAAGAAATTGATCGCTATTAAGAATAATATGTTTTCATAGATATTCTAACGAAGCATCAGACAATTAGCTCTGACGCTTCGTTTTCTTTTGGGCATAGTGTCTTACTCATCCATATAGGATGGGATTAAGCGGCGTGTCAATGATGCTACCAATAGTTGCTCCTGGACACCAACTATCCCAATCTAGCTGTTGGTTTTCATTTTCAGGAGCCTTGAGCTTGATGTTTTTATCCATATAAATAATAGTCATCACTTTTCGCATCTGATCGGTCTGATTCGTACCTGCTCTATGAAAAATCCATCCAGAATGAAAGCTGATTTCTCCCAAGTCAAATGGCTCATTTACTTGTTTGAAGTCATTGATGCGCATCAATTTACCGATTGTTTCTTCGCTGTCATTACTGATTTTTAAGTTGCGACCATTTTGGAGTGTGTGGCTTTGAACACTAAACTGAAGTGGTCCCATTTCTAGTGGTGTAGTTTGTAGTGGAATCCATGCAGTAACAGTATTATCATTGGAAAGTGGCCAGTAATATTGGTCGGCATGCCAAGGTGTAAATCCACCATGAGGTTCTTTATACAGCGCTTGATCGTGATAAAGACGAACGCCTTCCACTTGCATTAAATCGGCAGCGATTTGAGCTAGGCGTTTGCTAAAAACCAACTCCTTTACCACATTACTTTTCGTCCAAATATTCATGATCTGCAAAAATGCCTTGTTGTAGATGTCACGTTTTTCTAAAGGTATATGCATATCGTTTAGCTGTTCTACTTGCTGGCTGATCGCAGCCTCAAAATATTTCAGCACATCAGGTGAAAGTACTTGTTTGAGTTTAATAAATTTATGCTCTTGATAAAAGTCAACCTGTTCCTGTGTAAGCGTGTAAGGTTGATCTAAAATAGACAAGTCAGTTGTATGGTTCATAACTAAAGTTGATTCGATTTTGATTGATAAAGTTAAAAAACTCTAGCTCCAATCTCAATTCTTTTTGTGCCTATTTAGCATATTTTATATTTGGTAGCAACTCACTTTTTCTGAATTAGAACGAGCATTGTGAAGTAATAGAAAAAAAAAGAGCATCAACTGATGCTCTTTCTACATTTAATCTGTTAGATTATAATTGCCATAGTAAGTCGTTACAAATTTAATGGTGAAAGTTTTCAACATTTAGACCTCTCAAACTACTTTTCTTTCTTTCACGTTACAAAAATGAATTTTTTTCTTTTTGTTATTTTGTACATATCTATCAGATACTGTGTTTTTTACTAGTTGTTTTTTATATTTATTTATTTGATTGTCAAATTTTTACAGTTGAAAAATAATAATTGATTTGTATTTTACTGATTAGTGTGATAGCAGATACTGAAAAAAAACGCTTATACATTTGTTAAATTAATATGTTTTCAAGACCAAAAACGTGCTTAACAAGAAAAAACACTTATATTTGTAGCATAAAAAAAGAGCATCTGGGGAGATGCTCCTCTACATAGTCCATGAGATTTATAATTGCCATAGTAAGTCGTTACAAAACAAATAATTAAGAAGCATCTCCCCTAAACTCTACCTTTCTTCCTCCTTCCTAATAATTACAATACAAAGATGCAGCATCTAGTAATAAATGAGTTGTACAAAACACTTGCTTTCTGTATTGTTATCAAGAGTATATTTAAATATAATTGACTGATTTTTAGTTACTTATATTTTGTTTCATTGTTCGTTTTTGTGTTGGAAGCGTCGCTCGCAAATAAAAAAAGATGAAAATAGAGTTGTGGATGATTGGAAAAACAGCATTTTCTTATTTGGACAAAGGAATAGCTTTGTATAAAAATCGATTAGATCGGTATATAAGTCTTGAGCTGAAAGTATTTCCAGATGTAAAAGTGGGTAAGAAAACACCCCCCAAGGTGGTAAAACAAAAAGAGGGGGAAATGATTTTAAGCAAATTAAATGGCAGTGATTTTTTAATTTTATTGGATGACAAGGGAAGGCAGTTTACTTCTATTGACTTTGCTAATAAAATGGAACATTATTTACATGCCAGCCACAAAAAAATTGTCTTCCAAATTGGCGGTGCTTATGGATTTTCGGAGGCAATCTATGAACGAGCCAACACAAAGATGTCGCTTTCTTCCATGACTTTTTCCCATCAAATGGTGCGCTTAGTTTTTTTAGAGCAGCTATATCGTGCTATGACCATATTGAATGGTGAGCCTTATCATCACGAATAGCAGTAGGTTTAGAAGACGTGAATGATCTAATACGAGATTTGGATATTGCTGCAACTTAGTCTATTAATTTGATTTAGAGCCTTTTATAATCTTGTCGTAATTATTGGTTACATCATTTATCTCCCAATAGTGTACTACTTTTAAATTGTTCTAATCCACATTCCAAGAAGGATTGATATTCCTCCTTATTCGGAGTATATGCAACTGGCTGATTGAGTACTTTTCCTGCTGGACTTAGCAACACATAGTAGGGTTGCGATTGCCGAGAAAAATTAACCGCTTGAAAATCAGCCCATTTGTTACCAACTGTTCTACGAGTTGAGCCGTCAATAGGCGAGGCATAAGGTTGCTCTAGTGTTTTTCTTTCATCAACATAAAGAGAGACCAAGATGTATTCATCTCGAATCAATTCATATACTCCTTCCCTTCCCCAAACATTATCTTCCATTTTTCTACAATTCACACAACCATGCCCCGTAAAATCAAGAAGAATAGGTTTATTTTGAGTTTTGGCAATGGACAAACCTTCTTTATAGTCTTTGTAGCAATCAAAATTTAAAGGACAATCATTGGGATGAATATAGCTGTGTCCCGCAGGTGGTGCAATACCGCTCATCAAGGCTGGAGTAACAAAAGTTTTGGATATATCGCTGTACTGAAACCCCATTGAAAAATAAGCAACTAGTGCTAGTGATGCCAAACCTATCATTAATTTGGCAGGCGTTCGTTTAGGTTTTGTATAATTAACAGGAAACCTGAGAAAGCCAAAAAAGTAGAGTGCTAAACCTGAAGCGCAGAGTATCCAAAAAGCTAAAAATGCTTCGTAAGGTAGTATTTTCCATCCTTCTGTCAAATCGGCCACGGACAGGAATTTAAGTGCTAGTGCTAGCTCGACAAACCCCAGAGTTACTTTTACATCGCTCATCCAGCCTCCTGATTTTGGGAGTGAATTGAGCCAAGAAGGAAAAGCTGCAAACAAAGCAAATGGCAATGCTAATGCCAACGCAAAACCAAACATTCCGACTAATGGTGCGACGGGGATTCTGCCTAGTATAGATGCTCCTCCACCTGTTGCCGTTTCTACCAAAAGTGTTCCTATAATTGGGCCTGTACAGGAAAATGAAACTAAGGACAATGTAAATGCCATGAAAAAGATGCCAATCAAGCCGCCTTTGTCTGCATACTGATCGGTTGCATTAGACCAAGAGCTAGGCAGTGTTAGTTCTGGAATTAAGCCAAAGAAAGATAATGCAAAAATGATAAATAGCACGGCAAAGAAAATATTAAAGTAAGCATTGGTAGAGAGCAAATTAAGAGCATCTGCTCCAAAAATACCCGTTACCAGCATTCCCAGCGTAATATAGATGACAATAATAGATAGTCCATAAATGATGGCATTGCGGATGCCGCTTGTTCTATCTTTGCTACTTTTTGTAAAAAAACCTACAGTTAAAGGAATCATTGGGAAGACACAGGGCGTTAATAATGCCAATAAACCTCCACCAAAACCCAGAAGGAATATCCAAAATAAGCCTGTACGACCTTCATTAAGTTCATTTACTTCCCCGCAGTCAATATGATCTTGTGATTTATCAATTGAAACACTGCTCAGGGGATAAGCTGCCAAGTCTTTATTTGTATTAGTAGGCAAAGCAGCAGCACTTGCTGACAAAGAAAATGTAAAATCAATGTCTTTGGGCGGTAAGCATTGTTCATCATCGCAGGTCATAAAAGTCAAGTAGCCAGCTATTGGCAGACTATTATCAAGCACTTTTACTTTTTGCTTGAAGTAGGCAGACCCTTTTACGAATTTGGCAACATCAATTTCAAATATAGGATCGAATCCCTCTTTTTTGTAACCTTCCTCTTGTGTTTCTCCAATCAGTTCGAAGTGCTTGCCAATATCAAAAAACAAGAAACTCGTTGGAATAGGCCCATCTCCATCTATATGTTGAGAATATAGTGTCCATCCGTCTTCAATATCTGCTTTGAATATCAATTCATATTCGGTATCACTTAATTGCTCGGCTTCCCAAGTCCAAGTGACAGGTGATTCAAACTGCCCGAAACTCAGTAAGGGTAAAATACAAACCAATACAATCAATAGATTAGAATTGACTATCTTCATTATATGTCTTTTTTGCTGCTTGTAGTATTGCGAAATCGAAATCAAATTTAAAAGTATCTACTTATTTATTCTGTGACAATAACCACTTACTTAGGCAAAGTGATGCTAAAATTGACATCGGTTGGTGGCAAGCACTGTTCATCATTGCAAGTCATATAAGTTAAATAGCCTGTTAAAGTTGTAGCTGCTTTAGCTTCCACAGGCTGTGTGAATGTAGCTGTTTTACCAAATTTGACCAAGTTCATGCCAAATATTTCATCGTAGCCTTCTTTCTTATAACCCTCTTCTTTTGCTTTTCCGTTCAGTTTTAATCCTGCAGCTTTATCAAATTCAAAGCTGGTTGGAATCGGACCATCATCACTTAGAAACTGTGAATAAACATACCAACCTTTTTCTACCTCTGCTGTGAATATGATATTGTATTCCTCAGTAGCAACTTTTTCCGCATCGAATGACCATTCTACTACTTGTTTTTGTGCAATAACGCCAAGCGAAATGAACAACATTCCGAAAAATAAAATACTTGTTTTTTGCATCATAATTTTTGTGTTTTTACTACATAAAAATACTTCAAGCCTCCCTTTTACTTTATCAACAACTTGTTAATAAGAAAACATTAACGTTTGATCTATCGAATCAACACCATTTTACCAATGCCACCTTGAAAGTATTGATCGGTATCGGTTTCAAATTTTTCGTATTCCTCCTCGTTCTGTCCTTTGATTAACACCCGATAAAGATAAACGCCATTCGCCAATTGATCGCCGTATTCGTCTGTGCCGTCCCATTTGAAGCTAGTGCGATTCAGCCCAATTTTTAAGTTACCGAGCTCGTGCATTTCAATATCTCGGATCACGCTACCTGAAACGGTCATAATTTGTATTCTCATATCTTCTGGCAGTTGCTCGCCCGTGAGTGTAAACACAAATTGAGTAGAAGTCGTAAATGGATTCGGATAATTAAATACATTCGAGATTTGTAACTCATTAATGACTTCAAAATCGACAGTATATTTATATGCTCCAGAACTATTGCCTGTTACATCTTTGGCTTTAACTTGTAATTGATATTTGCCATTTTCGCCAAACTCAGGTCTCAGTTCAATTCTAGCTTCGTTTTTGCTTTCTAAGCTCTTTTCATCTGCGGGATAAAATGTCAGTCTTGGATCATTAGCTTCCATTTTTTCTAGCTCACCCGAAGGACTTAGAATACTGACTTCCATTACAGAGGTATCACTGAGTGCCAAGAACTGGTTTTCGTCTTTTAAGAAAACAGAAATAGTTGGTTTGGGCGATACAATATCGCCATTCATGATCCTCACACCATCGAAAGTAACATCCAGTAGTGGATTGCGCTGATCGCTTGCTACAAAAAAATCTTGGATGCCGAGGTTATTGAAATCGTACAACTCGGGTTGATCCTGATTGGGGTTGGCTTCTATAATAAGTTGATTACGTCCCGACAAGTCTTTTGTGTCAAACTCGTAGCTTGCAACAAAAGTGCCATCTGCCACCAGCGGTTGATCTCGTCTGTAACTTACGATCTCTTTATTTTCGTTGGTAATAATGGTATATTTCATCAATAAGCTATCCATATTTTTATTCGTTGGATTACTAATGGCAAGTTCTAGACGGAGTGGTTCGCCCTGCTGCAAAGTGTCAGCATGAAACGTAAGTGCTTCATTAGAATTGAGTAGAGCATCGGGCAGAGATTCATAGAGCACGCGCCAATATTTAAGTTGCGGCATCGTGTGGTTGATAGTGTCCACAGCATCGTATTGCAATCTCAGATAATGATATTCGTTGGCATTGATGGCATTTAATTCGGCACTATTTGCTGTAACATTTTTGAAAAGGGTATCCACTATTCCATTCGCCTTAACTCCTAGCACGTTTAGCTGTGCTTCGTCAACTAGTTCTACGTCTTCTAATCCCCACTCAAGGGTTCCCCACGATTTTGCTGGTCCGATGATAGGTGAACTTATATTTCCTTTTCTATCAACGCCTTTTAAACGTTTTTCACCGATGATAATTTGAGTGGAAGAGTCTGCTTTCAGTTCAACTTGTTCAAAGTCGGGATTATCCTTTTGGTAGATATAAATGTAAGGCAGTTGCTGCTGTTCAAGTGAACGCACTTTTTGTGCACCCTGCTCTTCCAGTAATTGAAAGATATTAGTGCCATACAAGGTTGAGTCAGCCGCCCACTCATCTGCATAATAGCCAAACTCATCACTGCGCTGAGTCGTGAAGAGGGCTACAACTTCATTGGAAGGTATATCCTGCAATTTTTGGATGAGTTTAGCTCTTTCCTCGGGGCTATGAAGGTGATAAATTGCCCAGTTGATTTCTTTGTTTTTGCAATTTGGAGTTGCTCCCAGTGGCGGTAGAACGGTCGAGCGTTTTAGTGAAAAAGGATCATAAGTAACCAAAATTACTTGCTCTGTGTAGTTATTTGGACTAGGACAGGCATAGCCAGAGTTTTTCCTAAAGCCATCTTCAAATATTGCCACTTCAATCCAGCCTAGAATTTCATAAGTAGCCCCTCGTATTTCTATATCTCTGTAAAGGTCGCCGAACTGAGTTCTTCTACTCAAACTATCCCAAACAGCGGTTTGAAGTGTGGTAGATAAAAGTTGATGAAAATGCCCTTGACTCCATCCTTCACTTGAGGAAGGCAAATAAGTAAAAGAGCTAGTATTCCAAATGAAGCCTCTACCATTTGTTAAAGTGCTATCAATGCTGGTGCGCCAGTAGTAAACTGTATTTTCTTTCAAGCTAATCTTAGGAGACCACTCTACCAAGCCACCTCTTTGTTCGATTGCTTGTGTTTTCCTCAAAGGACTATCAAAGTTAGCGGTTGTATCTATCTCAAAATAATATTTAATAGATGGAGAAAAAGGATTGCTAGTGGCTGCTTTTAGCCTTAGATCTGATGTGTTCACAATGCCAAATTCTATTGGATAAATCGGTCGAACATCCTGGGAGGTAACGAAAAAAGTAATGCTTTCCTTGTTGTTTTGCTCTGCTTGAGCAGGGGTCTCTACAATTTCGTTATTGGCATCAATAGTGATGTTGAGTTGATTTTTACCAACTAATCCCGTGCGATCTGTGATCGGCAAATTGATCGTGAAATTTTCTTCAAATTTCGGCGTAGGTGTTCGTAATTGATATACTGCTACTTTTTTACCGTCAGGTCTAATTTGCTCAATAGCAATATTGATGGAATCTTCGATGATCCGCCCAATATTGTTCACCGTCAAATTCAATTTAAAACTATCGGCAAGGACATTAATCAAATCAGGCTTTATTTGTGTTTTTTTCTTGTTAATGACTACATCGGGAGTCTCATAAGGATATAGTTTTAAGGCAGGATCGCCATGCAGCATCATAATGTGCTTCATTAGCTCAGGTATGAAGCTCTGAGAGTTAGGATAAAAATCTCGAATATTGGCTTGGATAATCTCGCCAATCGTTTTGCCATACTCCTGCGTTGCAAAATTCTGATAGAACTCTCGACCATAGTTGCTTAGATTATTTAACTCTGTCAATTCAGTAGTACCTAAAAATGCCACTGCGCCTCCATTTTCTGCAAATACCCAGTCTTCACTCAGCGTAGCTCTAGTGTTAAATACTCGGTTAGTGTTACATCCCATGGCGTAGAACATAGGGTACTTTTTGTAGTTGCTGTATTCTGTGGGTGCACCAAGAGAAAAGTCTAAGGTAGTTGCTGCGGAATGACCAAAGAAAGTCATCAGGGCAGAACCCTCGTTGATGTATCTTGAAACTTCATCAAAATCTAAGGCTTGAATTACATCCGTAGAATTCTTAAAGAAAGAAACCACATTTGCTCCGAAAGCTCCTTCTTCTGCTGTCGTTTTGACTGCATTTAGCTCCCTTTTGATGATGTTTTGTATCGCAGGATCACCACCTCCAAAATGAAGAACACGCTTCATCCACGCTCGGTCTTCTAGGCTGTAAGGGGTATTTTTCTGAGCATACTCAAAATCCTTCACTTTAGTAAGGTAGGTTTTGACTTGATTGGGCGTGTAGGCTGCAATTCTCCCAACAGCCATTGTTGGAACGGAGGAGTTTTTGTCCATTACGAACAAATAATCTGAATGTGGTTTGCCAAAAGGTGGTACTAAATCCCACGCTGGCCAGTTGTACTCTTCACTATAATATCTACTTTGATTTCTCCGGATTTCTTTATTGACTCCTTTTCCTAGAATGAATAAATGCGTAGTTTTCCACTTCTTAGCCGCAACTTTGAGGAAGTTACGCATAGCGAGTTCATGGTAATCAATGCCATAGCCAAATTGATCGTAGAGCTGATTCACATCCACTATTATGCTATTGTAATTTCCTCCTTGTGGCGAGTTGCGATAATCAGCATACTGACGAACATAATCTACGCCATTTCCATCATCGAATAGTGCAGGATGAGAGAGAATCAGATAATCATAGGCCTCATTTTCAAAATTAAACACTTCAAATGACTGCTTTTCAATGGCACTGACGGGTTGGAGATTATCCTTACTGACAAGGACACAATGCCTTCTTTGTGAGGAAGCAGGAAGAACTGCTTTCAAAAGGTCGTTTTCTTTTACAATTTCTATGCGTAAATTATTTGTTAAATCGTAAAGTGTTGGGATACTTCCATTGTGTTGGAAATTCTCAATTTCGATATACTGCTCCGTGCTGGATGCCTCTAGTTCAAACTCAAAATAAGGTTGGTTTTGGAAATCAAATGTACTTGGATACTCTACTGTAATAGCTCCGACATGAAATTTATCATTCTCTGAGTGAGTTCCTTTTATGGTTATCTTATTTTTGTCGCTCCAATTTTCCGCTTCAAAGGAATACAGTTTAGAAGCCCAATTAATAAAGCTATCGGCGGGTTGAGTAATATTATTTATAGAGAATTCAATTTTGTGACTGCCCTGGAGTGCAAATAGATGACTATTGATCATTGGCTTAGGACCGGCTGCAAAGTAATTTGGAGTGTTGATGTTGTAGGATTGATTGGGCGATGAAGTACTCCTTACATATCCTTCACCAATATCATATCTACTGATGTAGCCACTGCTTCCTTGAAAAGCGCGTCCATTAGAGTATCTATCATGAAATTCATTAATAATTTTCACAAAGCAGTAGGCTTCTTTGTCTTGACCATTGTTTTGAATATCGGAGTTAATATTTTGAAATCTTCTAGGATTAGCATCTGCCTTCCAAGTTAAAAAATAAGCAGAGGTATCTGAGAATAAACTATATGCTGGATTCGGTTGATATTCAGGTTCTATATATAGGAATTGATCTAGCCATCCTCGATTTTTTTGTCCATAAAATTCCATATAATCGCCAACAGAAAAATTGTCTGTACTACTTACATAAATGGGGATTTCCTGTCCCATATAGAACAACTGAAATTGTGATACATCGGGAGCATTGGCATTATTAAATACACCTGCTTCCCTCAACTCTTCAAAAGTGATTCTATAGATACCGTCCTTTGCTACTTTTATTTTGAAGTAATCTTGATCGTAATTGATCCACTCATTCCCATAAAGCGTATCTTGATCTACGATGATTTGAGACCAGCCATTTGAAATAGTTGTAATGAATAATACGAGTATAAATAAGCTGTGTTTTTTCATGATTACCTAAATTTCTAATTAGACTCCAAATTTACTAGATGTCTTTCGCTTCGTTTAATGTATAGACGACAAAAAAACAATTTAATTACAAATAAGATAAAATTGTATATATTTGTTATGACATAAAATCTAATCCTAAGTCTGTTGCCAATGAAAATCTTTAAACCTAGAAAGAGTTTACCACTACAAGCACTTGTTATTATTGTAATGTGTAGTAACTTGTCATTTGCTCAAACAATGAGTGCGGTAAGGTTAGAAGAAGTGCCATTATCCAGTGCAAGCAATCCGATCATAAACAAATCTACTTTTACCAATCTAAATGTCAATGGAAGCTATGATGGTAGCAATATTAATGGTGCTTCGCTTATAAGCGTACCAAGTTGGGTGCCAACTGCTTACAGAGCACATCCTTTGGCAAACTACTACCTCTATTTTGCCCACCATGGAGGACGATTTATTCGGATGGCATGGTCTAGCACTATTGAAGGTCCCTGGCAATTATTCAATTATGGCACAGCTTCTGGAAGAGCATGGGGCACTTCGGGCGATTATTCTGGAAAGGAAACACCTCAAAATGGCGTGCTTGATTTGGCGGTTGAAAAAGATGATTTAGGTAATCCAACCAATCGCATACAGCCACATTCTAACTATTATGCGCTAGGTCATATTGCTTCGCCAGATGTACATGTAGATCATGCGAATCAGCGAATTATTATGTTTTATCATGCCCCCAAAGGAGGAACAGGTGCGAGTGGACAACAGACGTTTGTAGCTATTTCTAAATATGGATTGAACTTCAACAAACCTCAAACGGATGAAGAAAAGGATTGGGCCAACACAACAGGTGTCAATCAAGGAACAAGAGCTGTTATTCCAGGTCATTTTTATTATAAAGCCTTTCAAGTCTCAGGAGAAGCCGTTAATCCTAACTCCAACGACAATGAAACCGTACAGCAGTGGTTTGCTTTTTCTAATCGAGGTGTTATGTATAAAGCACCGACTTTTACCGCTTCTAATGTTGAAGCCGACTTGGCAAACTCCGATGAGGTAGGCGGTTTATTCAATCCAACTGAAGATCATCCGATCGGAAGTGAGTGGTGGAGTCGCATTTCAACAATTGATAATCCATTGACAGGAATTGCTGCCCCACTCACGTTGAGGGATTATGAAACAAATGTTTACGGTACTCAGCGATTAATTGATGATAGATATAACGGACCTCGACATTTTGCTGTTTTTTATGATGAAGCATTCGATAGAAACAAAATTTTTGTACTTTACACTGGTAGGGCTGATGCTTCTGAGAGCGTTGTGTTGGTGACATTAAATTTGGAAGGACTTACCGAAACTGAACGACTTGACCCAAAGCTGTGGCGAAAGCAGCATAGCGTAGAAAAAATAGTATTGACTCCCGAGAAAGAATGGGAGGGTGGAATGCTCAGTGGTTTGTACGTTTCAAGAAATGGCTCTGCCACAAACGTAAAAGCCTTGCGAGACCCAGCTATCTTTAGAGATACCAATGGAAAAATATATCTCTTGTATTCAGGAAAAGGAGAAGAGGCTATTGGCATTGCTCAGGTGAACGTTATTCCCTCCATTGATTTAGCTATAAAAATTTACTTACAAGGTGCATTCACCAACGAGAATGTTGAATCGAATGCTTCTATGAGAAGTAGTTTGAGCACGCTGGAAAGCTTTCCGTTAGAAGGATACGATATAGCTGTAACAAATATTCGGCATCAGGAAATGCCCATTACAAATGCAATGCTCAATTTTTCTGAGGAACTGCGCCCAGTGGACTGGGTGATTGTAGAGCTAAGAAATGATCTAACTAATGTAGCTTATGCCAAAGAGGCAATTCTGCTAGCCAATGGTAAAATAGTTGATGTGGACAATTCGCCTGTATCATTCGACGGTGTCGCTCCGGGCGAATTTTATGTCGCTGTAAAACACAGGAATCATCTGGCGGTAATGAGTCAAGAAAAGATAGCAATAAAATAACTATTTCAATTCCAATAAAAATGCCATCGTATCCACATCGGCGGCACATTCTAAAAGTGTCAATTGCTGCGTTGTGCCAAAAGCTACATTTCTGAATGGAGGAAACTTGTTTTTTGAGACAACCAGCTTAATTGCTGCTGCTTGTTCTCTTAATCTGCTTTTTAGCATCTCATCATCGCTATAAAACTCGTAGTATAAATTTGCCATTGGCGACTTGATATTTGTATGCTCTTTGAGCATGATGCAACCATTGGCAAGATATTTTTCACGATTGAGTGCATAAACAGCAAAATGATAATCAAAATTATTTTTATACTTTTCGTGCAGTATTATATTTCGGTACTCATGCAAGGCTTCTAGCAGTGGATTAAATGAGTAAGCGTTGGGTAAGTATAGTTTTGAGACATTTCGATCACTCAAGCCAAAATAAGAAAAAACATCTTTCCCAAGTGCTATTAGTTCTCGTCTTGTTTCTGTACCATCCAAGATTGCAACACTTTTTTTTGGCTGACGGATGATACTCGGATATCGACTAAAGTAGGTCTCAAAATAGCGGTTGGATTTGTTTTGAGCTGCTGTAATGATTGCATCAAACCCTTTCAGCCTTGGCGTAATTTGGAAATAGTCTTTTGTGGTAGGGTTTATTTTCTCAAGTGTTTTAACGATGTGTGGCAGTAAATACAAATCGTTGTCTGCTAGCTTAATAGCTGCATAATTCCCCGATAGAAAAATGAGAAGTAAATCATAGAAACCAGCTAATGGAACATCATCTGCCATGACTAAAGCAACTGTCAACGGCTCAGTATTATCAGAGATTTTGTAATTGCTTAGGTATTTTTTTAATTGATTCTGCTGTAGAAATTGATTCGCAACAACAGCTAAAGTCAACTGCTGATTTTCAACCGTCAACCAAGGATTGTGCAAAGAAGTGCGCTGCATAACTGCTTTCAAGTAGTCATCATTGCTGTTCAAATACTCTCCTAGCTGCAACATTACTTGCATACGCTCTGATAAAGTCATCTTTACGCTTGTTTGTTGAATCTATAATTTATCGTAGAGTTTCTTCACCTCCGAGATACCCAACGCTCGAAGCGTATCAATGTTGCGGGTTGGAATATGCTCGACGTTAGGGTAGAATTCCACTGCTTTAGTAATGCTATCTTCTCTTATCAAATGTAGCATAGGGAAAGGAGAGCGGTTGGTATAGTTTTCGACATCTTCTACCTTCGTGCCACTAAATTGATAATTGGGATGAAAAGAAGCAATCTGAAATACGCCTTCGTAGCCTAAGTCCTTTAAAAGTATTTCAGCAGCCTCCATAAAATCCAGATAATCATAAAAGTCCAGCAATAAATTGGGATGGATTAGGAGTGTTGTTTCTATTTTTGACTGCTGTTCCAGATCATTCAATGCTTCAACTAAGGTCTTTAAAAGAGATTCTATATCGTCCTTAAGCATCACCTCATAGTGAATTCGACTTTGCTGAAAGGGCAGTTTGGCAAATGGACAGAGGTTCAAACCCAAGACAACATGGTACAGCCAAGCTCTTGTGGCATTAATGTAGTATTCTTTTGAAGATGAAGTCATAAATGGATAATTCTTTACTTATGAAAATTTAGCTATTCCAAATCGTCCACTTTAATCACACCATCAATGGCTTTGATGCGCGTTCGAGTAAAGTTCTGATCGGCTTCAAAGCCATAACCAAAGATAATTTCATTAGGTCGAGTGATGGTTACAAACTTATTGGTATAAATTCTTTCGTTGCGCTCCTCCCAAATCAGCTCTTCTGAATCTAACTGCTCTCCATTGTTACTTTTCCAAACTACACTATCTTGTACGACAACTTTGTTTTCATTTTCATAGCGCATACCATATTTAGCAGAAAGCTGTCCCGTTTTTCGTTTGTAGTCATCAAAAAATTCCACTAGTAAACCATCTGGAAATTCTTGTTGAGATAAATTATCCGTGTAGCGCAGCATGGTCGGTGCTGTTATCTTGACTTGCATCTTGGCTGAATCGCTGTATATGATTTCAACCTTTTTCATGCTTTCTATGCCAACATCTTCCTTGACGTAAACAACATCTTCTATCACTACTTTGTCTTTCTTGCAGCCTAGAAGGAGTGTGATTGAAAGGATAGAAATAAAATAAATATTAGTGAGCAGTGCATTCAAAGTTGACAATTGAAGTGATTTTAAGTTAAGTAACGATCTTGTAACTAATCCTTCTAATTACGCACGACAACCGCCTTTGTTGAGATGATGAAGGCAGGATTAACTTTTTATTCAGGAATTGTATAGACTTTCTGTTAGTTTTTGTGTTTACAATAAAGGTAGATGGTTATCCAAATAGATTAATTTAATATATGATTCAACAGCGACTGAGTCAAAAATTACAGCAAAAGCTCTCTCCTCAGCAAATTCAGTTAATGAAATTGCTGCAAGTGCCTACTGCTGCCTTGGAACAGCGCATCAAAGAAGAGCTGGAAGTGAATCCCGCCTTAGAGGAAGGCAACCCTGAGCTTGGTTCGGAGTACGAGGATCAAGTACCTAACGAAGAAGAATCAGACTTTGAGTTGGATGAGTACATTCAAGATTACATGGAGGACGATCCTTACAGCTATAAACTTCGGCAACAAAAAGACCATTCGGAAGAACAAAAGACCATTCCCATAGCGGAGGAACAATCTTTTCACAACTACCTGGAGGATCAACTTTATTTGTTAGATTTCAAAAGCGAAGAGGAGCAGCAGATTGCCCAGCAAATTATTGGGAGCATTGATAGCGATGGATATTTGAGGCGAGATATTACATCCATAATGGATGATTTGATGTTCGCTCAAAATATATTTGTTACTACTCAAGAAATAGCGTCTATATTAAATCGCATTCAGCAACTTGAGCCTTCGGGAATAGCTGCTAGAAATCTACAAGAATGCTTGCTCATACAAATTAATCAAAGGCTAGAAGCTGAATCACTTACCCATTTTGAACACATTGAGCCCATGGCTCTAGCACAGGAAATACTGGAATTGCATTTCGATACTTTTTCAAAAAAGCATTACAATAAGCTACAAGAAAAGCTAGATATTAGTGAGGCTCAACTCAAAGCTGCCATCGAAGAAATTTTATTACTCAACCCCAAGCCTGCTAGTGGTTTTGATTCCAATACTCGAAATAATCGGCAGTATATCGTACCTGATTTCGCAGTTGTCAATGAATCAGGGGAACTTAAACTAAGCCTCAACAGCCGAAACGCTCCTACACTAAAAGTGAATGAGCAGTATCAAGGAATGTTAAGAACTTACGCTCAGCATAAAACGAGTGATGCTAAAAGTACAGTGCAATTTATTAAACAAAAAATTGATAGTGCAAAATGGTTTATCGACGCTATTCAGCAACGTCAACAGACTTTATACAGGACAATGTATGCCATTTTAGAATACCAAAAAGCATATTTCAAAACAGGCGACAAGCGCGAATTGCGCCCTATGATTCTTAAAGATATTGCTGAAATTACTTCACTAGATATTTCAACTATTTCTAGGGTTGTGAATAGTAAATTTGTACAAACGGAGTTTGGCATCAAGCGGTTGAAAGAGTTCTTTTCCGATAGCTTGCAGACAGATAGCGGTGAGGAGGTCTCAACGATTGAAGTAAAGGATATACTAGAAGAAATCATAGCTCAGGAAAGCAAGAAAAAACCTTTGTCGGATGAAAAATTAGCAAAAGCACTTCAAGAAAAGGGGTATAATATCGCTCGAAGAACGGTTACTAAATACCGAGAACAACTTAATATTCCCGTAGCAAGATTGCGGAAAGAGTTATAAAAATTGAACTATTGAGCAGACTGAATCATTAAGGTTTTTATCGAATCTAAGAACGCAAATAAAACAAACGCCAAATGAAGAAATACAAATTAAGTTTAGCTCTTTCAGGAGGAGGCATCAGAGGAGTGGCACATATTGGTGCAATAAAGGCTCTACAAGAAAATGATATTGAACCAGAAGCAGTTATCGGTACAAGTGCTGGTGCGATCATAGGTGCACTGTATGCTGCTGGAAAGTCGCCAGAGGAAATGATGGAATTCGTAAAAGAATGGAGTTTCCTGAAGTCTGTGCGGATTGGCTTCACCTTTGATGGATTGACTAATTTGAGTTTCTTAAAGGAACATTTGAATAAGTACTTGGGCTTTGATGATTTCTCTAAGCTAGAAAAGCCTTTCTATGTTGGAGTAACAAATATGAATAAAGGTACGCTAGAAGTGCTTTCGGAGGGTTCCATTGGCGATGCAGTCATGGCTTCATCTGCTATTCCCATTGTTTTTAAACCAGTAGAAATCAATGGAAATATTTATGTAGATGGCGGCGTAATGTGCAACTTAGCTATTGAACCACTGCGAAAAGAATCAGAAACACTCATTGGCATAAACGTAATGGCAACGTCTGATGTAGAAACCAAATCTTTGAGCAATGTACTAGGTATCGGGCAGCGATTATTCAACTTAAGTATTGTTGCTTCTGCTAGAGAAAGCCTTGAACGCTGTGACATTGTGCTCAATCCTCCAGTAGGCAGTTATCAGATATTCAAGATACTTCAGAAAAATTTTACCAACATGTATGAGGCTGGTTATAATGAAGCTATGGAGCAAATGCCTCAAATTTTAGAGAAAGCTAAAGCGCATTTGGCTGCAGCGTAATAATTTTTAGTGATTTTCTGTTTTCTCAAGTTGAGACACTATTTTTTAGAAAGTATGAAAATAGCTGAACGATATCAAAACTTAACACATATCCTACGATATCTATTTTTGGTTAGTATGCTATTACAGCTAGCTGTAATAAATACTAGTGCTCAAACTAGTTTCAAGGCAATTGCTGATGCAGAACAAGTAACGCTAAATGGATACTTTGAAGTCGAATTTATATTAAAAAATGGAAGAGGATCGAACTTTCAGCCACCCAGTTTCAGCGATTTCCGTATTGTCAGCGGACCAAGTCAGTCCGTAAGCACTTCTGTAATCAATGGAGTGGTTTCGATGACCAGTTCTTATAGTTATACAATAGAGCCAAAAGCCGTAGGTAAATATACCATCGGTGCTGCATCAATTAATGTAGATGGCAAAATATGGAAGAGTAATGCCATCCAAATAGAAGTTGTAAAAGGTAAAAATCCGACTAATACGGACAAAAATGTTGCCAACGACGAGGATATCTTCTTAAAAGCGGAAATACCAGTACAACAAGTTTATATAGGTCAGCAAGTCCCCTTAGACTACAGAATTTATACCCTTACCAATATCAATACAGTGAATATTATGTCAGAGTCTGATTATCAGGGGTATTACGCAAAAGATATTCGCAGATTCGATCAAGGCATTTTAAGAAAAGTGATAGATGGTGTTCAATACACTACTAAAGTCATCAAAAAAATGGCACTCTTTCCGCAGCAAACGGGTACATTGAAGATCGATCCATTAAAGATGAGAGTGGGAATTGCCAAAGGCAGATTGCGCGATCCAAGAGATTTCTTTTTCCGACCTAATATATATAGTGTAAATGTGGCATCTGCTCCTTTGAATATAGAAGTTATTCCACTTCCAGATAATGCGCCAGATTCTTTTACTGGAGCAGTTGGAGATTACAGTTTTTCCACTCAAATGCTAGCTAGTGAGGTTACGACAGATGATGCTGTATCTATTCAACTTAGAGTAATCGGTAATGGTGACATCAAGCGCATACAAGCACCTCCACTAGATTTAGGCGCAGATTTTGAGATATATGATCCTAAAATTAAGGAAGAATTTACGCAAGAAGTGGGAGGAGAACTGCAAGGAAGAAAGATATTTGAGTACATCATTCTGCCTAAAAAAGCGGGTACATTTACTATTGCTCCAAATTTTACCTACTTCGACCCTGAGCTTGGTGATTATGTTACCGTATCAGCAGAGCGATATAACTTGCAGGTAAAGCAAGGCAGTAAAAAGCCAGATGTTGCAAAACTGCCTATCGAATCTCTAGAAAATGATATTCGACCTATCAAACCAGTAACACAATTATATAAAAAAGGTGAATTGCTATTCAGTAGCGCATTGTACTTCATTTTGCTAGGTTTGGCTCTTTTGTTTTTTATTGGAGCTATTATTTACAAGCAAGTACAAAAACAACAAGCAAATATTGATCCTGTTACTTTGAAAAATAAATTAGCTCAGAAAGTAGCACAAAAGCATCTTGCTGCTGCAAAAGCACATCGAGAAGCAGGGAAGAGTCGTGCTTTCTACGATGAAGTTTCCAAAGCTATGCTAAGTTATGTAAATGATAAACTCAATATTCGCAACTCAGAGTTGACGAAGCATAATGTGAGAGATCGCCTAGCGACGCTAAATGTGAAAAATACTCATATTGAGAGATTTATGAAAGTTATGCAAACTTGTGAAATGGCACTTTTTGCGAGAAAAGATAGCAGTTCGGATATGCAGAATACCTATTCAGAGGCGGTAGAAGTTATTATAAATATTGAGCAAGCAATCGGAAAGTCCTGATTGCTAAAGAAAACATGCAGCCTTTTGAGTATTTTTGCAGTCTTTACTGCGTTTAGTAAATTAACTAGTAAAGCTATAAGCATCTTATGAAAAATATATTACTTGGCGTTTTTTTATTAAGCGTTCAGCTTCTGGCTGCTCAAAATGCGGTGAGCATTGGATTCAAGACAGGGTTAACATTTTCAACAATTGAGGGTCCGCTAGAGATGGACGCTGATGGTTCGGTTTTAGAATCTCAAAATTATACAACAGGTTTTAATTTCGGTGCATTGGTCAATTTCAGATTGACGGACATTTTTGGATTGAGAACAGAGTTACTGTACATTCAAAAAGGAACAGAGTTTAATTATGAAGGGGATTCCTATTTTATCTTTGATCCCAGCAATAATCGTATTGTAACGACAGGTCAGCGGGATATGGTTTTAGAAATCACCAACTCTTACATTGAAATCCCTTTGATGGCCTATGCTAAGTTCGGACCTGTGGAGTTTCAAGGTGGTGCCTATGTAAGTGGGCTAGGGAATGCGACTGCCAGCGGCAATTTAAAATATCGTCCCGATTCTGGACAGGGAGCATCTGTCGAGGAGTTAGAATTCAATTTGGATTATAATTACTACAGCAATGACCCTGGAGCGTTTCTTGGTGAATTGAAATTGGATAATGTTGTAATAAATGGAATACGTCTAGATGTTCCAGAGACCCTTACCGCTTACTATGAGTCAGATGATGGAGACGACCAACTGTTCAAAAGGCTAGACTACGGCGTAGTGGGGGGGGTAGCTTTTTATTTGAGTAATGGCTTGTTTATCAATCTTCGTGCAGAATATGGACTTGCAGATATTACTAACGAAGAGCGCGATGTATCATTGTTGAAGTTAGAGGATGGCAATTTTATTTATAGAGATGATATGGATAGAAATTTATCCTTGCAAGCGTCTATTGGTTTTCGGTTTTAGCTTCTAATGCCAATACCAACATTAGATCACCAATGAGTTCATAGCGCAAATTGAAGTCTGCCTCAAAATCTCCTTTGCGAACACTGCCTCGAAAAAAACCTTCAGGAGTCTTGTACGAGAATGGTTCTACTAGAATGTGCTTGCAAAAGTCTAATGTTCTTCTGCCATAAGCCTTGTACAGGGCTTCTTTAGCACCCCAGTAAACATGCAAATGTTCTAGCCGATTATCTTCTGTTATGCTTTCGGCTTCGCAGTCTCTCAAAAATTTATGAGCAATTCGTTCTATTTTTAATACAATTTTTTGAATGTCAATGCCAACGAGAAACGGAGCTGCTATTACAGCCGCATAGCGATTAGAGTGACTAATAGATATTTGAAAATCAGAATGCTCAAGATATGGCTTTCCAAATTCATCCTTCAGGCATGCTCCTCTAGTTGCTCTGCCTGACATGACGTGCAATAAGTAACGACTTGCTAACCATTCTAATCGACGACCTTCTCCTTTTATCTTATGGACTTGTGCCAGCTCTTGTGTCGTCAAATTTAAATGTTGATAATAAAAATGCTCACTTTCCTCTATCTTCCAAATACCCCATTCTCCTTCAGGATGTAGGTGTTGATGTAATAATAGCGACATACGTTGAATTTGATTTATTCCTACTGAACAAACGCTTCTCTATTTAAGTTAACACAAATAAATAACAACCACTTTCTTGTGTTATAGCTCCGTTCCGTTACTTTTTGCTTAACAAAGTAAAAAATAGTTGCTATTTTTATGTTAAAAGCGTACTTTTAGACTAAATTTCTATTTGCCCATAAAATATGCGAGTATGAAGCAAGCGTTACTTATTGTTTTTACTTTTTTTTCCATAGCAATCGCACATGGGCAGTTGGCTTGGGCTAGTGGTGAAACTACCAAGCAAGCTACGTTGAGTAAAACCGATTTAAACATTTATCCTAATCCAGCTATCAATTACATAGCATTTGACAATGTAAAAGGACTGGTTAAGGAAGTGGTCATTTACAATCTCGTAGGGCGTCCCATGAAGCGATTGGCAGCTATTGAAGGAGAAAATCACTGCGACGTGAGTGATCTTTCAAAAGGTATGTACTTAATTCAATTACTTGATCCGAAAGGAAATGTGATTACAACAAAGCGCATTAACAAGCGGTAA
Organism: uncultured Saprospiraceae bacterium; assembly: GCA_964458705.1. Taxonomy (GTDB): domain Bacteria; phylum Bacteroidota; class Bacteroidia; order Chitinophagales; family Saprospiraceae; genus JAAUTG01. Next base: position 32,364 of record CAYWKD010000022.1, on the reverse strand, counting down.
TTGAACTAGAAAAAAGTAAATTAGTGAAAAAGCCTTAGTCTATTGGACTAGGGCTTTTCCTATTTATTGATAATCGGGCTGATAAATGCGGATAAAGTCCTTTTCTTCAAGCTGCTCAATAGGTTGGATAGCATATAGTTTTTTATCATAAAGTTCATCTCCATAATCGAAATGAGCTAGTATTTGGTGCTCTAAAGTTGTTTGCTCCTTCACGAAAGCATCGCCCAATATAAGCCCAATTTTGGATAGGTCGCCTAAAAAATATTCTTTCAGCAAGGGAATAATACGAAGAGCAAACAACTGCCTCAGGTCGTCTAGCGTAGAGATATCGTAAAAGTAAGCATGTCCAATGCGATGGTTTTCGTCTAGTAATAGCTCAATTCGATCATTGATAATGCTTAGTAGTTTTGCCAAATTTACTCCTGCTTGAACAAACTGCTGATTTAATACGGAGGGATCAGGCTGAATAGCCCTGAACGTAAAGCGACGACGTAGGGCAATATCTAAGTTGGCTACGCTTCGATCCGCAGTGTTCATGGTGCCTATAATAAATAAGTTTGGAGGCACTGAAAACGATTGCTTAGAATAAGGTAGAGTAACACTAATGGCTTCTCTTGCCCCCATTCTTTTATCGGCTTCAATTAGGGTGATGAGTTCCCCAAAAATACTAGCAATGTTACCTCTATTTATTTCGTCAATGATAAGCACATAGCGATTTCCGTCCTCCCAGCCTTCTTCGGCCGCTTCTACCATACGTTTAAAAATACCGTTTTGAATATTAAAAACGACTTGCCCTTCAATGAGATTTGGTTTAATGCCTTCCACAAAATCCTCATAGGCAAAAGATGGATGAAAACTCACAAAACCTACTGCACCGCGCGCCATGTAGTAATCAAATCGCTCTCTTAGAGAAACGCGTTCCTCCAGTGCCAATTCCTCTAGCGTGCGATGCTCAATAATAGAAAGTGCATGATTGACTGTTTGATAGGTCTTTCCAGTACCTGGAGGTCCGAAAAGTATTTGATTGAGAGGCGATTGTAAAAATGGATGGAAGTCATAGTTAGAGAGGGGTTCTTCTAAAATGTCTAGCTGTTCTATTTTTTCAACAATAGCGTCGTACTGAGCCTGTGTAGCCTGATAATTGGTTCCGGGCAGACCTGCATAGAATTTTTCAAAAGGTTTTCCATCTGCCAATAGCTCCTTCGTAATAGGTTTATTCCAAAGATTATAGTCTATTTGTAATTGTACTCGCTTTGTTTTTGGTGGAACGACTTGGAAAAAGTTGCGCTCAGTTTGGTTGATTGCATACAAGTCTGTTTTTGAAGCGATTGTAGCTAAGGCATATACGCCAGCTGATTTACCTGTTTGCCAAAGGATGACTTTATCGCCCGCTTTGATATTTTGCTGATGTGATTTTACAGCAAAGGAGGTAACTACTTCTGCTCGAAGTGCTTCTTTTAGCCTAAATATTTTTGGATTTGCTTGAAATAGCCAATATTGTGTCATGCTTTACAAGTTATGAAATCTGGTCAATGCGTCCAATAAATAAAGCCGATAAGCAACTATTCAGCATGGATTAGACTTTAATGTTTCGCAAGTGTAGTTTTGATAAAAACTGCTCTTCAATTTAACAGTTCAAGTTTGCTAATTTAAACCGTATCGTATATTAATCCAATTATTTACTAATATGAAGAACAAAAGAACTGTTGTTGAGAGCGAGGAGGTCTTTCCTTGGTTAGATAATGTTTCCGATTTTTTGGATTCGAAGTATAGAATACCATTCACGAATATTCGATTTGGTGCTGATTTTTTGATTGGATTGATCCCTTATGGTGGTGATGTTATTAGCTTAGGTTTGTCGGGCTTCTTGGTGATGGTGATGGCAAAAAATGGCGCAAGCGGACGCATCATTTTAAAGATGTTTTGGAACATTCTTTTGGATGCTTTAGTTGGAGCTATTCCTATTGCAGGAGATATTTTTGACTTAACTTATCGCGCTAATCGGCGCAACTTTAAGCTACTCAAAGAACACTATCAAGAAGGAAAGCACAAAGGCAACGCTTGGGGTGCTGTCTTTATCGTTCTGCTTATTTTGCTTGCGATTTTCTTCGCTTTTGCTTGGTTACTTTGGCTATTGTTGCAGTGGTTTGATGCCATTGTGCCTAACCCATTTTAGGAGAACCAATAGATTTTCTTAAGTTAGTGCCAATCACTTTTTCATAGAGAATATACTGTGCAATAGAAACAACAGGAATAGCTACGAGCAGCCCCACACCTAGAGCTAAAGCACCAGCGATCACGATTAAAATGCAGATCAGATAAAATCCTAATACAGAAAACCACTGTCTTGAAATGACTTTTCGGCTAATAGAAATTGCCTCTACGGCATCCACTTTTTGAAAAGCAACCATCATATCTGTCCAGCTAAGCGCAACCGCTAAATAGATGCCAGGAACAATCAAAAAAACAAACCCAAACAAAACAGCTAGACCTACTAGAACACCAGCAATCACTAGCGGACCGAAGTAGTTGAATCCATCAAAAAAGTTATTGAATTCGTAATGTTCTTTGTGACGTATTTTTCTAGCCACTAATGCCATTCCGACACCTAGGGGAATACTAATGATACCTGCACCTATATTTAGACTTCCAGAAACTACTCCTTCTCCGATGGTGATTCCAATAATGCTGGATAAGGAATTAATTCCGCCTAGTAGAAGTGTAAAGCCAATGAAGTTGCTTGCATGATTTTTAAATATCTCGAAGGCTTCTCTAAATATTTCGCCAGCATCAAAGTCAAAGCCGTGTTCTAGTATTTCGTCAACTCGTTCCGTGAGGCTTTGATTACTTTCATTACTATAATTTATATCATCTAAAATGTCATTCATATTGTTTCGATTTTGAAAGGTGTCTTAATTTAATGTTCTTCCAAATATAGGTTTAACCATCCAGAAATACAACTTTTTGAGACTAGTGAATCCCCTTTTTCGACTAATTAGAGGCGATGTTTGCTGTTACTTCAGGAAAAACCAAGTAAAACATGATATAAGCCATTAATAAAGTTAAACAAAGGTTGAGTGTCTGACCGCATAAATACAGAATGAGCGGCTTTCCACCTGAAAAATAGCTGCGTAGCTCTCTGAAGTTAGTAGATAAGCCAATACTTACAAACGCCAAACAGAATAGCCATCCTCGAATATTCTTTGTGAACCCTCTGAGAACACCTTGATCTATAAGCGTGTAGGCGGCATTATCACCGATACTTTCATAGATGAGTGAAAAGACGACAGAAGTGCCCAAAAAGCCTAAAATGAATTTTGGAAAGCGCTTCCAGATTTCTCCCACTCCAACTTTGGCATCTCCTGTTTTTTCGACTTTCGTAGCAAAATAAATAGCCACGCCAAACGCAATTATGCCAATTAGAACATTTTGTATCATCTTAATTGTGGCCGCTACATTGAGCGCATCATCTCCTAGGAATGCGCCAGCCGCAACCACTGCGCCTGTGGCATCAATCGTGCCACCAATCCAAGCACCACCAAGTATTTCTGGCATACCCAGCCAATTGATAAAAGCAGGCAGTACAATCATCATTACAGAGGTAAAAACCATCGAAAGCCCAATAGCAAGGGTTAATTCTTCTTTTTTTGCATTACAGGCGGCAGCAGTTGCAACAGCAGCCGATACGCCACATACGGACATATCAGCTGATACGACCATGTTCAGCGTCTTGGAAGGAATTTTTAAGACTTTTTGTCCAAACCAGTAAGTTGTTATCAGTACGATAGGCGTTACGATCCACGCTACGAAAATACCAGGTAAACCAATGGCGAGAATTTTACCGAGTAAAATTTCTGCGCCTAAAAGCACTAGACCTGTTTTAATATAGAACTCTGTTGATAAAGCGGGTTTCACCCAATTCGGTGTACCAACCGTATTACTTATAAGCAAACCAATAACAATCGCCCAAGCTGCATAGCCAATGCCAAGAGCTTTCATATTGTTCTGAGCTGCTAAGAAATAAGCCAGCAGTCCAATCAAAAAAACAAGAATAAATCCTCTCAGAAATTGACCAAATTGCAAGCCCATTACCGTACTGCCAATAGCAAAAAGTAAGCCCAATAGCAACATAAATCCAAGCAAATAAGGTGCTTTGTTATAAGCCTTCACCTCATATTTTTTCTTGATATTGTCATAAGTCTTTTTAGAAATTCTCCACTCAGCAATAGCTACTTTTGCTTTTTGATTGAGTGGCTCACTTTGATAATTGGCTCGTTCGGCAGCGTCATTTGCTAGAATGGCATCTGCTTTGATTTGCCTCATTTCGATTTTTGCAGCTTGATGTGTTTCCTCCAGTTGGGCCTTACTTTCTTTAATAGCTGCTTCGGATTTCCAAAAAGCATCTATTGGATTATCTGACCAACCGCTTGGTTTGGTCGTTAGTTTGCCTAAAAATTTTCCAATTGGTTCACTACTACCCTTTATTTTCTGCTGCTCATCAAAAGCGTCATACCAAGTTATAGTCTGGAATGGAGCCTTGGCTTTCTCTTCTGCCAATACTTGGTCATATTTGGCGTGTCGCTGTTGGTAATTTTCTGGTGGATTCAAGAAAAAAAACAGCAATCCCGCACCTAGTAATAAGAGACCAATCCAAATGGCCCAGTAATCGTCTTTTTTAAAAAGTATTGATCTCATTTTGTTTTGATTATTGTAAATAACCACTAATGGCTAACGCCTAAAATCTTGATTCTAATTGTATTCTATTTTCTTTTTTACAGTATCATAGAAAGATGCTACCCAGAGTTGGTACTGCTCTTCAGAGGGATGCAATTCATCCTCAGCGACCAAGCTAGGTTGTTCTAATCCATTTCTTGATAAGTCGGTGATATTGAAGTAGCTAATATTATAGGCATTTGCAATGGAGTCGTTGATTGCATTATATTGATCTATTCCTTTGGAAATGGTTGCTGCATCTCTAGTCTGCCCAAAAGGAGTGTAAGCGTAATCTGGAATTGAAATAACAAATACTCTTTCCCTTTTTCCTCCAGCAAATTCGATGGCTTGCTTCAATAACGCCTCAAATTCTTTTCGATAAATGTCAATTGAATAGCCTCGATATTGATTATTTACACCAATGAGCAGAGAAACTAAATCAAAAGTATCTTCTAGGTTCTGCTCGTCAATAGCTACTTGTAGTTCATCTGTCGTCCAGCCTGTTTTAGCAATAATAATAGTTGTATCAAGCGCAATACGGTCTCTATTCAATTGTTGTGCCAACTGGATAGGATAGCGATCTTCTTCTGCTACACGCTCTCCAATCGTGTAGGAATCGCCTAGTGCCAAATAAGTTGCTCGTGTTTGTTTTGCTGTTTTAGCAGGTGTTTCGATCGCTTCACAAGCAACAAAAATCAAAAGGAATACAGCTAAGTAAATATTGCCATAGAAGATTATTACAAAATGCTTCATTATTTTTAATTAAAGTTGGTCTTTCAAAAGTAACTGATCTGGATGATATCTTGAGTACTTCTAATTAATTTTTCTATTTATTGGACGATTTAGCTATACTTTTCTTGACTAATACTAATTTTGTTAGTGGGTGGGTATAGATTACGTCTTCTTGGTTCTGAGCCTTAGCCTAAGAAGTTCTTGTTCTCCTAACGTTTACAGCTCAATAAGAATATTTATTTTATCATGAAACCTAACAAAAAGTTGTGAAGCCGTTTATCATTGGTATTTCTGGAGGGAGTGGTTCTGGAAAGACTAGTTTTATTGACATGATTCGTAAAAAATTTAGTGAGTGTGAGGTTTGTATCATTTCTCAAGATGACTACTATCGTCCTATCCACGAGCAACAAAAGGATCATGCTGGTATCGAAAATTTCGATCTTCCTGAATCTATTGACCATGAAGCATTTTATGAAGATATCAAGGCGATCATCAATGGGCAAACCATTCAAAAACAGAAATACACCTTCAACAACACGAATGCTACACCGAGCGTAAAGTACTTTTCACCTGCTCCCATCATTGTGATAGAAGGAATTTTTGTGTTCTATTTTATGCAAATAAAAGAACTGCTTGACCTTAAAGTATTTATTCACGCAAAGGATATTCTTAAAGTTATCCGACGCATCAAGAGAGATAAAAAAGAGCGCAATTACCCAATTGATGACGTATTGCATCGCTTTGAATACCATGTTATGTTAACTTATGAAAAATATATTAAACCCTACAAAGAAGATGTTGATATTGTCATTAACAACAATAATAAACTGGATGGAGGCTTCACGATATTTGAAGGTTTTTTGAAACAAAAATTAATAGACCTAAAAGCACGGTCAAAAACAGATGACAGAAAATAACCCTCTGCATCTCCAATACAAAATCTTATGAAATACTGGCTATGCTTATTATTGCTCTCAATTACTTCTATTGGAATGACTCAAAGTTTGCTAGAACAATACTGGGGAATTGCAGGAGGGCATCTAAAGGGAAGTTTCTTTGATGACGATGAGGATACTTATACAAACCTAAGCCTCGAACTCACGCTGGGCAAGACGTTCAAGCAAGACTACGTGGTAGGATTTGGTTTTTGGGCAGGTACGGCGATCCAACAAAACATTCAAAAACCTGATAATCGTCTTTCAACTTCTCGTACAGGACTACAGCTTTTCTTGCAGTATCATTTTTTACAGCAAAAAAATATAACTATTTACGCGCAACCGACATTATTTTTCGGCAAGAGCTATGCCACTACTGATGCAATTAGCCTCTCTAGCTCCGGCGATCGAGTAGATTATTTTCGAGGGAATTTAGGGTTGGGCTTAAATTATTTTGTAAGTCCAAACATAGCGTTCAATTTTTCTGGTGATTTCAGCGTATTTGAGCAGATTACTACGGAGAGAAACACTTTGAAAAATAGTGGAAATATCAATTTTAAGATTGGTTTGCAATATTTTATTAGTTCTTACACAGCCGAAAAAGTGTTGCCTAATCGAAAAAGTACGAATTATGCTTTGAGTGCTAAGACGTGGAGTGTAGAAGCAAATCTTAGGCTGACCAATCAACTCACTGAACCGCAAATAATTGCTGCCTCCGTTGGCACACACTATTTCTTTCTTCGCAGACTTTCTTTAGGATCAACCATAGAAGGCAATTACAATACAGATAGCCAAGCCTACCAATTTGCATTGCGCTCTGGACTTCGTTTATCTATTCCTTTTAACATCAATTACTTACTATTGGAGGCAAATATTGGTGCACAGCAGCGAAGACGAATTGAAAATGGAAAAGCAAATTATCACCCATTTGTATTTGCAGAGGGTCGATTAGGCTTTGGATTGTTTATGTCAGAAAATGTTGCTTTACACACCACTGCTTTCCTTCGGCAGTATAGCCCTTGGGATGCGGGCTACGATACTTCCATCAAATTCTTAGGGCTTGGAGCAGATGTAGGTATCGTTTATCTATTTAGAGGAAAAACTAGATAATCGCCTCGAAATTATCCTCTTGAGGAGGCAAAAATCGAATCAATGCTTCTGACCTTGCGGCATTCATCTTAATGAGTTGCTGTTCCACTTGTTGAATGAATACTGCATCCACTATTTGTCTGATCGTGTCTGCACTGTTGATTTCATTGCTTTCCCTGAATTTATAAACTTGCTCGTACAAGCCAGACTCAAATTTAACAGAAAAGCTATTATTCAATTTGAAAATAGTAATTTTTAAGCTAGGATGTGATATTTCTCCAATTATTCGCATGAATCTACTGAAAGTGATGGAAGTAATTCTGGTTGTTCGTGATAACTATTTCAGATCAGCATCAAAATTAGGAAAAAATCGGTAAGCTAGCTTACACTGGTTAAACGCTGTTCATGTTCATCCATTGTAATCACGCCATCAGGTAAATCGGGTAGCGGACCATCCCAGTCCTCTTCTCCTCCATCGTCGTCTCCGTCGTCATCTCTGTTGTTTTTATCACTAAAAACAGCCACAATACCATAGATTGTAACTGCAAAACAAAGTGCAACTACGAGGAGGTAATCCCAAGTTATATATTCTAAAAACTTATCCATGAGGTATAGTATAATGTGATATTCGATTCTTTAACACACAGGACGAAAAATCAGACGAGATTATTTATCCTTATTTTGTCAAATTTTATTCATTTTTTAGATCAAGCTAAAACTATTTCGATGCGACCTGCATCTGAAAATTGTATAAAGGTTGAATAAACCAGCAGGTAGGTAAAATTGCACTACTTTTTGAATAGGTAAAAATGAATTAACACATCAGAACAAACCCCATTTTCGATCATTCTTGTTGATAGTATAATAAGAATTGGGTAGTGCGCCTAACTTTTTCAAGGACTCATCAGAGCTATTCAAGTCAAAAATAAGTGGACGACCCGCATTAGTTTGCATCAATAGATCAATGCCGAAAATCTGTGCAGTTTTGTTAGTTGCAATTTCCATTGGAATCAAGCTCAATAACTTACCATGGCTATAAATGTAAAAGTTAGCTACTAATAAATTACCCTGACTATCCTCAACACCACTGGCAAAACCAATTCCTCTGTGCAAGGCGTTGTACATGATGCGTTGCAAAGCATGGAATTTTTCTTCCACCAGTCCTCGCTGTTTAGTGTACTTTTTGAAATGATCGGCAATGATTTCAGGTCTGATATTGGAAACAGGACGCAGCCCAAGCCTGGAGGCTTCTTTGAGTTGTTCTAGTATTTCAGCGGCATAGTTTTGTCGAAGAACTTCATAAGGTTGATCGAGCCAAAGTTGAAAATTTCGCTTTTCTGACCAATTGAAATCCTCATTGCTCAAGGGCTGATGCCGTTCATTTAGATCAATATTTATCTTTTTGTAGTCTTTAGGAATGGCATTAAAGAAAGCTTCCATACGAACAGCGGAAAGCAGGTGAATCGAAAAAATGCCCAGGGAACGAATGAGCATTGGTTGGTATAACTCTTTTCGACTGAAGCTATCTGCTTTCTTTACTAACGGGAATACTGATTCGTAGTCTCCTTCCACTAGTCCGTCCCACTCTTTAGCAGTGTTATTCATAAACCATTGATAACCAAAGACACTTCCATTTTCTGAATAGTGAATACAACTATCCCATTTTAATTGATCTATATCCTCCTGAGGCACAAGTCGAATATTCATTGATTTTTGATTTCTTTAAATTGTAAGGCAAAAAAGCGATTGTCTAAAGCAATGGTAGGCTCTTTATAAATAAACAAAACATGAACGGTTCCGCTTCCTACTTTGTGTAAAGACAACAATTTACAATTACTCGAACTAGAAAACCCCTCTTTGAGTTTAAAAAAAGCGTATTTCCCCCAATTTGCATTAAATAGCTCAAGATCAGAAGGTACGATATCGTGGATCGCCATGAGTTCTTCTTGATCGTTGGTGGCAAGGTGCATTAATAGCTGTACGAACCTCATACTTGGCAGGCTTGCTCTAGGATCGCTCTCATCAAAAGGCTCAATAATGTAGCGAATTTCAAGTTGCTCTTTTCTTGAACGAATGGCGAAATCATAAGGTTGCAAGTCGTTCTTGAGGATAAAAATATCCTTATAGTCTGATTCTACGGGAACGACAAAATCTAAGTCGGCAGCCAATAATTTAGATTTAAACTCACTAGAAAGTTTTATATTCTGAGAGAATGCAAGGAGCGGTATTGTCAAGAAGATTAGAGTGTAAAATATGTGCTTCACGGTAATTTTCCTATTTTAATAATTCACTTCTAAATTAATCAAAAAAGTGGATTTACTCCTAATTAAATCAGTAACAATCGTATATTTAAGCACAAAAACAAACGAAATTAATCATGCAAGACAGAAGAACCTTTTTAAAATCTAGCTCGCTAGGATTAGCCGTAACTCCATTTTTAACATTGCCAACGTTCGAGTCAAAACTACCTGAAGCACTCACGGTTGTTTTTCAGGGCGATTCAATAACGGATGCAGGAAGAGGCAAAGGAGCTTACTACGCCAATGATATGTGGGGAATGGGGAATGGCTACGTGCATTACGCAGTTACGAATTTGATGGGACGTCAACCAACGGTAGATTGGAAGTGCTACAATCGAGGGATAAGTGGCAATAAGGTTTTTCAATTGGCCAATCGTTGGGAAGAAGACTGCTTACAATTGCAGCCAGATGTTTTGAGTATTCTAATTGGAGTAAATGATTTTTGGCACACTTTATCAAGTGGCTACAAAGGCACCGCGACAACTTATGAAAAAGATTTTCGAGCATTACTTTCTCGTACTAAAGACCGCTTTCCCGATGTAAATTTGATTATTGGTGAGCCATTTGCAGTGAAAGGAGGAACAGCTATTAATGATGATAAGTGGTTTTCTGAATTTTTAGACTATCAAAATGCAGCAAGAGCTATCGCTAAAGAATTTGCTGCCACATTCGTGCCTTATCAAAAAGTATTTGACGATGCTTTATCCGTAGCTCCTGTCGCTTATTGGTGTGCGGATGGCGTGCATCCATCTTTGGCAGGCTCGTACCTAATGGCAAAGGCTTGGCTAGAGGCTTTTGAATTAACTATGAAATAGACTATTCATTCTTAGTGTTTTATGAATTTTCAGTGCTTATTCGACATTCTACCTTACCAACAGGCTACGTATTCCAATAACATAGCACTTGCTCGTAAAGATGGATTGCAGTGGATTACTTTTTCCACTAGCGATTGCTTGGAGCAGGTGCAAAAAGTGAGTGCTGGAGCGCTACAGTTAGGGCTAAAACGAGGAGAAAAAATAGCCATCTTAGCATCACAGGGAAGTCCAGAATGGCATTTCATTGATTTCGGAATGCAGCAAATTGGGGTAATTGTTTTGCCGATTCATGCAGCACTTTCTGAAAAAGAACTCCTACAAGTGCTGAAGAACACGGGCATCAAATACTGCTTTGTACAGAATAGAGAATTGCATGATAAAATTCAGAATATACAGTCCAATGTATTGAGCCTCAAAAAAATTTATACCTTAGTAGAATCATCTGACTTGCCTTACTGGAAAGATATTTTAACCATTCCTACTGCTCATCACTTGCAACAAATTCAAGCCCTTCGAGCCGTCATTCATGAAGACGATTTAGCTACTATTGTCTTCACGCCTGGCATCACAACCACTCCAAAAGGAGTTATGCTTTCCCATAAAAATATTGTCAGTGGTGTGAAATCGCTCCTATCCTTAACAGACATCAACTGCGATAAAGTAGCCATGAGTATAATACCGATAAGTTACATTTTTGAACGAGTAGTTACATTTACCTACATGGCGGCTGGTGTATCCATTTACTACACCAATGAATCAAAGAAACTGCTAAGCGATCTGCATGAAGTACGCCCTCATTATATTTCTTCCACGCCTGCTATGCTCAAAAGAATTTATGGTGCAGTCTTGAAAAGAAGCTATAGCCTACCTACTACTAAATACAGATTATTTCAGTGGTCGCTAAAAGTGGGAATGCAGTATCCTGACCAAAAAATCTCCTTGCTCTATTGGTTCAAGTTGCAGTTAGCTACCTTGCTTACTTTTAATCGTTGGAGAGTAATAGCGGGTAAGCAACTTGACACTATTATTGTTGGTACAGATCATTTGCCTGCACACTTGGCTAGACTGTTTACTGCTGCGGGTTTTAATATTAAAGAAATATATGGCTTGACAGAAACGGCTGCCATGCTGACCATTAACCAGTTTGAGTCTGGAAGTTATCGCTTTGGAACGTCGGGTAAACCACTGCCAAGTGTCGAACTCAAGATAGATAATGAGGCGTTAGGAGAAGTCTTAGTGAAAGGGGATAATGTGATGTTAGGTTACTTCAACGGGTATCACTCCAGCACTTCGGAAGGTTGGTTCAAAACGGGGGATTTTGGGATGGTAGATGAAGACGGTTTCTTGAGGGTAATAGATAAGCAAGCTAATTATTTTGAATATAAAGACGGCATTTCCATTTCACTACGACAACTTGAGGAAAAGTTGCTTACTTCACCTTACATTCAGCAGTGTTTGATTGTTGGAAAGCAACGCCCATACTTGACGGCATTAATTATTCCAAATTTTGATTTGCTGTCGAGGTGGTGCGAACAAAACGAGGTGGCTTTTGAGCGTAAGCCCTCTTTAGTCATTCAACCTAAAGTGGAGCGATTATTTCAAAAAATAATTGAAGAAGTAAATGAGTCGCTCCAAGCACAAGAACGCATCGATGCTCACTACTTACTATTTGAGGCGTGGACTGTTGAAAACGGATTGATTACCTCAATCGGTAAAATAAAACGTCAGGCAATTCAAGCTAAGTTCCAACGTGAGATAGAAAGCCTATATGCCTAAGAGGGTAAAAATCTATTGTTGTAGAAATAAATCCAAAGCAGCAAAATGATGAATGTGATGAAATAAATAATAACCCACATAAACGCACGTCCCTTTCTTCCTGAATTCTTTATCTGATCTGCCATTGTTTTTGTTTGTCTTATATGGGGCAAAAATAGAGAAAAAGCATCAAGAAAAAAGTGATTCACATCAATTTGTCTGTAAAATTTGATGAATGTAGCCGATCAGTTTTGTTTCTTGATATAAAAGTGACTGGTACAAGGCGATTTGGTTTTTGGCTCGCACAAGATTGTGCGTGTCGTATTGTGTTTTATAATATACATCGTTTTGTAAGAAATCAGCTAGGAAACGCACAGCCTGCTCTAAGATAATCCACTTTGCACCGTTTAATAGATGTTCTTTCTCCGTTTCGCTCATCACATCACTCAATTCTTCTAAAAAACCCACCGATAATGCCTCAAAGATAGCCGCTCTCAATGCCACATCTTGTAAATTAGGAGCGTCTTCTTCTTCCGAGTTAGTAAAAGTGCGAACCATATCCCCAAAATCACTCAACAATGAACCTGGCATTACGGTATCCAAGTCAATGACGCAAACTGCTTTTTGAGTTTCCTTGTGCATTAGTACATTATCAATTTTAGTGTCATTATGCGTTACTCTAAGCGGTAGTTTAAAAGAATCAATCCAATCAAATACTTCAGCTTCTTGCAGAATATACTGTATGGTTTCCTTTGCCAAATGTTTGCGATTTTCACTAGCTTCCTTGATGGCATTGTTGAGATGCAGCATCCTTAAAGTGCTGTTGTGGAAGTTTGGAATGGTCAAATGCAGTTTTTCAATCGGAAAATCGAAAAGCACTTTGATAAATTTTCCATAGCCTTTAGCCGCCTGATAGGCTTGATCTGGGTTTGCTGCTTTGCTATAAGTGATAGTATTTTCGATGAAAGGAAGCAACCGCCAATAGCCCTTGTTTTCAAGCACAAAATAGTCACCAGATCGAGCAGCAATGGGCATTAGATTTAGGAGAGGATAATCGCTTTTTTCTTTGATATGCTGCCCAATAGCGACCATATTTTCCATCACTCTTTCGGGTTGCTCAAATACATTCTGATTGATTTTCTGCAAGATGTATTTTTGTTCGACTCCGCCTTTTTGAACTTCGCATAGATAAGTATGATTAATGTGTCCTTTTCCAAAGGAGAAAATGGAAGCAATATCAAACTCTACGAAATGCGCTAATATTTGATTGGTGTTTTTCAATTACGCCTTTTTATTTTCCAACAAAGCCTTCAAGACTGCTTGGGCAGCAAAAGTTCTATTATTGGCTTGTTCAATAACCAAAGAACAAGGATGATCTAAGACTTCATCCGCAACTACTACATTTCTGCGGACGGGTAAGCAGTGCATGAATTTTGCATTGTTAGTGAGTGCCATTTTTTCCGCTGTAATCATCCAGTTATCATCCTGCCTTAGTATTTTTCCATATTGAAAATAGCTTGACCAGTTCTTGGCATATATAAAATCTGCTCCTTCAAATGCTTTATGCTGGTCGAATACTACTGGTGTAGTTTTTACAAACTCAGGTGCTAACTCATAACCTGCAGGATGTGTAATGACTAGATCAACAGGACGAGCTTGCATAAACTCCACGAATGAGTTAGCCACGGCTTGTGGCAGTGCTTTCAGGTGAGGTGCCCATGTCAGTACCACTTTCGGGCGACTAGTTGTTTTATGTGCTTCAATAGTGAGCGCATCCGCTAAGGATTGCAAGGGATGGCGAATAGCAGATTCTAAGCTAATCACTGGCACAGAAGCATACTTAATCAATTGATGTAGAATAAAATCTGAGTAATCCTTATCTCTATCCGTGAGGGAAGGGAACGTCCGGATACCGATGATATCGGCATACTGACTCACTACTGCCGCAGCTTCTTTGATATGTTCCGCTCGATCTAAATTCATCACTTCCCCTTCTTCAAACGCTAATTTCCAGCCCTGCGTCATATTCATGACAATGCAGTTCATACCTAAATATTGTGCCGCTTTTTGTGTGCTCAACCGAGTTCTAAGGCTTGGATTCAAAAACAACAAAACTAGCGTCTTGCCTTTACCTAGCCAATCATACTGATAGGGTGCAGCCTTTAACGCTTGTGCTTCTTTGATCAAGTTATCTAAATTGGACACGTCATGTATAGAAGTATAGTTTTTCATTTATCTAAGTTGAAGTCTAGTAGAACGGCTTCAAAAATAGACTTCTTTACCTTATTTTAAGTAGGTGATTCATGTTTTGTTATCAATTGCTGCTATTTTGTTTAATATTTTCAATGCTTTTGGAGCGTTAAAAAAGAAATACAGTCTTGATTTTTTGGTTCTTTTTTATCAAGAAAAAAGGACAAGACTTTACAGCAATCAGCATTTGAAACAGTAAATCATCAAATGGTGCGTAACACCAGTTAATAAAAAAAAATCCCCTCAGCATCATAGCTGAGAGGACTTTAATTAACCTGCTTTGAATCAAACTTTGATTACAATGTCGTTCATTACATTGGCAGTGATTGGAGTTCCGATATTGACAACCATGCCTTCATTTGGATAAACACCTTGTAGTGTTTGTTCTGTTCCATTTAGGGCAACTTGCTGGCCATCTACTGCTTGTACACTTGTCAATTCAATTGTTACTTCCGCTGCGCTATTGTAAGTAGCTTCACTGACTGATTTGATTCTACCGATTGCTAAAGCACCTGTTGCAATGACTACTTTTCCGTCCACTACTACATTGGTTTTTACTTTGAATTGAACTAACTTACCTACGGTTGCTTGATCGCTCATCACACGCTCGTTAGCTTCTAAATAAATTAGTGTTCCCGCTGGTAGTGTAACTCTTGCATCAAATGTAATTTCAGCGTTATTGAATAATGTATTAGCTTGACTAACAGGAGCTAAAGTAACGATTGCGAATAGAAGAAATATGTACTTTTTCATTGTTATTTAATTTTAAAGTTAATTTGAAATTGTGATTGTCAAAAATGCTCGGCAGAGTCGCTCCACCGAGCGGATTGTTTTCAATTAGTTCTTGAAGTGGCTACACCACTTTGTTAAGCATTGATTTTGATGTCGTTTCTTACTCTTGCACTCACGGCTGTACCAATATTTGCTTTCGCAGGCTCACCGCAGCAGCAGTCTCCTTTGATGATCAGTGGAATGCTGTTTAAGAATACATTTTGACCATCCACTGCTTGTGCTGTCTCAACTAAAATTTCTAACTTAGAGCAGAAATCTTTTTTCTTACATTTCTTACAAGTTCCTTCCACGTCTTTGACCATTCCTTCGGCGATGCTACCTGCTGCGATTACTACTTTTCCGTTTACAGTTACATTGTTTTTTACAATGAATTCTACTGTGTTTCCAATTTGTGCTTCGTCTGCATTCAGACTCTGGTTCAAGGTTAATGAAACAGGCGTTCCCGCTCTGAGTGTAATTGGACTAAGTCCATCGAAAGTTGCACTTTTTGGCGCTGTTGTGGTAAAACTCATCATTGCTACCGATACAAAAGCGAATAGTGTAAATAATGCTGATTTAATCATGATTTGATTGTTTTTAATTATGAATTAGGTTAATTAATTGTGCTTTCGATAATAAGTGTAGCAGGAGATAAATAGGTACCCCATTTTTGAAAAAGAAATTATTAATAAAAATAAAATTAGGTACATGTATCTGATTTTCAGCGTATTAATATTTTAGCTAGATGACTTTTTTATAGCTAGAGAGCATGGGATGTTGGTCGTATAAAGCTATTTAGCAGCATTGAGAATTTAGAAAACCAAGATTCTGTAATTCCCAAAATCCTGCCTCTAATTTTGAGTAGTGGTCAAGCAGGTAAGCAAAACATTTTATTCGCTTTTTAAATGAAAATATACAACATTATAGAAGTTTTTTTATATTTGTCTATACATGATTCCACTAATCGTATTGTTACAAACACTTCTGTTTTAGTTGTTGATGACGAGATTAATATCGTTGTGGTAGTAGAGTCTTTACCGAGGTAAGAGGGCTATTAAGTAGTCAAAGTCTCTAACAGTTTACAAGCACTAGAACCATTGGAGTTGCATCAGCCTTTAGCCGCCATACTAGATGTAGTGATGCCTGAGATCAATAGGTTTAAAGTAGTGAAGAAAAGTAGAGCTAACTCGAAGTGGGAAGAAGTGTGGATTATATTTCTAACTGCCAGAGGCACAACAGCAGATTGCTTTGGAGTTATGCCAATGGTGGAAAAGTTTATATTACAGAACCGTTTGATAATCAGCAATTGATAAATACAGTAAGCGAAGTGATCGAATATGGTTGTACTCATGACAAAAGGTAGATCATAATTTTTTAGTAAGATTATACAATAATCTACACACGTAAATAGCTAAACTAAAGCAAGCGAAATATGACTTTACAGATTAAGACATTAGAGGAGTACCAAGAGGTTTATAAAAAAAGTATTGAAGATCCGGGTACGTTTTGGGCAGAACAGGCGAACACTTTTACTTGGCGTAAACCTTTTGAAAAGGTATTAGACTGGAATTTTAAAGAACCAAGCATAAAATGGTTTTTGGGAGGAAAGCTAAACATTACGGAGAATTGCTTAGACCGACATTTAGCCACTAGAGGCGATCAAGTAGCCATTCTTTGGGAACCTAATGACCCTACCGCTCCTGCAAAATCCTTCACTTTCAAAGAGCTTTACGCAGAGGTTTGCAAAGCAGCTAATGCTCTAAAAGCAATGGGTATCAAAAAAGGAGATCGAATATGCTTTTATATGCCAATGGTACCTGAGTTAGCAATTGGGATATTAGCTTGTGCTAGAATTGGAGCAGTACACTCAGTCGTGTTTGCTGGTTTTTCGGCACAGGCGTTGGCAGATCGGATCAAAGACGCAAGTTGTAAAATGGTCATTTGCTCTGATTACAATAGCCGAGGAGCAAAAAATATTCCAGTCAAAAAAGTAGTAGATGACGCTATGGCAATGGGTTGTAATACTATAGAAACCGTGTTGGTACATCAGAATACAGCACAGCCAATTGACTGGTATGAAGGAAGAGATAAGTGGTGGCATGAACAAGTAAATCATCAAATCCCTGAATGCGAAGCAGAAGAGATGGATAGCGAGGATATGCTATTTATTCTCTACACTTCGGGTTCTACGGGCAAGCCAAAAGGAGTAGTACATACCTGCGGTGGTTACATGGTTTACACTTGTTTTACGTTCAAAAATGTTTTCCAATATCAGGATGGTGATGTGTATTGGTGTACGGCGGATATTGGCTGGATCACTGGACATTCCTACATTGTTTACGGACCGCTTTTGGCAGGTGCGACAACAATGATGTTCGAAGGCGTACCGACTTACCCTGATGCAGGTCGTTTTTGGGAAGTTTGTGATAAGCATAAAGTCAATCAGTTCTATACTGCTCCGACTGCTATTCGAGCGTTGATGGCAGAAGGGGATGAATATGTAGATAAATATGACTTGAGCTCCTTGAAGGTGATTGGCTCAGTAGGCGAACCGATCAATTTGGAAGCTTGGGAGTGGTACAATGAAAAGGTAGGAAAAGGTAATGCACCTATTATTGACACTTGGTGGCAAACGGAAACAGGAGGTATGATGATTACACCACTGCCAGGCATCACTGACACAAAGCCCTGCTTTGCTTCCTATCCACTACCAGGCATACTACCAGTATTGCTAGATGCAGAAGGCAATGAGTTAGAAGGTAATGATGTCGAAGGTTTATTGTGTATCAAATATCCTTGGCCTTCTATGATTCGTACTACTTATGGGGATCATGAGCGTTGTCGTCAGACTTATTTTTCAGCTTTTGAGCATATGTATTTTACGGGTGATGGAGCAAGACGTGACAAGGATGGTCGCTATCGTATTATTGGTCGGGTGGATGATGTGATTAATGTTTCTGGACATCGCATGGGTACTGCTGAGGTGGAAAATGCTATCGATGAACATGAAAATGTGGTAGAGTCCGCAGTAGTGGGCTATCCGCACAATATTAAAGGGCAGGGCATCTATGCTTATATTATCACTAACCATCCTGTGGAAGATGAGGATGCTTTTCGCAAAGAGATTAAAGCCGTAGTTACTAAAGAAATCGGACCGATTGCTAAGCCAGATCAAATTCAAATTGTTTCGGGTTTGCCAAAAACACGTTCAGGAAAGATCATGCGCCGTATTTTGAGGAAAATAGCTTCTGGCGACACTTCTAATTTAGGCGATACTTCTACCTTACTAAACCCAGAGGTGGTAGAGGAAGTAATGAAAGGTGCTATAATAAAGTCATAAAGCGCTTGATTTAGTTTGAATTGGTTTGATAAGTATCAATCCAGAATTGATTACCTCACCAGCGAACACTGGTGAGGTTTTTACTTGCCTTTCTTGATTTTTAAGTCTCTTCTTTATTCTTGCAGAATAACCAATCGCTTTATTAACACTTGATGTTCGACTTGTATTTTCACAAAGTAAATACCATTGCTGTACTTGGATAGGTCATAAGTTTGAGTATTAGCGGTGCCATCTACGGTTAGCGTCTCTAGCCATCTGCCTGTCATGTTGAATAGCTCAACATTGTACGATCTAGCCTTATCTTGCTGAATTTCAAGGAACAGTGATCCCCCCGTTGGATTAGGTCGAATAGCTACTTCATAATCCACTAACGTATTATTGGCACTATTGGGCTCTAAACTTATTAGATCAGAAGTCGCAAAACATTCGTTATCGTCCACTACACTCAGACGGTATGAGCCAATCCCTAAATTTTCTATGTCTTCTTCCGTTCCAACTATATCTGTTCCATTATCTACTATTTTCACCCATTGGTAATCGTAAGGCGATACACCTCCACTAATATTAGCATCAATAGAACCTGTGGTCTCTCCTTCGATAGGATTAACGAATGAAACAATATTTATTTCCAGCGGATCGGGTTCCTGTAATGTAATCGTCTCAATTTGGGTACATCCTTGTCCATCTACTACGGTAAGCGTATATGTTCCAGCTTCTAAGCCTGTATTGGTTCTAGTCTGTACATTATTGCTCCAACTATAAAATACTGTGCCAGAACTATTATTTACAGAGGCAGAGATGCTACCATCTGCGAAGCTAGTACAACTTGGTTCGTCTACTTCCAAGTTTATGTCGAGTATTTGGAAATTGACCATAAAAGAGCATTTGGATTGATTACCCGAAGCGTCTTCTACCACAAACACTTGTTCAGTAACTCCCGGAGGAAATACAGAACCACTTGGTAGTCCACTTTCTAAAGTTGGAGTTAGTGCACTGCCGCAGTTGTCAAATGCTTCGGGTGTTAGGAAGGTAATGCTTCGATCAGCCTCACAGTCGGTGATAACGATGTCTTGTTCTAAACAATTAATAAATGGTGCAATAGTATCCAATACAGTTATTGTAGCTGTAACGGAGTCAGTATTACCACTGTCGTCACGCACTTGGAGCACAATTTCATTTTCGCCTAAATCTTCACAATTGAATCGCTCTTTACTGAGGCTTGCTGTAACTTCCCCACATTCATCTTCACTTCCATTATTGACTACATCAGCACTGACTCTAGCTGTACCAAATTCATCCAAATATAGGGTTACATTATTGGCACTAGCAGTTGGAGGCACACTGTCTGCTATAACATCAATACTAAAGTTTTCAATCAAGATGCAGCCGTTAGCATCGGTGATGGTTACGGTGTAACTGCCACTACTTAGGTCGTTTCGTTCACGCTCGTTACTACCGCCGTCCGGCCAATTGAATGAATAAGGTGCTGTACCACCTGAAACATCTATACTGGCTACTCCGTTAGTCGCCGTTGCACAATCTACATTTTGAGTGGTAACCGTAGCTTCTACTGGGCTCGGAGCTGAAATAGCGAATGATTGCGTGCTAGGGCATCCAAAGCCATCCGTTACTGTAACGATATACTCACCTGCTGATAAATTGCTAATTACTTGTGTAGTATCGTTAGTTGACCAGAAGTAGGTAAACGGCCCGTCTCCATCTACTCTTTGCACTTGTGCCGAACCATCATTATTGTTTGCACAACTGATATTCTGTGTTGCAACCTCAATATCGAAAGTAGTACAGGACACATCAGCAGCTTCAATTGTGAAGTTGCTAGTCTGAGTACAGCCATTTGCATCTGTTACAGTAAGCGTATAATCACCAGGCGCAAGATTGGAAGCACTTGGCGAATCGCTTTGCTCATTGCCAAAGTCATATTGATACATTCCTGCTCCACCTGTAACCATAGCGGCGGCTGTACCATTGTTTGCACCAGCGACGCTTTCTTTTGTGGTATTGAGGGCAATTTGAATTGCTGAAGGTTCAGTAATTTCAAAGTCAACAACTGATTCGCAACCACCATTTTCAGTAACCGTAACTTGATAAGTACCGGCCGCTAAATTTTGTGCCATATTAGTATTGCTAATACCTCCTGACCAGTTGTAACTTAGATTCCCCGTTGCGCCATTTACTTGTATGCTTGCCATGCCTGTATTTTCTCCTGCACAAAGTATATTGGTTGTATTGGTCTCTACTTCCAGACTAGTGGCAGCTTTTATTTCGACTGAGCGAGTTACTTCACAAGTATTTTGATCCGTAACAGTCAGCGTATAGGTATCTGCTGTAAGGTTATCTATGACCAAGGTGTTTTCTCCATTCGACCACAAGTAATTTAGATTACCCGTTCCGCCAGAAGCAGTAGCTGCTATGCTGCCTAGTGTACCATCGCAATCTACATCTTCTTGTTGAGCAATTCCAATGATGATGGCTGGTGGCTGATTAATGGTTACAGAAGTGGTGGCTTCACAGCCATTTGTCTCAACTACCGTTACGCTGTAAGTTCCTGCGACTAGACTAGTAATTGTTTGGGTTGCTGCTGTGTTAGACCAAGCAAAAGTAAGCTCTGAAGAAATGTTATCACTTACCTCTACTGTGGCAGAGCCAGAGTTGCCACCATTGCACTGGGCATCCGTTCCTGTTGCATTTATGCTAATGGTACAACCAGCTTCATTCACTCGAACAGTGCCTACGGCAGCACATCCGTTATCATCAATTACAGTAACTATTCGCATACCTGGGGATAGATTAGTTGCAGTAGCATTAGTGCTTCCATTGTCCCATTCGTACTGATAAGGAGGTACGCCGCCTGTTACAATAACCGTAGCAGTGCCATCATCAGCGTTAGGCGTGGTTTCACCTGTGGCAGAAAGTGCCAAGAATATAGAGTCAGGTTCATTAATACTAAATGGAATTGTAAGATTACAGCTATTTTCGTCTGTAATTGTTAAAGTGTGATTGCCTTTAGGGATGTTAATTTCTGATGATTCAGAGCCACCTGTTGACCATATGTAAGTGTAATTACCTGTTCCACCCGTAATGTCGGCTGTTGCCATACCATTATTGACATTTGGACAAGATGTATCTGTGGTTTGAATGTCTCCTCGTAGAGAATCAGGTGCTGTAATCGTAACGGAAGTGGCAACGGCACATTGGTTAGCATCAGTAACGGAGACTAGGTACTCCCCAGCCGATAGATTTGAAATTTGACTAGTGGTTGTACCATTAGACCATGCAAACTCGTAGGGTGTTGTACCACCTTCTGTAACTATCGAAGCCATCCCATCCATTTCACCTGCACAAGAGATGTTTGCCTTTGCAGCAAGACGTGCTATTAAGGTATCAGGAGCATTGATAGTGAAATCATCCACTACTTCACAGCCTGAACTGTTGGTTGCCGTGACAGTATAAGTGCCAGCCATCAAGTTTTCGATTCTAGCACTTGTCGCTCCAGTGCTCCAGTTGTAGGTGTAATTGCCTCCACCAACGACAGATGCTGTTATTGCACCATCACTAGTGTTAAAACATGAAATTTGTCTTCTATTGATAAAGTTGATAGAAAAATCAGAGGGGTTATCAAGCGTAAAACTTGAAATAGCAGGACAGCCATCCTGGTCGGTTATGGTTACTTGGTATTCACCTGCGGATAAATTTTCTATTGTTTGAGTGTTTGCTCCGTTTGACCAGAGATATTGATAAGGAGGCGTTCCGCCACTTGGGTTTGCTGAAAGTGATCCATCGGCGGTATCGCATGAAGGTATTTCTGCATCAAAATCAATGAGCAAAGTACCACAATTAGACGCTCCTACAATGACTGTCTGAGTGCTTGTGCAGCCATTATCATCTAATATTGTTACTGTGTATGCTCCAGCGGTTAGATTATCTATGGTTCTTGATACTCGGTTAAAGTTGGAATTATTGGATTGCGACCAAATGTAGGTGTATGGAGGTATTCCACCTGTAGGATTTGCTGTTGCAGTGCCATCATTGCCCAGTGTTTCGTCCGTTGCTTCTGCATTAACTTCTATTGGCGCTGGCTCTCCAATGACTACGGCTTGCTGCACTGAACATCCTGCTGCATCGGTTACGGTTACGCTGTACGATCTTGCCCTTAACCCATTGATAGTAGCGGTAACACTTCCATTTGACCACTGATAAGAAAGTTGACCCGTACCACCACTTACGGCTATACTTGCTGTACCTGTGGCTTGTCCGTTACAAAGTACATCAGTTGCGCTTGTGGTTGTTATATTTAAAGGGTTACTTTCTTGAATCGTATATTGTCCTGTTACAATGCAGCCTGTTATTGTTTCTGTTACAGTTGTTCTATATGTTCCAGCCGAAAGATTACTTAGGCTTGAAGTAGTAGCTCCGTTTTGCCAGTTGAACGTAAAATCACTAATATTTCCTCTGCTTGGTGTAAGAGAGATACTTCCATCATTAGTGCCGTTACAATTCACATCGTTGACAGCAGCACTCAACGTGAAAGTTTGCTCTTTGCCGATGGTAATAGATGTTTCTACGGAGCAGCCACTATTATCCGATACTGTTACTTGATAACTGCCTATCGTGAGATTGGAAATAGACGGAGTAGTCGCTCCATTTGACCAGAGATACTGTAAATTGCCATCACCTCCTGATGCACTGATTGTGGCCGTTCCATCAGCGTTTGCGTTGCAAGTTACGTCAGTGCCTGTGATTGTTGCTGTAATAGGTTCTTTCATTTCACCGCTGAGGGATATGGTAGTTGTGGCATCACATCCTTTGCTATCCGTAGCAGTTACACTGTAGCTGCCTGCCATTGTTGGCGTAAGCGTAGCTCCATTTGTTCCATCGGACCAAGCATAGGAAAAGACTCCACTGCCACCACTTCCGACTGCAATTACGCTGCTTGGCAGTCCACCTGTACATCCGTTTTCACTTTGAAAGTTAGTATTAACGCTAACAGGCACTGGGGCGGATACAGTAACACTTTCAGTCGTGCTGCATTCATCTTTGCTAATAGTTACCGTGTATTCTCCTGCTGCCAGACCAGTTGCTTGGGCATTAGTCTGTCCATTTGACCATTCAAAGGTTGCTCCTTGATTTCCTCCTGTTATAGTTACTTCGGCAGCACCGTCGTTATCTCCTACGCAACTTGGGCTAGTAGATGA
Organism: uncultured Saprospiraceae bacterium; assembly: GCA_964458705.1. Classification (GTDB taxonomy): domain Bacteria; phylum Bacteroidota; class Bacteroidia; order Chitinophagales; family Saprospiraceae; genus JAAUTG01. The sequence continues at coordinate 8,451 of CAYWKD010000022.1, read as the reverse complement.
TAGACTTACAGCAAGTGAATTGCCGCCTCCTTGAATAAGTATCTTTTTACTATTGGCACAACCTGTATTATCTGTAACGGTAGCACTATGTTCTCCTTCTGAAAGATTGGTTGCTGTTTGCGTGGTTTCCCCATTGTCCCAAAGGTAAGTAAAGGGAGTACGTCCAGCAGTGGTTGTGATTGTTGCTTGTCCACCTCCCGCACAACCTGCATCGTTATCAACTGTGATGTTGAAATCTACTGCATTCAGTCGAAGCCCTACGGTTGTTGAAGTAGTAGCGACACATCCTCCTTGATCGCTCACCGTTACGCTGTAAGTTCCTGGAGCTAATCCCGTTGCTACTTGAGTAGTTTGATTTCCAGTTTTAGCATCCCATTGATAGCTTACGTCTCCAATAGCACCTGACGCAACGACTCCCGCTTCTCCATTGTTTGTGGTGGAGCATACAGCAGCATTATTGGTTGCTTCAAGAGAAAGTTCACAGCAAGCTGCTGCTTCTTGTACTTTTAGGATATATTTACCTTGAACTAAGGTACCGGGAAAGTCAACATTGCTAGGTGTGGTGCTGCCATTTAGCCAAGCGGAAGCTTTGAAGGTGATTTCGTAATTTCGTGCTTCCACACTAGCAGCGGGAGTACCCGTCAATACAAAGCAGGCCAGCCCTGGTTCGCTGATAGTAAAAAATGGTGCGTCAAAAGTAATGCCTGAGGGTAAGCCAGTAACGTTGTCCATTCTTATGGAGTCAATTATTGAGCCAAATACCATATTGTCAAAAACTAATGTAAATACAACATTTAGATTTTCACCCTTGCAAGCTTGCGCTGTTACTAGTCCTTGTGCTATTTCTTCATCTGATAAAGCTGCGGGATATAAGCCTAAAGGCTCGCCGTCCAAGCTAGCATCAGGAACACATTGGGCATGTGTGAGCGCTGGAAAAATGATGATAAATATCAATAAGTAGAGTATCCGTTCCATTTTACGGGATTTTTTTATGTTAAATTTAGTAGTTAAGTAATAATATAGTAAGTGCATCGGCTGATGACACGGGAATATGTGAATTGCATTAATAGACTCATTGGGCGTAAGCGTAGTGATTATAATTACTTTTAAGCCATTTATATGTATTCTCAAAATATATACGAAAGATATTGGGGTTTGTTGGATTGGTCAAATAGAAAAAATGAATAACGTGTAATTTTAAGATTTCCCTCGACTAACTGAGTGAATGACCAAACGGAGCGATCGTAAGTAATATAATTCCAAAGCCAATTCAAAAAAATGCACAACTAACCAAATGTACCAAGTCAAAACTCCTTGAAAAGATATTCTTGTAGGTCTGCTGTTCTGGACTTTGCTTGTTTTTCTACCTTAAAATGCAACAGAAATGATGCAAAGGAAATTGGCTATCAGATGAATTACTTGCTCATTAACACATTTTGTTTTATCTTGCAAGTAATATGAAGAAAGTAATGAGTAATTACCGCTTACTCGGAGTTGATCCGGGTACGAACAATCTTGGATACGCCATTTTAGAAGTAAAAGACAAGAAGCCACACTTGCTAGATTGTGGTACGATTCACCTTCGTAAGTACCTGAATCATCAACAGAAATTAAAACTTATTTTCGAGCGATTGCAACAGATTATTGCAACTTATACGCCAGTAGAAATGGCAATTGAAGCACCGTTTTATGGAAAAAATATTCAGTCAATGCTTAAATTGGGAAGAGCGCAAGGCGTAGCGATTGCGGCTGCTATGACCAGTGGGCTTGATATTGTGGAGTATTCACCTAAAAAGATAAAACAGGTGGTAACAGGAAATGGCAATGCCGCTAAAGAGCAAGTGGCTGCCATGCTAGAGCATCAACTCAAAATTAAATTGCAAAACAAATCGTTGGACGCTACGGATGCTCTGGCAACTGCTTTTTGCCATTTTCATCAATCAAAAGGAGTTGTTGGACAAGGTAAAAAGTACAACGGTTGGAATAGCTTCATTGAAGATAATCCTGATCGAGTAGGCTGAGCTACTGACTTGTTCTACGCTAATGCCTCCCACAATACCTCCACAGGATGCAATGCCTTTCGTTGTGTACCATCCATAATTTGATGTCGGCAGCTCGTGCCGGGTGCTGCGATGACAGTCTGCTCACTGGCTTCTCGAACCTTTGGAAATAGCACATCTTCGCCTACTTTCATGCTTACTTCGTAGTGTTCTTTTTCATATCCAAACGACCCTGCCATTCCACAACAGCCCGATGGGATGATCTGCACATCATAATTTTTAGGCAAGCTCAACAACCAAGCGGTATCATTCAAATCGCTGAGCGCCTTTTGGTGGCAATGTCCGTGTAGTAAAATATGTTTTCTTTTATCGTGGAATTGTTGAGTTGTAATTGCACCTTCTTCAATGGCTTTCTTTAAAAATTCATCAATCAAAAAAGTGTGTTGACTTAGCTGTTTTGCGGCTTCTTTGAGCGAATCATCTACCAATTTAGGGTATTCGTCTCGGAAACTTAAAATAGCAGAAGGTTCAATACCAATCAGCGGCGTTCGGGAGGTGATGAGGTCTTTTAAACTTTGAACATTCTGATTAGCGAATTGCTGTGCCATAGGCAATAAGCCTTTTGATATGGCTGCTCGACCACTTTCAACGTGCTTCGGAATTTCTACTTCATAACCTAGTCGCACCAATAGTTCTATTGCTTTTTGTCCAATGCTTACGTCGTTGAAGTTGGTAAATTCATCTGCAAATAGATAAACTTTTCCTTTGACTGGCTGACTGGCTTGTAAGCGGTTTTTGTTCTTCTTGAACCATTTTTTTAATGTCGTTTTTGCTAAAGTAGGCAATGACCGTTCAGGTGCAACCTGTAAAATTTTCTTCATCAAACTTCCTGTCAATTTCCCATTTAGCACTACGTTGGTCAGGCTTGGCACGATTGCTCCTAGTGCGTTTAACCTGCTAATGTTTGCAAAAGCTCTGGCGCGCAGTGGCACACCATTTGACTGATAGTAATGATGCAAGAACTCTGCTTTTAAAGTGGACATATCTACATTGGAAGGACATTCGGAGGTGCAACCTTTGCAAGAAAGACACAAGTCCATTACTTCTTTGAGGGCTTCATTGTCAAAAGGATTTTTCAGATGGGCATCTCTTGTCAAGATTTCTCGGAGCGTGTTAGCTCTTGCTCTAGTCGTATCGGTTTCGTGGCGTGTTGCTCGATAGCTTGGACACATCGTTCCACCAGAAAGGCTCAACTTTCGGCAATCTCCCGAGCCATTGCATTTTTCTGCCATTCTTAGAATTCCTCCAACTGCCGAGAAGTCAAATAGAGTATCGTAAGTAGCTTCAACCTCATTAGGCTCATAGCGCAAGGATTCGTTCATTGGAGGGGCATCTATAATTTTGCCAGGATTGAAGATATTTCTAGAATCCCAAGTTTTCTTAATTTGTTTGATTAATTCATAGTTCCTTGCTCCGATCATCAATGGAATAAATTCGGCACGAACGCGCCCGTCCCCATGTTCTCCACTCATTGAGCCGTTATACTTTTTGACTAACTTGGCAGTTGCTTCCGTGATGTCATGAAAAAGCTGAACGTCTTTTGTTTTTTTTAGGTCTAATATTGGTCGTAAGTGCAGTTCTCCTGCGCCTGCGTGTGCATAATAAACTGATTGTTGTCCGAAGCGATCCATCATAGCCGAAAAATCCCTTACATAAGCGGGTAAATCTTTTAATGCTACGGCTGTATCTTCAATGCAGGCAACGGCTTTGGCATCGCCAGGAATATTTGCTAGTACTCCCAATCCTGCCTTTCTCAAGTCCCAGACATTTTTTATCTTGGGCGCAAATACTTTCGGAAACGCATAGCCCAATTTAGCCAAGCGCATATTTTCAATCATTCTATCGGCGATGGCTTCTGCTGTTGCAATTGTATCTCCTCTGAACTCTACCATCAGAACCGCTGCCGGATCACCTTGCAAAAAGAAGCGATTTTTTTGCTGCTCAATATTGTCCTTAGTACAGTCCAAAATGATTTTATCCATTAACTCACAGGCGTAAGGCTCGTATTCCATAGCGATCAACACTGCTTCCATAGCATCTGCTAGCGTATCAAAATGAGTCGTTACGACTATTTCGTGCTTGGGTGGTAGCTTGTCAACGTGGAGTTTGATGGCTGTTGTAAATGCCAAAGTCCCCTCTGATCCAGCTAGCAACTTGCAAAAGTTAAAATGCTCTGCTCCACTGAAAGGCTCACTTTCTAGCAAAACATCAATTGCATAGCCGGTATTGCGCCGATGTATGGTTGGGTCTGGAAATTCTTTACGAATATGCTCTTGATGCTCGGTATTGGATAGCATTTCGTGAATATGCTGATAAATTTTATTTTCAAGAGTATTACCTTGTGTTTTAGACAAAAACTCCTGCTGAGAAAGTGCTGAGAAAGTAGCTTCTGAACCATCGCTCAAAATGGTTTTTAATTCTAAAACATGATCTCTAGTCGTTCCATACTTAATGGAAGTTGTGCCACAGGAGTTGTTACCCACCATGCCCCCTAGCATGCAACGATTGGCAGTGGAAGTATTCGGTCCAAAAAACAAGCCATAAGGCTTTAGCGCTTGGTTCAATTCATCCCTAATAACACCAGGCTGCACACTTACCCACTGCTCTTCTACATTGATTTCCAGTATTTTATTCATATACTTGGAAATATCTACCACGATTCCTTCGCCCACACACTGCCCTGCTAATGAAGTACCTGCTGCTCTTGGAATGATAGATAGACGATTTTTATCGGCAAAAGCTATGATTTTTTTGAGATCTGCTATAGACTTAGGTAATGCTACCGCTGTTGGTAACTGCCTATAAACAGAAGCATCCGTAGCATACAGAATCTGCATAAGCCTATCGTAGTGTAACTCTCCATCTAGAGTTTGAGCCAGTTCGTTTAATTTGTTTAACATAATTTCAATCGTTGCGCTGAATGGTTACTCAAGTTGACCTAATTAACGGAAAAGGTAAGTATAAGTATTAGAAGCTAGTGCTTAAAATAGACTGATTTTACGCCCGTCTGACCTTCTTATATACCATCTAATTTGAGAGCCTATCGCAGCTAATTTTTTTTCATCCACCAAAAACCTTTCAATAATCATCTTTACCTTTGTATCAGAAATCACCAAAGAAATAAACATCATGCTAGTTGATACGCACGCACATTTGTACGCAACTCAATTTGAAGAAGACCAAACTGTTATGCTACAACGTGCCTTGAAAGAAGAAGTAAGTACAATTTACTTACCCAATATAGATAGTAGTTCTATTGATGCGATGCTTGCACTAGAAGCATCTTATCCTGAAAATTGTTTTGCTATGATGGGCTTGCATCCTTGCTCTGTTAAAGAAAATTATGAGGAAGAGTTAGCTACTGTAAAAAAATGGTTGGATAAAAGAACTTTCTGTGCAGTAGGTGAGATTGGTTTGGACTTATATTGGGATAAGACTTTTTTTGAGCAACAAAAATATGCTTTTCAACTGCAAATTGAATGGGCAAAGGTATTAGACTTACCTATTGTTATTCACTCTAGGGCATCTACATGGGAAGTTATTGAGCTACTTCGAGCATCGAAAGATGATAAGTTAAGAGGTATTTTTCATTGTTTTGGTGGAACAGTAGAAGAAGCGAAAGCCATTATTGATTTAGGATTTTATTTAGGTATAGGAGGAGTATTGACATTCAAAAAATCGAAATTAGGAGAAACGCTCAAGCAAATTGACCTGGAGCATTTAGTGCTAGAAACGGATGCTCCTTATTTAGCTCCTACACCTCATCGGGGCAAGCGCAATGAGAGCGCTTACATTCGGATCATAGCAGAGCGATTAGCAGAAATAAAAGAAGTGAAACTTGAAAAGATAGCTGAACAAACAACAGAGAATGCAAAGCAAATTTTTGAAAGATAATTTGTATCAATCAAACTAATATCCGAAGATAAACACGATAAAAATCGAGCATTTCGAGAATTGATTTTGATTTGTAATGAGTTTTTACAATTTTTGCAGGGCTTAAGATCAACATTTGATACTTTTTTGCGATAAATGCTTTCAGGACAGCTATATTTTTTTAGGTTTGTCGTAGTTATAAGTAACAAGCGATTTTTTGCTGGGCTATCTGAAAATTTGCTTAGTCGTAGCCGTTTATATGGGCATCACGCTAAGCAAAATGAATTTCTGCATTATTTTTTTGTGCTGAATTGTGTATAGCTGAAAGTTAGTTTATATATTTGTTATGGAACTGTTAAAAAGATGCAGTTTGAGTTTATTTGAAAGCGTGCTTCAAAGTAGACGAAGAGAGGTGGCCGAGTGGTTGAAGGCGCACGCCTGGAAAGCGTGTATACTCTAACAGGGTATCGAGGGTTCGAATCCCTTCCTCTCTGCACAGAGTATTGTTTTAGGATCATTTACCTCACTTTTTTGTGAGTATGTTATATCAATTTTGGAACAAATCAATTAATTAGATAAACAATTCCTTGATTAAAAACAATTGTTTAAAACCTTATTATTATGCAAAAAGTAATTACATTATTGCTAGTGCTGATCCTAGCAGTCTTCACTGCACCTAATATCTATGCACAAGATGAAAGTACGCTTGATAACGCAATGGAGACGGCTGAAGAAGTTGTAGACTCCGCCGCCGCAGCTATGGATAATATGGCTGAAGAAGTCGAAGAAACTGCTGAGGCAGTCAGTGAAGAGTCAGCAGGTGCCTTGCAAGTATTAAAGAAATATTTTATTCAAGGTGGTTGGGGCTTCATGAGCTTAGTACTAATTTGTTTGATACTAGGATTGGCATTCTGTATTGAGCGTATTATTACTTTAAATGTTGCATCTACAAACACAGACAAACTGATGAATCGCATTGATGAGCGGCTTAAATCAGGCGATATTGAAGGAGCCAAAGAAGTAGCTAAGTCAACTGCTGGTCCTACAGCAAGCATCATGTATGAAGGATTGAAAAATGCAGAAGAAGGACCAGAATCGGTAGAGCGTGCGATTACTTCTTACGGTAGCGTTCAAATGGGGCTTTTAGAAAAAGGCTTAGTTTGGATTTCACTTTTCATTGCTATTGCGCCAATGCTTGGCTTCATGGGTACAGTAATTGGTATGATTACTGCATTCGATAAAATTGAAGCAGCGGGAGATATTCGCCCAGACGTAGTTGCAGGTGGTATTAAAGTAGCCCTTTTGACAACGGTATTTGGTTTAATTGTAGCGATTATCCTACAAATTTTTTACAATTACATCGTGTCTAAAATTGATAGCATTGTGAATAAGATGGAAGATGCTTCTGTATCTTTGATAGACATCATGGCTACCAACAACGTATTCAAGAAATAAGCTGTCTTTAGAAGAATATAGAGCAATGAAGCAACAGAAAAACTCTTGTTTCATTGCTTCCTCTGATCACTTAATTAAATAAAAATGTATTCCTACTTGACATGGTCAGTTGAGGATACTCAATAAAAAGATATTATGTATAATTTTCTGTCAAAAAATGGGCAAGTTATTGCATTCTCAGTAGGTGCTGCACTTACAGCACTTTTTCTTCTTTCTGCTTTTTCTGGTCTTGAGACATTTAATATGCAATCGAAGGAAGATCAATGGACGACTAACATCTTTAATGTTGGCTTTTATGCTGCGATTGCACTAACTGCAATTTGCTTGGCAGCGGCAGTAGTATTTGGACTGCTGCAGATGTTCGGCAATTTTAAAGGCGCATTGAAAGGAATTATTGGTATAGTTGCCTTGGTAGCTATATTTTTTGTTATCTACTCGGCAGTAGATCCATCCGCTGCACCCGCTGATGTTAGAGCAGTCGAAGAGCAATTTGAGGTAACAGCAGAGCAAAGCAAGTTCATTAGTGGTTCTATCATTACTACAATAGCATTAGCTGGACTTGCATTAGCTACATTCTTAATATTTGAGGTGATTAACTTTTTTAGATAAGAGGTTGATTCCTCCAAAAAAATATTCATTATGGCAAGTTCAAGAAATCGTCAAAGTAATGAAATCAATGCAAGTTCGATGGCAGATATTGCCTTTTTACTATTGATTTTCTTTTTGGTAACTACTACTATTGCTCAAGATAAGGGTATTCAAGTACTGCTTCCACCTTGGTCAGAAGTAGAGCCAGATCCGACTAAATTAAAGAAGCGAAATGTATTTGCAGTGCTTGTAAATGCAGATGATCAGTTGCTTGTAAGAGGTGAGTTAGCTAGTGTAGATGATTTAAGGGAACGAGCAAAAGAGTTCATTGCGAATCCAGCAAATCGAGAGGACTTATCGGAAGATCCGACAAAGGCAATTATTTCGATAAAAAATGATCGTGGAACACAGTATGAAACTTACATTGAGGTGTACAATGAATTAAAGGCTGCTTACGAGGAACTTTGGGATGAAT
>CAYWKD010000021.1:54301-62935 GCA_964458705.1 uncultured Saprospiraceae bacterium | reverse complement strand
TCGCTACCTCGTGCGTGCACGCAAATCTACATTTTTATCGTTCATAGGGTCTAATTTGACTTTAACATTTTTTTTATACAAATTACATCGTATAGACTAGTTCTTGTTATGGAATAGACTAGTTTTGAGGTTGGTTTATTAAATTATACCCTACTCATTCTTTCAACAACAATAGTTATCAATTTATGAAATATTTCTTTGTTTGTCTATTTGTGTCTTTTTATTTTATGGCTTCTACTCAGGAGTTCGGTTTAGCATCCTACTATGCTGACAGCTTTCAAGGACTGAAAACTGCAAATGGAGAACTTTACGACAAAAACAAAATGACTGGTGCCCACAACTCTTATCCATTCGGTACGATGTTAAGGGTAACGCGCTTGGATAACAACCAATCTGTGGTAGTTAGAGTGAATGATAGAGGACCGTTTATAAAAGGTCGAATTGTAGATATATCAAGAAAAGCCGCAGAACAACTTGATCTTATTTCGGTAGGAGAAACAAGAGTGAAAGTCGAAATAGTTGGAAAAGGAGAAGCTGTAGCCAATACAAAAGTTACAACCAAAGGGAGTAGTAATACAGTAAATACTAGCAACAATGCTGAACAATCATCAACTTCAATTCCTAAATCTTACAACGATAACAGCACCCCTAAAAAAGCGACAACAAAGACACAGAGTAGCTCAACTAATAAAGCAATGGCTAGTTCAAAAAAGACAGCTACAAGTAGTGCTGCTACTAACAGTGCAAAACTAGTACGTGGCAATTTTAATAAATATGGTTTGTACAAGATTCAGTTATTGCGACCTGAAAAGAAAGGCTTTGGTGTTCAAGTAGCTAGCTATACCAGTTATGAAAATGCCATACAACGATTAGCTATTTTACAAGGCAAATGGTTCGATGAAATTCTTATTAATATCGAACCAGGAAATAATGGAAGCACCAACTATAAAGTGATTTTAGGTCAGTTTGACAGTCAAGCTGCTGCTGAAAATTACAAGAAAAATTTGAAACGAAAACACAGTATTAATGGATTTGTAGTAGGCTTATCTAATATGTGATCCTTTTTTCTAAAGAAAATGAACTATGAAAATTATTTTTATAAGTATTCTTTTGTCTCTTACCATTACTGCATTTGCTCAAGAATATGGAGAAGCAAGCTATTATTCTGACAAGTTACATGGACGAAACACCGCAAGTGGTGAGCCTTACAATAAAAATGAAATGACTGCTGCTCATAAAACTCATCCTTTCGGTACGATGCTAAGAGTAACTCACCTAGATAACAACCGATCGGTAGTAGTGCGCGTGAACGATAGAGGCCCATTCAAGCCAGGTCGAGTTGTAGATGTCTCAAGGAAAGCCGCAGAGCAGCTCGATCTCGTCAGAGCAGGCGTAGCAAGAGTAAGAGTAGAACTTGTCAGTGATGGAGAGACTATGACTAGTCGTGGTACAAATACAACAAGAAATAACAAAGATAGCCGCACAACTAGAACTCCTGCACCTTCTACTTATAATGACAACAGCGTGCCTAAAAAAGTAACCAGTAAAACACCTATCCAAACTACAAGAACTGCAAGTACAAACACAGACAAAGCTAATGCAGTACGTAGTAATTTCAACAAATATGGTTTGTACAAAATCCAGCTTTTGCAACCTGAGCGAAGAGGATATGGCGTGCAAATAGCAAGCTATAGTAGTTATGATAATGCAATGCAGCAAGTAACCATACTACAAGGTAAGTGGTTTGACGAAATCCTTGTTAATGTTGAGCCAGGAAAAAGCAATATGCCAACCTATAAAGTTATTCTAGGGCAATTCGATAGTAAATCTGCTGCTGAAACCTACAAGAAAAACCTTAAACAAAAACACCGCATTAATGGATTCGTAGTTGATCTATCAAAACCGTGATGCCATAGAACAAGAAAAGAAATAAGGCAGTAAAAAGGAGTTGTATTAAAATTACAACAAAAATTTGCATAGAATTAAGGAACTTTTTTAGATTTGCAATCCTTTTATATATGGTGGTTATAGCTCAGTTGGTTAGAGCGCTGGATTGTGGTTCCAGAGGTCGCCGGTTCAAATCCGGTTAGTCACCCAAACGTAATTTACGTAAGCATTTGTGGATTTCCGCAAATGCTTTTTTGTTGAATATTCAATATTGGGACATCAATGCTACTTTCAGCTGTAATCATAGCAAAAAATGAAGCCCACCAAATTGAACGGTGCATTGAAGCACTGCTTCAAGTTACTGAAGATATCACTGTTATAGATAGTGGCAGCACAGACAAAACCATAGAAAAGGCAAGCGCACTAGGAGCTAATGTCATCAAACACAATTGGATAGGCTATGCTCAAAACAAAAATTATGGTAATTCTGTAGCTAAGCATAATTGGATTTTGTCTATTGATGCAGATGAGGTGCTCTCCAAAGAGTTGATTAAGGCGATTCAAAACTTAAATTATGAAGACGATACGGTTTACCTGCTGGATCGTATAAATAATTATTGTGGTCAATGGATTAAACATAGTGGTTGGTATCCTGATTGGAAAGTCCGCATTTTTAACAGGAATAATGTGAAGTGGCAAGGAGATTATGTACATGAAAAGCTAGCTGTTCCCAAACACTTTAAGCATGTAAAGCTGTCAGGCAAACTGCTGCATTACAGCTATACCGATAAAATGGATCACCTGAAACGAATAGATCGCTATACTACTTTATCAGCACAAGAACTTTTTGTAAAAGGGAAAAAAGCAACTTGGATCAATTTATGGCTATCTCCGATGATACGATTCTTAAAGACTTACTTCCTTAAATTGGGTATTTTAGATGGAGCAGCAGGTTGGACAATCAGTAAATCTAATGCTTACTTAGTTCATCTAAAATACAAAAAAGTGAAAAGACTACATAATGACCAAAAGAAGTCTTGATGCTCAAAAAATATTTCGTATATTGTAGTGTTATATTACTATCATTTATATCTAAAAATGAAAAATATTCTGCTTGTTTTTAGTTCTTCGATATTAAGTGCTATACTGGCTATTTTTATTTATCGCTACTTTGAGGAACCACAAGAAATTATCATCAGAGAAGTTTCGCCAGCTCAGTATGTCAACTTAGATAATGTAATAACAAAATCTTCTGAATTTATATCCGCTAAGCCAACTGATTTTATTATTACCTCCGAAAATGTAACGTCAGCAGTGGTTAACATTCGGGCTGAAATATATAGTGGGTTCAGCTTCTTATCCAATGGGGCTCTTGGAGCATCTTCAGGCTCCGGCGTAATCATCTCTGAGGATGGCTATATTGTTACTAACAATCATGTAGTTGAAGAAGGAAGCGAAATACAAATTACACTGAGTAATAAACAAGAATACGAAGCCAAAAAAATTGGTGTTGATCCATCAACAGACTTAGCATTACTCAAAATAGAAGCCAATGATTTGCCCTTTTTAGCATTTGGTAATTCTGACTCTTTGAACGTTGGAGAATGGGTGTTAGCAGTTGGTAATCCATTCAATTTAGAATCCACTGTCACAGCTGGTATTGTAAGTGCTAAAGGTAGAAACATCAAAATACTAGAAGATGAATATAGTATAGAGTCCTTTATACAAACTGATGCTATGGTAAATCCAGGTAATAGCGGTGGAGCATTGGTCAACACCAACGGAGATTTAATTGGGATTAACACCGCCATCATGTCAAGATCGGGAAGTTTTGAAGGATACTCTTTCGCTATTCCATCCAATCTTGCCAATAAAGTAATTAATGACCTTAAAAATTTTGGAAAGGTAAAACGTGGCGTACTTGGAGTAGTAATAGATGAAATTGACAATCGCATGGCTAATCAGTTGGGATTAAAAAAAGTTCAAGGGGTTTACATCAGAAAGGTGACAGAAGGCGGAGGAGCAACAAAAGCAGGCATTCAAGCTGGAGATGTAATTGTAAAAATAAGTAATTTTCCTGTTAATAGTGTACCTGAACTACAAGAACAGGTAGCACGCTTTCGCCCTGGAGAGTTACTGCTTGTGGAGTACATCAGGCAAGGGAAAAAGAAGACGACGACCGTTAAATTACAAGATATAGAAGACAACGACCCATCAGTGCTGCTAAATAATAGTAGTGGCTTGATCGAAGAACTTGGCTTACAGATAAGAAATTTAAAACGTGAAGAAAAAAAACGTTTAAACATTTCTGATGGTGTGAAAGTAATAAGTATCTATAAAGGTAGCAAAGCGGAAGTTTCTAACATGGAAATAGATTTTATTATTCGGAAAGTCAACAAAACGCCTGTCTCCAATGTCGAAGACTTCTTAACGATGCTTGAATTATCAGAAGAACAAGTTGTCCTTGAAGGAATTTATGAGCATTATTCGGGGGAATACTTATACCAAATTTCACTTGTAGAAGAATGACTATTTTATTAATCCTCATCAAAAACATTTGTTACAATACTTAAAATCACTTAGTTTTGTGCTCTAAACTATTTAAACCCACGTGGCGGAATTGGTAGACGCGCTACCTTGAGGGGGTAGTGTCCTAAGGATGTGCTGGTTCGACTCCAGTCGTGGGTACATAAATTGTTCTTTTCTACAAAAGTCGTTTTCTTTTCTGAAATACAAATTGCCTTATTAATTTGAACAATTAATACGCAGTTTAAATTCCGTTACTTTTTATAATGCTCTGAAGCTAATGGCATAGCTCATTAGCTTCAAAAAAACGAGGCAATTCCTCTTATCCACCGTTTCCGAAGCCACCGCCCCCTTGCTGCTGGTTGTCGCCACCACTTTTTTGGTCATTGTTGCGAATCTTGCTTCTGCGTTCTCCTTGCTTGAAGTTTAATTCTCCAAAGCTATATCGGAAAGAAAGACCAAACGAACGGAACAAGATTCGATAATCAGATTCTAGTCGAAAATTGGGTCCTGAAATGTCCGTTCCAAAAGATTTGTATTTTGCAAAAGGTTCAATTACTCGAATACCGATGCTTCCCTTCTTTTTGAGTATATCTTGGCGAATTCCCATTCCAAAGATAGAAAAAGCAGGTCGCTGTCCTTGAATAGTCTGCTGCGGAGATTGTGCAAAACCAAAGGCTTCTATTTTCATACCAATTTTCTTAATATCGTAGCTTGCTTGACCAAATCCGTTCCAAAGTACGGCATTGGCAGTTAAACGTTCTCCTGCAATATCCCCAGTTGCTTCATAAGTAAATACATTGATACTACCTCTAATTGTAAATACTCTCTTGATGGTAACAGAGGTAAATAAGTTAGTACCAAAGGAATTATTTTCACCGATGTTTCTAAAGGTAGTCTGTGAAATCCCTTCTGGCGTTACGTTCTGCAAGAAAGATTCTATAATGCTAGTCGTACGTTTGTAATAAAAAGAGCCATTAATACCTACTCCCTTTATAAACGTGTTATAACTCAAATCAATTTGGTCAGTTACTTCTGGATCGAGTAGCGGATTACCAAAAGTTTGGTTTCTATTATCGGTCAAATCAGTAAATGGGTTGACAAATGCTAGGCTAGGTCGTTGTATTCTTCTATTGTAACTCAACTTGAGTGATTGAAAGTTCTTGAAATTTCGAGAGACAATTATGCTAGGCAAGAAATTTTCGTAATCATTTTGAAAAGGATCATTTTCCTCATCATACTCACCAGCAATATCAGTGTATTCATATCTCAATCCCGCTACAAGACCGTAATCTTTACCAATTTTGACATTGAAAGAGGCATAAGCAGCGTAAACATCTTGATCGTAGTTGAATATATTAGTTTGGAAAGGGTCTGTTATGACCGTATTTGTTGCTCTATCTAGTACGTCGTAATCTGTTTCAATTCTTCTTATAACACCTTTCGCACCAGTCTCTAGCTTAATATTATCGTCAAAAGGATGCACATAATCTATCTGTAATGTTGTTTCTAGGTTAATTCCATCGTTTCTTCTAAGTTGATCTGAATTCAGCGCAGGCGCATTTCCAAATTGATCCAACTGAACGAGGTCATTCTCTCTATCATCAACATTATTTGTGAGTTGAAATGCTACGGTCATTTCTTTATCTGAGTCATCAAACTCCATTTTATAATCAGTTACCCAGTCAAAACCTGAGTTAAGGTTCTTGTTGTCGTAATTAGCAGTATAATTTTGTTCAAGACCAATGCCCTCGTCTGTAAAAAAAATATCATTCGTACCATTGCTATTAAATTGTCTCCCATTAAGTCGGAAAGTAGATGTAATACTATTGTAAGCGTTTATATCATAAAAAGCATTGATAGATCCATTAAAGCCAATGAACTGACTTTCTCCTTCGCCTTCTTGTTGTTGAATTTGACGAATGCCATTAAAACTACTTTCTCGATAGAAATCGGTAAAACTTTCTCTAGGCCACGAGAAAAAAGTAGCACCACTCCCGTTTATTCCAAATCGCCCCTTCGCTGCGCTCAAATTTAACACAGCATTGTTTTGAACATTACCAATTGATGTATTTACAGAACCTGTAAAACCTTCTGCACTTTTCTTTTTCGTAATGATGTTGATAATACCCCCTGAACCTTCTCCATCATACTTAGCCGTTGGTGAAGTAATCACTTCAACACTTTTGATCTGGTCTGCTGGAATAGAGCGAAGCGCGTCTGGCACACTACTAGCAAAAGTTCCTGATGGACGCCCGTTAATTAGAATCTGAATATTTTGAGAGCCTCTAAGCGAGACATTTCCATCTAAATCCACTGTTACTAAAGGTGTATTTCTCAACACATCTGTTGCATCACCACCCGATACTGTCGCATCTTTTTCAGCATTATAGACAATCTTATCAATTTTATTTTCATATATAGATCTTTCGTCCACTACTTCGATTTCATCTAGTAATAAATTATCAGATGTCAGATAAATAGTTGACAAATCCGCATCAGGTTCTCGTTTAGTCAGAGCAATAGAATCTAGTGTCTTAGTCGCAAAACCTAAGTAAGAAACTACTAATTTATAAGTGCCTAAGTCTATCTCATTGAGCTTGAAATTGCCATCTGACTCGGTAACTATACCATTTACTTCTTTATCATTTTTTGTGTTAATCAATACGATTGTAGCAAACTCGACGGGTTTACTAGTAAGTGAATCTACAATTGTTCCCGTAATTTTCCCTTTGATCGTAGAGGTACTACCACCAAAGCCACCAAAATTTTGTGCATTTGATAGTGAAAAATTGAGTAGAAAAAGAAGTGCGAGTAAAATCAGTTGTTTCATAATCAGGTGATTTCTGTATTTAAAAATTATCAGTAAAATGAAATGTAATAGAGTTGCAACAGCATTCTAGATATAAGTTTAGAATAATTGCAAAATAAATCTAGCTCATTTACTTCGCATTGCATCCAATTTATAGATGAACAGGCATTTTTGTTCGATGAGTTTTATGAAACAGCTAATCTTAAAGATTAAAGTAAGAAAAACTGCCACTGATTGGCTTTGCTACTAGAGCAGTAGCAAGAAAGAAATGAAGAAAATAAACTTGTTGAGTATAGGCATGAATACAGAAATGATATTTATCTGCTGGTCAGTTCACTTAGAGAAAGCCCCGAACGTCAGCTTTGAATATCCAACAACCTCACTCAACAAGTTTTATAAACCTATGCTTTGTTTCCCTTAATAAATCGGTAAAGCAATAGTAGTAATACTGCTCCAACCGTTGCAATAATCAAGCTTCCTAGCATACCATTACCAGCTATGCCTAGCATACCTCCAAGGTATCCTCCTATCACAGAGCCAGCAATACCCAGTAAGATAGTAATAATCAAGCCTCCCGGGTCTTTGCCCGGCATAAGAAACTTGGCAATACCACCTGCTACAAAACCTAAGATAATCCAATAAATAATGCTCATTGTTTGTGTAGTTTAATTAAAGATAAGTGATTTCTATTTTTCGACTAATTCCTATTTTAAAGTCACTTTGCTCCACAGTAGGAAATTAGACAATCCCATTTTTCTCAATCTCCAGAATAGCTGCAACATGAGCATCTGCAATAGCTTGACGTATATCATCTAACATGAGCTTTTGCACTTCCTTTTCATTATTGAAAAAACCATTCTCTGTCAGTACAGCAGGCATGCTCGTATGCCTTAATACATATAGATTTTTAAGCGCCGTAGATTTGAGTCCTCTATTTTTCCAATCTGTTGCACGCACCATTTCTTTCTGAAAGACAGCGGCGATCTTTTTACCATTACTGCTAGCACTAAAGTACCAAGTTTCCATTCCACTAGCCGTTGTCCAATCCGTGCCCGGACGAGGCGGTCCTGCGTTGGAATGTACGGAAACGTAAATTTTAGGAAGATTGCTAGCCAGTGTGTTCGCTCTTCTCACTCTTTCTTTCAACGATATATCTCCTTCAACTTCTGGAACGATATTGTAAAACTTAATGCCTTTTTCTGTCAACGAGTTAATAATTCGCCCTACAACATCTCGGTTGAATTCATATTCAAAGAACTGAACAGTTATACCATCCATCTCAAAGGGTACAGATCTTTTTCCGGGAGTGGCCTCACCGTGCCCATTATCCAAGCACCACGTAAAGCGATTCGGAATGCTTGCAGTTGTAACTTCTTCCTCTATTGTAGGTTCATCTTTTGGTTCATCTT
>CAYWKD010000021.1:0-54201 GCA_964458705.1 uncultured Saprospiraceae bacterium | reverse complement strand
GGTTCATCTTTTGGTTCATCTTCTACAATTTCACCCGGCTCTACCTCGAATGGTAGCACTTCTGTAACAATTACCGAGTCCTTTGGCAAATCAGAAGAATCGCTAATTGCATCCTCTTCGTCTTTTTCTGCTTCTCCTGCTGAAGTAGTAGAATTTTCTTTACCATTATCATTTGTAGGTGGATTAGATGGAGGAAAAAGGGAAGCAAATAAACGCTTCAAGAGTTCTAGAAGTGAATTCATGTTAGTATTACTTGGCGTTAGTTAATAAATATTCAATTACCGTTAATCCGTGTCAAATATAGTAAAAAGCAAGTGCTTTAATAAAAAAATATTTTAGTTAAAGGCAAACTCCTAAAATATTTCTGCTCAAGCTAAACAAACTGTGCTATCATTTAGAGATCAAAAGTGCTGAGTAGTTAAAAACATTAAAACTGTAAACCCATTGATTGAAGGTCTTTTTCCAACTTTTCAGGTGATTGAAAATGAATCGTCGGAATACCTGATTGTCTGGCAGCTAGAACGTTGCGATGATTATCATCTATAAAAACTGCCATTGCAGGATGAATATCAAAACGGTCTAGCATCATTTCATAAATTCTAGGATCGGGTTTGCGAACACCTTCTTTTCCTGAAACCAGAATATGCTCAAACCAATTCAAAAAATCATATCGTTTTAATGCTTCTGGAAAAGTTTCTGCTGACCAATTAGTAAGTGCATAAACTTTATAGTCAGCTACTTTTAAGCGATGCAAAATATCAACTGTCCCATCAAATAAGCCTCCCAACATCTCCGTCCATCTACCGTAGAAAATTCTAATTTCGTTTTCCCATTCAGGGTGTTTGGCGACTAATGTCTCCGTTGCCATTTTAAGTGAGCGACCAGCATCCTGTTCTTCATTCCAATCAGAAGTACAAATATGCTTTAAAAAATATTCCATCCGCTCTTCTTCATTGAAAATTTTACGATACAAATATCTTGGATTCCAATCCACTAGCACACCCCCAAGATCAAAAATTACGGTATTAATAGGCATTTTCTTGAATTATTTATTTTACAACGAATCAGAAGCTACAATTTACAAATCCTCAGGAGTTCTTTAATTTTTTTGGGAATTAACTTCAAAACAAAACTCCTACTAAAGATAATTAAGCTCTATTAGAATTAATAGAGATCGTTTATGAAAATTACGATTCAACTTTTTCTTAAACATCTAGTTGTTTAGCTGAACAAAATTACAAACAATTATGACACATTTAAATGAAGGAGATGTAGCTCCAAACTTTTCGGGTATCAACGAATTAGGGGAGACGACCTCATTAGCGGATTATAAAGGGAAGAAGTTGATCTTATTTTTTTACCCAAAGGATAATACCCCTGGCTGTACTGCGGCGGCTTGTAATCTAAGAGATAATTATGACCTACTGAAAGAAAAAGGATTTGAACTATTGGGCGTAAGTCCAGATAGCGCAAAAAAGCATCAAAATTTCATCAATAAGTTTGAGTTTCCATTTCATTTATTGGCAGATACCAATCAGGAGGTACTTAAAGCCTACGGTGTCTGGGGACTAAAAAAATTCATGGGTAAAGAATATGACGGAGTACATCGCACTACCTTTATTATTGATGAAATGGGCAAGATTGAAAAAATCTTTAATAAAGTAAAGACAAAGGATCACAGTAGTCAAATACTGGAAGCTATGAATAGTTAATAGGTTCAACAGTATTCATTGTGCACTGGTATAATATTTGGATTTCGGGAATAAGGCTTTAATCAAAAGTTATTTTCCGAAATCTCTTAGTTTGCACTAAAGCAATTAGGAGGAACGCTCAAGACTGTAACATTTGTTATAGCACTACCCTACTCAATAATAATTTATAAGGTTGTAACACATTTACCCAACCTCACTTCGAGATACTTTATCTAAGGTGTTGGATTGTTTCTTTCGCTTGCCAAAATACTTTTTATCAACTACTAATAGCCCGAAAGATTCACATTCTTCCTTAGTGTGCTTAGAATGATGAGCACCATGCGCTCTGAGTATAGCGCGAGAGTATTTGTTATCTAACTGTCTAAACCACTTGAATCGTTGATGGATATAGACATCGTGAATAAGAAAATAGATCGTTCCGTAGATTGAAATACCTACACCTACAAAAAACAACCAAAATGGACCAGTAGAAGAACCAATGATGTAAGAAATTGCACTAGGAATAGCAAAAACCAGAAAGAAAAGATCATTTTTTTCAAAAAATCCTTCTTTTTCAAAATGAGGCTTATGATGATCTTCATGCCAATCCCAAAGCCAACCGTGCATAATATACTTGTGAGCTAACCAAGCTACAAATTCCATCACAGCAATAGTCATTAATGTTACTGAAGCATAGAATACTACTGTACTCATCTATTTAAGAAAATTTAATAAAGCAAAAAGTGTGAATTGCAAAGCTAACAATGTATGAGCCACTTTGTTCCGACTCTCTGGGTGCAAGAAGTGGAATAATGACAATAAAAAGAAACTAATGAGCCACCAGCTTATATAGTTTTGAATAGGAATATTTGCAGCCTCCCAAGTCCAAAAATCATAATGAATCGCAACTGGCTCAATAATCAAATCTAATACGACCATTATTGTCGCTGCAATTGCGGCTTTGACTAAAAAATGTCCATTTAAAAAGTACCAGTTGACGGTCATACCAGCACAATAAACCAGCATTACCCAGTTTACACCAATCATCAGCGGCGTTTTCCAGAGTTTCCAGCCAAGCACTCTACCATATTCATACACCCCAAAAATTTTACCAGTGTTTACTCCTGCTACTTCAATACCAAACCCTACTAGATAACAGAAAATTAAAAATGCAATAGTTTTGAAGTTCCATTCAGAGTGATACCAAAAAACAACTGCAATAGAAACGAATAGATTGAATGGTGTCAGTAAGATAAAGGAATCATAACCTGAGAAGCCAATACCAATTATTCCAATTGTGTAGAAGATGATTAAAATCGCACTCCCCAGAGTGGTTGCACGAATATTCTTAATGCTTAGATCGCTCATTGGTAGTTCTGTTTATTCAATAAGTTCATCCACAATCTTAGCAGATAGTAAACACAATGGAATACCTCCACCTGGATGAACACTTCCTCCACAGAAGTAGAGGTTTTTAATTTTCTGAGAAAAATTAGCGTGACGCATAAACGCTGCCATTCGATTATTAGAACTCGTGCCATAAAGTGATCCTAGATGGGACTGTGTTCTGCTTTCAATTGTTCTAGGGTCAAGCACTTGCTCGCATTCAATAAGTGCCTCTATTTCAACGCCTAACACTCGATTGATTTTGGCAATAATATTTGTTTTCGCTTGAGCAATCATAGCTTCCCAATCCTGCCCTGCATTGTAAGGCACATTTATCATCGTGAACCAATTTTCACAACCGCTTGGCGCATCCTCAGGGCAGTATTTGCTCGTAATATTGATATAAACTGTTGGATCATTGAGTATTTTTCCATTATCTAAATAGTCAAACTCTTTCTGATAATCTTCACTAAACAAAATATTATGCAAATCTAATTGAGGAAATGTTCCTTTGATACCCCAGTAGAAAATTAGTGCAGAAGTTGACTTAGGTTGACTTAAAATACGAGTGGGATGTTGCTCATTGGGTAAAAGCTGCTTGTAAGCATGAAAGACATCCATATTACAAATCACCTTATCAAATTCATACTCTGACGTTTGCGTTTTTATTCCCTTAGCTTTACCCTGCCCAACTTCAATTTCCACTGCTTTTGTATTGAAATAAAAAGTAACGCCTAGCTCTTTTGCTAACTCAAAAATACTTTGCGTAATAGAGTGCATTCCACCTTTTGGAATATAGGCTCCAAACTCGTACTCAAAATGCGGAATAATGCTCAGTAAGCCAGGTGCTTTATAGGGATTTGAGCCGTTGTAAGTTGCATAACGATTGAACAATTGCACCAATTTAGGATGCTCAATTAATCGCTCGTTGACCTTATTCATAGAGGTAAATAAGTCAAAACTTGGCACTTTCAGCATTGCCTTTATCACAGACCAGTCTAACCAAGTAGCTAAACGATGTAAAGATTTTTCTAAGAAAATGCGCCCAGTCAATTCGTATTTTCTCGCACTATCTCGCAGTAAATTTAAGACTTTTGAGCTAGGTACATTCAGCACATTTTCTACTTCTCTTGCAAAATCATTTTTGTTGGCATAGGCAGAAAGTTCTGTGCCGTCCTCCCAAAAATAATTACATACAATATCTAGTCGCTCATACTCAAAATGATCCTCTATGGCTATTCCAGACATTTGAAATAACTCCTCTACATATTGTGGCATGGTAAATAGTGATGGTCCTGCGTCAAAGCGATAAGCACCCACTTTAAACTGCGAAAGTTTTCCTCCAGGGTAAGCATTAGCTTCAAAAACAGTTACCTCATAGCCTCGATTTGCTAGCCTAACAGCAGTACCAAGACCTGCTATTCCTGCTCCTATAATTCCTACTTTCAATGATATATAATTTTCAGGATTCAACAGAGTAAGTATAAATAGGTTGTAGGATTCCTATTTTCGGTCAAACTAAATTGGGTTAGTCTCCAGGGCAGCCTCACTACCCTACTCACTCCAACACTTGCAACTTCGCAAACTTTAGCATAATCCTTTTTTCTTCTCCAATAACTGGAAAGTCGATAGTGGCTACTCGCTTCTCTCGAGTCCCGTCAATAGCTTTAATTTCACCCTCTCCAAATTTTAGATGAAGTACTTTCTGTCCAATCTCGATTTGATCGGAAGGACTAGGCTTGAACGTATTAGGATCAATCTTAGGTAAATTATTTACTTTTCTAAAACTGCCCCGCACCCCTGAGCGATTAGAAAAATCAGATGGATTAATACTTTCTTTTTTGGCTTTTAACGGTACATCAGCATCCAAATGTTTTAGTTCAATTTCTTCTAAGAAACGACTAGCTTCATTATAGCGCATCTTGCCATGTGTATAGCGACTAGCGGAGTAGGTCAAAGTCAAAAATACTTCTGCACGAGTAATGGCTACGTAGAACAAACGACGCTCTTCATCCAAGCCATCGGCAGAATCTTTACTCATGAAAGAGGGAAAGAGGTTCTCTTCCAAGCCCACCACAAAAACGGATGGATATTCCAATCCTTTTGCTGCATGCACAGACATTAAAGTAACTGTATCATTGTCGTCCGTTTGTCGGTCAGCATCGGTGAGTAGTGCAATACTTTGCAAGTAACTAGAAAGGCTCTTATCTGCTACATCAACATCTTCCTCCAAGTCGCTTTCTACAAATTCTTTGATACCATCAAGTAGGGCAGTAATATTTTCAACGCGATTCATGCCTTCCACTGTCTTATCACTTTTCAAAAGTTCGATCAATCCTGACTGTCGAGCAATAAAGTGAGCAGCTTCGTATGCGTTAGTTTCAGTAGCTTTTTGTTGAAATATCTGAACAAGCTCAATAAATTTATTGATAGCATTCTGCGCTCTAGCACTTAGCTGGGCTTTGTTCAGCACGTCCCACATGGGTTGTTCCAGTTCTCCTGCTAGCTGACTAATCTTATCAACAGAACTATTGCCAATACCACGACGTGGATAATTGATAGCTCGCCGAAGTGCCTCTTCATCGGAAGCGTTCACTGCCAAACGCAAATAGGCAATCAAATCTTTCACCTCTTTGCGCTGGTAGAATGAAAGCCCACCAAACACTCGGTAAGGAATGTTATAGCGGCGCAGGTATTCTTCAAAGACTCTTGACTGGGCGTTGGTACGATAAAGAATAGCAATATCTTTGTTGCTAAGGTGGCTTCTATTTTTTTGTTCCGTGATGAGATCCGCCACTCGCTTGCCTTCCTCTGTATCAGTAAGGGCTTTGATGAGTTTAATGCGATTACCAACTCCTTTATGCGACCAGATCGTTTTTTGAATTTGATTTTTATTATGACGAATCAACTCATTGGCAGCCTGTACGATATGTTCTGTTGAACGATAATTCTGCTCTAGCTTAAATATTTGAATATCGTGCGATTGATAGTCCTTTTCAAAATCTAGTATATTTTGTATTGTCGCACCACGAAAGGCATAAATACTTTGTGCGTCGTCCCCGACAGCGCAGATATTTCTTGGACTCTTCGGATAATCCACTAGCTTTTTGATAATTCGATACTGCAAGTAATTTGTATCCTGAAACTCATCTACCAATACATACTTGAATCGCTCTTGGTACTTTTGTTGTACACCATCAGGATTTTTATGCAGCAATTCAAACATCCTGTACAACAAGTCGTCAAAATCCATTGCTCCAGAACGCTTACAGCGTGCGGTATATCTTTCATATATCTTGTGTAAATAAGGTCGCTTCGACATACGATCCTGAGTGATAAATTCGTCATTCTGGACATACAACTTTGGCGTGATGAGGTTGGTTTTAGCTGAAGAAATTCGAGCTAATACACCATTCGGATTATACAATTGTGCGTCCAAATTCATTTCCTTCAAAATGGCTTTAATCACACTTTTGCTATCATCCGTGTCGTAAATGGTAAAGTTGGAAGGGTAGCCAATTTTCTCAGCCTCTATTCGTAAAATTCTTGCAAAGATCGAGTGAAACGTTCCTGCCCAGACTTTATTAGCAGCACCGCCAACTACTTTTTCGATGCGAGCCTTCATTTCTCTAGCTGCCTTGTTCGTAAATGTCAAAGTCAATATTTCCCAAGGCTTCGCTTTCGTATTGATGAGATGGGCAATGCGATAAGTCAGCACCCTTGTCTTTCCAGAACCCGGTCCTGCAACTACAAGCACTGGACCATCGGTTGCCTCTACTGCTTGTCGCTGTACATCATTTAACTGTTTTAGATAGTCTTGCTGATTGGACATTAATCTTCTTCGCTTTGTTAGTTAGAATTTGCGAAGATAAGAAGTGATTCTAAAGCTACTAAATTATGCCAAAGTTAAGTGATGGATTTGAACAAAGTTTAATTTGGAGCTAAAGCAATTCAAAGTTCAAAATCGCAAATTCATTCAAGCAAATGCAGTGCTTTTGAACTTTAAACCTCGCTTTACACATCTACTTCTTATCCATTCTTTCGTCTGAAATAGTCAGTTGCTTACGTCCTTTTGCACGTCTGCGCGCTAAGAGCTTTCTCCCATTCTTAGAACTCATTCTTTCACGGAAGCCATGCTTATTCTTTCTCTTTCTCTTTGATGGTTGAAAAGTACGTTTCATTTTATCTTATCTTTTTCAAAAATAGACACAAAAGTAATTTTTTTTCTAACAAATACAATGAGTGGTGTAACTAATCTCTAATTGACAAGCAATAGTTCTTAAACAAACACAGCGTAAGCAACAGATTATCAGTATTTTAGATCAATATAATTATTTACTCATTAGCTCATTTCATATTAGCATGAATATCGAATGAGTAGATAGTTAACAGCAGTTGATCTCAAGTTGGTTTGGATCATTACAAAAAAACAAAGATTTATACGGTCATAATATCTTTTTCTTTCATTTCAATCATCTTATCCACTTTTGAAGTGAACTGACTAGTAGTATCTTCTACTTCCGCTTCTTTACGTTTGCCTATGTCTTCGGAGAAACCCTCTTTTACTGCTTTTTTCACTTCTTCCATTGCCTCACGTCGTGCATTTCTTATACTTACTTTAGCTTCTTCTCCTAGAGATTTGGCACGTTTTACGAATTCTTTTCTACGCTCCTGTGTAAGCATAGGAATATTAATCCGAATAATATCGCCATCATTTTGGGGTGTCAAGCCTAAATTAGCTTCAAAAATAGCTTTTTCAATAGGCGCAAGCATTGACTTTTCCCAAGGCTGGATAACCAGCGTTCTAGCATCCGATGTAGCAACATTCGCTATCTGACTGAGTGGTGTGGGAGTGCCATAGTAATCAGGACGAATGCCCTCAAGCATAGCAGGCGTTGCTTTGCCAGTACTGATTTTTGCTAGCTCTCTGCCTAGGCGTTCTGTTGCTTCTGCCATTGCTTCTTTGGTCGTCTCTAATATTAATTCAATTTCTTCCATGATCGTTACAGTTTAATAACATAGTTTGCAAATATATAACGAAGGCAGAAGCGGAACGTCCACCTCTGCCTATTATTTTTTTTACCTAAAAGAACTTATTAATCTCTAGTAGCCATATATCGCATCACTAAATAAACTAGTGACACTAAAGCTGCTAATGCTGCTGCTACGTAAGTCATCGCTGCCCATTTTAGAGCATCTTTTGCACCATCGTATTCTTGACCTCTAGTTGCGCCTGTTTCTTTTAGCCAAGCCAGTGCCCGATTACTAGCATCAAACTCTACTGGCAAAGTAACAAAAGAAAATAAAGCTGTCACGCCAAAGGCTCCAATAGCTATAAGTATTAAGGATGGCATAGTTGATGCAAACATAAATACTCCTAGCAGCAAATATTGCTGCATACCAGAAGCAACCTGTACCAATGGTACAAGATTAGATCGCATTTTAAGCATTGGATAAGCAGTTGCGTGTTGCACTGCATGGCCACACTCGTGAGCGGATACGGCTGCTGCCATAATGCTATGCCCACCGTAGATAGCTAGACTTAAACTCACTGTCTTCTTTGCTGGGTTGTAGTGATCAGTCAGCATTCCTTGACCTTGTACAATTTGTACATCACTAATATTGTAATGGCGCAACATAGCTTCTGCTATATCTCTTCCACTCATGCCAGAACTGATGGGAATTTGGCTGTATTTTTTAAATTTTGCTTTTAGACGACCTTGAACAATCATACCAACTACAGAAACAATACCTGTTAAAACGATATAGCCCATATAACCAGAGAAAATTGATGTATCCATTCTTTATCTGTTATTTTTTAATCAATTATTTTAAATCTAGTGTAAGATTGTAAAACTGTCGGTATAACAATACCTTCTGATGTTTGGTTGTTTTCTAATAAGGCAGCTACAATTCTTGCTAAAGCTAATGCACTACCATTCAAAGTGTGTGCCAAAGTATTTTTTTTACCATCTTTGAAACGCAGTTTGAGTCGGTTCGTCTGATAGGTTTCAAAGTTAGAAATAGAACTCACTTCTAGCCAACGCTTTTGAGCCGCAGAATATACCTCAAAATCGAAAGTCAAGGCAGACGTAAACCCTAAATCACCACCACATAAACGCAAAATGCGATAAGGTAATTCTAATTTACTCAACAACCTTTCTACATGTGCTAACATTTCATTCAGCGCCTCATAAGATTTCTCGGGATGCTCAATTCGCACAATTTCTACCTTGTCAAATTGATGTACTCTATTCAATCCGCGTACATCTGCGCCATAAGAACCTGCTTCTCTTCTGAAGCAAGGCGTATAAGCTGTCAATTTTACAGGAAAGTCACTTTCATTAAGTATGACGTTGCGATATATATTGGTAACAGGTACTTCGGCGGTAGGGATCAAATAAAGATCATCTTTTTCACAGTAATACATTTGTCCCTCTTTATCAGGTAATTGTCCAGTAGCTCTTGCCGTGTCCTCATTTACAAGATGTGGTGGCAACACTTCTTCGTATCCTGCTTCTGATGCTTCATCCAGGAAAAAACTGATTAACGCTCGTTGCAATTTTGCACCTTTCCCTCTATACACTGGAAATCCTGATCCTGTTATTTTTACACCTAGTTCCAAATCAAAAAGATTGTATTTTTTAGCTAATTCCCAGTGAGGCTGCGCTTCACTACCTAGTTTTGGCAGGGCTTTGTCCCAATCTTTAAAGATTTCATTATCTTCATCCGTACTACCAGCAGGTACGCTCGGATGCGGCACATTCGGAATTTGATACAGTAATTCTGTCAGTTCTGCTTGATTAGCTTTATAAGACTCTTCTAATTCCTTAATTCGAGATTTAGTCTCTCCTACTTTTACTTTCATTTCATCTGCTGCCTCCCGCTTACCAGATTTGAATAAAGCACCAATTTCCTTGGAAAGCTGATTACTTTCCGCCTTTAAGTTATCCAATTCTGCTTGTGTAGATTTTCTTTTATCATCTAAATCAATCACTTGACCGACTACCGCTAAGTCTTCTGTGGATAAATTTCTTTTGCGGAGGCGTTTTATGATATCTTCCTTATTTTCTCGGATGAAATTGAGCTGAAGCATAATTGTTGTTTTATGTATCTTTAGGGCAGCAAATCTAAAAGAATTTAGAGAAAAAATAGTGTGTATCCATAATTATCTATTTGCTATATGCTTTTACCTATTTTATATAAAAAAATGATAATCAGTAAACTATACAAGATAATACATATGGAGTTGGTTGATTTTAAATCTAACTGCACATAAGAAAAATAAAAAAACAGTGCAACAGTAAGTCGTAAAAGTTGATTCTTTATTATCTTTGCCCTCATTTTAAATGTCAATTAATTAAATCATGGGAAGAGGAGATAAAAGAACCAAGAAAGGAAAAATATTCAGAGGCTCTTACGGCAAGACACGTAGTAAGAAAAACGAGAATGTTTCTAATGAGCATAGAAACATTCCGAAAAAGGAAGAAAAACTAGAAGAGTAATATAATTATCTTTTATTTTTCATCTGACGGGATAACTAGATGAATTTATTTATCCGCATTAAAGTAGTTATCCCCTCAGTCCATTTACATTATGGCACTTCTAGAGAGGTCAAAAAAAAATTACCTCAAGCCAAAACTGCTTTACTAAAAAGCTATCACCCAGCTATCTAAAGCTATAAATGCTATTTTGTTCTTTCGTTAAACTCACAATTAAGACGGACTTTATCTCATGAGAAGCTAGACTAAACAGCCATTAATGGAGATTATTGTAAAAACATTTCAAGGACTTGAAGAAGTGCTTGCAGAAGAACTGAGGGCAGTGGGAGCAACAGGCATTGAAACACTATCCAGAGCAGTAGCCTGTCAAGGTGATCTGAAAACATTGTATCGTATTAACTACGAGGTTCGTACGGCTGTAAGAGCCATCACACCTTTTTACACCTTCAAAACCAAACACGAAAATCACTTATACGGCAAAATCCAAGCATTTGACTGGACTTCACACATTGGCTTAGACGACACATTTGCTATTGATGCCTCCACTTCTTCTAAATATTTAAGGCATTCCAAATATCTATCACTAAAAGTAAAAGATGCTATTGTAGATCAATTGAGGGCATTTCATGATGGGCAGCGTCCGAGTATTGATTTAAAAAATCCCACAGTGCGATTGCAAGTTCATATCAACAAGGATAATGTATGTTCATTAGCATGGGACAGTTCAGGGCAATCACTACATAAACGAGCTTATAGAGTGGCTTCGGTGGCTGCTCCGATCAATGAAGTGCTAGCGGCTGGTTTAATATTGCAAACGGGCTGGAAAAAAGATAGTGTTTTGATTGATCCCATGTGCGGCTCAGGCACAATACTGATCGAAGCAGCTTTGCTCGCAACGAATACACCACCGCAAATTAAGCGATCCCACTTTGGCTTTATGAAATGGCGCAATTTTGATGCCAACCTTTGGCAGTCTGTCGTAGAGGAAGCACAAGCAAAAATCACTACTATCAAGTATCCAATATTGGGATATGATAAAGACATCAATGCTGTACAAGCTACAGAAGAAAATATAAAAGCTATTGACTTACAACATATAGTGGATGTACAATGGAAAGATTTTCTGAAGGTAAATACAGATGAAAAAAAAGGTATTGTCATCATGAATCCACCTTATGATGTACGCTTGCCAGAAGAAGATATTACAGCCTTTTATAAAAGTATTGGTGATACCTTAAAGCAGTCATTTTCAGGCTTTGATGCTTGGATTATCTCTTCTAATTTGGACGCTCTCAAGCAAATAGGACTTCGCACCTCCAAAAAAATCATCCTGTACAATGCTGCTTTAGAATGCCGCTTTCAAAAATACGAATTGTACAGAGGAAGCCTTAAAACCAAAAAGCAACCTTTTTAAAATGAGTTCAATAATAGCTGCTGATCAGTACGAAAGTGCTCCTTTTTCCTTTTAAACTTTGTCTTAAAATATCTATATTCCTATTGTTTTTATACTTTGGCTGAAAGGATATCTATTTTAGTATAATATCAAACCTTATAAATTGGATCATCATGGAGGTAGTCATACTCATTCTCACCTTTATTTTGCTGATTGGCATCGGTGTTCCTATTGCGTGGAGTATTGGTTTAAGTAGCGTATTCACAATGCTGGTGAGCATTCCAGCTATTCCAGCCTTTGCAACTGTTGCCCAGCGTATGGCGACAGGACTAGACAGCTTTTCTTTACTCGCTATACCTTTTTTTGTTTTGGCAGGACAAATCATGAATCAAGGTGGAATTGCTAAAAGGCTCATCGCTTTTGCCAAAGCTCTCGTTGGAGCTTTACCCGGTGGCTTGGCACATGTCAATATCTTCTCCGCCATGTTGTTTGGTGCAATTTCTGGATCATCCGTTGCGGCAGCCTCTGCATTGGGTTCAACTGTTGGTAAGCAAATGGAAGAAGAAGGTTACTCCAAAGAATTTGCTGCTGCGGTCAATGTTACTTCTTCCACTACTGGTTTGACAATTCCGCCAAGCAATATTTTAATTGTCTATTCCTTAGCCAGTGGAGGTGTTTCGATTGCTGCTTTGTTTTTAGCGGGATACATTCCAGGGTTGCTGACAGGCTTGTTTTTAATGATTGTTGCAGGAGTTTGGTCGAAATACAGAAATTTTCCCGCTGGTGAAAAAACAAACTTCAAAGAAATTCTTACCACATTTATAAATGCTTTACCAAGTTTATTCTTACTATTTGTGATTATAGGAGGCATTGTAGCTGGTATTTTTACTGCTACCGAAGCTTCTGCTGCTGCGGTGTTATATTGCTTGATTTTGACCTTTATTTATCGAGAAATTTCTGTTCGAGCACTACCAGATATCTTCCTCAAGTCGGTTGAAACAACTGCTATTGTAATGCTGTTGATCGGTACTTCTATGAGTATGTCATGGGTTATGGCGTATGAAAATATTCCGCAAAGTATCACCGACCTGCTGCTATCTGTGAGCGACAATAAATTCATCATTTTACTGATTATCAACTTAATACTACTCTTTATTGGTATATTTATGGACATAACTCCAGCCGTACTCATTTTTACGCCAATTTTTTTACCCATCGTAAAAGAGCTAGGCATGGATCCAACACATTTTGGAATTGTCATGGTGATGAATCTTTGTATCGGACTTTGTACACCACCTGTTGGTTCTGTACTATTTGTAGGCGTGGGCATTGCTGGCACAACAATCCAAAAGGTCATTCGACCATTATTACCCCTATTTATTGCTATGGTAATAGCTTTGCTTTTAGTAACCTACATCCCTGCATTGAGTTTGACTTTACCTAGATTATTTGGATTTTAGATAATGAACAGTTAGGATAAAAAATGAAATTTTGAAAGTACATCTAGCGGATAACATTATCGTTGCGCTACAAGATTTTAGTAGTATTCAAGAATGATGGAAAAGAAAACTATTTTATTTTTTGAACCAACCTAAAAATAAGTTGATATACAACTTTTTTAACTTGATACTTGTATTCAAAGTATAGATGAAATGGTGTTATAAATTTAATTCTGAGTCATTCACGTAGTCGGTTGTTTTTTCCTTCCACACTATTTTTTGAACTAGGCTTTCCATATTGCTATTTCTCATCACTGTGCTAAATTCATTTATGAAGACAAATCAAATAAGCAATTGCTTAAGATTTGAAGTCATCATAAATCACTTATTATTTTAATCTACAATTAATAAATATGATAATAATTAATGTAAAAGAAGGAGAATCTATAGATAGAGCATTAAAACGCTACAAGCGAAAACATCGAAATATTAAGTTGCGAAACGAACTGAGAGAACGTAAACATTTTACAAAAAAATCAGTGAAAAGGCGAAATGAGATTTTAGACGCAAAATACCGAGCAGACAATTACGGTGAAGAGTAGTAGGGATGACCTGATTTTTCTCCATATACTGTTGTAAATTTCACAAATGAAGTTTAGTAGCTATTGAATTAAATTTAAAATAACCTGTATTCCGTTTATGGATTACAATTCTTTAAGCACTAAGTGAAAAGTCTTATTTCATCTCCTTGCTCGATAAGTCCTTCGCGCACAACAATTGCATAAACACCTAAACAACCTTTTAGCTCTTGTGCAATGTAGCGCAAAGTTTCTGGCTTCACCTGACCTGTCGAAGGATCAATGTTAATAATGGCGCAGCGAGCATCTTTTTTATTTATTTCTAATACGACTTGTTGACCAATTTGAATCTTTTTGCCAAGCAACTGTTCTTCGTAAAATGGTTCATTATTTAACCAATTTACATAGAAATTCATTCTAAGCTGTTCATCAGCAATTTTTATATTGGATTGATCTTGAACGTTTTTCAAAGTTTGATAGCTAATCAACGAAACAGGACGAGCGTCCTGCATTCCTGCTTCTGAAAAACGTAAAGAAAGGTTTCGCTTTGATTTATTTTGTAATTCATCCAACAACTCAAAACTATGGATATTCCATATTAAGCCATCTGGCGTTGTAACAGAAACATCAAAATCTATTGATTTAGGATAGGGGTCATTCTGTGGTATTAATTTATTCCACTTAGGCTGATAGAGCGGTAACTTTTTAAACTGCCGAGCCGTTAGCCAAGGAAAATGGTCATTTTTGTCTTCATCGACAAAAGCATAAACTCTGTCTCCTTGCAATCCTTTGTACTGAACTAATGCTTTATTTAGCGACTCACCCATCATACTTTTGACGGGATAACGGATTATTTTTTCTATCTTTCCTATCATTATTTCAGTTATCTAATTTAAAGATAAAAAACTTTTACATAAATTAGCTGTATAGACAATTGAGATAAAAGATATTCACAACAATAAATTTAAAACTCTTACAAGATGTATCCTACTGATATAGTAATGCCAATGGCAAAAGACTTAACAGACCATGGCTTTGAGTCCTTAATGTCACCAGAAGCAGTTATTGACTTTGTAGAAAATCAAGAAGGCACGGCACTTTTGGTGGTTAATTCAGTGTGCGGATGTGCCGCTGCCAACGCGCGACCAGCCGCTAAATTATCATTAGACAACGAAAAAAAGCCAGAAAAACTCTATACTGTTTTTGCAGGTGTAGATCAAGCGGCGACGGCAAAAGCAAGAGAGTATTTACTGCCTTATCCACCTTCTTCACCCTCTATCGCTTTGTTTAAAGACGGTAAACTAGTACACTTTATTGAACGTTTGCATATTGAAGGTCGCACTGCAGACATCATTGCAGCTAACTTAAAGATGGCTTACGATAGATATTGCTAGTTTATAGCAATGTACCTTGCATCAGAATTAAAAGTTTTGGAAGTTTATCATAGATAGGAATTAATGCTTTCCATATATATATGTTTCCTAAGTGAAGGTAAATTTCCAAAACATTTTCTCTAAATTTGACAGGCATGAGACTGTAATTCAATAAGTAAAGTGCTGGGTGTGTACATTTTTTTTAAAAAAAAACTAAATGCCGAGTATGTCTAAATATCCGATATTATAAGTTGTAAGTCGTTTAAATGAATAACACCGCTACACATCAGCAAGTAAAGCTACTTATCAAAAAAGGTAAGACCAAAGAAGCCATAGACTTACTTATTCAATTGCTAGAAGAACGGCAAAATATCTTTCCCAAATTCTACAATGAAGCTATTCAACTTAAAGCCCGTTACTTGCGTGCCAATCGTAAGTTGTCAATGGGGCTGATGAAAGCAGAAGATGCTGACTTAATCATAAATCAAGTTAATGACGCTTGCCTCCAATTGCTAGATAATCTTCAAGAAAAGTTTGATTTAAGCAATGTTGAAACAGCCGTGCCCCAGCGTAAGAAGGGGTGGGAATGGGTTGTCGGCAGTCTGACAATCGCTGTATTGTTACTCCTTGCTTTTTATTGGCTACAACAAAACAAACAATCTATTAAACTACCTGCACACTGCCCTCCATTTGAGGTAGATACGAATTTTAATGTAATGATTCTTCCCTACGAGTCTCTAACAAGCACAGCTTCTTCTAACGTTCATCAATTAATTGAACAACGCTTTAATTTACTAGCAGATCAATTTGCGCTACCGATTAGCATAGGTTTGGGAAAAATGATAGATGCGTATCCGAAACGCTACGAAGAGGCGAATTCATTAGCAAGTGAGTGCAATGCTCAGCTCATTGTATGGGGTAGCGAAGTAGATACGCTCGTCATAACGCGCTACAAATTCGTAGGGCTTGATAGCACATTTAAGCTCAAGTTATTAATACCTGGAAAAGGTACTAGTATAGATGGCATAGAAACACCAACAAATATTTTGACAAAAGGAGAAGTTACAAAACCCATTGAAGATGAACTAATTACTTTACTCATAGGAATTGGAAGTATCAGAAATAACATCGCCGCTGGCTTTGATCTTCTGGAACAAGTTAAAATAGATGACACTACTGACATTAATGCTTTTTTAATGAAGGAAATGCACCTCGCAGAAAATCTAATTTTAAAAAATGACGAAGCCCAAAGTGTAGTAGTATATAACAAAGTACTAAATGCTCATCCCAATTACTTTTTTGCTCGCTTAAATAGAGGTGTCCTTCACTGGTCACAGGGCGCAGAATATAAAGCATTGAGTGACTTAACAATTGCAATTCAGCTAAAGCCGCAAAATATAATTGCTCACTACTCAAGAGGACGGGTGCTGTTCGATATGAACCAGTTAGGCATAGCAAAACTTGATGTAGAAAAGGCAAAACAACTTTCACTTCAAGATAGTACAAATACTTTAACAACGAAATATCGTACAGATTATATTCTACCTCTTCAGGTAGAAATTAATAAACAAATTACTGATGTTCAAAGAGAGATAAATAGCTTAAAAAGCAGCCTAAGAAATGCGGAGGAAAACATATTACCGTTACAAAATCAACTGCTTCAAGCCTACTTGAAAATTGGTGAACAGAAAAAAGCAAGAACACTTGTACAAGAAATAAAAGCCATTGACAACACTACATTGAGCCATATTAAAGACCACTACGCCGCAGCAAAGGTCAGTAACAGAATAGAAACAGCTACTTTTTGGCTCGCCTACATACCCAATAATAATTCCGAAAGCACCACAGCAGTTATCGAATAAACGGTGACTCAAAGACACTTTGATTACCAAGTGCATCCGTTACTTCCAGTCTAAGTAAGTGCTGCCCTTCTCCGATGCTGTCATCAAATCGGTGAAAGATTTGACTACTTTTGGCATCATGCTCCATCAATATCCATACTCCATCTACCGTAGCCCTGAACTGCGGACTTTCAGCAAGACCATCAGTTGCGAAGTTATCCTTAATTCTAAAGGATATTAAATTTCTATTACGCATATCGCTCTTAAAACTCAACAGTTCTATTTTTGGCGCAATAGTATCCACCATGATGCAATAGTCCCCTAGCATATTTGACTTTCCCCATATTCGCTCATACTTCCATTTTGAACCAAGATTAGTAATCGTTTTCTCATCACTACAATGTGCTACAAAGGCTTTATTTTTCAGAGCCTTGGGCAAAGCGATCGGCTTGATGGCAATGTCAAAGTACTTATGCACGGGCGTTTTAAAATCTCCAATATGGTGAACAGGCGCATGAATATTTTCAGAATTCTCATAAGTCATCTGGTAGTTCAAGTACAAGTTTTCATACAAGCTACCCTCAGGAAAATAAAGATATAATTGCCCATTATCAATAGCACTTTCGTCATCATAAGGCAAAAGATAATTATACCTTTTGTTCACTCTTACCGTTGAAGTGGTACGGCGCAACCAAAACTGCGCCCGGCTTTTATTGCCCTCTACGTCTTTACCTTCTATTGTAACTCGCACTGATTGATTGGGTTGTAGCTCAATCACCCCGTTATTGATAACTTGATCGTAAACACTTTTTAACTCATTGCCGGGTAATTTGTAGCAACGATTGAAATAACTATTCCTTGCTACTTTATCCTCGTAATCAATATGAGCATTCATGTAGCGCGTCTGATCAAAAGCAAAGCGATCCGCTCGAAACTGATACATCAGAGAATCCTCCTGATACAGAGTGATGGAGTAAACACCGTTCCAATTCGTAACACCATTCATGTGATCGTAGGCTTTCAGTGCCACTCCTACCCTATCACTATTTACGGGAATTACTTTGCCAGGCACTGTGTAGCCCTGCTTCGTCGAAATCAAATCAAAGGTTGTAGCGTTTAATGTTTCTCGCTTATCATTCAATTCATACACCCGCACTTGATGTAGGCGAGGCGCACGACTATCTGCTACTTTTAGCCCAAACAGTAATGGATTGATAGGCTCTTCTGTTTCGGTATCTCGAATTTCAAAATGCAAATGCGGACCTCCCGAACTTCCTGTGTTGCCAAGTACTCCAATCTTTTCACCTTTTTTTACTACAAATTGCCCGGGCTCAGGAAATAGATTCATGGCAAAGGTCTGTCGAGCATACTGTTCCGACTTTACATAATCACTAATGGCTGATGTGTATGAATTCAAATGCGCATACACTGTTGTAAAGCCGTTAGGATGGCTGATATACAGGGCTTTACCATAGCCTCCAGCATTTTCTTGAATGCGTGAGATGTAACCATCTGCTGCTGCAACAATAGCGTCCCCCGAGACACCTCTCGACGATTTGATATCAATGCCTGAGTGGAAATGGTTGGAGCGCAACTCTCCAAAAGTCCCAGAAAGCCTTAGCCCATGCTGCACTGGTGATCTAAAATAGTCATCTGGATAAAGATCAGATGAAGTTTTACTTGCCATTATAAAAAGTAGGAGTACCACACCTCCTAGCAGCCGCATCATCATATCTAAACTGGTATTTGTTAGGAATGATTATATTCTTTTAACCTCTTCTTTGATGTACAAATCTAAATAAAGTTTATGGATAAATATAACACAACCTGTTAGAGATCGGTCTTAATAGCTTGCCCGCTATTGAACTAAATCACTAATATTTTATCTCTTTTGCCATCCATCAATCCATAGTTTTTATCTAAATACTGTAAGGCTGAGTAGTTCCTGTTAATTTTATTTAAAAAAAGCACTTAAAAATCTATATTTGCTAGAAGCTAAAAATTAAAAACATTAATCAATAAAATTTTTTATAGTTAAAATAGCAGGTCATGCAAAATGAAAGAATAAAACGAAGAACATTTGTAAAACAATCTTCTATGGTGGCAGGAGCAACACTGGTAGTGCCTTCCCTACTGGCAGCTAAAGCAAACATTGATGGCGATGATGCAATCAAAATTGGATTAATTGGCTGTGGAGGTCGAGGAACAGGAGCAGTGGTGCAAGCTTTACAGTCTGGTCAAAATGTAAAGTTAGTTGCATTGGCAGATGCCTTTAAAGATCAACTAGAGGATTGTTACAAGCGCATTAATAGTGCAGGATTTAGAGATTGGTCATCAGACGAACCCATTGATGTAAGCAAAAATATTGACGTACCTGAAGAACGACGATTTGTTGGGTTTGATGCCTATAAAAAATTAATCCCTTTAGTGGATGTTGTTCTAATTGCTACTCCGCCAGGGTTTCGACCAATGCACTTTGAAGCTGCTATCAATGCGGATAAACACGTCTTCATGGAAAAACCCCTAGCAACGGATGCAGTAGGCGTAAGAAAAGTACTAGAAGTGGCAGAAATAGCGAAACAAAAGCGACTAAATGTAGTGGTAGGCTTACAACGGCACTACCAGAAGAAGTATCAGCAATGGGTTGAGATGCTTCACAGCGGAGTAATCGGTGACATTATAGCTTCTCAAGTATATTGGAATAGTGGCGGTGTTTGGGTACGCCCTCGTCAAGCAGGCATGACAGAAATGGAATATCAAATGCGTAACTGGTACTACTTCAACTGGCTTTGCGGCGACCATATTACAGAGCAGCATATTCACAATTTAGATGTCGGCAACTGGGTGAAGCAAGACTATCCAGTGCGCGCACATGGTATGGGAGGGCGTCTATTTAGAACAGGTAAGGAACACGGTGAGATTTTCGACCACCACACAGTAGAGTTTGAATATGCAGATGGCAGTCGAATGTTCAGTCAATGCCGTCATATTCCAAATACGAAGTACAGAGTATCAGAAGCTTTTCAAGGCACAAATGGCTCAGCACCAGAGCCAGGTGTAATTAAAACTAGAAGTGGCTACACTATAATGAAATACAATGATAAGAAAGATGCAAATCCTTATCAAGTGGAGCACAACTTACTATTTGAAGCAGTAGCAAAAGGAGCATATAAGTTTGCAGATGCTGAAAATGGCGCAAAAAGTACAATGACTTCCATCATGGGTAGAATGGCAACCTATTCTGGACAAATGATTGAATGGGATGCTGCACTCAACTCGGATATCAGTCTAATGCCACAGCAATATGATTGGAATGCAGCACCTCCCATACTACCAAATGCGGATGGATACTATCCAATTCCAATGCCAGGTGAAACTAAGGTACTCTGAAATCGTCTGTAAATCGTACTTAATAGGTTAGGATTAGGTTTTAATCCTAACCATAAATCAAATAGAACGATAATGAGAACGTGTTGGCTACTCAGCATTCCTCTTCTATTTATTACTTACACGAGTCTTACTCAAACATTGACACGATACGAATATGAAGAGTATCAAATGGGAACAGCGTTTCGCCTAATATTCTATGCCGCTTCTGATACAGTCGCCTCAAGTGCAGCGGTGGCAGCTTTTGATCGGGTAAT
Source organism: uncultured Saprospiraceae bacterium (assembly GCA_964458705.1). GTDB lineage: Bacteria > Bacteroidota > Bacteroidia > Chitinophagales > Saprospiraceae > JAAUTG01. Next base: position 33,354 of record CAYWKD010000021.1, on the reverse strand, counting down.
GGCTTTAAATCAAATATTCAGTGATTACAACAATAACAGTGAAGTCAGTCAACTTTCTGAAATGGCTGGAAGTGGGCAAAAAATAAAAGTGAGCAATGAACTTTGGGAAGTCATCAACTACTCAAAAGAAATATCTAAAGCCAGCAAAGGTGTCTTTGATGTAAGTATTGGAGCATTGAGCAAGTTGTGGCGTAGGGCTTTTCGGCAACAGCTATTTCCTGATGAGGCAGCAATCAAAGACGCCAAAGCAACAGTCAATTATAGAGCTATCAAACTTTACCCTGAAACGCAGGAAGTGAAACTCACGCTTGAAAAAACACGCCTAGATTTTGGTGGTATTGCTAAGGGCTATGCTGTAGATGAAGCGATGAAAGTACTGAAAAATAGAGGTATAAGTCATGCGCTTGTTGATGGGGGTGGTGATATTCTAGTCTCCAATGCTCCACCAAATGAAGAAGGCTGGCAAATAGCTATTGAGAAGGGTGAAAATTTAACTATTACCAACCAAGCTATTGCTAGCTCTGGTAATAGTTACCAATTTTTAGAATACAAGGGCGTAAAATATTCACATATTATTAATCCTAAAACGGGTTTGGGGACAACAGATGAAAAGCAAGTAAGCATCATAAGCGACAATTGTATGCAGGCGGATGCTTTAGCTTCTGCATGTAGCATAGTCAATAAGAAGAGAGGAAAAAAGTTAGCGCGTAAATTGGACAGTAAGGTCATTTATACGCAATAGCATCTAAATAAGCAACTCTTGCTATTGTATAACTAAAAATCAGGGTAGTGCTTCGCATGTGTGATAAAAAAAATAGAGCAGCAAGACAAAACTGAAGACCTGAAAATAAAGACTTTGTGCAAAGTGTATGATTACGTTGAAATAGATGAAATATATATTCTTTTGTCCAAAAGAGTGGCAACACAGTAGATGCAGATGGTATCTCCATTATTTTATAGGCTACGAGGTTGGTCTGTATAGCATCGCAACCACTTAGCTATTGTGACGGATAAGGAAATCCACTTGAGTGGCTGGTAAAATTTTATTTAATTTCAGTCGCTATACTTCCTGCTTTTACAAAAGTCTGCAAAGCACTATAAGGAACAAAGAATAGTTGCTGACCTTGAGCATAAGAAGCTACGTCATAAGGATTGAAAATAAATTGAATACCCTGATCGATTAATGCGAAATTATCAGGTATTTCAAATACATTATTATCAAATGAGAATAGCTCATTCAAGGGTTGATTGTAAGGCATATCTAGTGCTTTTCGGAAATACTGCTCTCCGACTTTATTCAACCTATCTTCATATCCTGGCTCGAATAAATCCGACAGCTCAATCAGCTTTCCAGAGAGGCGATCATAATTTTCATAAACCGTAGAATAATAGCCATGTGCACCCCCTGAAAAGGCATAAAAATTTGTCTCTACAACAAATACAGAGGCGTCATTCCGTAGTACACTTTGATTGTAGGTAGTTACCCAAGGCATTGCATTTCTCAAATCCTTCTTTTCTTGAAGGTATGATTCAATGAATCCATTGGCGTGAGCAATTACATTGGTGTATTTTTTTCCTCTCAACAAAGCTAAAAGTTGTTCATTAATAGATTGAATCGTGTAATCAGTATCCCCATCTGTTACTTGAATATACTTAGCTTCAAAATAAGCACATTCTCTCTCTCTAGTAGGAATGCAATTAGGCTCATCCTTGCGTATGACTTCTTTTACATAGGCGAGCGTATCGGGTAGTGTTTCAATAGTTGGAGTTTTCTCGTCGCCTTTGTTTGTGTTATTGCAGCCACTAAATAAGAAAATAAACAACAAAAAATATAAATATCGCATAAAGGAAATATAAGTTTGAGTACCTGAAATCAATCCACAAAAAGAAGTCTTTTTACACAAGAAATACAGTTACGAATCCGCAAGTCGTTACTTAATCACTGTTAAACATGCAAGCTAATCAATCGCTCATATTTTTCTTGCTGACCGCTGATTTGTTTTGGCTCGCCAGTTGATTTAGCATAATTTACCAAATCTTCTAAGCTAGCTTGTCCCTTTTCAAATACAGCACCGGCACCAGCATCAAAAGAAGCGTAGCGCATTTTACGCATTGTTTTGTATGCACTATTTTCTAAAATATCAGCAGCGGCTAGTAATGCCCTAGCAAAAACATCCATTCCAGCTATGTGAGCAATCATCATATCTTCTAAATCAGTAGAATTTCGTCTGACCTTCGCATCAAAATTGATACCACCTGTACCTAAGCCGCCAGCTTCCAAAATGACTAGCATAGCTTGCGTTAATTCATAAACATCAATTGGAAATTGATCGGTGTCCCAGCCATTTTGATAATCGCCTCTGTTGGCATCAATACTCCCTAACAATCCTGCATCGGCTGCAACTTGTAATTCATGCTCAAAAGTATGAGCAGCCAAAGTGGCATGATTCACCTCAATGTTTAATTTAAAATCTTCCATCAAGTTGTACTCCTGCAAGAAAGCAATACAAGTAGCTGCATCGAAGTCGTATTGATGCTTGGTTGGCTCCATAGGTTTTGGTTCTATCAAAAATGTACCCTCAAAACCATTTGCTCTACCGTAATCCCTAGCCATGGTCAAGAATGTAGCTAGATGATCTTTCTCCCGCTTCATATTTGTGTTGAGTAGCGTCATGTAACCTTCACGACCACCCCAGAACACATAATTTTGCCCTCCCAGTTTGATTGTAGCATCAATGGCATTTTTGACTTGTGCCGCAGCATGAGCAACCACATTAAAATCTGGATTAGTGGCTGCACCGTTCATGTACCTTGAATGAGAAAACAAATTAGCTGTTCCCCAAAGCAATTTAATCCCTGTTGTTTCTTGCTTTTTGAGTGCATAATTTGTAATAAAATCCATGCGCTTTCTTGTCTCATCAATCGTATCGCCTTCATCAATAACATCTACATCATGAAAGCAATAGAAAGGAATGCTTAGCTTTTCTGTAAATTCAAAAGCAGCGTCCATTTTATCTTGAGCCCTTTGATAGGGATCATTCGACTCATTCCACGGCAAATGACGTGGACCAGGACCGAATGGATCGTCTCCCGTACCACAGAAACTATGCCAGTATGCCACTGCAAATCTAAAATGTTCCTTCATCGTTTTGCCCATCACTACTTGATTTTCATCGTAATGTGTGAATGATAGCATATCTTTTGAATCCATACCTTTATAGGCTACTTTATCAAATTCAGCAAAATACTTTTTAGCCATATTTTATTTGTTTTTAACGTTCTGTTCTTTACAAATTTAGTTTCTTCCTTTTGACTTCCCATGATTTTATTATAGCTCCACAGCAGTTGCTAATATATTATAAATCAGCATTGTAGATTAGTAATCCGCTTTACTTCTCCTATCTTCTGAATACAAAAAACTATTTCAACCCAAACCATAGCAACTCACAAAGACTGAAATATATGATTTTCTTTTCATTTTACCACCAAAAAAAGTAGGTGACTGCCTATTCTTTCAAAAAAAAAGGTACAAATGTTTTCTTCAACCCGACAGGGCAAAAGAAGCATTTGTACCTTTTTCTTTAACTATTAAGGATTCTTAAAGACTTTGAGCAATAACCACTAGTCTTTATTTTTATTGCACTTTCTTAAATTGCTTGATGGTTGAACGGCTGAATAACCATTTCTGACACAACACCTGAGATAGGCTGCTGACATAAGAACCAAACAGCTTTTGCAGCTTCTTTTGAAGTAATGAATTTATCTCTACTCACTTTCATATCTATATCATCCCAAAAAGGAGAATCTACTCCGCCCAAATATAGGTTGGTAATTCTAATATTTGTGCGACGAAGTTCTTCCCGCACAGACTTCAGCATACCATTCAGTCCATATTTTGAAGCAGCATAAGCAGCAGCTCCAGCCATAGGAGTTTTACCAAGCACACCAGGTATGTTTACGATCAATCCTTTTTTAGCTTCTTTCATAGGAGGCAAAAAAGACTTGAGTACATTGAATGCTCCCTTTAAATTGACATCTACGACTTTACTAAAGTCATCGTAGGTTAATTTTTCTAAGGGCTTGATGATACCAATACCTGCTGCGTTAATTAGAATATCCAATCGCTCTATTTTATTGTGAATAGCAGCAGCGACTTGTTCTACGGCATTAGGATTAGTAATGTCCAATTCAAAAGCCTGATCTAATGGCACACCGCACTCACTTGCGATCGCTCTTAGGCTTTCAATATTTCTACCTGTAATGAAAACATTGGCGTTATTTTTTTTTATCAATCGGGTGGTTTCTTCACCAATACCACCTGTCGCTCCCACAATGAGAACGTTCTTATTGTGTAATAATTCCATACTTATTGTAATGCTTTTAAAGCTAATTGATTGATTCAGCAGCTATCAAGAAATAAGTTGTTTTAAGATTACATTTTATGTACTATAAAACTACATTACTTATACCTTATCTGCTTCTAATACAAAATGCTTTGATTCACTAATGTTCTTAAAGAAAGTGGATTAGACAATTGCTCTCAGAAATTCTGCACGAACATGCTCTTCATTAAATCTACCACTATAATCAGAGGTAATTGTGCTACTGTCATTATGCTCTACGCCTCGTAGTTGCACACACATGTGCTTTGCTTCAAGGTAAACGGCCACATTATCAGTTTTAAGCACAGTGCGTAAATGATTGGCAATCTGCACCGTAAGACGTTCTTGCACCTGCGGGCGTTTTGCATAATATTCGACTATTCTATTTAGTTTAGAAAGCCCTACCACATTTTCATTTGCGATGTAAGCTATATGTGCTACACCGTATATTGGTAGAAAGTGATGTTCGCAGAAAGTGTGCAACTTGATATTCTTTTCAACTAGCATTTGTCCGTAACCAAATTTGTTCTCGAACAATGTAATACTAGGCTCTGTACTCGGATTAAGTCCAGAAAATATCTCTTTTACAAACATTTTTGCTACTCGCTTGGGTGTGCCTTTTAGGCTATCATCTGTTAAATCAAGTCCTAGCGTGTCTAATATTTCTGAAAAATGATGTTCTATCTTTGCTTGTTTTTCTGTATCGTTTAATTTGAAAGCATCTTCCTTCAAAGGTGTTTCAGGATTTGTACTAATATGTGCGTTTCCAATTTCTTCTGTTAGCACATATCCATTTGTACCATTTGACAGTTTACTGTTAGTCATGGTCGTTTTTTAGTAATGAAATAACAACTTTGCTTTGTTGCCTTTATAGTTGAGATAGAAAAGAATTCAACTTCATGTTGATACATGTTTTTAATCCTTTTCTAAAATTCAGGCTAATAACATTAACCTTTTGACTTTTGTTTATCAATAAAACTACAAGTCATCTATAACTTTAGCCATATTGTTTTATTATTACTCTGGACATTTCCTGATAAAGCATTTAACGTCATCGAGCGTGAGCTGCATTTATCTTCTTTATAGTTCTACATTTTCAACAATTTCTAATCCATATCCATCCAATCCAATACGCCGTTTAGGATGCTTTGTGATTAGTCGAATCTTAGATATCCCCATATCTCTTATGATTTGTGCACCTACACCGTAATCTCGTTGAGGCATTTCAGAAATCATTTTGTCTTGGGTTTTTAACTGATGCAGTGCATTTAGCAGCATTTCATTGGCTTCATTTTGTCCTTGTCGCATATAAATTAACAATCCTCTGCCTTCTTCTTTCATCCGATGCAAGGCATTTTCAATTTGTGCTACATAATTGTTAAAAAACATACCAAAAATATCTCCTGTTTCTGTTGAAGAATGCACCCGAACTAAGACAGGCTCATCGGCTTGCCAATCTCCCATCTTTACCGCAAGGTGAATATCATCTGTTGTGATTTGACGATAAGCATGAACTTCTATAGCCCCAAACTTACTTTGCATGGGAACTACAACTTCCTTTTGGATAATACTTTCCTTTCGCAAACGATAAGCTACCAAATCCTCAATAGAAATAATTTTTAAGTCAAACTCTTCCGCTATGGCTTGTAACTGTGGCAATCGCGCCATTGTACCATCAGAGTTGAGTATTTCTACCAGTACGCCAACTGGTGCAAACCCAGCCATTTTAGCTAAATCTATAGCGGCCTCTGTATGCCCTGTTCTACGAAGCACTCCCCCTGTTTTGGCACGGAGAGGAAATATATGCCCAGGCTTTGCAAAATCTTCTGACCTAATATTGGGATCAACTAAAGCCTTGATACAGGTCGCTCTATCGTAGGCAGAGATTCCAGTTGTACACCCTTGCCCAATTAAGTCTATTGAGACCGTGAAGGCAGTTTCGTGTAAAGCAGTATTAGAGGATACCATTAAATCTAAACCGAGTTGATCGGCACGTTTTTCATCAATGGGGGCACATATTAGTCCTCTGCCGTGCGTTGCCATAAAATTAATGATCTCAGGCGTTATACACTCTGCAGCACAAATAAAATCCCCTTCATTTTCTCTATCTTCATCATCTACCACAATAACTATTTTGCCAGCTTTAATATCGGCAATAGCCTCTTCAACAGTGTTAAGCGTTAACTTTGATGGTGTTAAAATATCCATGTGATTTACAATTTTGGAAGACTAACAGGATATTGGTAATAGTAGTTTGCGAGAAGCATCACTTTTCACTTATAACCAGCGAAGAAGTAGGCAATTCCTTACTCAATAGTTTTTTGTAGGACTTTAATAATCGTTTAGCGATTGCTAAATTATCAAACTCGCTATCAATGAGTTTTTTAGCTTGCTGCCCCACTTGCTCTAGTTTAGAATTATTTTCGATACAAGTTTCGATGCAATTAGCGAAGGCAATAGCACTATCTGCTATCATAATTTCTTTACCATTGACTGCTTCAATCCCTTCCACTCCAATACTTGTTGTAACAATTACTCTTCCCAGTGCCATGCCCTCTAGAATTTTCACGCGAATGCCACTCCCAGACAGCAACGGAACTACCATGATAGAATGCTGATTGATAAATGCTTTTGCATCAGGCACTTCCCCATGAACAACGACATTAGGTATCTGTAACTGAAGTATGGATTTAGGCGCATGCCTGCCCGCAATGTGAAATTGCAATCGCGGGTATTGAGCGGACAATTTATTCCAAACATTATCTAAAAACCATATTAGACCCTCCTGATTTGGTATCCAATCCAACGCTCCAATGAAGGATAACGAAGGGTATTTTTGATAACTTTTGTAATTGGGTTCGTATGATTGCTTTTCTATTCCGACTGGAATCACCAAAGCAGACTTTCTATAACCTAGATTTTGGTATAAATTTAAATCTCTCTTAGTAATAGCAACTAGTAGATCATAGTCCTTTAAGCAGCTGATTTCGTACTTTTTGAGCTTGCTTGTTAAATATTTTAAGTACCATTTTATCAATAAAAACTTACTGTTTTCAGCGACTCGCTCCCAAATTTCATGTTCAATATTATGCGCTCGCATAACGATTGGAGCATTACAATATTGACGAATAACCTGAATATAAGGCGCTAAATACATTGTTTCTAGTTGAATAATATCAAACTTATTGTTTTTTAATAGTTGAATAAGTTGTTTTTTAAAATCTAGACTAATAAATCGAGCAACATGATAGGAGGTAGCAGAAAAAAGGTTGAAGAATGCATCTTTAGGCTTGATGCGGTTATCAATGGTTACTGTATGTATAGAGTGATAGTGACTGTAACTACTGGGTAAATCTACTAAATCAAAATAGTGCTTGGTTGTATTCATAGAAAGTAGGGTTACTTCGCAACCTAATTGATTCATCGCTTGGCTAAGGTGCGTTACCGCTAAAGATTCACCATCTTTTAATGGATAGGGAAATTTTTTGCAGAGTTGAAGTATTTTCATTCAAAAAAATTTGCAGCTTAAAGATTAATCAAGAAGAGGATACAATTAGTCATCTACATTTTAAATACTAGCAAAAATAGTCTTTTTATTGTTTTTAAAGATAAAACTAAAGATTGATACTCAAATGATGGTATTTAATTCCTGATAATCGCTACTTAAATTACTCCAATGTCATCAAAAAAGCCACTAAGTCTCGAATTTGAGTTTTAGAAAGCACATTTGCCATGTTGAACATTCCTGAAGGCATCATCTCGCGTTCGGCTATGCTTACTTTTTCAATTATCTGACGATCCGCTTTTCCCTGCCTTACAGTAAGTGATTGTTTGGTTTCATCTTCTAAAACACCTACGATCTCATTCCCATTCTTCATTCTAATTTTTACAGTACCATAGCCAGGTGCGATTCGAGCATTAGGTGCTATCAATGAAAGCAGCAATTCTTCTCTATCTAAAATAGAAGCAATGTGCGTCAGTTCAGGACCTACCTTCCCTCCATATCCCTTTACTGCATGGCATCGGAGGCATTGAGCTGCATTATTATTGGCAAAGATATTTTTACCAACTTCAATATTTCCTCCAAACAATGTCATCTTGTACTGTTCAAAAACATCTAATGTATTGAGTTGCTTCTCGTAGTTCGCTTTCTCAACTTTGAGTGTGTGGAAATTACTATTTTCTATCGCCATCAGTACATCTAGCTGTAAAGCTGAATCAATAGCTGATTGTTTAAATTTATCAAAACACTCTGCCAGAAGTTCCGCCGCCTCAGGTGTATCCAGTTTAGCCAAACTAGCTAATGCCTTTTGTTTTTCGGTAGTGGTACTGTATTCCAGTATCTGTCTAAACATTTGAACCTTCACATCTCTCGGTAGTTCTGCCCTACTCAGCAAAGATTGTGCAGCTTGCCTCACTTCAATATTTTTATCTGCCAATGCCTGCTGAATAGCCTCAGTTAGGTTAGGGCTTTCCATCTGAGCTAATGTATTTAGAATAGCTATTCTTGTTTCAATACCTATTTTATTTTGCTTAAATGTTACAAAGAGCTGAGGCTCAACCTGAGCATATTTGAGCCTTCCTGCTGCTGTAACAATAGCTGTTTGCAAAAAAGGATCAGATAAATACTCAAAGATAGTAGCAAAAGCTGCTTGAGCATCTATCAACTGATGCCCCTCCAATTTTCGATAGCTGCCATCCACTCTATCAAGAACGGAAGGATTTGACCAGCAACCCAAGGCCCAAAGTGCATCTAATCGCATGGTTTTAGGAGCATTGGAATTAGAAATGTAATTGGCTAAACGCATTGCACTCATCTTATCTGCCAATCTCAGATTAGCATTGATTGCTCTTCTGATAAATGCCTCTTCTTGAATGTTTATTGTCGTCAAAGAGGCTGCAAGTGCAGGTAGCGCATCAGAAATAGAATTATCATCATTAATAGCTCTTGCTACTTCTGTCAAAACTAAAGGAGATTCATCTTGTAAAAACGCCACTACATCAAGTGATTGCATTCTTCGCAATGCCACTACTGCTGCAATGCGGACATATTTGGAAGGATGATTTTTTAGTACAGCTAATTTTTCTGACTGACTCAACCGAGCTAAAGCTAAAATAATGGCATGGCGCAAGTGCGGATCAGTGTCTTCTATTTGTTCCAAAAGACTGATAAGTGCAGGAAAAGCATATGGATTATCTATTTTTCCTATTGCTTCTACTGCGAAAAACTGAACCGTTGCCGAGGTATCGCTTAAGCCTCGAAGGAGTTCGTCAAAGGCAGGTTTATATTTTGCTTCTCCAAGCACTTTTGCTGCCTGTGCTCTGATGTGATTATTTTTATCGCTTAATAATGAAAGTAAAGCCCCTGATTTCGATTTATCCTTATCCGCTCTAATTAACTGCCCTAATCCCCAGATGGCATGAAGCCGAGCAAATAAGCGATCATTTGACTGAGCAACGTATAATAAGGTCTCATATTCATCTCGTCTTACCAATTCAAACTGTGCTGCCATTCGGACGCGTTGATCCGCATGAGCAAGTAAGGCAGTTAATTCTTCTACCTTTCTTTGTTTCATACCTACTTTTAGTAGTTCTTTGGTAGCGGCTCGCAAGTCGTTTATATTATTTTTAACATCTAGCTTCCAAATTCTACCTTCTAGCTTTTTGGCGTAACTGTCTTTCCAATCATTGATGTACAAAGCTCCATCAGGTGCAAAAGCAATACCTGTTGGCACAATACCACTCAGTATATCTTGCTCTTCTGTAATTTTAAATGATGCTCCTTTAGCTTGTACTTTAAAGGCTTGAAGTTTAGAGCGTGCTGAAGAACCAGTAAAGTATGTAGCAAAAAAGTAGTCTTTCCATTGCTCATTTAGGGCTGTACCAGGATTGAATGCCAATCCAGCAGGACCGTCGTAAGCCAATTTTAATGGAGGTACAATATAAGCAGCTTGTCCTTCAAAGTGTGGCAAGTACAACTGCTCGTCCATCCAAACTTTGTAGGACTCATTGGGTTGATCGTACTTTCCAAATTGCCAGTGGGTGCGCCAGCCAGAATCTGAGCCTTCAATGATATGGACATATCGTTCATGCTCTCCGGGATGGTCTCCATCATTATCTACACTAAAAAGATTACCAAAGTTATCAAAAGCTAATTCTTGTGGATTTCTAAGCCCATGTGCAAATACTTCAAAGTCAGAGCCATCAGGATTGCAGCGCATGACTGCTCCTTGATTTGGGTATGCCCAACGCTGACCTTTGTCATCTATCACATTCACACCTAAGTCCCCAATTGACCAATAAATTTTCCCATCTATCCCCATCGTAAGCCCAGACATATCATGACCAGCATAACCAATATGAATCCCATAGCCATAACTAATAGAAGTCTTCTCCTCTGCTATACCATCTTGATTTTGATCATTCAAGCGCCAAACATGAGGTGCATTTGTAACATAAATTTGGTCATCATAAGATAAAACACCTGCTGCCACCCCCGAAAGCATTTCATTAAATCCCTCTGCAAAAAGATAAGATGCATCTGCGATACCATCACCATCTTTGTCCATTATCTTTCTAATGTATTCTGTTTGGACTTCTAAATCTCTGTAATCATGTACTCCGTCTTCATTAAAGTCTTCTAGCCAAACATTTTGATCGCTCAGTGCTGTTGCTAGTTTTCTTAAATGAAAGTTGCGAGTATCCTCAATCGTTTTTAGAGACAAATCTTCTATTGCCCAATCCCAATGAGCGCGAATATCTATGTCTGAGCTTTTCCGACGAGAAGTTTCAGCTACATAGGCATTTCCTTGATTATCAAAGGTGAGCGCAACTGCATTGGAAAGTAGCGGACCAGGTGCCCATAATTCAATCTGAAAATCGTCCGCCAATTGCAGGGCAACTTCCTTAGCTTCCTCAAAGTCGGCTGCTTCCACATAAGTAATTTCAGGCAGTATAGTTTCTTCCTTGCAGGACGCCAAGCCAACAAGCAGAATTACTGATAAGTAAAAAACAAATTTTTCCATTATTCAAATATTGAAACTAATGTACTAATTACATTTGTTTTTAATCTACTTAAAAAGTCAAAAATAGATTTTATGTCTTTACAAACACTCCCCGCAAAATATACTTTGCTTTGCCACATTATTTACGTTCATATACTCTAGCATAATACATACTAACCGCTACCTAATTATTGCTAGCTTTCTCTAATGAATAGTTACACCTTTGTAAGGAAGAGAAAATACGCACCTAAGTCGTAAATATTTATTTTTTTCAAAACCGATTATACACAAAACATTATGAAGTACTTTTTATTCTTAGTTGCAAGTTTCAGTATGCTTGCCTTTCAGTTATCCTCACAAGTCGATTTCACTGCTAATGACATTGTGAAACCCTATAAAGGCTATTTTGGCTATGGCTCTAATGTGGGTTATTTTGAAAATTGGACTGCCGAAGAATTAGGCGATATTGCTATTGGTAGTGAAGCTCAAGGCATCAAGGGTGTCGGAGTAAATACACTTAGACCTGCACTTTTTGAGCATTTTATGGAGCAATGGGGCTATGAATTTAGAATTAAAACTTTTGAACATTATCGAAAGTTAGGTGCAAAGGACAATGTGGTTTTCGTGGGCTATCCTTCTGAGGCGCATCGTGATAAAACCTACTACTGCGAAGATAAGCAGTCAGAGCTATTTGCTAATTTGTACGAACCTATTTGGGATAATGGCGAAAATGGAACGCCCTACAATGACGAAAACTACTATGCTGCTTATCTTTACAAAACCGTTCAATTGTATAAGCCTTATGTGAAATTTTGGGAAATCTGGAATGAGCCTGATTACTCTTTCACCGCTAATTCAATTTATCCACCTGGCAAAGAAAAGAATTGGTGGGAGTTTAATCCTGAGCCTTGCGACTACGATATTCATGCTCCTATTTTTCATTACATCCGGATGCTGCGAATCAGTTATGATATTATCAAAACTATTGATCCAACAGCTTATGTGGCAATTGGCGGTATTGGTTATCCTAGCTTTTTAGATGCCGTTTTGAGGAATACAGACAACCCAGAAGATGGTGGAGTAAACAGCAATTTCCCATTGAAAGGTGGTGCTTACTTTGACGTATTAAGTTTTCATACTTATCCACATATTGATAACAGCTTACGAGATTGGAGTAACGAATTAAAAGGATTTATCTACAAAAGACATACAGATGCTGCAGTAAATGGTGTTCTAAATTTGCGAAATCGCTTTCAAGAAGTCTTATTCAAACATGGCTATGATGACCATCAATATTCTAAAAAAGAATGGATCATAACAGAATCAAATATACCTAGAAAGCCTTTAAACCGAGGCTTTGGCTCAGATCAAGTGCAGCGAAATTTCATCATCAAAGCACTCGTGGAAGCACAACAAGCGAACATTCGTCAATTTCATATTTTTACACTAGGAGATAAATTTGATTATAAAGATGCTAAAAATGTATATGATGAATACCATTTAATGGGTTTATTCAAGAATCTTTATAAAGTTTCTCCTCAGACAGCTAAAGCTAACGATATTGGTATTGCCTATAGAACAACATCAAATTTGCTCTCTAGAAAGCGATTCGATCACGATCTGTGGAAACGCATGGACTTACCTAGTGGCATCAGAGGTGGGGTATTCGTAAATCAGCAAGGCGAGCCTACGTTTGTTCTTTGGGCAATTACAACAAAAGACAATTCAGAAGAGGCACTACAAGTTATTGACTTAAAAAAGCGAACGGGCATTAATAAATTCGTACAGAAAAAATGGAATTATGCTATTACAAATGACTCTAGTATTGTGGATGGTAAAAGTATTTCACTCACTGGAGCACCTATATTTTTGACAGAGTTGATGACAGATAATTATGAAATCGCACCACCTATGCCCGGGCAGCTAGACTTAAAAGTCTCTCCAAATCCATTTTTACTAAATGCAACGATTGCTTTAGAAGTGCATGACGCTGATAAATACCAAATAGTTTTAATCAATCAATTAGGCTTGCCAATCAAAACAGTAGTAAATAACAAACAATTGAATAAAGGTTATCATTACTGGGATTTGGATGTTGAATATTTAGAGCCAGGCATTTATTTTTTGGAATATAGAAATAGTATGTCCAAATTAGAAAATCGTATCCCTCTGATAAAGATGTACTAGTGCGCCGTTAATACACTGTTAAACTATTTTGTTTTGATAACATTGCAATATTATGGTGGGTTACTTAAAGGTGTTTAGAATGAACTAATCTTATGATATTTCATTCTTTCTATCATAAACATTTTGTGATCTACACGATACGATTGTCAAACAATAAAAATAGTGCTTAACATGATGAAACAAATTTTATCATTCGTATTAGCTGGCGTGATGGGAGGATTAGTTGTGCTCGGAGGAATTCAACTTACAGGTGCAAACACAACTAAAGTAACCGAGCCTTCTAGTGTCCAATTGACTAGCAGTACAACAGTTAGTGATGAATCCTCAACTTATACCAAGTTTCCTTTTGACTTCAAAGAAGCTGCAAGAATAGCAACTCCTGTAGTGGTGCATATTGAAGCTAAGGAAATCACTCCGACTGTTAGTAATAACCGCAGAGAGAGCAATCCATTTGATTTCTTTTTTGGAGAAGGTGGCTTTGGAAATTTCGGACCTAAAGCAGGTTCTGGTTCAGGCGTGATTTATTCGGAAGATGGATATATCATAACCAATAACCACGTAGTTGACTTTGCAGATGACGTTACTGTCATCCTGAGTGATAATCGCCAATTCAAAGCAGAAAAAATCGGTACATACCCAGCAGCAGACTTGGCCGTTTTAAAGATAGAAGCTACTGGCTTACCAACTCTACAAATAGCAAATTCTGATAATGCAGAGATTGGTGAATGGGTGTTAGCAGTAGGGAATCCGTTTAACTTAACGTCAACCGTAACGGCTGGTATTATTAGTGCAAAAGGACGAAGCATTAATGCTATTTCATCACAAAATCCTAATATGAACGCCATTGAGTCCTTCATACAAACAGATGCAGCAGTTAATCCAGGAAATAGTGGAGGTGCTTTAGTGGATGCGGATGGACGATTGCTAGGTATTAATACCGCTATTGCTACTAGAACAGGCAACTTCGCAGGTTATTCTTTCGCAATACCGATCAATTTAGCAAAGCGCATTGCTGACGATATTATCGAGAATGGTGATTATGAGCGTGCTATGCTTGGAGTACAGGTTTTTGACCTCACAAGCAAAGACCCTCTAGTAAAGGCAGATATTAAAGCATTAAACATTGATGACTCAATCACGCAAGGAGTTGCAGTATTTAAAGTTGAGGATAAAAGTGCTGCTCAATATGCAGGTGTTCTACCTAAGGATGTTATCGTAGGGTTAAATGATAAAACAATTCACAATTTCCCTGAACTTCAAGAGGCAATTTCTAGTTTAAAAGTTGGACAGACGATAAATTTGTCGATATACAGATCAGGAAAGTACATTGAGGTGCCTGTAAGACTAAGTTCAGCAAAAGAATAAGTGACTAAATATAAATTTCATTTATATAACAATATTTTTTTAGAACAAAAGAAGAATACCTCAGTTTATAGAATAAGCTAAAAGAATTGTTTAAAGTTGGTTTTTCGTTTTGTTTTGATGTGTCCACCTCGCCCGAGGTGGACTTTTTTATATCTAGAACATATCTCTTGCTTTTATTAATTTATTTCTACGGTAAGAAATTAAGTATTCAATAATCAAAAGAAACAAACCTAGTCCTATAAAATATTGAAAATAACTTTCGTATTCGTCAAAAACACGTTGTTCGAACGCTCGCTTTTCCATTTGATCAATGCGTTGCTGTAAAGCTTCAATGACTTTATCTGCACCTACGCTTAAATTAAAATAGCTGCCGTTAGCAGCGTTGGCAATTGCTTTTAGGGCTGCTTCATTGAGTTGTGTCCTTACGGGATTTCCAGTTTCATCGCGCTTAAAATCTGTTCTGCCATTAATAGTAATTGGAATAAAACTTCCACCTTGCGTACCCACCCCTACCGTACATACAACCAAACCATTCCGCTGAGCAGCTTCAGCGCGTTCTTGTGCTTCTTCATCATGATTTTCTCCATCAGTAATGATTATCAATGCTTTATGATTTTTGTTTTCTTCATCAAAAGACCGCTCTGCTAAGTCAATAGCTTCACTGATGGCAGTACCTTGCGTTGGTGCTTGATAGGGGTTAGCACTTCTAGCCTCTAATGTAATAAAAGCATAGTCATCAGTCAGAGGCGTCTCCAAGTAAGCATTGCCAGCAAAAACGATCAATCCTAGTCGTTCTCCACGCAATTGATAGATCAAATCTTCAGCTAGTTTCTTTGCTCGATCCATACGGCTAGGAGGTATATCTTCTGCTAGCATACTGTAAGAAATGTCTAGTGCAATGAAGATGTCTGCACTTTTGCGATTTGCTTTTTGTCGTTTTGTTCCCCATTGCGGATTCGCCCAACCCACTACAAAAAAAGTGAACGCTAACAAAAGTAAAGTAAACTTGAGTATGTGCTTATTAGGTGAAAAATCACTCATCAAACGCTCTACTAATCTAGCCTCACCAAATCGCTCAATAGCACGCTTACGAAATCGCCACATCAACAAAAAAAAACTTGCAAGTGTGGGAATGAGAAATAAAGCGTATAAATATTCAGGATGCTCAAATCGAAACATATCTTTATTGGCTTGCTGTTGAATAACAAATATAGCAAGGTTTATTGTACTACTACAATATTAATCTATTGGTATAAGCACTATTCAAAAAGATGAAATAATCGCAACGATTTATCATCGCTCAGAAGTGAAGGGCTTAAAGATTTAGTATTGACAATACGTCTAAATGTTAAGTATATAAAGGAATCATGATTTTACGACTGGATGTAAAAGATATGTGATAGATGTCACACAAATATTGGAGTTCTTATGCTTTTTTTGGAATTTAAATAAATAATTACACTGGAGAATATAGAATTATTCCAAGTAGTTGAGCTATTAAAACATTATTAAAATTAAGTACGTTGTGTACGAAAAAAGAGAAACGCTATGGACGTTGAAATATTAGCTCGCATACAGTTTGCATTCACTGTTTCTTTTCATTACATCTATCCGCCATTGAGTATCGGTCTAGGTTTACTTATGGTCATTATGGAAGGTCAATATCTAAGAACCAGAGATAAGACTTACGAAGATTTAGCAAGATTTTGGACAAAGATTTTTGCACTCACTTTTGGTATTGGTGTTGCTACGGGAATTGTTATGGAATTTGAGTTTGGTACAAATTGGGCGACCTACTCACGTTACGTAGGCGATGTATTCGGCTCTGCCTTGGCTGCTGAAGGTATTTTTGCTTTTGCATTGGAAAGTGGCTTTTTAGGCATATTGCTCTTCGGTTGGAATCGAGTCTCACCGACAGTCCACTTCATTTCTACTATTGGTGTATTCCTTGGTTCTGTATTCTCTGCTGTTTGGATTGTAGTGGCAAATAGTTGGCAGCAGACGCCCGCTGGCTATCACATTGTAGGAGAAGGCGTCAAAGCAAGAGCGGAAATAACCGACTTTTGGGCAATGGTCTTCAACCCTTCCAGTATGGATCGTCTGACACACGTCTGGATTGGAGCATTTCTAGCAGGTGCGTTCTTAGTGTTAAGTGTTCATGCCTATTATATTCTGAAAAATAGACACATAGAAATTTCTAAAAAAGCCTTCAAGATTGCCTTAGCCGTAGCAACTGTTTTTTCATTAAGCCAGTTATTTACTGGACATCGATCAGCAGATGGTGTAGCACAAAATCAACCTGCTAAATTGGCTGCTCTAGAAGGACACTTCGATAGTCTTGCCGTCGCTGATATGTATCTTATGGGCTGGGTTGATAAGGAAAATCAGAAAGTAACGGGATTGAAAATTCCAAATGGACTCACCTTTTTGTTGCATCAAGATTTTGAAACACCTGTTCTTGGATTAAATTCTTTTCCAGAAGATGAACGTCCTGGAGCATTGAACGCCATCTTTCAGTTCTATCACATTATGGTTGCCATAGGAATGACTTTAATTGGTCTAACGCTTTTAGCTAGTTTTTACTGGTGGCGAGGCAAATTGTTTGAGCAAAAATGGCTACTTTGGATATTCGTATTTGCTGTTATTTTACCACAAATAGCCAATCAATTTGGTTGGTTTGCTGCTGAGATGGGACGTCAACCATGGGTGGTTTATGGCTTACTCCGCACATCGGATGCACTTTCAAACGTTGTGACTGCCAATCAAGTGCTATTTTCTTTGATTATGTTTGCTGCTATTTATATTTTGCTTTTTGTATTATTTATATATTTATTAACAAAGAAAATTCAACTCGGACCAAGTGAGAGCAAGATGATCGATAAGCGACCAAAGCAATCAGGAATAGCAGAAGCAATCAGCCAGAAGCAGTAAAAATATTTAATGCAGAATTTAAAATTATAATACTATGGCAACCTTCTTAGGTATAGATTACCCAACTTTGTGGTTTTTAGTTGTTGGAGCAGTATTCTCTGGCTACGCCATTTTGGATGGCTTCGACTTGGGAGCAGGCGCTTGGCATTTGTTTTTGAACAAAGAAAAAAGTCGTAGAATTGCCCTTAATGCCATTGGTCCAGTTTGGGATGGAAATGAAGTTTGGCTGGTAATTGGTGGAGGAACTTTGTTTGCTGGTTTCCCTGTGCTCTACGCTTCTATGTTTTCAGCAATGTATATTCCATTCATGTTATTCCTTGCCTTTTTAATTTTTAGAGCCATTTCCATAGAATTTCGTTCTAAAGAACCAATGAAGTGGTGGCGAAAAATGTGGGACATTAGTTACAGTGCTTCCAGCATTATGATGGCGATCTTACTGGGTGTCGTTTTGGGTAATGTTTTACAGGGTATTGCCATAGGTGAAAACTATGAATTTCAAGGCAATTGGTTGGAGTTCTTGAATCCTTACGCTTTCTTAGTGGGCTTTACGACTTTAGCATTATTCATGATGCACGGAGCTATCTATTTAACAATGAAAACCGAAGGTCGTCTATTTGCAAAATTTACCATTTTACTACGGCAATCTATCATTATTTTCATTGTGCTATTTAGTGTTTTAACGCTCTATACATTGATCTATATTCCACATTTGTCAGATACTTTTAAGGAAAATCCAGCTTTATTCGTTATCCCGCTTGTTTCGTTTTTAAGCATTGCCAATATTCCTAGATTAGTAAAAAAGCGAAAATATCAGCAATCTTTTATTTTTTCCTCGATCACGGTGAGTATGCTGCTGATTTTAGTGGCAATTGAATTATATCCTGTTCTCATTTTATCCACTATTGATCCACAATATAACATTACAGTTTACAATGCGGCTTCTTCTGATAAATCCTTAGGTATTATGCTCAGTTTTGTGGCAATTGGCATACCGCTAGTGGTATCCTACACTTTCTTTGTCTATCGTACTTTCTATGGCAAAGTAGAGCTAGATGAAACAAGTTACTAAGCTAGATAGAGATAAATTTTTGGCTCACGCTTGAGCGTTAGCAAGAAATCAAAATACTTATGAACAATAATGAGAACTGTGTAATTGACTTTAAACTTATGAAGCACCACAGCTTATTACAAACTGCACCCCCCTGTGAAATCACGAGCATCAAACTTAGAGGAAGCTTCCCCGCGTAAATTCTGATAAATACCTTGTATTGTTACAGTGTGTTCTCCATTTCTTTTAGGACTACAATATTCAAACAGATAGTAGCTATTTGCATCGTCGCTTATCCTACCCGCAATTTTGTCGAAGGTCGCAATTAACTGGTCGGTATTCTCGGCAAACTCAAAGCCATTTTTTCCAATTAATTGTAATACATCTACATCAATTTCATTTCCTAGACCGATTGAGTAAAAGGTGATATTCGGATCAGCGCTATTCACTGCGTTGGTAGCTTGCTCTTGAGAGTATCTCGCCGCTTGATCCGTTCCGTCCGTAAAAACAACAACCGACGCAGCATAAGAAACATCATCATTTTGGTACTCAAAAAAAATATCTTCAATTCTATTTACACCTTTGATAACGGCACCATTAAGATCAGTAGAATTATCTTGGCTAATATCAGGTGTAATGCCATCAATTGCCGCTAACAAGGAATCTCGACTACTTGTGAAATCCATCAGCTCATGTAGTTTATCTTCTCCATCAAACCAACTAACGCCAATTTGTGCTGCTCCATCATTACCACTAGACATAACTGCATTAATGAACTGCTTTGATGCTTCTTTTAGGCGAGGTAGGTTGCTGTTAGTAACACTTGCACTCAAATCTAAAATCAGTAAAGTACTGTAAGCAAACAACTGCGCCCTTGGCGAAATCTGACGAGCTGCTTCGTCCTCAGAAATTCGCTTATCGTTCTCATAAATAACAAAATTTTGATCGGTCATACCCGCAATAGGAACACCATCTTTCGTTTCTACCTTAAAGAATACGGATACTTTAGCAGGCAAAGACTCGAATTCATTTTGAATAATAATATTCAAGCCATCCGTTCGGATAACGTCCATATCATCGTCATCTTTATTACAACTTGCAAAAAGCAGCAATACTACTGCCAAGAAACATATATTCAGAACCTTCATATCAGATTGTTTTAATTAATTAACGAATAGCCCAAAATTAAAATTGCAAGATGAGTAATGCTCACCTTGCAAAATTCTTGTTAAAAATGGTTTTTGCAATTCCACTACACTTTAATAAGTGTTAAGAAATTGCAAGTAGTACCCATTCCAGTGTGATTTGGTACTATTGCTCAAATTTCTTCAACTGTTGCTTCTGAAACATCAGATTTCAATTCTTCCACCGCTGCATCTCTCTCCGCCTCTGTAGCAAATACTCGGCTTTTACCGACTACTTGTCCATTAGTCGCTTTTACGTTAAAGAAAGGTTTGCCACTTGCTTCTCCAACTTTCAAGTCAATATTGCCCGCAGCACCATTTTTCTTCACAGATTCAATGCCATTTTTGGCACTTGATCTTTGCTTGTATCCCTCACTAGTGATCACCGCCTTTCCTTCACCATTTCTCAATGTGAAGTAGAATTCCTGATTTTTGTCGCTTTGCTTTAGTTCAAATTTCATAATTCTAAAGAGTTTTATTGTTTATTAAAAAGCGATTAGCATAATCTTACTAATCACCATACTTCCACTGTTTGAATAATTCCCAAACGATAATTCCTACACAAACTGATATATTCAATGAATGCTTTGTACCAAATTGTGGTATTTCAAGGCAGTAATCTAGCAATGACAACACATTATCATTAACACCCTTTACTTCATTGCCAAAGATGATTGCATATTTATTGCCCTCCACTTTTTGACTACAATCCAAATGAAAGTCACTCAAGGAGAGGCTGCTGTCTGTTTGTTCTATTCCTATTATGGTATAGCCTTCAGCCTTTAGACCTTCCACTACTGTTGAGGTAGATCTATGATAAGTCCATGCTACAGCCTCCGTTGCACCAATCGCAGTTTTTAAAATCTCCCGATGCGGTGGAGTGGCAGTGATGCCACAGAGGCATATTTTTTCTAGTGCAAAAGCGTCAGCGGTTCGGAAAGCAGAACCGACATTAAGTGCGGATCGCACGTTATCTAGTACAACTACGAAAGGGGTTTTGGGCTGCTCTTTGAAGGCATCAATAGAAACTCGATTGAGTTCTTTTAAACTTAGTTTCCTCATGGTCGCTGATATAATATTACTTCTATTCTTCCTTTTTTCAATTGTTTCAGCACGATCCACTCATTTTCTAGTGTTTCCAATACTTCATCTGAAAAGTCATTCATCACAGAAGCATAGAAAATATACTGATTTTCATTTAGGCTGACTGGCACAAAGCCCAGTTCAAGGTCATTTAATTCTTTGAATTTGCGTTCACCAATTTCAGGAAAAACAGTACCTACTTGTTCAAACTCAATATTTTCTTGCTCAATATACTGAATCATATCGGAACGCAAAGCATAGTAAGGTAAATGTGCTAAGGTAGCATCCCACCCTTGTGCAATTTGCTTCGGATAAATCCATAAATTTCCAGTCAATAGACTAACTAAAACCAATGAGAAAATTACAGTTTGCTGGATTGAACTTTGTTGAAAAATGAGATATAGACACAATAAATTGTTCAAGAAGAAAATAGGCATAAGATATCGATGACCAAGCAATCCATCATATATTAATAATGTTGGGCATAAAATTAAGAAAGCAATGATGTTCAATGAAAGCAACCATTTTAAGATCATCGAAAAAGGTTGATTACGCCGCCATTTTTTAAAGAGAAGCACCAGAGTAACCAATACGACCAGCACTCTCCCAAAATCTAATAGTCGCCAGCAGAGTAATGCTATATTTCTCACAAATCCCATTGCATCTACTCTTTCAAAACTAGCTGCCCACGGCGAATCAGCATGGTAGCCTATCCAACCCGTTTGCCAGTAGTGATAAGCAAGAAAACTAGCTGCTAAAACACCTGATGGGATGAAGGGAAAAATATATTTATTGATTATCGTCGTAAAACTTTTAGGCACTGACGTGCAGATGTAATCAAAACTAATGTTAGCTAGAAATAAAACCAACACGACCATCATACCTCTCATACTAATGGATGCTAAACCTAGACAAGCTAATGCTAACAACCATGAGCGACTCTTCAGAACAGCATACAAACCCAACAAAAAACAACAGAATAAGGCAACGTCAGGACTGACGAGCAGACTTTGAGCAGCAAAAGTTGGATCAGCAACCATTAAAAGTACTAAGCCAATACCACTTTTAGCATCTAAAAAATAGTTCCCAATTTGATGAAGTAACCCAATACTCAACAGGGTAAAAGGTAGTATAACAAAGTGACTAACGATGAGTGTTTTGCCCAACCATTTCCACATTAAAGCAATGTACATACCAAAAGTAGGTGGATGTCCGCTATCAATCGTTGGAGGCAGTAGAAAATATTTAAAATCATGCTCAAAATACCAATGAGCATGCTTCGAACCCAGTTGAATGGTATCCCAAAAGAAAACATGATGCCCAACGACCCAAGTTGCCCCTATTGCCAACAGATAAAATGGCAATATCTTCCAATCTACCTTGATCTTCAAACCTTTAACCTTCAATTTCTAAAGCTATAGCGCTTGAATAATATCGTACTGAGTCAAAATATGAAATGAACCTGTCATATCTTGAGCAACAACGGCAGGTATTTTCCGATCAAAGTACTTCCCTAACAATCTGAAAGACAAATTTGCATCTACTACTGGAAATGGCTCTCCCATGATAGCCGCAATAGACTTCTCTGTATTTGAGTAAGGATTTTCCAACATATAAGAAAGCACTTTACTTTCTGTAACAGCACCAACAATATGTCCGTTGTCCATGACAGGCATTTGCGAAATATCGTTTTCACGCATCATCTCAAAGGTATATCTTACCGTATCATCATGTTGAACAGCAAAAAAGGTTTTGTCTTTTTTCATCCCAATGACGTCCTTTACGCTAAGTTCATCCTCTAAGAAACCACGCTCTCTCATCCAGTCATCATTGTAAACTTTTCCAATATATCTACTTCCATGATCGTGAAAAATGACCACTACCACATCGTCTTTAGTGAAATTATCTTTCAATTGCATCAAACCCTGCATGGCAGAACCACATGAGTACCCAATGAGTAATCCTTCTTCTCTTGCTAATCGGCGCGTCATGATAGCACCATCTTTATCCGTTACTTTTTCAAAATGGTCAATCAAGCTAAAATCAACATTCTTAGGTAAAATATCCTCTCCAATTCCCTCTGTTATATAAGGATAGATTTCTTTTTCATCAAACTCCCCTGTTTCGTGGTACTTCTTAAACACAGACCCGTAGGTATCTACTCCCCAGATTTTGATATTAGGATTTTTCTCTTTTAAATATTTGGCTGTACCAGAAATAGTTCCCCCAGTACCTACACCTACAACTAGATGAGTAATTTTTCCTTCTGTCTGCTCCCATAGTTCAGGGCCTGTTGTTTCGTAATGTGCTTTCGTATTTGACAAGTTATCATATTGATTGCACCAGAAAGAATTGGGAATTTCTTTGCTCAACTTTTCTGCTACTGAATAGTAAGAATTCGGGTCAGTTGCTTCCACATTGGTTGGACAAACAATGACTTCTGCTCCCACTGCTTTCAATAAGTCAATTTTTTCCTTTGATTGCTTGTCTGTTGTTGTAAATATACATTTGTATCCTTTCACTGCCGCTGCTATGGCTAGTCCCATTCCTGTATTGCCCGAAGTACATTCAATAATCGTGCCGCCAACTTTAATATCACCTCTTTTTTCTGCATCATCCAACATCTTAAGAGCCATGCGATCTTTGATGGAATTGCCAGGATTAAAAAATTCTACTTTGCCCAACACTGTCGCAGGAATTTCTGCTGGTATTTTATTCAATTTGACTAATGGTGTGTTTCCTATTGTCTCTAGGATATTCTGAAAGTACATATGGATTGAATTTTATTTGATTTAAGTGATAGCACAAAATTAGTTGTACTTTATCTTTATAGTAAAATATTGATAATCAAAGAGTTTAATAATTTGTAATTCATAATTCTAAGCCGAACACTGGCTAACTTGACCTGTGTTTAACGTATTAGACAATAAAGCAGTTTGAACAACAAACAAATAACTTACAATAGGCAAAAAAATTAAGTGTTGTAACTGAAAAAATAACATTGAGTTAATACAATAAACACTTTTTTTTTATAATATTATATCGTTTAAATTTTGTGGCAGTTTTGCATATTAGCAGGTTAAATTATTCATGCAGTGAATATTTGATTGCTAACTTTTTGTGTGTACAGACATCTCTAGGAAATAGCCTTAAAACAAAAGAACAGATTTTTTCATCATAAATTTCAAAACAGCATGAACCTTCAGCAACAACTTGTAGAACTAGACAATCTAGTAGTACAAGGCAAATTTTTAGAAGCAATTGAGCAATTTTTCCATGACGATGTCATCTGCTATTCTAAGCCCGATGATGCCATCTACGGTAAAACAGCGAAACACGATGCAACTCAAAACTTCTTCGGTAATTTAGCAGCAATTAATCACATCGCACTGCACAGCCAAGCGGTGGGAAATGATGTAACAATGTCTGAAATGGCATTTGAGTTTAGCATGCAAAACGGCAAACGCTTGGTATGGAATGAAATTATTAGAAGGACTTGGAAAGAAGGTAAGGTAATAGAGGAAAAATACTACACCTGCGAATGTGGCGAAACAGATCGTGAAAATACAGAGCCTCATCCAGCAAGTTTGTACGACATTCAACATCCTGATACAGCAGGAATTGATGTAAAAGAAGAAGTAACAACAGCGCCGCAACTAGAAGGGCATAACTTTAGCGGTAGTGCAACAAGTCTTGCTGCAACTATAGATGATCTAGTAGAAGGTCAAGACATCAATATTGATTCCATCGGAAACATAGGAGCAATAGAACCAATCGAAACATCCTTCACTTCAAGTTTCACATCATTCATTGGCACGCCAGCCGAAGAAGATAGTAAACCACAAGAAGAAACAACCTTAGAATCAGGTTTTAACTCAGCCAGCTTTTTTGTTACACCACCTGAGGAAGCTGCTGAAATGAGCGGAGTAAAAACAGAGATAGACGATATACAGAGCCTATTCACTCAAGGTGAAATGACTAGTGATATAGCAGAAGATGAAAGCAAAGAAGATATGAGTAGTTTCACAACTACCCTCTTTGGTACTTCCTTCGACGAAAGTGAAAATGCGAGTAGCATTGCAAGTTCCTCGTTAGAAGCAATTACACCCATAGAAAACGAAGAGAATGAAAGTGGAGAGCGTGTTCTTTCTGGTGATAAGGTTATCCTAAAAGGCATGGCTGTCAATCAAGAAATACCTGATGATTTTGCTACACCGCTTGTCAGTGCAATGACTTTTACCAATGAAGGCACAGTAAGCAAAGTAGGGCTGAATGTAAACATTGAGCATCCATTTATACAGGATTTAATCGTCAAATTAGTTGCTCCTTCTGGTAAGTCTGTCATCGTTCATAACAGAGACGGTATTGTTAATAATAGCATCAAAAATATTCAGCGCGCTTATGATCCAGAACATTTTGACGCATTTAAAGGAGAATCTATCGCAGGAGATTGGAAATTAGAAGTTTCTGATAACTCTAAACGCGATACAGGAAAGCTGAATGGCTGGAGTCTGTATTTATTGCCGGAAGAAACAACTACAAGTATCAATGAACCAGCTACTGAAGCGGCACTAGAGACAGAGACCAATACAAATGCTGGCTTTATGTTCTTTGGTTCACAAGAAAGCTCAGCAGTAGAAGTATCAGAAACAGAACTACTAGAATCTAAAACTACTACAAGCATTTTTCTCTCGTCATCTTCCAGTAGCGAAGAAAATACTGAGAACACAGTTGAAGAAGAAGCAACACCTACACCAAATCTTGGGACTACTTTTGAATCGGCAGGTTTTATGTCTTTCTACAATGAACAGCTAACTGAGGGCAGCGAACCTGAAGTAACCTCAGCATCATTTGAAGTAGAAGTCTCCGAGCAAAATACAAGCACACCATTTATAGACACAGAAGAACAAGAGGCAAATGCTTTCGCAATATCAACTGCTGCTCCTAATTTATCCAGTAGCTCAGCATCCTCTGAAGATACAACAACAGCCTATCAGCGACTTTCAGGTAGTCGTGTTCTAAGCCAAATTGTACTGGTGAATGAGGTGATTCCTGATAACTATGGTGCATTAGTTAGCAGAATGCGCTTTTCAACTCCACGACCTGTTGAGCAAATGGATTTAGAGATTGATATTGACCATCCATGTATTAGTGATTTAGTCATTAGCTTGATTGCGCCCTCTGGAAAATCAGTTACTGTTCATAATAGAGCAGGAGGTCGTGCAGAACACTTGAAGAAAGTGTATGAAAATAGCAAATTTGAACTATTTAAAGGCGAGTCGGTAGCTGGCGATTGGAAATTAGAAGTTTTTGACAAAGCCACTACGGATGTAGGAAAATTGAACCACTGGAGTTTACGCATCTTACCAGGAGACCAAGAGACTGACTCAACAGAAATTACTGATACATCAACTGAAACGATTGTTACTGAGACAAAAGAAACGTCTATTAGCAATATTGCGCCGTCTGCATTAGCAGCTTCAGTGGCAGGAGGTGTTACTAAAATAGCCAGCGAAGATACATCAGATACGATGACAGAATCTTTCATGCAAGGAGTAGAAGAAGTTAGAGAAGACGAAATCATTGCGCCAGCGAAAGAAAGTAATACGGCTTCAATGGAAGCAAACGTTCAAATTACAGAATTGCAAGTAAATGAATTAATTCCTGACGATCAGAATACTCCGCTTGTTTCCTCCATTCATTTAGTGAATAACGGAATTGTAAAAGACTTAGGCCTATTTGTAGATATTGAGCATCCTTTCTGCACAGATTTACAAATTATCCTAGAATCTCCTTCAGGAAAATCAGCAGTAGTTTATGATAGAGAAGGAGGATTTTCTACAAATATGATTCATTATTTCAATAGCGAGTTTTTTCCGGGACTTATTGATGAGCCAATACAAGGAGAATGGAGATTGAAAATTTACGACTTTGCGCCTCAAGATGAAGGCAAATTGAATGCTTGGAGGCTCTATGTTCTTCCAGCCTAATGATAAGCAGACAAGCATCCACTATTCAATGTTGAGATGCTTGTCTATCAATACTTTCCAGCCTATTTCTAAGCACACCAGATTCTTACTCAGTTGGTCTTTTGCAATACACGTTAAGTCAAAATTCATTCAAGATTAATTTTATGTAAAAAATATTTAACCGTTTAGCGAATTTTCACTACTTTGCATCTTAGTAACAGAATATTAAACAAAGAAGAATACAACTGAGCGTATGAAGTTTTTCAATAAAATATTTTTGTTGAATTTTATTTTCTTTACTATTATTAATTCTCTTTCTTCACAAACAGTGATAAAAGGAATAGTGCTGGACAAAAGCACCCAGGAGCCGCTTATCGGAGCTAATATCTTAATAGAAAATACCTCTGATGGTACTGCTGCGGACATTGATGGGTCTTTTGAAATAGCTACTGATTTGACCCTGCCACTTTCTCTGGTTGTCTCCTATACTGGATATACTACTCAAATAATAGAAATAACTAATACCAATGATATCATTACCATCAATTTGGCTACGGATGCCCTAACTATTGATGTAGTGGAGGTAACTGGACGTAGAATTTCAGAGAAACAACAACAGTCTGCACTCACCGTAGAAACCCTAGACAATATAGCTATAAAAGAAACGGCTTCCGAGAGTTTTTATGACGGACTTGGCACTCTGAAAGGAGTAGATTTAACCGCTGCTAGTCTAGGCTTCAAAGTCGTCAACACTAGAGGATTCAATAGCACAAGTCCTGTTCGGTCTTTACAAATTATAGATGGATTAGACAATCAAGCCCCTGGACTTAATTTTTCTCTAGGAAATTTTTTAGGTTCTTCTGAATTAGATGTAAATCGTGTAGAATTAGTAGTAGGAGCAAGTTCTGCTTTTTACGGTCCGAATGCCTTTAATGGAGTTATTAGTATGGAGACCAAAAATCCGTTTTATCAACAAGGACTATCCGCTATGTTGAAATCAGGAGAACGAAACCTACTCATGACGGAATTACGCTGGGCAGATGCTATCACTAATAGCGAAGGCTTAGATGTAATGGCTTACAAATTCAACTTTTCCTACTTACGTGCGGATGACTGGGTAGCGGATAATTATGATCCTATAGATGGATCAAGAGTTGATGCAAACAATCCAGGAGGTTTCGATGCTGTAAACATCTACGGAGACGAATATCAGAGTAGAAACGACTTTTCCGATCAACCTAGCAACTTTCCGGGCTTAGGTATCTGGTACAGAACAGGTTACGAAGAAATTGATTTAGTAGATTACGACACTCGAAATTTAAAACTATCGGGAGCAGTACATATCCGTACCAGTCCTAAAAAAGTAGAGCAATCACCAGAACTTATTTTGTCTAGTAGCTACGGTGAAGGTACAACGGTCTATCAAGGAGATAACCGCTTTAGTTTAAGAGGAATTTCCTTTTTGCAAAATCGCTTAGAGTGGAAAAAACAAAATAAGTTTTTTGTCCGTGCTTATGCTACGCGTACAGGGGCAGGAGACTCTTACGACCCTTACTTTACTGCCTTAGAGCTTCAAAGAAGAGCAAAATCAGACAATGACTGGTCAAGAGACTATGCAGGTTATTGGCAAGAACCTATCTTGGATAGAATGATTGAAAGTGGTTATCCTCAGATTCAGGTTACTATTGATCCCAATACTGGCATACCTATCATTAGTTTTGACAAAGAGGGTGCTGATCAATGGTTAATTGATAATCAAGACTTACTAGAACAATGGCATGGTGAAGCAGAGGATGTAGCCAATGCTCAATCTAAAGGCACTACAAGCTCAGTTGACTTTTTCGCACCAGGAACATCTCGCTTTAATGAGGAATTTGAAGAAATTCGCAGCACACTAAGAACGGACGGTGGTACTAAATTTTTCGATAACTCAGCGCTTTATCACGCACAAGGAGAATATATTTTCACTCCGCAATGGACTGATAAAATTACAGTGGGAGCTAGTGCTAGGCTTTACACGCCCGATTCAAAAGGTACTGTATTTTCTGATACAGCGGATGTGAGTATTTCTAATTCTGAATATGGCTTTTATGCAGGTATTGAGAAATCCTTTGCCAATAATCAGCTAAAAACGCAGTTTACCCTTAGAACGGACAAAAATGAAAATTTTGACCGAGTATTCTCTCCTGCTGCTTCTGTTGTTTGGAATCCATCTCCTGACAATTATTTACGCTTTTCGTTCTCCTCTGCTATTCGCAATCCAACATTGAGCGATCAATATTTACTTCTAAACGTAGGTCGCGCAGTGCTGGCGGGCAACTTAAATGGAGCAGAAAATTTGGTTACAGTAGAGTCATTAACAACGTATTTCAATGCGCCTGGTCCTGATGTACTAGAGTTTTTTAATATTGATCCTGTTCAGCCTGAACAAGTTAGAACAATAGAGGCAGGCTACAGAACAACACTTTTCAATACGACCTATATTGATGCAGGCTATTATTATAGTGTTTATGAAAACTTTTTAGGTTTCAATATTGGAGTGGATGCCGACTTAAATCCTAATACAGGACAGCCAATTAGAATACAAACCTTTAGATATGCCGCCAATTCCCTAAACACGGTTACAACACAAGGGTTTTCATTGGGGATTAACCATTACTTTGCAAATTATTATGTGCTCAACGGAAACTACTCTTGGAATACGCTCATCAAAACTGCGGAGGATGATCCAATTATTCCAGCCTTCAATACACCTGAACATAAATTCAATTTAGGATTGAGTGCAAGGGATTTATCAGTCAACCTAGGAGGTCTGAATATCAACAATGTAGGTTTCAAAGTAAATTACAAGTGGATTGATGGCTTCATTTTTGAAGGTTCACCTCAGTTCACAGGCTTTATACCAAGCTATGATCTATTAGATGCTCAAGTTAATTTCCGCCTAAAAAGAATAGATACGACTATGAAGATAGGTGCATCCAATGTACTGAATAACAAGAGCTTCCAAACTTATGGAGGACCTAGAATTGGTAGATTAGCCTATATTTCATTCATATATAGCCAAGATTAAAATAACCAAACACCTTTGAAAACAAAGATGAAAAAGCAACACATGCTAAATTTTAAAATCAAAACTTGTTCTATGAAAAAATTAAATATTTTTATTGTATTCTTATCCATCTTGAGCTTCCATTTACAAGCACAGGAAGGAAGATTTATGCAAGAGGTGTTCTCCGAAGTTGAGGTTACTTCTGACGTTGTATATGGCGTAAATGCCACTGTTCTATTTTTACCAATCGCTGGAGAGGCTGTTCCGCAACAACTATTAATGGATGTTTATGAACCTGTTGGCGATGATCGCACAGAGCGACCACTGGTGCTTGTGTTTCATACAGGAAACTTTCTGCCTGTTCCTGATAATGCTCAAATTACAGGAACAAAAACGGATTCTTCCGTAGTTGAAATCTGTACAAGATTAGCAAAATATGGCTACACGGCAGCATCTGTAAGTTATCGAGCAGGATGGAATCCTTTAGCTGACACGCAGCCTACTCGCGCCTTAGGTTTAATTCAAGCTGCTTATCGCGGTGTGCAGGATGGACGCACAGCTATTCGCTTTTTCAAGCGAAATTATGTTGAAGATGGTAATCAATTTGCTGTGGACACCAGTAGAATCACCGCTTGGGGAGTAGGTACAGGTGGTTATATCAGCAACGCAATGGTAGGTTTAGACAGATATGATGAAATTTTGACGACAACAAATGGGCCTGCCAAATTTTTCATCGATGCAGATGGCGATGGCACACCAGATACACCGATGGTAGTTGAATCCGTACATGGAGACGTTGAAGGTAAGAATTTGGCATTTGGTATTCCTGCTTTTGGCTTCCCAGAAGGAGATACCACAAACTACCCTAATCATGTAGCTTACAGTTCTGAGTTCCAACTAGGTGTTAATGTAGGTGGCGATTTAGCAGATATATCTTTCTTGGAGGAAGGTAATCCGCCAACCATCACTTTTCAATCTGCCAATGATTTCTTTGCACCTTACGAAGATGCTGTTTTAATTGTACCAACAACGGGAGACCCAATCGTGCGAGTACAAGGAGGTAAACTAATCGCACAAGTACAAAATGAACTGGGCAACAATGATGTATTCATTAATGCTAACATCGACGATGAATTTACGGCACAGGCTAGAGCAAACTCTGCTGCTGCGGGTCATGAGTACTTTGAAGGACTTTATCCAGTGGTGAATCCACCCAATGAAAATGGTTTAGATGAAGGCGTACCAGTCGATTGGTGGGATCCGAATGCACCAGCACCTGGTCCACCACCAGCAGGGGGTATTCCTTGGAACTTACTGCCTCATCCTTCTGATCCATCAGGCATGACTTCCTTCCACGAGCAAGCACTAATCGGCAATGTAGGTATGTCAGCAGAAAAATCACGTACTTATATTGACACCATATTCGGATATTTTGCGCCTCGTGCTTTTGCAGCCTTAGACTTGGCGGCTTACACTTCAGTAGAAGAAGTAAAAGCAAGCGAAGTAGAGCTAGTAATCACGCCAAATCCAGCAAGCGATCAAGCTATTATTAGAACTGCGGTTAACAAACCTATTCAAGATATTGAAATCTATGATTTGAGTGGACGTTTGATGCAATCAGCTTATGGAGTTGACAACAGCTACTATTTTGTCCATCGAAGAAATATGCCAAACGGCATTTACATTGCGAAAATGCGGTTTAAAGACGGTATTCTGACGGAGAAGATTATGTTTAAGTAACTGATTATGAGTTATAGATTAGGAATAGGCATGTGCTATTCTTGATCTATAACTCATTCATTGTACTTCATTACTTTTCTACGGTTACTTTTATCGTAATAACTGGGTGTGTTTTTGGGGCAGTAATTCCATTCATCACTCGAAATGGCAGTTCAAATGATTCTAGCTGTTCCAAAGTTTTAACTTCCACCTTAGTTGTCTCATGTGCTTTCAAAATCACAATGTCATCATGAGCATGAAAAGTGTATTTTCCTTCATTTGCCAAAATCAAATCTACTTCTGAATTATTTTTAATCATCACATCAATGACTGAAGCAATTCCTTGATACTGCGCTTTAGTAACCTCCAAAGAGGCCTCAATTAATGGCTGCAAGTACGCTTCCTTACCTATCAACAAATTAGTTGTCCAAGCTACGGTACGACCCGCCATCAACGCCTCTTTAATAGAAGCCTCTGTTTTTTCCTCTGCAAAAACGAGCGTGATCGGGCGATGCCCACCTTCGGGAATACCAAATTGCCAATCTACTAGTCCATGAATATCAGAAGTACCCATAATCGTCAAGTCATTGTCTAAAGCAATCTGTAATGCTTCTGCGGAGTAGGTTAAATCATTGACGACCTCAATTCCATGCAACAATCCTTCATCAATCAACATTTTTTGCATCTCGCTTAAAGTGGCGATGCCATCTCTCTGTTGAGCAATCCAATTGGCGTGATTCCAAAAGACAAATGCCCCCTGACGATTGGCCTCTCTAAATACTTCAACAGAATCTAGTCCGATCAATTTATTCGCATCTTCAATAAAAATGGCATTGTTATGCCCCGGTGGCAAAGCTCTTGTAATTTCTGTACCGCTTGAAACAATTAGAGATGAATACGGACGTGCTGAACGAGAAGCTAATTCGTAAGAACGATTGAAATCAGGATTAGGAATATCTTTTCGATGTGGCTGATATTCAATATGTTCTGTCATTGACACAATGTCTAGACTATCTCTCAAGGCTTCCTGAATTCGAATATTTGGCCAAACGCTTCCATCTGAAAAAACGGTATGTATGTGCAAATCTGCTTTTACAGTAACATACCCGGGAATGTTTGGAAAATAAATAGCGCGACCCAGACCATGTGAATGATTCTCTTGACCTAATAGGCAGGTAGTCCATACTAAAGTGCTCAACAAGGCGAAATATCTCATAAAGTTTAATTTTGAATAATGATAGAATAAAAAAATTTCACGAAAATAACACTCTTGTATTAACTGTAAGTTACTGATTGAAAGGAGATAATGAAAAAAGATAGGTTAGAATAAAGAAATTAAAGCATTCCTTAGAAAAGAAAAGTGTCTGGAAAGTAGTTTCAAATACAATAAATGTATTATATTTGTTGACAATGGGAATCAAATAAGATTCAAA